>JAFMVD010000049.1 GCA_025499625.1 Carboxylicivirga fragile | reverse complement strand
CATCCTCCGTAGTTCGTTCCTCACTCCTCCATATCTGCCACCCTTGCTCCACTCGCAGTCGGCTCGACCCGCCATTCCACCGCAATCCGCCTACGTTAGCTCATCCACCGCTCTTCGAGACGGTTCCTGAGCTTGCCGAAGGACTTCTTGCGCTTCCATCCCCCGATCCCAATCGGGGCGCTTGCCGCAGGCGCTTGAACCTATCCTCTGACACCCAAACATCTCAAATCAATTATCTTGATTATGAACATGCTGCACTTGAAATTTTAGAAGTCTATTTCAATCTTACAGTTATTTCCTGCTTAACTTTTTTAATCGGGTTAAATACGCCTGTTCATAGTTTCGTTGCAATTTATCAGACAAATAAGAGTGGCTAATTAAACGAAGGACTTCATCCTTTTGGGAAGTTAGCTGAGTAAAAATAGCATCAATCAGCTTTGTTTGTATTCCAGACATCTCCCCAAGCTTATAAAACTGTTCATTCACTTTTCCTTTCGCTTGTGCTGGTGGTAATAAACCATCATCAAGAGCAAAATCATTATCATGAATATGGATGCGACTATTTAGTAAATCGTAAGCTGGACTCAATTTATAGTCTCCAAACTCAGTTTGTATGAGTGAGAAGTTTTTAAAGTGTGCATCACCATTGGAAAACAAGTAGTTAAATAATATTATCTTTAGGAGCTTAGGAGCTTCGATATTGTAGGCTGGAACGAACTTTTTCATTATCTCAAATAATTCAAAATAGCTTCCAAGATATTTATAGTTTGTTCCATGCGTTTGTGGTGTTCTTTGCGCTAGTGCAGCAAAATCTTCCTGTGCCAATTTAGTATTGTCATCTCTGACATCAAATCGCTTAGTAATATAAGCTGGTTCTCCATTATTAAAAAAAACAAGTGCGTTCTCAGCTGTTTCTATATTAAAAACTTGTCTGGCTAGTTGCATCGTTAAATGCTCGTTGGCTGGCATCATTTCAGGATGTTTACCTGCATCAGGTTTAGGTTTAAGTATGTATTGTCCTTGTTCACCTTCATTAATGAGGCGTAATTTGTTTTTGTCCAGCAAAACGGAGAACTTTTCCTGGACACCAGAAATAGACATCCTTTTTCGGTTATCCTCAAACAGTTCATTAGTCATTTCGTTTGTGGCAGGCGACTCATAAGATAGTAGATGACTAACCTTTTTCCCTTTAAAAACTCGTTTTAAAGCGGTTGATGAATAGGTTTTATTCCCTTCTTTTAATGTGCCGGGACAATTTTTGATATCAGGTAAACTCATGCATCAGCAATTTTAATAATTCTAACAGCTCCAATTGTGTCATAGTTAGCAATAGTTAGCAATAAGCCAAAATGATCTTCTTTATCAATACGCATGGCGTGGCAAACTACTTGTCTATTGGTTCCTTCCGGCAACATATTATAGAAAAACGGAAACAAATAATCGGATTGGTATTCTTGCTGATTTTTTGGCAGCGTTAGACTAATAGATGGTTTGTCTGAGGCATTAAACCATGTATCATGGTATCGAAACACAAATGTTCCATTATCTAATTGGGTAATCAAACCTGCCTCCTCATTCTTATAAAGAACCTTAGCTTGTCTCATTTACCAGGTCTTAATTGTTTTACTTGCAATGTGAGTTCTAGACCTAGTGCATCAGCTAATTTACTAATCGTTTGTAAGGTCGGATTACCCTTCCCACTTTCAAACTGTTTCAAGGTTCTAAGACTTACTCCAGAAAGTTCTGCTAGCATTTCTTGGTTGACCTGTAACATTTCTCTGCGAACTTTAATGGTTTTTATTAACTCTAAAAAGTGCAACATAATGCTCTATTTTCCTCAAATGTAAAGAATAATTCAATTCCTCCCAAGAAAAGAGCATTAAAATGCACTTTAAGTAATATTCTGACTTTATAACACTGTCTTATATTATAAAAGTGCATTAAACTACACTATTAAAAACAAAAATAACATAACACGCTTCAATCTCAACCTTACTTCACACCAGCTCTTCACATCGAACATCACAAATCTCACATTCACGGTTGCTGAACGAAGTCGAAGTAAGGTTACCGAGAAAGTCGAGGTACGCCTTCAAATCCTTAAACGAAGCTCTCCCAGCCTGACAAATAGTAAAGGTCTCCCGATAAAGTGCCACTAATTCCGTTCCTCCATAAGTGGTCACTAATATGCGGGATCGAGTGAAAATGATATTTCTTGATAAGGTAGAGCTTTGGAATCAACAAATATCATCCTCAACCTTGACTTATTTGACAGTCTGAAAAAAAGTGGTTTAAGCCTTTAAGGCTGGGATTATATTTGAAACACTATTTATCAAAGGGCTTATAACTTAGGATTATCAACTGCTAAACCTATCAGTTCATAATTCGTACTTCTTCCTCCCGAAGCTTTTTTCTGAAAAATGCCTTTGCTTATCAGGTCGTTAATATCCCTAACCGCAGAATCTTTTGAACATTTGGCAATTTTGGCCCATTTAGATGAGCTTAGTTTTCCGTCAAATCCATCAATTACCATATTAAGTAATTTTCTCTGTCGTTCATTCAGAATGGTATCCGAATGCTTCTGCCAAAACTCAGCTTTAAATAGAACTTTCGTTAAAACGGAGTCGGTTGATTGAAGAGAGTTAATTAAACAAGTTAAAAACCAAACAATCCAATCTGTAATATCCAAACTGCCTTTTTGTGTTTTTTCCAACATTGCATAGTACTGTTTCCGTTCATTCCTAATTTGCGCTGACATACTATAAAAGCGTTGATTACTCTTATCCGATTGAGCAAGCAACATATCTGTTAATGCCCGGGTAATTCTTCCATTTCCATCATCAAAAGGATGAATAGTTACAAACCAGAGATGGGCTATAGCAGCTTTAATGACCAAATCTATTGTTGTATTACCATTAAACCAATCTAAAAAGTGAGACATCTCACTTTCTATTATTTCCGAGTCAGGAGCCTGAAAATGAACTTTCTCTTTACCCATTGCACCGGAAACAACTTGCATAGGGCCAGTTGTATCTTTTCGCCAATCAGCAACAGTGATTTTATACATACCACTTCTTCCTGTTGGAAAAAGGGCAGCATGCCAGTCAAATAATCGCTCCGCTGTCAATGGTTTAAAGCAGTTTTGGGTAGCATCCAGCATCATCTCAACGACACCTTCAACATTTCTATCAGATTCCACCGAGCCAGCTATTACCATCCCCAATCGACGAGCAATCGAAGAACGTACCTGATCGGGGTTTAAGAACTCCCCTTCAATTTCTGATGACTTTAATACATCAAGCGTCAGTGTATCTAGCAAAGCTTCATTTCTTAAGTCAAAGCCTAAGGTCTGCATTTTTCCGATAAGCCTACCTTGTAAGTTTCTGGCTTCACTCAACAAGTTCAAAATGTCATCATTGCTCCAGCTAAACTCTGGCCAATTATCTAATTGATGTATAAAAGCTTTCATTCGATGCATGTTTTGCAACGAAAATACACATTATTTGTCGCAAATTCAATTTTTTGAATTTCATTTGCTCAACATAATCGGAACTTGCAGCAACCCTCTTTAGATATTCTTTAGACAAAACAATGCCCAATAAAACTGCAGTTGAATAGCCTTTGCTTTGCTCATATTTAAATGATGAAATATCGACAAAATGCGCAAAGTCAACGCCTTATTTTTAATTACAGAAATAAGTTTGTTTTGAATCTGATCCACTCCCAAACGTATTTTAAATCTAAATTACCTACCTGTTATTCATTAATACCTTAAAACCCTCATAAATATACACCAAAAGCATCAAAATCTTATTGACTAATCAACAAACATTATATTTAACAAGAATCTATTCTAAACTAATATTAATAATTATGCAATAAATCTTAACTTGCCATTCCTTTGTTTTGAAAACAATAAAAAATGGCGGATACACATTTTAAACTTAATGCCTTTCTCGATAATGAAAAAGAAGCTTTTCATGTGGCGCGTACTACGATAAGTTCGCAGAATGATTTACGCATGCATAAGCATGGCTTTGCCGAAGTATTTTGGATAAAATCAGGTCGTGGCATTCATGTTATTAATGGAAATGAAATCCCCATTGAAAAAGGTACTTTATGCTTGGTTCGCCCAGAAGACAATCACACTTTTAAACTTTCAAAATCAAAGGATAATCTGGTAATTACCAACATTGCATTTTACAAAGAAAGTCTAAGCTGCTTCAGAAATCGCTATTTTCCAAATAGTAAATCCTACTTTTGGAGTACTGATCAATTGCCTTTTACAGTGCTTCTCGACACCGATCAACTCAATGAGCTTTCGGCTATTACTGATCGACTTCTAAGTCAATCACGCAATTATTTGAATCTGGATTCAATCATGATTCACATTTTTAAATTAATTAGCAAAATTGAAAGCAATCAAGAACATCTACCCCATTGGCTCGCTTATGCATTGGAGAATTTTGTGACGCCTGAGTTACTTAAAGAAGGAACACCCGCTTTTGTGAACCTCACACAACGTTCCGTTGATCACGTAAATCGTGTTTTAAAAAAACACCTTAAACAGACACTCACGGAAACCATAATAAAAGCACGTCTTCAACATGCCAGTCAGCAGTTAATCATGACTAACTCATCCATTAAATCAATTTGCTACAGTTGCGGCTTCGATTCCATTTCCTATTTTTATCGTACCTATAAAAAGTACACTGGACTTACACCCGCCGAATATCGAAAAAAGAATCACAAAGTTTTTTAAGCAGAATTGCTTTAATCTTAGCCAACTCCGTAGAGACATCGCCTCAGGGCAACTTTTTATATATTCTGCCCAATAGTAATTTTTTCCTATTCACTCCATAGCAGGTAGCTTTGTAAGGAACCAATTTACAAGTGAATGCAGGGAATAATTACCAACATACAACGCATGTCAATTCATGACGGACCAGGCATCCGAACTACTATCTTTCTCAAGGGATGCAATATGCGATGTAGATGGTGCCACAATCCTGAAACCTTTTCTCAGAAAGAAGAACTTGAATGGATTGCAGATAAGTGTATCAATTGCAAAGCCTGCCTACCCGTTTGTGATAGTAAGGCACTATCAAACGATGCAGGAATAGTACAATTCAATAAAAAACAGTGCACAGCCTGCTTTGAATGTATTAATCATTGTTTTCCCAACGCACTTCACAAAATTGGAAGAACAATAAGTCCGCAGTTGCTGGTTGATGAAATTAAGCAGGACCTGCCCTATTTCAAAGAATCAGGAGGAGGTGTCACCATTTCCGGTGGCGAACCTATGCTTCAGGCAAAATTTACAGAGGAAGTATTTAAGCTCTGTAAGCAACAATATATTCATACGGCTATTGAAACTAACCTGCATTGTCAATGGTCGCATTATAAGGAAGTTCTTCAACATGTTGACCTGGTAATGGCCGATCTTAAAATGATTACTAAATCTGATCATATAAAGTGGACCAGCGTAAACAACGATTTAATACTTGAGAATATTAAGCTGCTAGACAAAACCGGAAAGCCTTATTGGCTACGAACACCTGTTATTCCTAATGTCAATGACTCAATACTAGAAATTGAGCAAATTGCAGCATTTGTGTCTGAACTTAAGAACATTGAAAAATTTGAACTATTACCATTTCATCCTTTAGGAGCAAACAAATACAAAAACTTGGGAATTGATAATCCATTTCAGAATGAAAAAGGTCTCACAAATAATGACCTAATAAAATACGATAGCATTCTTAAGAAATATAACATTGAAAAAGCAATCGACTAAAAAAACAATCATATGAAACGAGCCATGAGAAAAGTTTTCTCACACAGGGGAATGACTATTGTGGCGAGGTACGATAGCTATCGTACCATGTGGCCATTGAAAAATAAAATATAGACACATGAAAGCACTTGATAACTTTAGATTTCAAAAAAGGATTGATGTTCTGAAAAGGAAAAAACTAGCTCAGACCAAAACAAAAATTAAAATAGAAGGCTTACTAGACGAAGATGATTATGGTCGTGTTGTTCCTCCTGAAAACGGATGGAAGAGTATCCATAATCATGCCGATGGATCGTTTTACGGTTTAGATGGGTGGACAAATAACTTCTGTAATCTAATGGAGAATCATGAGGTTTATATCGATCCCAATGATGCCTTTGCAGGCCGCTGGAGTTATTTCATGTCGCGAATGCGTTCAAACAAATGGAACCCCGATTATCCATATGATCATCTGCAAGAGAACATTGATAAATATGATATTATTTCAGGCATTGGCGATGATGCACACTTTGCTCCCGATTACCAAATGGGCGTTAAGCTTGGCTGGCAAGGTCTACTTGATAAAATAGAAACTTACCGGAAAATAAATACATCACCCGAACAACAAAAATTCTACAAGGCACATGAACGTGCCATAAAGAGCATTCAGGTTTGGATAAGAAATCACATTAAGGCCATACACCAACTGATTACTCTTGAACAAGATCCCCTTTTGCTTGAGAATCTCAATGAGATGCTTCAGGTCAATGAGAACATTCTATCCGCCCCCCCACAAACATTACGCGAAGCATGTCAATGGATTATTTGGTATCATTTAGCCTCACGTACCTACAATCGTGACGGAGCTGGTGGACAAATTGACACCTTGCTTCAGCCATTTTATGAAAAAGATTTGGCCGAGGGACGAATAGATCAAGACAAAACCGTTTATTATTTGGCCTGCTTTCTGATAAACGATCCTATTTACTGGCAATTGGGTGGCCCCGATAAAGATGGTAATGATCAAACATCTGACATATCCTATTTAATCCTCGAAGCAGGTGATAAAATAAATACAGCACTTAATATTACGGTGCGTGTTCACGATGGCATGGAGGAACAATTGTTTAATCGCTCCTTGCATTATTTGATTAAGAATAAAAATGCCTGGCCTCGCTTTTCAGGTGATAAATCCTTGGTTGATGGCTTTATGAAAAATGGTTTTGATGCCTCAACAGCACGTCAACGTATTGCCGTCGGTTGTAACTGGATGTCGTTACCAGGCATGGAATACACCATGAATGATTTGGTAAAAGTAAACATGGCTAAGGTGTTTGAAGTAGCTTACAAGGAGATGATGGATAATAAATCACTCGCAAATAGCACAAGTGATTTGTGGAATCGGTTTGAATCACACCTTAAACTTGCGGTTGAAACTGCTGCCAATGGAATACGCCACCACCTTAAATACCAAAAATACAATGAACCTGAGCTCATACTTAACCTTTTGAGTCATGGCCCAATTGAAAAAGGACTAGATGTTGCCGATGGCGGTGCCAAGTATTACAATCTAGCCATTGATGGCGCTGGATTAGCTGTTGTGGCAGATTCATTAGCTGCCTTGGAGCAACGCATTGAAAAAGAAAATAAGATATCATGGGATGAAATTAATTACCACATACAATCTAATTTTGAAGAGGCGGAAGGTGAGCGCATTCGTTTGTTAATGAAAAATAGTGATCGCTACGGCCAGGGAAACTCTTTAGCTGACAAATGGGCTCATAAAACACAATTAATTTTCTCCGATTTTGTTAGACTGGAATGCGATGCAAAGAAACAGCACCTTTTTATTCCCGGACTTTTTTCATGGGCCAATACGGTTGGTTTTGGTAAAGCATTGGGTGCAACACCTAATGGACGGAAAAAGCACGAACCTATTTCGCACGGTGCCAATCCAAATCCAGGATTTACAGCCGATGCTGCTTCTTTGGCAATGGCATCTGCCATAGCACGTGTGCAACCAGGTTATGGCAATACCGCACCTATGCAGTGGGAAGTGGATCCTAGTATGGCCAAGCAGGAACATGCTGATTTAATCGGATCCATTATTAAAGCACATTTTAAAATGGGTGGTACACTCATCAATGTGAACATCATGGATAAAGAAAAAGTATTGGATGCCCATAAAGACCCAACTAAATACCCGGAATTGGTTGTCCGAATAACAGGATTCACGGCCTATTTTTCAATGCTAACTCCTGAATTCCGTCAATTAGTTGTTGACCGCATACTCGAAAGCTAAACTGAACTAACTATGATAATCGACAAATACGAACATACTAAAGAAGGCTATAATCCATATTTAATAACGCCTACCTGGCAAGTTGCACAGTTAAATCATGCGCCCGAGGAAGAGTTAGAAGCCATTGAACGATTGGACATTCATCACAAAACAGATGAAGCCTTTTTTTTGGTTGAAGGGAAAGCCGTTTTGATTGCAGCTAAACTAGACCAAGACGATATTAAATATGATCTTCAGTTAATGAAACCAGGCATCACTTACAATATTCGTAAAGACGTATGGCACAACATTGCCATGTATAAGGGTTCTAAAGTATTAATTATTGAAGATGCCAATACTCACCTTCCCTTGCCGGATGGCGATTATGAGTTTCATTATCTCAATGAGGATGAAAAAAAGGATCTTCATCAACAGGTGAATCAACTCTTAAACAACTAAACTATGGAAATAAATATAATTGGCGGAATGTTACTGGTTATTTTAGCTGGTACTTTTTCTGGCACCTTTGCCATACCTTTTAAATTTAATTTAAACCAAATACATTTCTCATAGTTATAAAGCATGGGTAATAACGACATTTATGTGTTTTACCTTGTATGCATATTATTATAGCTATTAAATGAAGGAAAAAGAGCGGATTATAATTGTAGGTGCCGGTTTAGCAGGTATTTGTTTGGCTTACCAACTAAGCAAACGCCATGTGCCCGTTACCATAATAGATAAGGGTAAGAATTGGAGTTCGAAAATTGCTGCAGGTTTAATAACTCCGTTGGTTTTTAGGCGAATGACAAAGAGTTGGATGGTAGACGATGTTATGGAATACCTAATACCGTTTTACACACAGTTAGAAGAAGAAACATCAAGCAAATTACTGATCCCGTTAAATATCAGACGCTTATTTTCGTCGGAGCAGGAACGTGGGTACTGGCTTAAGAAGCAAGAACAAAATGAATTTAAACCCTACATGCATTCCATCAACAAAGATGATGAAACATATAATCTAGCCAAAAATCCTTACGGATCGGCAAGAGTAAAATCGGCTTACTGTGTTGATGTCGCCACATTTTTTAAAAAGATGGAAGCTTGGTTAAAAAGTAATGCCAATTTTCTTCGCCAAGATTTTGACTATACAAAAATTGAAGCCGATAATTATAAAGGCATAACTTATTCTAAGATTATTTTCTGCGAGGGATTTGAAGTACGCAATAATCCGTTTTTTAAGGAACTACCTGTGGATCCCACAAAAGGACAAACTTTAAAAGTTGAGATGGAAGGAATACCTGAACACGAATCATTGAATCGCAAATGCTTTATCCTGCCTTTAGGCAAGCAACAATTTAGAATTGGTGCGACTTACGAATGGCACAACATTAGCACCAACACTACAGATGAGGCCAGAGAGGAACTCTTAAGAAACTTAAAGTACATTACCGATATTGAACCCAAAATTATAACTCAGGAAGCTGGTGTGCGCCCCACCGTTAAAGACCGAAGGCCAATAATGGGTCAACATAAAAGCGAAAAAAAATTGTATATCTTTAATGGTTTGGGAGCAAAGGGTTATATGCTGGTACCACTGCTAGGAAAGCAATTTTGCGACTATTTACTAAACCACGCCCCATTAAATCCTGAGCTTAACATTCAACGATTTTATCTAAAACAGTAGCAAAGAAGGCTATGCCCAAATTCGAACATAGCCCCCATTGTAATAATATTTGATCGTATTATTTATAACGAAGATAAACGTAATAACTCAACCACCATGGCTAAAGCTTTCTCCATATCAGTGATATAAATATGCTCATCTGTTGAATGTTCGTTACGCGCACCAATGCCAACAACGGCCATTTCAATACCCATATTATTGTAGATCGAAGCATCGGTAAAACCAGTCATAAAAGTAGCTTTAGCATCTATGCCAACCGTTTTTAAGGCTTTTTTCGATTGAGAAACCGTAAAGGCATCCTCCGGAATATTTACAGCCTTACACAAGTTATTCTCATCTATTTCAACACTAGCGCCAACTGATTCTACTTCACGAATAATGATTGCTTTCATTTCCTCAGCCAACTTAGCCGCTTTATCGTGAGTCAGGCTTCGGCATTCTGCTTTAAACACCACATGGTCAGGCACCCCGTTTCTAACGATTCCTCCTTCAATAATGCCCACATTGGCTGTGGTTTCTTCGTCAAGACGACCTAGTCTTAAAGCAGTAATTGCTTTTGAAGCAGCAAGGATGGCGTTGATTCCTTTCTCAGGCTCCATACCTGCGTGAGCAGCTTTACCTTTAACAGTAACATCAAAGGTAAAGTATGATGGTCCACCTATGATGATAGTATCTAAAGTATCGTTATCTAATAAGAAACCTTTCTTAGCGGTGAGTAAGCTATAATCAAGATTCTTAACCCCAAATAAACCTATTTCTTCTTCACGGCAAATGGCAACTTCAACAGGCGGACGAACTTCAGCAATTCTTAAAGCTTCAAGCATTTCAGCAATACCAGCTTTATCATCGGCTCCTAGTATGGTATCGCCTTTTGAACGAATAACACCATCCACAATAATAGGCTCTATGCCTACTCCAGGCTTAACCGTATCGGCATGACACGAAAGTAAAATCGGATCTTTACCTTCACATCCAATAGCCGGTAATTTAGCTACCAAATTGCCATAACTATCCTGTTGAGTTGTGGCTCCCAGTTTCTGGAATTCTTTTTCTAAATAGTTTATGAAATTGGCCTCGTTGCCCGATTCACTATCTATTTGAACCATTTCCATAAATTGATCTATCATTCTTTGTGACATCTTGTAGATTTTTAGTGGTTTTATTTTGTTTTCTGATGCGTCTCAAATATAAGAGCTTTATAAGAATGTAGCTATGTTTTATACGCTTACATACTTATGATATTTGTCAGCGAAGAATTAGAGCTTTCGAAAGAAATAAGGAATTATAAGCCTTAGCGCACTTATACAGTGAGCTAAAGCGCATGTTACCACACATTATTATTTTATGCTCGTAATCTCTTTTCTTGACTTGATATTTAACTTCGAGTAAATACTGCTTACATGAGACTTTACTGTACTCAAGCCAATATTTAGACCATTAGCAATTTCTTGATTTGTATCTCCTTGCTTAAGTAATTCAAATACTTTTCTTTCCTGAATACTCAATTTCTTGATATTTCTATTTGGATCTAGCCAAAGTCTTCCAAGAAATAAACCTATCACCGCTATGGTTATGGTGAAAACAACAATTAGAAAAATAAAAATGCTGTTACTACGCTTAGGAAACTTTCTTACAAATGAACTTAAGTAAGTATTATCCTCATTCTGCCATTTATTTACATATGAATCATAGAAATCTGCATTTGATTGGTAATTGGATTCAAACTTGCTTTTATAGATGGCATACAGTCCAACTAAAAAATTACTTGAAGTATCTGCAATTGACAATAAATCATTTTGTAATTGTTTTTCAATCAGTAATCTTTTTGTCGCAGTACTCCCACTAGCAATGCTATCAGAAATAAAAACCATATCACTGATTTGCTGAAAAGCATTATTCACTCCTGAGTTTTTATAGATTATCTTTTTAAATGGCGGATATGTGGATAAGCTTGTAAAATCAACTTTTGAAGGATGATTTAAAATAAAGAACAAATGGTTTTCATCTTTTCCGCCAATAATTAGTGTAGCTCGTGTATCGCCCTTTTTTGCAAGATGTAATCGGTACAGGTTTTCTCCTTTTGGCAAATAATCAATTTTAAATTCAAAATAACCTAGACTATCAATGTAAGTCTCAGCTACTATCATTTCATTTGACATTAAATACATGTCATCATATGTTGGAATATAGGAAATATAAATTTTTGAATCCCATGAATCATCTATTGACAATTTCCCAGAAATTACAGAATTACCATTTGCCTGTCCCATAATTAGGCAAGGGTTATGAAAGAGATAAAACAGTAACAATACAATAAAACGATTAAGAAAAGGGATGGTCATATTTATCTTATTCATTAATAACTGTAACTATTTTAACATCTCCTGTTACATCTTTCGGTATTATTTTCACTCTCCAATTACCAGATTGAGGTTCGTTTATAGCTTTTCGAATATTGCCATTGACTTGCTCCTTCTTCTTTGATTGTAATTGGGTCTCAATTGTGTAGTTTCCTTGCTTTGTATTATTTGGATCATATAGTTCTATGGTCAGTTTACCATCTCTAACTGAGCTACTAATCACTAATAGCAATTGTTGGTCTTTTTCTTTGATTTCGATAAAAACTTCTTCCGTTTTTGAATCATGTTCCAATTCAATCGTTCTTTCCATGTCCACCTTGGTTCTGGAACCCTGAGGTGAAAAAAAAATCTTTTCTTTGGCATTATAATCCTTACCTGAAAAAAATGCCTCTTCTTTAGTCTGCCCTAATGCCGTTAATGAAATAAATAAGATTCCAATAATTAGATAAGATGTTCTTTTTTTCATAATTCATTTTTTAAGTTTAACAATTTTCAAACAAATCTATTGCTAAACACTTGAGTAAAGAAAAACTTATAGGTTGAAAAAGGTCTGAACAAAGTATGAAAAAGGACTTGCCCCATTATATCTCACTGTCTAACAGCCCTATCATAACTGCTTATTGATTTTTCGTAGATAAAGCGCATTAACTATATTTATCTTGTCATTTGATCTTCATTAGCATAAAACTAATATTTTTTAAACAAATCCCTACCAATTAAAAAACGAAAACCACAACTTATGCAGAATTAAAAGGAGATGAACAGATGATCCATATTACCTAAGTAAAACAACTCCATCACGATAGTTATCGGGGGAGTTGCATATAATTCATTAGTCGGATACTAATCAATATTAATTAGTAAAAGTAGAAAGTTGCTGTTATGCCCTGCTGGCATCTATACTGGAAGCCTCTAAAATTAATAAAATCCCACTTCGGAATGCTGCTTACCTCATAGGAATACTTCCAGCCTATTATTCTTTTACAAAGACCTAGTTGTTAATTTGAAGAATCGGTATTGCAGACTCATTGGACAGATTTGAAGACATTAGTGCCATACAAGTCGGCCAAAGAGCCTGCAATTGACATTACTCTTAAGCTTTAAGAATAAGCGATAATAATAAAGCTCGTTCGATTATACTATGCCTAATGATTCGTTCATTTTCTGAAGGCAAAAATTCGCCAACAGGACCTAGGCCGTCAATTTTTGCAATCTCCTTTTGTATATGGCAGATGTCAGCTGAACTCCAACGATGTTCTTCTGTTATTCGCACATCAATTTTCTTAGCTATTGCTTGTACGCTTTTATAAAATTCTTTTGAATTCTCAGACGCTGTCATTGCCGGACGCTTTAAACCTCCTTCAAATTGAACCTGGTATATTTTACTACGTTTTTGTTGTGTCAAAATCTTCTGAATCTTCGATTCAATACCGGCTAAAATATCAGGTGAATTATGGCGAACACTAATACCGGCTGAACCATAGGCATACATTTTGAAAATATTACTTTTAAATTCAATATCAAATGGAGCAATAATGTTATTTCTGTCGTTTCTTGAAATATCCGTAATAGCTGCCAGAGTTTTATTGAAATTCATGGCAGTACTCGAAACATTTTCGGGACTATCTTTTTTCAAAAGCTTTGTTTCGAAGCGAAATAGGGCAGAACCAGAACGAGAAAGTATTAATCCTCCTTTTTTTGATGAGCCACTTAATGAAATGACTTTATTGGCCTTTTCTGATTTTTGTTGAATTATTGCTTTAGAGTAACGTCCATCAATAGTAGAGTCGGTTACCAGTAGGATGCCAATGTTTAGTTTTTTTAAATTACGGGTAAACTTTAGTGCTTGCAAAGCTGAAAGAAGTATAGCAATTCCGCCTTTATTTTCCCAAATACCTGTTCCTTCCAGGTATTGTTCATGCTCATGAAAATTTTCATGTTTGGCTAATTTTACTCTATTGTCAATGGGCTGAACAATTAAATACTCAACCTCAGGATTAAAAGAATTTGAAAAATACATGATATTACCCACCTCTAATTGAGGGTATATTTCTTGGGTAAAACCTAACTGGCTAAGCTCGGTACTTAAAAGGTTACTGCAATAATTAACGCCTTCAACATTTCGCACATGCGTATCGGTATCTACTAATATTTTTAAGAATTTTTCCGTTTGCTGTTGCCTTGTTTTTATAAAAGTACGCATGCGAGCTGTTTGCGATACTTTTCCTTTTTTATCGGACTCCGCATTACTTGGTAGCGTATTTGTGAAATACCTTACGGATGCCACATCGAGCATTTTATTTACCAAAGATTCATAGTTATAACCAGCCACTTTTGCTGCTGCAGGGTATGAGCCTGATTCGCCCATACTTGCCATGGAATTTATTTCGAGCAGATAAATGTTATCCTCCTCATCAAGTCGGATATCTACTCTGGCAAAATCACGAAGGTTTAAGGCTTTAAAGGCATCAACACTTATTTTTTGCATTTTTTCGGAAAGTTCAGCTGAAATATTGGCTGGACAAACTTTTCTCTTAGGTTTGTGCTTTTTATCATCTACGGTTTGAATAGCATCCGGGTCACCATCTAAATCAATTTCTAATACAGGAAAAGTTTCTACTGGTGAATTACCTAATAAACCAACACAAAACTCTCTTCCTCGAATAAATTGTTCCACTAAAGCTTGTTGTGAAAACTCCGTAACAATAAAGTGTACCGCTTCACGTAAATCTTCTTGATTGTAAACTACCTTTAATCCAAAAGATACACTTTCCATTTTTGGTTTTACAATTACAGGGAATTTAACCGATTCCATATTTTCCTCAGGCGTATTAAAAACCCAAAAATCAGGTGTTGGTAAATTATTGTTCTTCCAAATAATTTTTGTTAGTATTTTATCAAGGGCTAAGGCATGTCCTGATGGAGATGAACCAACATAAGGCAAGCCCAACATTTCAAGCATGCTAGGAATATGCGTATAACGGCTTTCGCCCTGAATACCATAGGCCATATTGAAAACCATGCCCATCTGTTCCCCTTCGTTAACACTTGGCATGAAATTTTCTAAGCGTTCTATAATCTGTTTATTTCCATCCAATACAGCAACATTATGTCCTGCTTTCTCAAGACTTTGAGCAACTTTTTTAACTGTATTTTCATTATAGAATTCTTTGTTTTGCATTCCAAAGGTATTGATTACCCCATGAATGTCTTTATTGTATATTAAAGCTACTTTCATTTCTTTATTTGTTTTACTGGTGATTATCTAATTCCTTATTTTTATGCACGATTGTTCTGTGCGGGTATGGGATAATGATACCCTCTTCGTCAAAACGTTTTTTAACTGATTCATTCATATCGCAGTTAATAATAAACGCGTCGTCGTTGCATTTCGCCCAAACATATGCCCGTATGGTTACGCTATATTCGCCTAAGCGGATCACTCTTGTAATCACCATAGGTCTATTCTCTTTAATATCTTCTTCAGAACGGTTGTCATGAACTAATGGATGTTTAATTGCCTCCTCATAAATAATCTTTTTGGCTAAATCCATATCTGACTCATAGCTTATGTCAAATTCAACAAACTTCTTAATTTTTTCGTCAATTAAGTTACTATTAACTATTGTTTCGTCGCTTATTACTGAGTTAGGTATTATAATACGACGATTCTCATAATTACGAATAATAGTATGGCGAAGTGTTATTTCTTCAACAATTCCTTTATTAATGGTTCCAATTTCAATTACATCGGTTACCCTAAAAGGCCTAAAAATAAGAATAAAAATGCCTCCAATTATATTGCTAAAAGCCTTTTGTGAAGCAAAACCAACAATTGCTGCAAAAATACCAGCACTTGCAAATAATGCTTTACTCACCGATTTAAGCGACGGGGTTATAAAGAATATTGCAATTAAGGCAGCCGTATATATGACAAAAGAAATTGAGTTTTTAAGAAATGAGAAATTGGTTGGATCAACATTCACACGCCTAGATTGACGCTTAATAAATATGCTCAACAGCTTTCTAATTAAGGTAGAAATAACTTGTGCTCCAACTATTATTGCCAAAACCACCAACCAATATCTCCAGTCCATTTTATATAATATTACAAAGTTTAAGAAAGTTTTTGACCATTATCATTCCATCTTCGCCCGATACTTCAGGGTGAGACTGAAACCCATAGATTGGTTTGGTTTTGTGCTTTATTATTTCGTGTAAGCATGTATCAGAAGTTCCGATGCTCTCAAAAGCAGATGGCAATTCTGAAACATGAAAAGAATGCCTCTTAACCAATGATACTTCTGTTTTATCGAGACCTTCGAAAATTGGATCTTCTGGTTTAGTTATAGTAATTAGCTCTTTCTTACCATGATAATCAGGTAATTTTTTAATTCTTCCACGATAACCCACTGCAATTATTTCGTGCCCTAAACAAAATCCTAAAACAGGGACATTAAAATTCATTAATGCTACATAATTTGAAGTAAGGTTCAAAGGCTCATAAGGATTTCCTTTACCACCAGATAGAATTATTCCCTTTATCTTGGCTTTAGCCGATAGGGTAATTGGCTGATTGTGATCAAAAAATACATAGTCGAAATCTTGTTCGGCTAAGTATTGGCGCTTGAATTTCTTAATAAACGCACTTTGATTATCGATAATTAGCAACATATTAGTTTCGTTTAAACTACTTATTTTTAAAGAATTGTCGTTTTATTTTAAGTACGGCATCTATCAAGTTGGACATTTTTAATTCAAAAAACTAATATTACATTCTAGTTTTATTAAAAGCCATTAATAAACTTCGAATAAGAAAAAATACAATTCTTTAATCGCAATGAAAATTTGAACAAAAAATAGGGAACCACTTTTATCAATCGAGATTTATTATTCCATGTAATTGAAGTTATTTGACATATAAGAATAGTGGTCAAGAAATATGTTCCCAAACTTCGGAATAATAAAATATCAGCCCATTTATTTAAGGATTGAAATGGTTTAAACACAAAAAAATATCGGGATAAATATAGATTAAAATTTGAATTAAATAATTGTTTTAAAAAAAAAATAAGATACGCTGAGTGGTAATAGAAATCTATTGAAAAACGAAATTATAGAATATAAAAATAGGGAACCTAAAATAGATCCCCTAAACTTAAAATATACAGATTGTATTTAATCTAATACGTATCACCTAGTACAAAATGCAAATTACCACCTTCCATAACTTGCTGATGAGTGATTGTTAGTTCATCCAAAGGTTTATCATTGAATGTTACCGATTGAATGTAAACATTATCCTTACCATTCAAATCAGTGCTCACCTTAAACTCCAAGCCATTGCTCAAATGAATAGTTGCTTCTTTATGCAAGGGTGAAGTAAGTGCGTAAATCCCATCGGCCGGATTAATCGGATACATACCAAGCGAGGACATGATGTACCAGGCCGACATCTGGCCACAATCTTCGTTACCACAATAGCCATCTGGCTTATCGGTGTATTGCTCATTCAGAATCTGACGAACCAAGTCCTGCGTCTTGTGAGGCTGTCCCAACTGATTGTACAGGTATGCCACATGATGACTAGGTTCGTTACCGTGGGCATATTGCCCAATCATACCTGTTGAAAATATTGGTAACACATCATCAGTCTCTCCTTTATATGTGAACATTGAATCGAGCTTGGCCACAAAAACATCTTTATTCACTTCATCGATTAAACCTTCAATATCGTGCTGCACATGCCACATGTATTGCCATGCGTTACTCTCGCAAAATAACTCAGAATAGTCTCTTGGTACAAAGTCTTTTATGAACTTACCTGCTTTATCCTTCGGTCTGAAGAATGTGGTAACAGGATCGAGTAGATTCTTCCAATTATCGGCCCTATCCTTAAAAAAGAGGTAATCTTCTTCATGCCCCAGTGCCTTCGCAAAAACAGCGATACACCAATCATCGTAGGCATATTCCAATGTTTTAGATACACTCCAATGCCCGTGGCTATCGTCATCGGATGGAATGTAACCATACTTTTTATAATCGGGCAAACTCCAGGCATCACTCATAGCGGTTTGCTTGCAAGCATCATAGGCCATTTCTGCATCCATTGATATACCTTTAAAATAAGCATCAACAATAACAGGCACAGCGTGGTAACCTATCATCATATCAGTTTCGTTGCCCGCCATTGTCCAAACAGGTAGTAAACCCGTTTCCTTATAATGACTCATAAAAGAAGCCACCATGTCACTTACCTTATCGGGCACTAAAATAGTATACAAGGGATGAGCTGTTCGGTAAGTATCCCAAAGTGAGAAGGTATCGTATTTATCGTATCCTACCGCTTGGTGCATCTCACCATCAGCTCCTTTGTACCAACCATCCACATCGGCATGTAAGGATGGTGTTAAGAAACAATGGTACAAGTTGGTATAAAATAGTTTCTTTTGGTACTCACTGGCTTCAATGCTTATGGAACTCAATTGTTTATTCCATGCTTCATCGGCTTGCTTAACAATGGCATCAAAGTCCCAAGCTGGACACTCTGCTTCCATGTTTTTTTGAGCAGCTTCAATGGAATGAGATGATAAGGCTACTTTTAGTAATACTTGCTCATCAGCTTTGGTATTAAAAGTGATTTCAAGTTTTGTTTTTTTAGCCTTAGCCGATTTCTTTTCTACCTTAAGGGTATTCTCATAAAAATCAATGTTCTTAATTGGCAATGATGTATTAATGACAAAATGCTCCCGCTGATCGGGTGCCCATCCGGTTGAATATCGGTATCCAACGATGGTTGTTTCATCTACCAGTTCCAGATAGGTTTCTGTTGGATCGTCCCAGTTAAGTGAATAACCCAGATCAACCAATATTTTTGAATCCTCATCTTCCGGAAAGGTATAACGGTGCATACCCACACGCGGCGTTACGGTTAGTTCTGCTTTAATGCCTGAACTTAATAAATCAACCGAGTAATAACCAGGTTTGGCAAGCTCTTGAGAATGACTGAACATTGAGTACGGTCTATATTCCGTGTCACTCTCAATTAGATTCTCAGTAAACCTGCTGTTATAAGGCATTATCAGAATATCGTATAAATCTCCCGCTCCCGTTCCTGTTAAGTGTTTATGACTAAAACCAGCGATGGTCGAATCTGGCCAAAAATAACCAGCTATTCTGTCCCACCCTGGCAACCCATTGTCGGGACTTAATTGAACCATTCCGAAAGGCACAACAGCTCCCGGGTATGTATTACCTGGTCCATCTGTTCCAATAAAAGAATCAACATACTTTGTTAGAACCTCATTCTCAATATCAGATTTAGATTCCACTTGACAGGAAAACATCATACCAAGGGTAATCGATATTAAAAGAAACGCCACTATCCGAGATTTATTTTCCATTACACTTATGTTAGAGAATTACTTTTCGTGAATTCTATAATTTCATCAATATAACCAAAAACAACGCCTACCACTGTATCGGCAGCACCATAATACACAACCACCTTGCCTTCATCATCGTGTAGAGATGCACAAGGGAAGATCACATTTGGTACATCACCATTCGTCTCATAAGTCTCGTTAGGAGCTATTAAATAAGGCTGAGTACGGTACAACACTTTATCTGGTTGCTCTAAATCAAGTAAGGCCGATCCCATTGAATAGCGGTAACCATTGCAAGTTTGAATCACACCATGATAAAACAATAACCAGCCATGCTCTGTCTTGATAGGCACACCACCCGCACCAACTTTTAAACATTGCCAGGCACTTTCTTCAAATGGCGTAACCTTTAATACAGAGCGATGCTCACCCCAGAATTTCATATCAGGACTATAACTCAGGAAGATATCACCAAAGGCTGTATGTCCATTATCACTTGGACGGCTCAACATGCAATACTTTCCATCAATCTTTTCAGGAAAAAGAACCCCATTACGGTTGAAAGGTAAAAAGGCATTCTCACACTGAAAAAATTCTTTAAAATCGAAAGTATAGGCTATGCCAATGGTTGGCCCTGAATAGCCATTACACCAAGTAATCCAATACCGATCTTCGATAAAAGTAACCCTCGGATCATACTTGTAATCAGAATGAATCATTTCAGTATTCCCAGCTTTCATAACAATGGGGTCATGTACAATGTCCCAATTGATGCCGTCTTTACTAAACCCAGCATGAATATTCATCTGAACGGCTTTGTTATCACATCTGAATACGCCTGCGAATCCATCATTAAACGGCACCACAGCACTATTAAAAATGCTATTGGATGTTGGAATCTCGTAACGGCCTATGATGGGATTTTTTGAATAACGCCACATAACATCTGTGCATCCATCCGGTCTATCTTCCCAAGGTATATTTTGTTTTGAACTCATAATATATTTTTAATTGTTCGCGTCAATTTCAGAATTGGTATAGGTAAAAGGCACAAAATAAGCCGCCAATAGAGCAGGAATAGTTGCTACCAATACCCATATGAAAAATATTTTATAGCCTAATAAATCACTTAAATAACCACTTAACATAGATGGAATCATAAAACCTAAGTTCATAATACCAGAAGCAAAGGCATAGTGTGCCATCTTGTATTTTCCAGGCGCTATTTGCTGCATCATAAACAGCATTAATCCCACGAAACCAAAGCCATAACCAAAGTACTCGAACACCACTGCCAATGAAATAATGTAAATACTATCGGGCTGATAAATGGCCAACAAAGAGTAGACAGCAAAAGGTATATTAAAGACAAGAGCCAATTTAAATAGAATATTATTCAAGCCTTTGGCCGATATATAATAGCCACCCAGCAAGGAGCCTACAACAAAAGCAGCGGCACCAAAAGTACCATAGACCAGACCTATCTCAGACGTACTCATTCCTAAGCCACCATCAGCAACAGCTGCTTTAAAAAACAATGGTGCAATTTTAATGGCAAAGCCTTCGGCAAAACGGTAAAGAATAATAAACACGATATACCAAAGAATAAACTTCTTCTGAAAAAAAGTTCTTATCACATCTTTGAGCGTTTGAAACCCTTCTTTCAGCGACTGTACTTCTTCAGCTTTACCGCCACTTGGTAACATTTTGATGTGGTACAAACCGAGTAAAAACATAACTGCACCATATGTTGCCATAACCACCATCCAGGCGTAAGTTACTCCCATGGTTTTCTCCAGTTCTCCAGCCAGATATACAAAACCACCACCTGAAACGATCTTCGCGATATTATAGGCAGCTCCCTGCCATCCTATATATTTGGCCTGGAGTTTTGGTGATAAAACAGTCAAATAAACACCATCAATTGCAATATCGTGCGTAGCTCCACTAATTGCCACAACCGCCAACAGGGCAATCGAATACCTAAAAAAGTCATCCAAGGGTAAGGATAAAGCAACAAGAGCAAAGGTCATTCCTGTTACAATCTGAGTTGCAACAACAAAATGCTTCTTGGTTTTAAACATTTCCAACACAGGACTCCATAGCGGTTTTAAAGTCCAGGGCAGCATAATAAGTGATGTCCAGAAGGCAATCTGCCCATCACTTATTCCCATGTTTTTATACATTAAAGCTGATGCCTGAGCTATGGCAACAAAAGGTAAGCCCATGGCAAAAAAGGCCGTAGGTATCCACAAAGCCGGATTTCTTTTCAATGTATTCACTTCGTTCATTTACTTTTCTTTTGTTGAAATCACCAGCTTTGAACCAGAAATAATCGTTTTATTGTTGATAAAATATGATTTACTTGTTTGGCCATCAACCTTTATTTGATTGATAATATTGCCCTTACCTTCTTTAATAATCTCGAAACTTTCTCCCTTATAATACCTTTGATTCAGCTCAATACTTACCTTATCGAAAACAGGTGTAGTAATAGCAAAATCCATATCACCAGGGCAAACTGGGTAAATTCCCATCATGGCATAAACCAACCACGCACTCATGGTGCCACAATCGTCGTTTCCTGGAATACCACCTGGTGTGTTTAAAAAGTAGGTATCAATCAAGCGGCGCGTTTCTTTTTGTGAACGCCACTCTTCCCCTTTGATATTATTGAAGAGAAAAGGATAATGCATATCGGGCTCGTTGGCCATATCAAACAAACCATCGTCAAATACACGCTGAAGTTTATTTGTAAACTTTTTAGAACCTCCATATAGTTTGATTATTCCTTTAATATCGTGTGGTACACCAAAGGCATATTGCCAAGCTGTTCCTTCATGAAAACCATGCACTGGCTCAAAATTTTCTCCTTGTAAAGGATCAAAAGATGCTAAGAAAGTACCGTCAGGATTTTTAGGTCGTAACATTTTAAATTCCTTCTTATCGAAATAATTAACGTAACCTTTTGACTGCTTCATAAAGCGATTGTAGTCACCCTCATGCCCTAAATCTTTAGCGAATTGAGCTAGGTTCCAATCGGCCAAATACAACTCTAATGCAATGGAAACTGAATTATCATAATCGGCCATAAAAGGCACATAGGCATTAGCCAGATAAAAATCATTAACAGTTCGAATCTTATTGTCGACCTCCTTGGTGGTAGCTGATTTTAACATCGCTTCATAAGCCGCTTCCACATCAAAATCTCTTAATCCTCTTCGATAAGTATCCACAATTACTGGAAATGAAGGATCACCGTTCATAGTGTAGGTTTCGCTACTATTGAGTTCCCATTTTGGCAGCCATCCGCCCTCCTTGTACATATCAACCATTGAACGTACCATGTCCAATTGCTTTTCAGGATAAAGCAAACTCATCAAAGGATGTAGATTACGATAGGTATCCCATAACGAAAAGACTGTATAGCGATCTCTTCCTTCAACTAAACCTGTGCCGTAGTTTTCCATTAATGGATATTGACCATTCACATCGTTAATGATGTTGGGATGGATATTCATGTGATACAGCGCCGTGTAAAAGATTGTAAGTTGATCTTTTGTTCCGCCTTCAACTTTAACCTTCGAAAGAGTAGATTCCCAATCTTTCTGGGCATTCTCTCTTGTTGCCTGAAAATTAAAATCAGTGGATTCAAATTCTAAATTCTGTCTTGCGTTATCAATACTTACATACGAAACACCAAGCTGTACCTGTACGCGCTCATCCTCTTCAGTATCAAACGAGAAATAAGCTCCAATACTATCGCCAGCAACAGGGTGCTGGAACGATTGATACAACTTAAACTCATTGGCACTTGCCGACCAACTTGCTTCGGCCTGCATTTCCGGCATTTTTTTAAACACACCATATTCTTTGGCCGATTTACTGAATCGAGCAACAAAATAAACAGGTCGCTCCGACTGACCATGGTAACAGAAATCTCCAGTCATACGGAAGCCCTCAACCTCATTTTCGCTCACTATCCTAATACTTGCACCTTGCTCATTTGTTAAGCCATTGCCCAAATCAATCAGGATATTCGATTGACCTTCAGGAAAGGTAAATTGGCTTAATCCCGTGCGAGGAGTTGCCGTTACTTCTGCTTTGATCTGATACTTATCAAGCATACAAGAATAATAGCCTAGTTCAGCTTCTTGTTGGCTCATCATGGAACCAAAGTCTTTATATCTGGGCTTAATTTCTCCCGTAGTTGGCATCACCATTATAACTCCTAAATCGGGGCAACCAACACCGCTAAGGTTTACATGGGAAAAACCTGTTAAGAATTGGTTATCCCATGAATAGGGCGTTGACCACCACTGGGCATCCTTATCCCATTTATTAGTGCTTGAACCCGCTACATTAAAAGGAACTACAGAAACCATACCTTGCGGAACAATGGCTCCAGGATTAGTAGTACCAAAATTTGTAGTGCCAATAAACGGGTTCACATACTTAGTATACTCTTGTGCCAAATCGATTTGACAAATAACTAAAAGTACGACAGCCAATGATATAATTCGATTCATAAGTTCTTATTTCTTGGTTGACATGGAATATGGAGCAGCTTCTTTTGTATTACCACGCTTCTTATTTGGCGTTGGTGACATTTCCACATTAATGATTCCTCCTTCAAGCAATTCACTCTGTTTGAAATAGTTTTTATTCACATCCTTCCCATTGCGAGTCATGCTTTGTACAAACACATTCTCTTTTGAATTGTTATTAGCTTGTATTTGTAAATTCTTCCCATTAGGTAATTCAACTGTTACTTTATCAAATAATGGTGAACCAATCACGTACTCATCCGTTCCCGGGCAAACAGGGTAAAAGCCCATTGAGCTGAATACATACCAGGCCGATGTTTGTCCATTATCCTCATCACCACAGTAGCCATCGGCATTTGGTGTATAGAGTTTAGTTAGTACCTCTCGTACTCGTTCTTGTGTTTTCCATGGCTGACCAGCATAATTATACAAGTACAACATGTGCTGTATAGGTTGATTACCATGTGCGTAATTACCCATGTTCACAATCTGCATTTCACGAATCTCATGAATGGTAAATCCGTAATACGAATTATCGAAGATTGGAGGTAAATTAAATACCGTATCTAATTGACTCACGAAAGCCTCATCTCCTCCCATCAATCCAATTAGTCCTTCAATATCCTGAAATACGCTCCAGGTATAATGTATGCTGTTTCCTTCGGTAAATGCATCACCCCACTTAAATGGATTAAAAGGTGCTTGAAATTCACCATTTTCATTACGACCACGCATCCATCCACTTTCAGGATCAAACACATTTTTATAGTTCTGAGCTCTTGCCTTAAATAAATCAATTTCCTCTTGTGGTCTATCCAGTTCTTCTGCTAACTTCCATACACAGTAATCGGCATATGCATATTCCAGTGTGCGCGCTGTATTTTCATGAATGCCTACATCGTAAGGAATGTAGCCCAACTTATTATAATACTCATGCCCATAGCGCCCAACAGAACTAACCTCCTCATGCACACTGGTCGAATTTTTCAGAATGGCTTCGTACAGAGTTTCAATATCATAACCACGTATACCTTTTAAATACGAATCGGCAATTAAAGATGCTGAGTTCGAACCAATCATACAACCTCGGTGACCAGGACTAGCCCACTCAGGCAACCATGCACTTTCCTTATAAGTATTAACCAAGCCTTCCATTATCTGACTGTTCAACTCGGGGTACATTAGGGTAAAGAATGGAAAGACAGCACGAAATGTATCCCAGAAACCATTATCGGTAAACATGTATCCTGGCAATACTTCTCCATTGTACGGGCTATAATGTACTATTTCACCTTGCTCATTTATTTCATGAAACATACGCGGAAATAGTAGTACTCTATATAAGGTTGAATAAAAAGTGCGAATGTGATCAATGTTTTGACCCTCCACTTTTATTTTACCCAATTCAGCATTCCAGATAGCTTGCCCTTCTTCTTTAATCGCCTCAAACGTTTTGTCTCCAATCTCAGTATCAAGATTCAATTTAGCTTGCTCTGGGCTGATAAATGAAGAAGCTACTTTTACATTAACCTTCTCTCCTCTTTTGGTTTTAAAACCAACTATAGCACCAACATGATCAGCTTCTGCAAACTTTTGCCCTTCTAATAAAGTAGAATCTTTCCATGTATTAACAATTTCAAAATCCTTATCAAACTCCGCTACAAAGTAGTTGTGAAAGTTATATGGTACACCTCCGTGATTATTACGACAGTAACCAATTATCTTACGTTCTTCGGGAAGGATTTTCACCATGGATCCCCCTTTAAATCCATCGAGTAGTACATAAGATTCTTCATTCTCAGGAAAAGTAAACTGAAATGATACCGCACGTTCTGTTGGAGTCATCTCCGCCGTAATATCATAATCGGCTAGATAAACACTGTAATAATGTGGTTTAACTTCTTCTGCCTTGTGCGAAAACCACGATGCTCTATCTTCCTCATTAAACTTAAGTTCACCTGTTATCGGCATTAAAGCGAAAGCAGCGTAGTCATTTATCCAGGGACTAGGTTGATGCGTTTGTTTGAAACCTTTAATCTTGGTATCGCGGTACTTATAAGTCCACCCATCACCAAAATTAGCTGTCATTGGCGTCCAAAAATTCATACCCCATGGTCGGGCTATGGCAGGATAAGTATTACCATTAGATAGTGAAAAATCAGAATCAGTTCCCATCAGCGGGTTCACATATTCGGTATAATCAACATTCTTCTTTACTTGACTCTCTTCTTCAATACAGGCGGTAAAACCTATTATCACAGAAAATATTGCTATAAACCTCACTATTGCGATCATTTTTTCTCTAGTATACATCATATAAAATGAATAATTATGAATCACTTTTAACTACTAATGGCGGATAACTTTTCGTTGAACAAAAATACCCCAAATGAAAAAAGCTGGCAAAAAGATGTGTTCTGCACCAACTGACATTTATTGTTCTACACCGTTGTACGAATCATTATCCAACCAAAAACCTCAAGATTGTGACTTACTCCTAAAGCTTTCATTGCTTAATTTAATGATTTACTTAACAAAATTCAAATCAGAACATTTAAAGAATTAACATCGAACTCACACCGTCGTTTTAACATTTTTTATACTTTTGTCGCACACACCATTGCAGCCAACTGTAAAACATAGCACGTGTGCTACACGATGCAGTTGCTGTGCACACACTCGAAATTATGATACCAAGTAAGAAAACCCGCATTAGCTTACCTTCTTTTCTAATACAACCTAATGATGTATTCCATATAGTTAGGAGAACCATTACAGCAGATGAAAATCTGGATTATCACGACCACGATTATGCAGAGATGTTTTGGATTAAAGAAGGAAACGGAATCCATATCATTAATGGTGAAAAACACACCATCGAGAAAGGAACACTCTGTTTGATGCGACCACAGGATACGCATACCTTTGTTTCAACAGGTAATAATACCGGCCTTGTGGTTACCAATATAGCCTTCTACCTCGAAAGCCTTCAATTATTTAAAGATCGTTACTTTCCTGAATCTGAAACTTTCTTCTGGACAAATGAGAAGATGCCATACATGGTTAAGCTTAATGCTGATCATTTAAACGATATTTCAACCTTTACCGATTACATTCTAACTAAAAAGAGAGATTACATTCATCTTGACATCATGGTTCTGCATATTTTCAGAATGCTAACCGAAACATTTGAAGAAAACTCCTGCGACGTTCCAAGATGGCTGGCCATTGCACTCGATCAATACAATTCACCTCAACTATTCCGAAAAGGCGTACCTGGTTTTGTTGAACTGACAGAGCGAACAACTGACCATGTGAATAAGATTATTAAACAGTGCCTTAACCAAACCCTTACCGAAACAGTTACCAAGATAAAAATGAATTATGCCGCACAAAGGTTAACAATGACAAATGTGCCTATCAAGACAATTTGTTACAATTGCGGGTTTAGTGCCATAGGCCACTTTTACAAGGTATTTAAGAAACACAATGGGATGACACCAAACGAATACCGTGACATTAACCACAAAGTTTTCTAAGGAGCTTTAATTGTTATTTATTTGAGATCCCATATCGAAAACAAGTTCGCCTCCTTTGATAATTTCATCGTGAGTTATGTAATTGCGCTTGAGAAGAGCTCCATTTAAAGTAACTGTCTGCACATAGCAATTTTCGTCACTTAGCTTGGTTGCTGTTACAGTAAACTGCTTTCCGTTAGGCAGATTGATAACAGCCTCTTCAACCTGAGGTGCACCAATTATATACTCACCACCACAGGGATTCACAGGATAAAAGCCAAGTGATGAGAACATATACCAGGCAGACATTTGCCCACAATCATCGTTACCCATTAAACCGTCGGGTCGGTTATGGTAATAATCATCAACCAAGGTTTTGATGATTCGATCAGTTTTATACCCTTGGCCAGTATATTTATATAAATATGGCACATGATGACAAGGCTCGTTACCGTGCCAGTACTGACCCATGGTTCGATGAATATTCCAAACCAATGTTTTTACTTCAGGTTTTGAAGATGAGTAAAACATGGAGTCTAGTTTTTCAGAAAAAGCCTCTTTTCCTCCCATTAAATTAACCAGACCGGGAATATCGTGTGTAATCTTTATCGTTAGAACACTCTGAACAAGACACTAAAATCACACTCGTAATTACCACTATGATTCCAAATAATACCTTCATCAACACCTCTCTTTTAATATTATAAGATAGCCTGCACAAGCACAGAAAAACTTCTACAGACTATCAAATCACAAACTATAAAACCAATTATTTCACCTTAAAAGTCGACTCCAACATAATATCATCCGATGCTGCACCAACCTTTACTTTAAATTCTCCTGGTTCAACCACACGTTTCATATCCCTGTTCCACAATGCTAAATCATCAGGCAATAAAGTAAAAGACACTTCTTTTTCTTCTCCTGGCTTCAGTTCAACACGTTGAAAGCCCCGAAGCTGCATATGCGGCGTTGCAACGGAACTATAGGTATCAGTTATGTAGAGCTGAGCAACTTCAGTTCCTTCTCTATCGGATGTGTTTTTAACCTTAACTTTTACAATTTGTTTATCCGATGTACCAATTTCCTGTTTGCCAATTTGCAAATCGGAATATTCAAATTGACTATAATTTAAGCCGTAACCAAAAGCAAATAAGGGCTTGTTGGTTCCATCAACAAAGCTACCCGTTGCTGACTTTTTATGATTGTAAAAGATTGGCAACTGACCATTATGACGTGGAAAAGTAATAGGCAACTTAGCCGATGGATTTACCTTACCAGTTAGTATATCCACTGTTGCCTGGCCGCTTTTTTCGCCCGCATACCAGGTCTCAACAATAGCATCCACTTTCTTAACTTCTTCAGTAAGCACCAATGGTCGTCCATTTTGAAGCACCAATATAACTGGTGTTCCTGCTTCCGATACTTCGCTTAATAAACGTTTGCCATTATCATTCAATTCAAGGCTCATTTTGTCTTTTCCTTCACCACAATCGTCTTCGGTTTCTCCTAATACCAATATAGCTACGTCAGCTTTTTTAGCCGCTAATATGGCCTTATCATACATATTGCCTTTATTACTCTCATCAGGCTCTACCTCCCATTTTAGCTGAACTCCGGCATAATCCTCATATTCGGCATACTCCAATTTAATAGGGTACTTTTTTCCTTTTTCAAAACGCATTTCCTTGTGTGCCCATTGATTGATGGTGCTCCTGTCCCAATTATCAATTACAACTTCACCATTAATTGACAAACGAGCCACATCATCGGCAATTAACCCAAACTTATATGATCCGGTTAACTCAGGCATCAAATAGCCACTGTAACGAACTGAGAAATTATCGCTTGTAACGCCACCTTCAGGACTAAGGTTATGCCAGTACTTCACTAAGCTGGTTTCAACTTGCGAAAACACCGGTTGCCCTGAACATTCGGTATTATTAAAATATTCAGCCAATAAACCTGGTTTTCCATCTTCAGTCATCATAAACTTTTCATTGATCTGCTCCATGTTAAAAGCTGGTACATTTAAGTCAACAAAGTTTACCTCAAAGTCTGTTTCTTTAAAGGCTTCAACAATGGATACACCTTCAACATTTTTAGGTGAATATCCACCCAAATGTACTTTTCCTGCCATTTCACCAATAACAGCAATCTTCTTCACATCAGCTTTTAACGGCAATATTCTGTTATTATTCTGGAGCAAAACAATGGACTTATGTGCCGATTCAAGTGCTAGCTCCTGATGTTCTTGATTGTGGTATCTTTCTTCCTTAAGTTTCTCATCAGTATATGGGTTCTCAAAAAGACCTAAGCGAAACTTAACATACAAAACACTAGCAACAGCTCTATCTACATCTTTTATGCTAAGTGATTTATCGTTTACCGCTTCGATAATAGCATTCTGAAATACATCGTGCTTATAGTCGTAAAATTGCATATCTAAGCCTGCACTTATTGAGTTTGAAATGGCCTCTTTAGGTGTAGCTGCTGTACCATGCGAATTGGTTTGTTTTGCAATAGCGCCTAAATCGGACAATACCAAACCTTTAAAACCCCATTCTCCTCTAAGTACATCATTTAACAACCAAGGATCGGCGGCCGCCGGAATTCCATCCCACTCGTGATATGCTGCCATGGCTCCTAAAGCGCCTGCTTCCATAAACGCCTTTTCAAACACATATAAAAAGTTGCTACGCGCCTCGCGTTCTCCAACATATACAGGAGCTGTGTTTTTTCCACCTGCTGGCATACTATGGATACCAAAATGCTTAGGTTCAGCTACCACGGCATCATCATTTTTTAAATCATCACCTTGTAGACCTTTTATATATCCTACACCGCTACGAGCTGCAAGGAATGGATCCTCGCCATATGTTTCCTGTACCCTACCCCAACGAGGCTCTCGTCCAATACCTAATACCGGCGCTAATACCATATGTACACCCACAGAGCGAGTTTCTTTACCAACAGCTTTTCCTATTCGCTCCATCAAATCAGCATCCCACATACTACCCATTCCAATAGGAACAGGAAAGGCTGTAGATTTACTTCCTTGATAACCGTGTAAGGCTTCTTCGATAAAAAGAGCCGGAATACCCAAGCGCGTATTATCTATAATATATTTCTGTAATTCATTGGCATATTCTGCTTCTTCAGGATAATAATCGTGAACACAGCCAATGCTCATAGCATTCAGCGTTTTAGATGCCAATTCATCTGCTAAGCGGCCATTGTAACACAAGTCACCTGCCGAATACATATCTAATTGCATCACTTTTTCTTCGAGTGTCATTCGCGACACCAAATCAGCAACACGAGTATCAATATCTAAATCAGCGTTTTTATATGCTGGACTTTTTGAATTATCACTGCAGCTTACCAAAAGAAGCATCGCAAAAAGAAAGGGAAATAAATTCTTCATTAGTCAATAATTTTAGGCAATCAAGGGTGATAACTATTATGCTCTATTTGAGTCAAAACAACGCTAACAGACATCTCAAAATTAACAAGTTCATCTCCTTTTAAGAAAATTTGTTATTGCTCTTAAGATGCTGTTTATTCCACTTTAGCGTTATATCTCTTTTGATTTATATTTATTAGGCGTTTACTTCAAGATTCCCCATTCTTTATTTGGTTCACTTCCCATTTCTAACTCTAACTTTCCGCCTTTTAATAATTCACTTGCAGGAAATTTAAAATCTTGCAGAACTTTCCCATTTAGCTTGGCCGATTGAACGTAAATATTCAATCGAGAAGCATTTTTAGCTTCAATAACGAAAGTTTCACCCCTACCAAACTTATTTCCAAGATCTATCTCTACACTTTCGAATAGTGGGCTGGCAATTTCATATACAGGCTCTACACTACATCCTCCATCTGTTTGAAAAAGCCCCAAAGAAGCCATGATAAACCAAGCACTCATTTGTCCCTGATCCTCGTCGCCAAGGTAGGCGTTAGCCACTCCATAGCCATAGTATCGATCCATTATTGAGCGACTCCATTTTTGTGTTGACCACGGTTTTCCAACCCAATTAAACAGGAAGGCAAAATGCATGCTTTGCTGATTACCTTGCATAACCGGATAATTCCAATATTGGTCATTAAGTCCATTGAAACGTGTTTTGTCGCTTTCTTCAAATCCCCATTCAAGGCGCTCAATAAATCGATCCTGCCCGATGGCATCAGCCAAAGCTGGAACATCTTGGGGTACAAAGTAGGTTAACTGCCAAGCATTACCTTCCACATAATGATGATTGGCTCCCGATTTATAGGCATCAAAATCAGGATACCACTCTCCTTTTGAATCTTTCATGCGGGCAAATCCTGTTTCCTCATCAATAATGTTTTTCCAATAGTAACCGCGTTTAAGAAATGTTTTATAATCTTTCTCTTTGCCTAAAGCCTTAGCCAATTGAGAAACCGTCCAGTCATCGTATGAATACTCAAGCGAATTAGAGAATCGTCCTTCATCATAAGGTACATAGCCATGTTTTAGGTAGGTAATCAAGTCACGGTTTCCAGCAAAACCGCCACCCACAACTTGCCCCGGAACAGTTTGCATTTTCTTAACTGCTTCAAAGGCTTTTTCAACATCATAATCTCTTATGCCCATTTGATATGCCCCAACAATTAGTGGTATCTCATGCTCGGCAACCATCACCGGGATATATTCCATTGCTGCTGGTCCTTTGGCTAACCAACCTCCGGCGTCGTACATGGCCAACTGAGACTTAACCCAACGATTGCTCCATTCAGGCGTTACCAGGTTCCAAAACTGATTGAGATTCCAGAAAGTATTCCAAAACGCATCACAACCTAATGCCGGTGAACTTGGATCTTCCATTTTACGAACCACCTCATCCGCATCGCGCCATTCGCCATTTACATCACTAAAGGTATTTCGGCTGCACAAAGAGCGATAATAGTTATTGTAGAAACGCATTTTTTCGCGTGCATCATTCGATGTTATTTTTACGCGTGTCATTAATTCATCCCAGGTATCCACATTATTTTGTCGGATAGCATCAAAATCCCAGTCGAAAGGCTCAGTAACTTCAGTTTGAAGATTTTCTTGGGCATTAGCAATGCTCACATATGAGATGCCTGTTCGCATCTGAACCACATTGTTCTTTTTTGTATCAAACTCAACAATACCACCAACATCTTTAGCTCCTTTAATGCTGAACTCATTGGTTTCTTTAACACCTTCTTCGGTCCATACTTTAAAATCAGAAATAGCTTGATCAAACTCAGCAACAAAGTGCACAATGTACTCTTGCTCTATTCCTCCTGCCCATGTGTTCGGACAAATTTGATGACTGTATCCTTCAATGGTGTAATCATCAGTTTGTTTAAAATAAGCTTCTATCGATTGATAAGTATACTCGTTAGGAATAACCAAATCCAACAAGACTCGTGAGCCTTCTCTATCTTTCGGGAAGGTATAACGTTGAAATCCACAGCGTGTAGTAGATGTTAATTCTGCTTTAATATCATAATCCGTTAGCTGCACTTTATAATACCCAAGAGGCGCCTCTTCGCTTGATTTATCTATACGAGAACGGTAACCACTATCCACATCTTTCTCATCTCCAACCTCTGTTTGCAAAGATCCGTTTGTAGGCATTGTTCCTAATCCTGCAATCGTCCATTCATGTATATGTGAGAAACAACCCACCGATTCAAAAGTTGGTTCGTAACCTGCTTGCCAACTGTCATTCTGGTTATCGGGACTTAACTTAACCATGCTAAACGGCATCCATGGTCCGGGAGCAATCATCCAACGTGAATGGGCCGTTCCAATTTTAGTGTCGATATACTGAGCAGGTGTCATCAATTGCTTCGATTCACGTTTGACTTTTCCCGACTCAATACTATTGCCATCAATTAGTATTTCGTAATTACTGGTGTTATTGCTTTTAACCGCTGGCATTGGAACTTCAAAGGTGTAACGTTTATCTTCTACGCGTTCAGTAAAAACCTCTTCTCCATCAATTTTCACCGCCAGCACTGGTTGATCTGAAAGATGCTCTACATCAACCAATAAAGCTTGCGATCTACCATTCTCTGTTTCAATTTCATACTCAGCAGCTTCTACACCACGTAGGTATACTTTGTTATTTTCAGTTAATCGTACATTGCCTGGGCCTTCCAATTTAATCTGGTCGAATTTTAACCACGAACCTTCTAAAGTCGTCAGGTTAATCTCATTACCGCCTGCTTTCATCAAGGTATTCTCCAGAGGAATTTCAATGAGATACTCTGATGAATCGGGTATTGCTCCATCAATAGTTGAACCATCATTAATTATTGGCAATCTATATTTCCACGATTTGCCATTAACAGTCACCTTAAAAAGCGGCAAGTCTTCCGAGTTACAGTCCAAAATATCAATGGTCAGTTTCCAATCTCCCTTGTTAGGTAATTTATCGATTCCAAACAGTATATTAAGGGTACTTGAACGCCATCCGGAAGTTCCCCATGTTCCTCCCCAAGTATCGCTAGTACCTGGAATAATATAGGGCCAATCTGTTTTATCGTTTGAAGTTCCTATCAAGAAATATTTGTCTTCCCAGCCAAAATCCTTTTCAATAAAACGCTCGTATTCATTATTTGATAAGGCAAAATCAGAACCACTATTATTACTGTTTCCTATTTGCCAAATAGTTTTATTCTCTGCAGAACAGGAGCTCAATAGCAGCCCTACAAATATTATTAGTCCAATTCGTATCATGATTATATATTGATTCGTTGGTTTAAAATGTGATTACTTCATAAAGGCTTTAACAAGCATTACTTCACCTTCTGATTCATTAATTATTCTGTATGAACCAGTAGCAGCAGGAATTACAAATGTTTCAGCATAGTTAAAGCGTTGCTTCATGCCATTTTCAGTTACAATAGAGATGCTTTTACCTTCAACCAAGGAAAGTACATGACAGCGATTTTCTGTTTTCACTTCAACTTCTGTATTTAGATGAAAGCGATGTACATCGTAAGAGTGTTTTTCGTGTGTTGGCAGGTGATATAACTTCCAATCACTACCTTCTTCTAGTACATATGGATGCGAAATCAACTTCTCTTTAACATACTCTCCTTTCCGTTCGAAGTAAAGGTTCTCCATTCCACGCTCAATATTAATCGGACGTGGTTTACCATCCATATCCAAACGCATCCAATCATACATTTTAAAGGTGAAAATATATGGAGTAGAGCTTATTTCCAATACAAGATTATTAATACCAGCTCCATGAATAGTACCTGGAGGAATCAGGAACAAGTCATGTTTATTGGAATCTAAAACCTGCACATGCTTCGTGATATCTATTGCTTCCTTATTTTCGAAACTATGCTGTAAATCTTTTTCATATTCTTTGGGATTAATACCCTCCTGAAATCCTAAATAGCAGGTAGCATCTTTACCAGCATCCAGAATATAATAGCATTCTTCCTGAGTAAAATTCTCGCCAAAGTGCTCTTTCATATATTCAGGGCGAGGATGACATTGCACGGAAAGGTTCCCTCCATCGAAGGTATCGAGAAAGTCGAAGCGAATTGGGAATTCACTTCCATACTGTGCAGAATGTTCTCCCAAAACCGCTTCTGTTTCTTGAAACATCAAGCAATCGAACGATATTTCCAATAGCTTACCATCGCTTTCGAACAGCAAACCATTCTCGGGTACAATTAACTCAAACGACCAAGCATAGTTTGGAACATCCTTATTAAGACCATCAATCTTATCCATTACCCATTGCCCCCCCCAAGCTCCAGGCTCAAACCATGGACGTACGCGAAATACATTAGAAGCCATCTTTTTAAGACCATCTCGTACATCGTCTCCACTCATCCAAGTTAGGCTATCTATCCTTTGCTCATCAATAAAATAGTCAACGTCATTAAGCAAGAGCTGTTTGTGCTTATTTAATACAATCCAATCGACGAAATAAAATCGTTTGTACATTGGTTTAATCTCATCCGCTTTTGAAGCCCCAAGATTAAGGATACTTTTTGCGCGTGCCCTAAACTGTAGCTCATTCTTGGGTAGGTCGATGTAAAGTAAAGTTCCTTCCCAAGCTGCTAAGCTAGCACCTACACCAATAATTATGTTCACATCAGCACTGACATCAGGCTGCATTGCAGCAAGCTTCTGTTTATCGTAAAAATCCGATAACGAACAAGTTGCTCTTGTTCCAAAAATCGGATCATCGCCACCAAGGAAAGGCGCAATCATTTTATCAATTTCTGCTTCTGGCTTTAGAGCTGAATTAATATCAAACCAGGCTACTTTCTTTCCTTGCTTCTCGAACTCAGCATTAATCACTTCCTGAATCTTATCGTAAAAAACACCAATGTATCCATCTATGATTATGGTTTTATATTCAGTCAATTGTTGCACCAAACTAACTAATCCCTCATCAATTTTTCCTTCTTCAAGCTTTAAAGATGGATATAAATCGTACATCCCTACAGCTGATTCTTCCTTCTTTGCTGGTAGTAAATATTGTTCTGATTTTCTTTTTTCCATCTTAATTCTGTTTTTCGGCGTACTCTTCAAACATTAAAATTGCTTTGTAAAGAACACCAGCCGAGCCACGGAAAGTCCCAGAGCCTTCGGGTTTATTCTCAACAGTATACCACTCATAAAAACCATCATTATCTTTCACCCTTTTCACCATGGGCTGCATCTGGTCATAGGCCTCTTCTACAAAACCGTTTTTGATGAGCTCTTGAATCATGCGGCCACCAAACCATGTCCAGTCGCCTCCATTTTGATAACCATAAGGATACATGCCTTTATTCTCGTAATATCCTTCGGGATAAGGCGGATAAAGGGTTAAACCTATGGACCCGGCACCAGATGCTTTAACATTCGCTATCATTTTATCCAGTGAGATTTTTATCTGTTCTTTCGACAGTAAACCGGCTTCAATAGCAACAGCTGTTCCTCCATGATAGTATATTTCATTCTCATCAAAATCATTTGGAAAAGGAGAACCATCAAGATATACATGAGGGATAAACTTATTATTTTGCTCGTCCCACAAATACTTCATGGTGTTTTCGGCCATACTATTTCTTATACTAAGCCATTTAGCCTTTGTTGATGGAACTAATTCCATCATATTATCAAGAGCTATCAACATCATGGCGTTATCGTATATATCCAGACAATATTTTGTATCCTCAGTAAAAAACACCCCCCAAGGATGACAATGCTGTACATCGCCCCAATCTGCTGTTGTTGCACCCCAGATCAAGCCATGCTCTTCGCTCCAACGATGGTTTAACAAAAATTCCATCGACCATTCTAATCGTTGAGCTACTGTTTTATCACCAATTTTTTCGTTTAAAAACTCGGCATCACCGGTTTTCTTTACATACTTGTAAACTGCATGTACCAATGATGATTCGTGATCGGTTTCCACATTGTTTTTTTGGCCTGCATAGTTCGGTTCCAAATCCGAAAAAGTATACTTGTAACCTCCCTCTGTTTGAACTGCTTTATCTTTAGGAATAAAACCATCAATGATATTACCATCGTCGCGCTGCAATCTTAAAAACACACGTAAATTTTCCTTAAGTGTCTCTTTGGGATACACTTCTGCCGAGAGTTCAATAAAAGTACTGTAATCACGTATCCAGACTTCACCATAGCCATCACCTGCATTAAAGCCGGTTTTGACTACCTCAAGAGCCTTGCTTTTGGTGTATGCAAAATATTCATTGGATTCAATCCGATCATATAGATCCGAATCCTTGCTCTTCTGACTTGTGCAGCCAATAAAAGCAAAAACTAAAAGTGCTAAAATTGATAATCGCATATTGTTGGTTTTAATTGTTCATTGAAGGAGGAGCAATGTTCACTCCCCAATTTTCATTTGGCTCCGCTGCCATTTGAAAGCTTAAGGTTCCTCCATTAATCAAGTCTCCTCGTTTGATCCAGCAGTTATCTATTTGGCTTCCATTAAATTCAGCCCTCTGTATATACTTATTTTCCAATCCGTTATTTGTAGTTTCGATGCTTAATGTTTTACCATTAGGAAGTTGGATACTTACATTTTTGAAAACAGGGCTTCCAAACTGAAAACTTGGGTTTGCCGAGGCATGCCCTTGAACATCAAATAATCCAAGTGAAGCCATCACATACCAGGCGCCTAATTGACCCTGATCTTCATCTTGACCAAAACCATAACCATGAAGTGGCTCAACACCATAAAACTCATCGCAAATGGTACGTGTCCAAAACTGCGTTAACCAAGGTTTACCTGAGTAATTAAACAACCAAGGCTGATGCAGACAGGGTTGATTGCCTTGATTATATAAAGTGGCAACTCCTGAAAAGCTATCGATTTCTTTACCTCCACCAAATAGAGACTTTCTGCTTTCAACAAAGGTTTTTTCCAAGCGCTCATTAAAGGTTTGCACGCCCATTTTTTTAATCAATCCAGCTGGATTATGTGGTACATACCATGTATATTGGTAGGCATTTCCTTCCTGAAAACCATCCCATCCTTTCATTGGATCAAAGGCTAGAAGAAAATCACTATTGGGTAATTTGGGGCGAATAAATCGAGTTTCTTCGTCAAATATGTTTTCCCAATAGTTGGCTTGATTCATAAGTTGATCATACTCGTCTTGTGTTCCTAGTTCCTTAGCCATTTGAGCTACAGCAAATGAGCTGAAGGCATATTCAAGCGTATGTGACGCTCCGAAGTTAAAAACCCATCCATTGGATATGGTTGTATCTTTATAAGGCACATAACCTTTGCTTATGAAATGGCTTAAATCGTACTTTCCATTACCCAAGTTTCTTCCTCTGTATTCAATCTCATTTTTCAGAGCAATATTGTATGCCGCTTCAATGTCAAAATCTCGTAAGCCACAATTATAGGCGGCGGCCATTATTAGGCCTTGAAAATTTGTTTGTACACCATTGGTAAATGCACCCGCTGCAATGCCATCGTGCAGCCAACCTGTTTCCTTTGAGAAATCGATGTTGGTTTGAACATATTGATTCAGATACTCAGGATAAACCAAAGCCCACAGTTGGCTTAAATTCCAAAAACCACCCCACATACCATCACTATTGTAATGATGGTAATTAGGAACACCTGCATCGTTTAAGGGTATTTGACCAAGACCTTCTCCATTTAGTTTGTATTGTCCATTAACATCACTTGCCAAACCTCGGCCTAATAAAGCATGATACAAGCCTGTATAGAATTTAGTCTTATTATTAAGGTTATCATCTTCAACCTTAATACGGCCCAACATGTCGTTCCATCGATTACCAGCTTGCTTTTTAACCTCGTCAAAGGTCATGTTTTCAGCTTCGGTTTGTAAATTCAAACGCGCATTTTCAACACTGCAATACGAAAGACCAACCTGCATTTCAATCACTTCATTGTCATCGGTTGTAAAATTCACATAAATGCCGTTACCTATTCCTTTAGTTTCACTATTACCTTCTGTTGCCAAATCATTTATAAAAGTTCCAACACTCTCAGGTGCTTTGCTTAGTCGTGCCACAAAATACATTGTCACTCTATTGCCCGGATCGCAAAACTTAACATATTCCGGGTTGGTTTCCACATAGCCTTCAATCTCATTCTCTGAAGTTAATTGGGCATAAGCTTCGGTTACATCACTGCTTTCACCTTGTTTATGACCAATATCAAATATGAAATGAGCACTATCCGACTTTGGGAAAGTATAGCGATGAAAACCTACTCGCTCAGTTGCGGTTAATTCAGCCTTTATTCCATAGTCCTTTAATAGTACTGAGTAATAACCTGGCTGGGAATGCTCATCCTTTTTATCAAAGCGTGACCGATAACCTTCATCCGGATTTTCTATTGACCCTGGAGTTGTTTGTAATTCACCAAGTGTTGGCATTAGTACCACGCCACCAATTTGAAATTCATGAAAATGACCAAACCCTTCAATGGAATGATGTCTATCGTCGTAGCCTCCGGGCAACCACGCTCCGGGCCCCTCATAAGCGTTGGTATGTGGTGCCAGCTTAGCCATACCAAAAGGTAAAGCTGCCGGGGTGTAAAAGAACCAACGAGCATGCACTGATCCTATTTGAGGATCAACATACTGAACGGCGTTAAACTCTTTTTCTACTTCTGGCTTGGGTTGACATGAGTGCAAGGTAATCAGGCCAACAATGATGTGTAGCGAAAAATACACATCAGCTTTTTTGAATTGAAACATTTGTCTTAACATAGAGTTTATTTTTTAGAGGGATATAGAGAAAGAACCAATAAATAAATGGCGCAAAACACTAATACAAACAAGGCTTCCAAAATACTGGTATAGTCAGCCACCTTACCCATTAAAGGTGGTATAAAAGCTCCACCCGAAACAGCCATTATCATGAGCCCTGAAATCTCATTGGCCCTTTTGGGCATTTTATCTATTGTAATTGAAAAGATAAGCGGAAATATATTGGACGCCCCTAAACCTATTGCAAACATAAGTACTAGTGCTATCGTTTGGCTTGGAGACCATATAAAAGCTAATATAGTTATTAAGTTAACGATCGCGGAGATTATCAGAAACTTGCGCGCCGCTATTCGTAACAATAGAAGTGCTCCTAAAAAGGTACCAAGCATTTTACCAAAGAAGTAAAGGCTCCTTCCCAGTTTAGCCGGTTCAGCGTCTACTCTAATATGATCCATTAAAAACTGACCCGAAAAAGCATTAACACCTACATCAATACCAACCAAAAAGAAGATACCTAACACCATTAAAGCAATATAACCGTTGCCCAAGAGTTTAAGACAAGAAACAAGGCTGGCCTTTTCGCCTTCATTTTTACTTTCTTCAATTTTAGAAAAGTGCAGCCAAAGAGCAGATGCGATGGAAATAGCCCCAAATACAAGCAAAACTAATTTCCAATCGCCATAATGCGAAGCAAAATAAGCTGCCAAATAAGGTGCTATCATTGAGCCAATAGCTTTAATAAATTGTGACAAACTTAAAAAGCTGGAACCACGATTTGACGGCACCACATCAATAAGCAAAGGGTTAGCCGAAACCTGAATGATGGTGTTGCCAATTCCTAAAAATGCAAAACCAATTAAAAGACTTGTAAATGTATACACAACAAAAGGAAGAAAGAGTCCAAGGGAAGTAAACAACATACCAATGTTAAGCATATTCTTCTTCCCTATTCTATCTTGCAAAATTCCAACAGGAACAGAGAGTATAAAAAACCAAGCAAAAACGGCCAAAGGAATTAGCTGAGCCAAGGTATTACTCAGCTCAAAATCAGCTTTGGCATTATCTACACCAATTCCTACTAGGTCGCAAAAACTCATTGCAAAAAAGCTGATGAGAACAGGTGTAACGTACTTGATTGATAGTTTACTTTGATTCATGTGTGTGTGTATTACATTTTTCTTAAAGCGGCAAGTATACTTTGGTAAATCGCATCATCAATAAGCGTTGCTGCGCCAATAAACGATGCCGTTTCTTTTAATTCTGAAACCGCCACTTTTAGCTGTAGATCTTCTTGTTTTAAGTATGCACTCAATGCATCCCCAAATAACTTATAGGCTCTGGAAATATTACCTCCCATGATGAACACTTCGAGATTAAATGTCTTAATCCATGGTGCTAGAAACTGTCCCATTTTCTCACCAAAATCATTGAAGAGTGCTTGAGCTTCTTGGCTGCTTGAAACGAGATCCGCAATTTGCTTTACACCGGATAGTTTCTGACCAGTTGCTTGTTCGTATCGTTTTAGCAAACCACGCGTTGAAAAGTAATCGTCAGCAATGCCATCTTCGAAAGGTAAATGCCACAAGCATCCACTTTGAGGTACTTCATCACCTTCAACAATAGGTAAACCTCCTTTAATAAAAGCTGAGCCGAAACCAGTTCCTAAGGTTACGGATAAGGATTGATTATAATCTTTTGCTTTCCCTACTTGGTCTTCTCCAATGGCAAAAGCAGTTGCATCGTTAATGAAACGAATTGGCAGATCATCTTTAATACCTAGAAACGACCTTAGTAAAACTGGAACATCTATTCCATATATATTCTCGTATTTCCCATTTTCACCCTTAAATAGAGGTATTCCCTTCACGTAATCAAAGGGGCCTGGCATGGCAAATCCAATTCCACCGACATTTTCTAAGCCAACCAACTCAATTGTTTTTTTTATGACACCACCCCAGGCAGCTATCACCTCATCAGACTTACCATGATTATTCAAATCTGCTTCTGATAAAGTTTCAGTTAGTAGCTTTTTCTCAATTAAATCGTAAGCCATACAACTCACATGACTACCTCCAACATCAACTCCTATTGCAATATTTTTCATCTGTTTATATTTATTTTTTATAGTCAGATGGAACTCCCTAAAAATTCAATCCTTACCCTATTTGCAACTTTATTGATTGAATTTGTATGGTCGTTTCATACTTATCGTTTAATGCTTATCGTATATGTAAAACGTTCGGCTATGTAAAAGCCAATGTTATATTCTAGTGGACGATTCCCTGGATCGGAAACAAAACGTTCTCGAACCAATACAGGATCATTCTTTTTGATTTTAAGTCGTTTCGAAGTAATTTCTGAGGCTAGCCGTGCCTTTAACCTTTCGTTTGAAAGAGACGGCGTTACATTATAATCTTTCTCAAGAATTTCGTAAAGTGGTCGTGTAAAATCCTCTGTTTCTGTTAGTCCAATTTTAGGATGAAAATAGCTTTCGAAAAAGACAAAGGGGCCATCTTCATCTCCGCGCAAGCGGCTCAACTTCAAAACAGGAGTATCTGGCTCAATTTCAAAGAAAGTAGCTATCTTTTCATTTGCATTCACCCACTCGCTTTTCAAGGATACATTTGTAAAAGCAACTCCTTTATCATTCATCTCCTGCGTAAAGCTATGCCATTCGTTTAAGTGAGTGGTTACTTGTTTGTGCGCAACTTTTGTTCCTACACCTTTTTTTCTGATTAATAAACCCTCGTACTCTAGTTTATTAGTTGCTTGACGCAAAGTATTTCTGGATATACCCAATTTCTTAGCTAAATCAACTTCTTTAGGCAGCAATCCGCCATCTTTATACTCTGGCAATTCAATCAAAGTACGAAGTAGCTCTTCTACTTGAGCATGCAAAGGAAGCGGACTTTTATGATCAATTCTTAAATTCATACGCGTATATCTGGACAAACCTTGGTTTGCATGTTCATATGTTTGAACATACTAATATACGCCCTAATAAAACTTTAAATAAGAGCAATTAACAGAAACTCGTCCTAGGAGAACTTTTAGCCGTTTAAGAGTAAAATGAATAAAGTGTCACCTACAATATAGATGGCACTTTAATTAAAAAATTAATGCCTTTTGAGAATAACTACAGTTCTACTTTTTCTCCATAAAACTTAGTGGCAATTAGTTTATCATCTTCATAAACCGAATAGGTTTTACGCTTTAGTTGAATTCCAAAACTACGCCCTTTGTATTTGATATTCTTCAAAGTGGCCTCACCTATATCCTCATGATTAAATGGTTTGATAGTGAGCTTATCATCTTCTATTTTCACACCAAAAGTTCCGAAAACAATAGCTTCCATACCTGCACCTGCTGCAATTTGAACTGGCATGGATGAACGGTCTTGCTCTGGAGCATCAATACGCGGATTTTGTGGTAGATATGGGAAATGATCGATATAGCGAATATTTCGTTTTAATACATCCCAGCCTTTACCGGCAAAACCTTTCTGATACAAATTTCGCGAAATACGTCCAGGCATGCCAGCATACTGTCCACCGCCTCCCCAATCAGAGTCAATTAAATCCCAATGCACTGAATCGCGACGAGCAATGGAGTAGACACCATATTTACCTAAAAACTCACCTTCCTGTAAATGACTTACCAATTTGAAAGCTTGGTTATCTGGCAGGTAATCTGTTCCTAGAAGGTCGAATAAATGGTAAGTCCATATGGTTCCTTTGCTTCCATCAGGATAATAATTGTCAAACCAGCCTAACTTTTCATTCCACATGTATTTATCTACCAAACCTTTTAGCTTTTCAGCATCTTTAAAATAGCTTTGTTTAAGTTTCTTTTCAGCACGTTTATCTGCCCAATCCACCATTGTGTATAACAAATCAATGGTAAGCGTATTGGTAATAGGTACAGCATGATTATAACCATCGGTTCGTATTTCAATAATCTTCTCAGTATTGTATCCAACATCAATTAAGCCCAGCTTATTGGTATAATTGCTTTGTAATTCATCTACCCAAGCTTGCATCCATTCCCAAACTGTTTTGCCTGCTGCTACTTCATCAAAAATCGAATAATCACCTGTATGTCTGATATAAGCTTCAATCATGGTTTGAAGAGCAAATGGCTCTTGTATATAAAGAATGTCCCAGTGAGCACCGTTCCAACCAACGTAAGTACGCTTTAATTGTACCTGCTCAAAATCGGTCAATATGGCTCCTTTTAAGCTTTCCGGATCCAACATTGCCAAAAGATCCGAAGTGTATGAATTATCCCAACTAATGGTGTATGGCCACGTACCTACAGCCCAAAATACATCTGAAATATAATTCGGATTTTCATAACGACTCATTAACACCGATAATACGCAGCGGTAATAATATTCTTCAAGCTGCTTATTGCTGCTACTAAATTGTGGCAACTTATCGTAAGCCCAAGCCAACATATCACGCGTTTTTTTATCTGCGCGCTCCATGCGCTGCTTAATGTCGGCTTGATATATTTCAGGCGCTCCATTTTGCGGCTCGTAAAACTTAACTGCAAAATAGTAGGTTTCAGATTCTCCAGGTGCAATATTTATTTCGAACCCTTTATCACTTGTATTTTTTATGGATGAAGAAACACGAGCATGCGCCATTTTACTACCATGAGTAAAGGCATCAATAGAATCAGCTTTGGTACCGCCCACTTTAAAATGACATTCCATTATTTCTGCCACCTGATTAGGCATAAGAGTCATCTCTAAATCTTTGGAGAGTCTATTTCTCAAAACCAGTTTTATAAAAACCTCATCATCCTCAAACGATACATTAGTCCAACTCTTAGCCGAGAAACTGACCCATTTATGATTATACTCTTTATGAAAGGTAGCCGTTCTTTCGTATTGGTTGGGCTGCCAGCGTTCATCCTGAGTCACCATTATTGAAGGTGAGTTAGGACGGAAATTAGACCCCAGAGGATCATAGCTTTCACCATCGTCTATCCACGATTTCCATTTAGTAGGTACATCATCTTCGATAATACGACCTGTACCCTTATCAAAAAAGTTAAGGTTAAACTCATAACGCGGTGCCCCAATAGGAAGAAACCATACATTGGTAAATTGAGTAACACTATGTTGCCTTGGCGAAACAAAACCGCGATAATTGACCAATAAAACCTGTTCGTCATCAAAAGTCATGTCCTCTCGGTCCATCGCATAGTATTCCCGATGGGCAGGTGTTATAACTTTTTGCGCAAGCATCATATTGCTTGTAAGCATACTAATTAAAAGAACTAAAAATAAGAACTTTGTGTTTTTCATTTGTGCTTGTTATATGATATGATTAAAAGCTTTGTTTTCAATCGATGGTACTCATGCTCCGATAATGGATCTTTTTGTTGATTCATAAGGATATTCACGGCCTTATCACTATCTCGTTAATTGTATATTCCACAGCAGTAATACCGTTTACAAACCAAAACGATTGATAAAAAAATCAATCTGTGCTTTTGTATCGGCATTAACCATTGTAATTAGCAAAATGATTTATCA
>JAFMVD010000048.1 GCA_025499625.1 Carboxylicivirga fragile | reverse complement strand
TAGTTCTTCGAATATTTGCCGTAGCATATAGAGAAGAGCCATTTGTGAAATTATCTTGCTAAAAACTTGTTTTTATCTTAGAATGCTCGATGAGCAACTTTAATAACACCTTCCCTTTTTTCACTCCACAGGTTACACTTTATTAAAACCTTCAGCGCAACCATAATTGCAAACCTTCATCATTAGGTATATAATCAAAACCTAATAGTATGAAATTTTACCTCACCCTGGTCATTGTTATTCTTGCAACAAATTTATCGTTTGCCCAAAAAGCCAAACACACTGTCTATCTTAAAAATGGAACCATTATTCGTGGTGAAATCACAGAAATAAATCCTGATAAAGACCTTGCCATAAAATATGGTGATCAAATTTTCACATTTTCAAATAGCGATATTGAACGCATTGATATGGGAAGTAAACCTGAATCAAAAGACATAGTAGAGAATAGGCAACTTACAGGCATTTACAACAAAACAACTTTTGGAATTCTCGCTGGCAGCAGTGGAAGTGAACAAAAAGCGCCTTTCGCCTTCACATCCTCCTTGGGTTATCATTTTTCACCCAATCTGTCAATGGGTATTGGAAGCGGTCTAGAGTTTTACGAAGAAACCGTACTACCCGCATTTGTTGAAGCGCAATACAATTTTAAATCAAGAAAAATAAACCCATTTGTATTTGCCCATGGAGGCTGGGCTTTTGCCATCGACGACAGAAAAAGCAACTCGATGCAAACCTATGATTCGAAAGGTGGAATGCGATATGGTGGCGGCCTTGGGTGCATTATGTGGTTTAATGCCAATAATGGAATCGTTTTTCAAGTGGGATATCAATTTCAGGAAATAGAAGTGGAAAAAACGGAGAGTTATGTGCAGAATAATTCCACTCTAATTGATGAGTACAACCGCTTTGCTGTGAAGATTGGATTTTACTTTAATTAATTCCAATCAAGAGTTAAAACACAATGAGTTAACGAACTCAAAGTGCTGGTCAATTCAGTTCAAGGCAAGGCTTTGGGTAAGTTTGATAGAATTTAGTTCGTCTTGAAAGGACAGCTTATTTATAAATATTATTGACTAAGATCATAAATTGCCCTTACAGGGCGAAAATTCAACAACTAATACACCCAAGGCACTGCCTTGGGCTATATTAAATAAGGCTTTCAGCCTTTATATTCACACAATTAAACGACTCCCACTATTGCTCAAAGAAAAGCCCCTGCAAATCAAATAGATTTAACAGGGGCTTCATCACTTTAACCAAACCTTAATTTTATCTATACGATTGACTTCCTGAAGAAGTGGAACCAACGATCTTAATCGGTCCTCTTTCAATAATCATTTTCTTTCTTCCCTTATCACCTTTGGCACTCAAGCCGCCTGACGAAGCAGACAAGGAAAAACTAAGCTCATCCTTTTCGTTTAACAAGTCCATGCTTACGCTTCCCGATGAAGCTTCAAAATAAGATGTGCCCGTCAACTTTATATTAGAACCTTTTTGACTTCCGCTCGAACTTTTAAGGTTCACAGCACCAGTAACGCGATCTAAACGAATACCTCCTGATGAAGAAGCCGCTTTAACATCACCTGTTACACCAGCAATATTTAAACTTCCTGACGTTACTTTCGACCACACATTACCTTCAATCATTTGAATGGATTGGCTACCAGATGAAGTCGTAACAGAAGCATCGCCTCCAACACCCTCAACCTTAATACTGCCTGATGAAGCTTTGGTAGTTAGGTTTCCTTTTACTCCATTAATGCGCTGACTTCCCGAAGACGTATTTGCCTTCACATCACCATTAATATCAGAAGCACTTAAACTTCCCGATGAAGCACCAATCACCAATGACGAATTTATACTTTGTGCCTTAATGCTTCCACTCGAGGCCTTAAGTTTTACCTCGGCTTCTCCAATGTTAGCAACATTAACACTCCCGCTTGAGTTATCTACGTTTAAATTCGTATTCTCAGGAACCTTAAACGTTAATTTCCCTTTTACATTTCCTCTAATACTATTAGGACGATCAATCCATACACGTAAAGTATTACCACTCACATTGTGGCGTATCTTGATGTCGTACGAACGCGAGGCCATAATTTCACCAGTAAAATGTACATCTGAAGAAGAACCTCCTTGAACATCAACTGAACAGAACGACCCCTCAATTTCGATGTTGGTTATATTAGGATAAGTTTCATCTACCTGATCAAGGACATCTTGTGCCTGAAGACATGACAGCACTAATAACATGGATAATGCGGACAGTAAAAGTCGTGCACCTTGTACTAATTTTCTCATAATATGGGTATTTAAGTTATTGTTTACAAATTACCAGAAGCATTCTGCTCCGAATAATAGGACGCCTATACCAAATGAGAAGTTACAAGATGATGCAAAAAAGATTTCTTTGCGTTATTTATTCAGTAAATCCTTAGCCAAATCATTAAGCTTAAGCCCCGAAAAATTACCGGATGTCATGAGCAAGATATTGCTATTAACAATTTCCTCCTTCTTCAAGTATTGAACCAATTCCTGCGATTCTGTCATCACCAATAAATCATCACGACCAAAGGCTTTATGCACCTCTTCTTTAGATAGAGCAGGTAGCTTTTTATGTTTGAGTACCGAAGGGTTAAAAAATACAACCGCCACATCTGCTTTATCCATGGTGTTTTTATACTGAGGCAAGAAATCTTTGTTAAGACTACTAAAAGTATGTAGCTCCATTACCGCAATTAGACGACGATTCGTAAATTGTTGCTTCATAGCATTAGTTGTCGCCATTAACTTTGACGGTGAATGCGCAAAATCAAGATAAATATTTGTTGAGTCGTCACGCTCCAAAAGTTGTAAGCGCTTAGCAGCACCTTTAAAACTCTGCATAGCCGCCAGGAAATTATCATCACTAATACCAATTTGATTACAAACCAAACGCGCACCATTCATGTTTTGCAAGTTATGATCGCCAAATACTTGCATTGGAAACTCCTTTCCGTTCCACTTCACAACACTTATTCCATCCACATTATCGTACGGAAGCGTATTATATGCAAAGGTCTTTAGCCGATTACTTTGCTCATCGGCCAACTTAACTAATTCAACATCGTCATTGAAATACACTAAAGCAGCATCTTTCGCCATGCTATCAGCAAATATTTTAAACTGACTAATGTAATTCTCCCAGGTAGGAAATACATTCATATGATCCCAGGCAATACCTGTCAACATAGCAACCTGTGGTTTGTACCAATGAAACTTAGGTGTTAAATCTATGGGGGATGAGAGGTATTCATCACCTTCGAAAATAGCGATTGGTGCCTGCTTGGTCAACTTAACCATGGTATCAAAACCTTCGAGTTGAGCGCCAACCATGTAGTCAAAATCCATATTCAAAGCTTTCAACACATGCATCACCATAGCTGTTGTGGTAGTTTTACCATGACTTCCACCAATAACAACTCGTGTTTTATCCTTGGTCTGCTCGTACAAATATTCTGGATAGGAATAAATCTTCAGACCTAAGGCCTGCGCCTGCAATAGTTCCGGATTATCTTTACGAGCATGCATCCCCAATATAATGGCATCTAAATCCTCATTAATATTATTGACATTCCATCCCTCTTGCTTTGGCAACAAACCATGCTTAGCCAACCTCGACTTAGAAGGTTCAAAAATTTCATCGTCAGAACCCGTTACTTCAAATCCCTTTAAATGCAATGCAATAGCTAAATTGTGCATAGCACTTCCTCCAACGGCAATAAAATGAACCTTCATATTAATTAGTTAAATATGTTAAACTCCTCTTGTAAATTGAACCCAACGCTTACTTTTGCGTTCCTAAAAATACATAAGAATACGATACGATGAAGCTTTATAAGATAGAAACAGGGAATTTTATGTGTGATGGTGGTGCCTTATTTGGTGTTATTCCTAAAAAAATGTGGGAGAACCAATATCCGGTTAACGAGGATAACTATTGCAACATGAGTCTTCGTTGTCTTCTTATTGATACTGGAGACAGGCGCATCCTCATCGACACAGGCATTGGAACTAATCAAAGTGACAAGTTTCTTTCGCGCTATTTCCTTAATGGTGATGATAACTTAAGAGATTCGTTAAAAAAAGTAGGCTATTCTTTTGACGATATCACTGACGTTCTATTAACACATCTACATTTTGATCATTGCGGAGGGTGTACGCATTTCGATAAAAATGGAGAGGTGCAATTAAGCTTTCCCAACGCAGATTATTGGGTTGAAAAGAAGCAATGGGAGAATTACCTGAATCCAAATATGCGAGAAGGCGCCGTTTATTTTCCTGAAAATATGATGCCTGTGTTTGAATCAGGAAAACTCAGATTAATAGACAAAGAAGGCGAGTGGCTACCAAACATCGACATTCGAATCTTTGATGGTCATACGGTTGGTAACATGGTACCAATTATCAATACACCTCATGGGAAAATAGCCTTTGTTGGTGATCACATTCCTATAGCAGCTTGCATTCAATTACTTTGGATACCGGCTTACGACACCAATCCGATCATTAGTATAGAGGACAAGGTACGCTTCCTAAACGAAGCTATCGAGGATGATATAACACTGTTTTTTGAACACGATATGCACATCGAATGCTGTAATCTGGAGCAAAACATGAAAGGAATAAAATTGAAAGATAGCTTCACATTGGAATCCTGGAAAAACACAAATACCTAAACAACTCTTAATACCCAAAACATCAGGCTTTTCAAATAAGGCCCCGCTAACAGGATGATTGAAGCAAAGGTTACAATCAAATCCATTGCAATAGGATAAGCTATTTTATCTACCCTTATTAATAGATATGAGCGCCATACCACTTGTAGTAAGAGTAAGAGTAAAAGTTTATACGCATTGCTATTGGCTTGATTAGCTAACTCCAATTCTCCCTCGTAAAGATAAAACCAAGCTCGGGATAAACCACATGAGGGGCAATCATGAACACTGTTAGCCGCAAAAGGACAATTTAATTCTACCATGCCTTTAGAAGTTAAAAGCGGATAAAATAAACCAATGGCTAGACTAACAAGAATCAGGAACTGAAAAAGCCTCCAGTCTTTCTGATTACTATCGTTCATTGGACGTATTTTCCTCAATGGTGATTTTAAACTCTTTCACCACCTTTCGAATTTCTGTCTCCAATTCGTTTAATTCATGTTGGAGCTCCTTCAATTCTTCTTCGCTCAACTCTGTACGAGGAATTCGTATTGTTATTTTTTTATCATTCGACTCAATATCGATGGCATTTATACCTTCTAAAATTTGTTCAACCACTCGTTCGGCAACCTCACCAGCCTGACTTGCTTCTTCACGAATGCGCGCTATTTCTTCAGCACTTAAGGTATTTTCTTCGATGCGAATGTGCACATCAGTTTCCTGAAGTTCCTCAGCAATATTATCTATAATTCGTTCAACACGTTGCTCAATTCGATACTCAGCATTATTAGAAAATGTAGAAATTATACCCGTCCATACACCTGCAATGAGCAGAGCTGTTGAACCCATAATGATTCCTACTATCGCTACACTTTTAGGCGTTCGATAACGCGGACTTTGCGCCAAACCAATAATGGCAAATATTAAACCTAGAACAGCCGGAATAGCCGCCACCATTCCGAAACAAGGGATTAAAGCAATAACAAAAGCAAGCACTGAAAGAGCCAAACCTGCAATCGAAAGCGTGTTCGATGATTTTGGGTAGTCTGTGATTTCCATGGGGGAGAAGAGTTAATTTTTGTTAAAATTAATAAATCATAATGGTTAAAGCAATAGCGTAGCAAAGTTTTCGTCACTTACCCTATTAAACGCGCACTTCACCGATTTATTGTAGTTCAAAGTGCCATCAACCATTACTTTAGCAATGAATTTAAAACGAAATATCATGACTGAATTAAAACGAAACAACAGAGCCATAATCGGACTATTTATAATTTTAGCCGGTTCTATATTATTAATGGGCACAATGGATTTATTACCTTCAAACATCTATTACATCCTATTTAGTTGGCCTATGATATTGGTAGCCATTGGAGTTATCAACCTCATCAAAAAAGAATATGTTCCCGCACTTATTATGATGGCAGTAGGTTTCTTTTTTCTATCACCTCGCTTATTTGAAGAAATCCACTACGGCGATTTATTTCGCTATTGGCCAGTTCTAGTAATCCTTGCAGGTGTCCAATTTATTTTTCGTAAGAAAAAACCTTTTACATCAACACATCACCTTGGGGATGATGCAGACACAATTGATGAAGTTGATATTTTTGGTGGTGGTGTGACACAGGTAGAGTCACAAAATTTTAAAGGTGGTAAAATAACAGCCATTTTTGGTGGTGGTGAAATAAGTATGGAGCGCTGCCAATTATCAGAACAAGGCGCCGTATTAGATTTAGCGGTGATATTTGGTGGTACAAAAATAATTGTTCCTCGCGATTGGAATGTCAGAACGGAGATGGTTTCAATATTTGGTGGCTTTGCTGATAAGCGCAATTATTTTTCAGAGAACAACTCTGATCCATCAAAAACACTAACCATTAAAGGTGTTGCCATCTTTGGCGGTGGCGAGCTTAAGAATTTCTAAGCAACCAATTACATTCTTGAATGTCTTTTACCAATTATAGATCATTAAACACAAGACATGAATCACCCAATTGTTTCGCAAGCCAAAATTTTTAAACTGTATGCCCTAGTCTGGATCATTTTAAGTGCTATCCATGCCTTTACCGACACTATCGTATACAGTTTACCACTTACAATTGCCATAACCGACAGTCTCATTTTTAATGTATTAATGTTTACCATAGGTTTGAGCATTTGGTTTCCGGTATTATACATCGACACAAGCAAAGGAAGGTGGAGTGCCTTTACTCAACATTCAATAACCGGAGTTGTTGTTGTAACTATTTGGCTTTTTGTAGGGAAATCGCTTCTGGATCTTTTTGTACCTGAAACAAGCATGCAAATACTTTTTTCTGATCAAGCATTCACTATACGTGCCATTGTGGGTGGGCTGCAGTTTATGTTGTATGTTATGGTTTATTATATGTTTATCTTTTATTCCGATTTGGATGAAAAAAACAGACAACAGGAAAGGCTGAATCGTTCGTTAAGAGAATCGGAATTAAACGCACTTAAATCTCAACTAAACCCTCACTTCCTGTTTAATAGTTTAAATAGCATTAGCTCATTAACCATAACGGAACCTGATGATGCGCGAGAAATGATTAATAAGCTATCTGACTTTTTGAGGTACTCATTAAAGAAAAATGAAAACGCTTTACTACCTCTGCGCGATGAACTTAAAAACATGTCGCGTTACATGGAAATAGAAAAAGTAAGGTTTGGGGATCGCTTACAGTGTGAAGCAGAAGTGCCAAAGGAATGCAAAGACCTACTGGTTCCTGTATTGATTCTTCAACCCCTCTATGAAAATGCGGTTAAATATGGCGTGCATGAAAGCATTGAGCCCGTTACTGTGCGAACATTTTGCAGGTGTTTGGATGGCGAGTTAGAAATAAGTGTGATAAACAATTTCGACAAGGACGCCATCGCCGCGAAAAAAGGAACTGGTGTGGGACTCAACAATGTTAAGGAACGACTCTTTCTCTTATACAATCGAAAGGATTTAGTAAGTCATCATCAAGAAAATGGGCACTTTGAGGTAACACTTCGCATTCCGCAGAAAAATGTATCTTTAAATAACTGAAATTAAATCGCATGCCACAATATAAAGCACTCATTGTTGACGACGAACCATTGGCCCGTAACATTATTAAAGCTTATCTGAAAAAATGGCCCGAAATAAGCATTGCTGCTGAGTGTTCCAATGGTTTTGAAGCAATCAAAGCCATTAAAGAACATCAACCAACCATGCTTTTTCTAGATATTCAGATGCCTAAAGTAACTGGTCTTGAATTAATGGAAGTTATTGATGAACCACTGCATGTTATATTCACAACAGCTTACGACCAATACGCATTAAAAGCATTTGAATTAAATGCCGTTGATTATCTCTTGAAACCATTTAATGAAAAACGCTTCAACGATGCAGTTGAAAAGTTGATGCAAAAACTTAATTCTGGTATTACATCCAATCAAAAGCAGATTTCAAACCTTCAGAATAGTACGGAAGAAAATCTAGAGCGCATTGTTGTAAAAAAAGGTAATAAGCTAGAAGTAATTCCTCTTGATAAGCTTTTATACATTGAAGCGCAAGATGATTATGTGATGCTATACACCGATAACAATCACTTTTTAAAGGCCAAAACAATGAAGTATTTCGAAGACCATTTACCCAATGAGCTCTTCGTTCGCATCCACCGAAGCTACATCGTTAATACCGAAAAAATTAAACACCTTGAACCCTATAGCAAAGACAACCATTTAGCCATCATTAATGATGAAATTAAATTAAAAGTAAGCAGAACTGGCTACAAAAAACTAAAGGAGTTATTAGATTTTTAAATCACTTAAACTCTTCGTCTCCATCGGGATTTCTTGAAAACCTACCTAACGTTTTATCATGAACAGGATCAGATGAATCCCAAGGCCAACCGCCAAATTGTGTTTGTTGATATAGCGACATGGTTTCTTGCAACTCAGCTTTGCTATTAGCGACAAAAGGTCCGTATTGCACTGATGGTTCATTAATAGGCCTTCCCTGCAAAAAAAGGAAGTAACCATCCTTTGACCCATTAACAATTCGAACTTCTTCCTTAGGATTCAACTCTATAAAATGATTTTTCTGTACCTCGGTTGACGCAAGTATAAAGGATTCTCCATCATAAAAATAGAGCGATCGATTTACCTCATCATTCAATGATGATATAACAAACTCGGCATTCGCATGCATTTTAAAAGTCCATATCTGAACGTGGTTATCAGCATCGGCTGCCCATGAATCTGGTGTTGGCGACAATGCAACATGATCGCCATAAGTACCAGCAATCAAATTTAGCACAGTCTCTCGTTTTTCAACATCTTTAATAGTTATTGTTGGTATATCTTCTCGCCACAACATTTTATAATGAGGTTCCACTTTTTTACTTTTAGCTGGCAAATTCAACCAAAGCTGAAATATCTCAAAAGTATTGGAATCGGCATTAAGCAGAGGAAACATTTCGGCATGTTGAACCCCTGCTCCGGAAGTTAACCATTGTGCATCGCCACCGCCAAATCGCCCGGCAGCGCCCAGCGAATCAGAATGATCGACCAAACCTTTAGTTACTACCGTAACCGTTTCGAAACCGCTATGCGGATGGGCAGGAAAACCAGGTACCTTAGTGCCATGATACATATTCCAGCCATCCTTTCCGGCAAAATCCTGACCTATATTTCGCCCCTCCAAACTTACATTTGGTCCTTGTTCAGCGTTTCCTCCAGGGTACATATCTAAATGATGTGCACAAAACAAAAACGGGTCCTGAGTCTTCCACGGCATATTCAGTTTCTGAATATTTAAAATCGGATTATTCATCTCATAAACAATTTACCAACAACACTATTTCACTTAACGAATCTGCTTACGGCCTGTTTTAAATCTTCCAGAAACTCAGCTTTCAACTTGCCATCTTCCATGTTTTGATAAAACGAAGGCAAACTATATGTAGCACTTATATTTGCACCCAGATACGGTAGCATATGTTCAAGTACTTTTCTATTAGTTGTGCCACCTCCTTGACCTGGAGATGTACTCATCAAAAGCATTGGTTTTCCGTCAAAAACATTCTTTGATCTACGACTTAGCCAATCGAATATATTTTTCAGAAATGCAGGAGTACCTCCATTATGCTCCGGTGATGATAAAATAAATCCATCGTGTTTCGAAATTAACTCTATCAATTCAGAAATCAGCTCAGGCGTTTCATCGGGATCCATATCAAGTGAATAAATCGGCACAATCCACTTGCTAATATCTAGCTTAGTCACCTCAACATCTGTTAGCAAAGAAGTGGTATAATTCACCAATTCCCTATTGATCGATTGGCTACTGTTGCTTCCTGCGAATGCTAATATTTTTTTCATTGTCTAAATTTTTAGCGTAAATCAATCAGTAACTAAGTTAAGTGTGAGGGTAAAAATATCGTCAATCACCTTATCCCCAAGATTGTCAAAGAAGGAATCAGAACCATATCTCACATCAAATTTGGCACGATCAACATCGATCTTTGCAACATAAGCGGAAGCACTTTTTTCAACATCAAATGAAATGCTTTCAGTCTTATTCTTAATGGTTAGTTCACCAAACACTGTTGCTTTTCCATTTTTAAATTTTGTGCTTTTGGTAATAATAAATTTGGCTGTAGGATAGCTAGCTACTCCAAAAAAGTCATCTGACTTTAAATGTCCCACAAGCTTCTGACTGTATTCGGCATCCTCAATATCGGTGTTGGTGATTGAGTTCATATCCATTATAAAACTTCCGGACACAATTTTATCGCCCTTCATTACAAGTTGCCCACTTTTTAATTTGATATAACCATCATGCTCACCACCTATTTTCTTACCTAACCAATGTACAGTTGATACTTTTGTATCAACTTCTACTTTCTGCGCTGATACAACATACGAAAACATTACAACAGCTAATACTAACACTACATTCTTAATTTTCATTTTTCTATTATTTAAAATTTATAATTTAAACATAAAGCGTTGAAAACAATATTTGTTCACAACAAGTATTAAAATAAAAAATTTATTCCCTTATTTTATGCATAATCTTTCTCAGTTCTTTTGCTTCCTCTACAGTAAGCTTATCCTTAAAAAAATCTCCCAAAGCATCTTTCATCGCCTTCTGAGTCGAACCAAATATCTTTTTACCATTTCCGGTTAAAGAAATATCCATCTTCCGCCGATTATTGGGGCAAGTCTCACGATGCACCAGTTCTTTCTTCACCAAACGATCTAAAAGACGAGTCACATCAGGACTAGAAACCAATATTCGTTCCTTCAAGTCATTGGCCGAAACAGGCTCAGGATCATTCTCACTTAATATATGTAATACATTGAGCTGGGCATGCGTTATTCCAAAAGGTTTTAACGCTTCTTTTACCCGACTCTCAATCCAGCCACTTGTCTTTAATAAATTAAAGTAAGCCAAAGCGTGTATATGTGTTATATCTCCCATTTATCAAGTTCTATTTTTGTAAACATGCATAAACAATATTTGTTCACAACAAATATTAAAAATATTTTAATCATTAAAAAATTACATCGGTAATATCTATTGATTTATCTCATCTCTAAAGATAGCAACACCTTCCACACCATTGGAATTAGCCCATCCACGAAACATACCTGTAGAATTCATCTCCAAACTTATGTTACCCATTTTATCAACCGCGATAACACCTCCATTACCGGCCTCGTTACTCAATTTACCATTTACAACAGCATTAGCAGCTTCTTTCAACGATAAACCCTTGTATTCCATCAAGGCCGAGATATCATGAGCAACCGTATAGCGTATATAATACTCCCCATGTCCAGTAGCAGAAACGGCACAAGTATTATTATTGGCATAAGTTCCCGCACCTATTATGGGTACATCACCAACTCTCCCATAACGTTTATTGTTCATGCCTCCGGTAGATGTAGCCGCAGCTAAATCACCATTCTTATCCATAGCAACACAGCCAACAGTGCCATTCTTACCAGCTCTTTGCAAGGCTCTTTGTAATGAATGCCAGCGCTTATCCGTATAAAAGTATGAACTATCAACCAACTCAATACCATTCTCAGCACTATATTTTGAAGCTCCCTTTCCAATAAGTAAAACGTGTGGTGATTGTTCCATAACCAAACGAGCTGCGCTAATTGGATTTTTTATATCTCCTACTCCGGCAACGGCACCTGCATTCAAATCACGTCCATCCATTATAGCTGCGTCCAACTCATTTCTACCATCGTTAGTAAAAACAGCTCCCTTTCCGGCGTTAAATAAAGGATTATTCTCTAACTCACGTACTACCAACTCAACCACATCAAGCGAAGACTGCCCCTCACTCAATGCCTTCTTGCCTTTATCTAAAGCTATTTGAAGTCCTTCTTCGTACTGCTCAATCTGCTCTTGTGTAAATCCATTCCTATTCATATTTCCTGCTCCACCATGCAAAGCTATTGACCATTCAGTACTAGCTTGGTTCGATGGTTGACAAGACATTAAGAATGCAACGAATAATAAGGGCAATAAATATTTCATAAGTTGGAATTATTTAAATTAATAAACCTAAAAGTATAAATTATTAAACAGTTAAGCATGAATCCTAAATTATAATCACTAAAACAACACTAAGAAACAGTTCGCATAGCAACTAAAGTTATTTATCTTTGTTTTAAACACATTACTATGACGAGCATTCAATACATTAACCTCATTCTAATAGTTCTTGTTGCTATAGTTGGCTTAAGTTACTTCTGGAGCTTCTATACCCATAAATTATTTAAACCCTTTGTTTGGCTTGATGCTCAAAAGAAAAATTCAATTCCCAAAGACATATTAAAATTGGAGAGGCCGTTTAAAGACAAAATGCGTTTTTACTCTACCTGGCTTCAGTTAAATCGTATTGTAAAGAATAATATTAACGGCGAAATTGCCGAGCTAGGCGTTTATAAAGGTGAAACAGCCAAGTTAATTCACCATATGTTGCCTGATCGGAAATTGTACTTGTTTGACAGTTTTAATGGACTACCAAAACAGGTGATTCGTGAAGATTGTGACGGGAGTGTTAGGCCACAAACAGTAAAATTTGATAATACTAGTCCTGATGAGGTATTAAAATACATCAAAGGCAATGAAAATATTTCTATCCGAGAAGGTGTATTTCCAGAAACCGCAACTGGTTTGAATACTACATCATTTGCGTTTGTGCATATCGACGCCGATTTATACCAATCGACCATTGATGCATTAAACTTCTTTTACCCCAAATTAAATAAAGAAGGAGCAATTATCGTACATGACTACAACCACAATTGGGAAGGCGTTAATAAGGCCATTGATGAGTTTGCTCTCACCATTCCTGAAGTATTCGTGGAACTACCTGACATGTATGGGTCAGTATTGTTAATAAAAAACAGTTAAGCCTTAATTGCCATGAAGATAATTCAAGTACTTCTTTTTCTAGCTCTTTTTACTTTTCCCATTAAAACAGGATTTGCCCAAGAAAAAAACGAGCGCCCTAAAATTGGACTTGTACTTAGTGGTGGAGGTGCAAAAGGACTGGCGCATATTGGGGTTATTAAAGTGCTGGAAGAAGCTGGCATTCGACCGGATTACATAGCAGGAACGAGCATGGGTAGTATAGTTGGCGGCTTGTACGCCAGCGGATATACTGCGGCAGAAATGGACTCAATTGTTCGTGCGGCAGATTGGTCTGTTGTACTAAGCGACCAAGTCGCTTTAACCGATGTTGTTCCAGTTGAAAAAGGAGACTACGATCGTTTCCAGTTGGAATTTGACATTACAAAAAAAGGATTAAAATTGCCTTCGGGTGTTGTACGTGGTCAACGCATATCTGAATTATTATCGGAACTTACTTGGCGTGTAAGCGATGTTGAAGATTTTGACGACCTACCAATTCCTTTCAGGTGTGTTGCTGCTGATTTATTATCGGGCAGAACCCACGTGTTTGAAGATGGCAACCTAATGCTTGCCATGCGAGCCAGCATGGCAATACCGTCTGTTTTTACACCTGTTGAAGTGGGAGACATGTATCTGGTTGACGGAGGGGTACTGGATAATTTTCCGGTTAAAGTATGTCTCGATATGGGGGCTGATATTATAATTGGCGTGAATGTTGGCTTTAAAGACTATCCCACCAAAGAAGATATGAATAGCCTTCCTAAAGTATTGCTAAATGCGGCCTCCATAGGAAGTAATCCTGCACAAATAGAAGCTTCAAAACTATGCGATTATCTGGTTGCACCTGAGCTGGAGCCATATGGAACTTCGAGCTTTGATGATGGCATTCACATAATAGAACGTGGAGAAATTGCTGCTCGAGAACAAATGGATTTATTTAATCAGCTGGCGGATTCAATAAATAACTTGGGAAAACAACCATTTGTACCACGTCATTTTGTGAGTAAAAAAATATTGGTGAAGGATATTCACATTCAAAATAGAAACAATGTATCATTAAATTTCTTCCACAATCATCTGGGCTTTGAAGCTGGTGACAGCATTGAAGTTGAGCAAATCAACGAAGGCGTTAACCGCCTGATGGGAACGCGTTTCTATAAAAAGATAACCTATGAATTAAATAAAGAAAGTGATGATTTCATATTAATATTTGACACTAAGGAGGCCCATCAGGCAAAAGCAAAATTCTCACTCAGATATGATAACGAATTAAAAGCTGGCCTAGTTACGAACTTAACCATTCGAAATCTTTTGGTTAAAAATAGTCGATTAGCACTAACAGCTGACATTTCGGAAGACCCTCGATTATCTGCTAACTTGCTAGCTTACATTGGGGAAAAACAAAAAGTGGGTCTACTCTCCGAGTTTTACTTTGAGCGCACCCCGCTACCATTATATGCTGATAATGCAAAAAAACATGGAATTCTTAATTATAATTTAAATACCGCTAGTGTTGGAGCTTTTATAACCATTAAGAACCACACCATGTTGACTGCCAATTTATATTGGAAAGAGACAATTGCAAGTCAGAGATCTGGTATTCCCGAGCTGTTTGAAAATGAAATTAATCACTTCGGAAATGGTTTTTTTCAAACAAAACTTGCTCTGGATGCAAACACGCTTAACAAGCGTTTCTTTGCTAATCGAGGACATTTATTCAATCTAAGCCTCTATCATAACTACGATTCTTACGAACGCTATAGTGGCAAAGAGAGTAGCAAAGTATTAATAATACCATATGTAGACGTACCAAGCAATAATTACATTAAAGGAAAGGCGTCATTCCAAAAATTCTTTGCGTTAAGCTCTCGATTTGATATGAATATTGAATTAGCAAGTGGTGCCTTTTCACATGATGCTCCATTTTTCGACATGTTCTACGTTGGTGGAACACAATATAATAAAGGCACAGAAGAAATACCCTTTGCCGGTTTAAACTATCGTGAAAAAATTATTGAAAACTTTGCTTTTGCCGGAACAGAATTAAACTTCAAGATTAAAAAAGTACTATACGCTCACATCATAACTAATGCTATTTACTCAGCCAATTTCGGTAATAGTCATTTTGGTTCAAACTCAGTAATTGTTCCTAAGAATGAGCTTATAATCGGAGCCAGTGCCGGATTGGCAATCAACAGTGTTATTGGGCCTATTACCGTAGGGGTTGGCACAAATGCAAATGATTTCAAACTACGCACATACGTGAATATTGGTTATCCATTCCATTAATAATTTATACAATGGCATACGACGAATTATTGGCAGACCGCATAAGACTTGTCTTAAAAGAAAAGCAGGTCAAGTATAAAGAAATGAAAATGATGGGCGGATTAACTATTCTTGTGGATGGTAAAATGTGTGTTGGCATTATCAAAAACAACTTAATGGCGAGAGTTGGTCCTGAATATTACGAAGAAGCTTTAAGGCAAGAAGGATGTAAACTAATGGATTTCACCAAAAAACCATTAAAGGGTTATGTGTATGTAGAACCACATGCCATTGATATGGATGATGACCTTAGCAAATGGATACAACTTTGCCTTGATTACAACCCTCTTGCAAAAGCAAGTAAAAAGAAGAAGTAATTTTTTAACATTTGGAACTCTCCTTTTTGAAAACTTTCCCACCTACTTAATTGTAGTAAAGGGAAACATTTTCACATATGGACTTAGGAATTAAAGATCAAACCTTTTTAGTTTGTGGTTGCACAGCTGGATTTGGCTTAGCTACAACTAAAGCGTTAATGAAAGATGGGGCCAATGTAATTGGTGTTGCACGTACTCAAGAAGATCTGGATCAGTTAAAAGCTAAATATAAAAACCGCTTTACTCCACTTACTGGAGACATAAGTCAATCTGACATTATTAATAAAGCCATTAATCTAGCCGAAGAAAAAGATATCTCTGGTGTTTTAGTGAATGCAGGAGGCCCACCTGCCAAGCTCTTTGAAGAAACACGCTTATCTGATTGGGACGATGCCTATCGTAATATTTTACGTTGGAAAGTAGAACTAACACAGAAACTATTACCTCACTTCAAAAACAAAGGCTATGGTCGTTTTGCTTATATCGAAAGTTCATCGGTAAAACAACCATACGAAAACCTTGTACTAAGCACCTCCTTAAGGCTATCGGTAGTTGGCATGATGAAAACGGTATCACAAGAAGTAAGCGGACAAAACATTAACTTCAATATGATAGCGCCCGGATCCCATGATACAGCCGCCATCAACAGATTGATCGACAAGAAGAGCCAAATGGAGGGTACAGACTTTGAGACCACACGAGAAGCTTTCATCGACAATATTCCGGCAAAGCAGATGGGCAACCCTAAATACTTAGGCTCATTAGCCGCTTGGTTATTATCACCAATGGCCGAATTTGTTACTGGTCAAGTCTATGCTTTGGAAGGTGGAGCTGTTAAATCAACGTTATAACAATGGACTAAACAAGCGTGCAAACGACTCTTTGGTTTTCTGCCAGAGAGGACGTTTCCGCCATTCTTTCAAGTTGATCAATCGCGATTCCTTCAGATCCTCCATAAAGTAGCCTTTCAGCTCTTTCGATGTTTCTTCGCTATACATAAAAGCATTAACTTCAAAGTTTTGCTCAAAACTTCGGAAATCCATATTGGTAGTACCAACCGTACATACCTGATCATCAACTACCATCATCTTGCTGTGCAAAAAGCCTTTTTGGTAAAAGTAAAACTTAACACCTGACACGGTCATTTCACGAATATAGGACTTTGTACAAAGTGCAGTAAAGTAGGCATCACTTTTCTCAGGAATCATTATCCGAACATCAACGCCTCCTAATGCAGCTGATTTAAGTGCCAATAGTACAGTTTCACCGGGCATAAAATAAGGGGTTGTAATATAAACGTAATCCTGAGCCATTGAAATAGCCTGGTAATAACCCATCATAATGCCTGGCCAATCTGTATCGGGACCACTGGTCACAATCTGCATTATTTTATCACCCTCGGGTAACTTCGGTGGAAAATAGAACTCTTCCGCAATATCATTCTGACTAACAAAATACCAATCAATCAAAAATGCACTTTGCAAAGCATTAACAGCATCTCCTTTTACCTCTAAATGCATATCGCGCCAAATACCATAACTCGGATGCCCATCAATGTAACGATTAGCCACATTTAAACCACCAACAAAACCAATTTCACCATCAACCACAACAATTTTTCGATGATTTCGATAATTAACTTTACTGGTAAATAAAGGGAAACGCACACGTAAGAAGCTATAAATTTCAATACCGTACGATTGTAAGTTTTTATAAAATGGCTTCTTCAACTCCCAGCTACCCACATCATCAACAATCAATCGCACCTCAACTCCACCTCTTGCTTTTTCCTTTAATACATCGAGAATTTGATTGCCGATTAAATCATCCTCAAAAATATAAAACTCCAAATGAATAAACTTTTCAGCCTTTTTTATGGCTGCAATTATCGCCTCAAATGTAGCTTTGCCATTATTTAAAACTTTTACGGTATTCCCAATGGTTACAATTGATGATGAGTTATTCAGAAATAACTGAACTAACTTTTTATTCCGGCCAAGCTCTTTATTATCTCCCAATGACCCATCGGCGAGTTTATGACTTTGTGAGTGCGCAATGGAAGTAATTAGATCATGGTTCTTTAAACCCTTTCGCCTAATAATCTTTTCTTTTCTAAGATTCTGACCGAAAAAGATATAGAAAATAATGCCTAATCCAGGAAGTAGTAACAAAACAAGAATCCAGGATATTGCTTTTAAGGGACTCCTGTTTTCCAGCATTATTAAGACAATAACCACCAATATTGTAAACACATAGGCTAGTTTTAAGCCCATGATTAAATACGGAGATAAGTTATCTAGAAATTCCATTTATGGCATTTTGAGTTTGATTAAAACTAAAATACCATATTATTGCGATATATGAACAAACTACTGTCGTTAAATTCTTGCTTTTCGCAAAATTCGCCCTTTAACAATGGCGCCTCTATTCCACTGCCAAAAGATCTTTCACCAATATACTTATAAGCTTCATCCCATAAATTAGCTTCAATAAAGGCATTCAGCGTGGTTTTTCCACCTTCTACAACTACTGATTGAATGCCTCTTTCATGAAGATCATCTAACAATTGAATAAGAAGGTCTTTGGAAAAATCAAGTTGCACATATTCAACATTTTTTTGTGAAACAGACTTAAGCGAATTATATACGAGCGTTTTACTAGTACCATCCAATAGCTTGATCTCAGCGGGTAATTTACACTGTTGATCAATTACCAAACGTAAGAGTTGATGCCCACTCCAATCACGAAGCGTTAAGGATGGATTATCTTTTAATGCAGTCTGACGACCAACAAGTATGGCTTGTTCTGTGCTTCGTTGTTTATGCACCGCTCTTCGCGCCCAATCATTGGTTATCCATGTTGGTTGGCCATACAAATGACTATCGCGATCAATATCAATAAATCCATCAAGTGTCTGCGCCCATTTTAAAATAACATAGGGTCTCTTTTTATTATGAAAGGTGAAAAAACGGCGATTTAACTCACGGCTTTCTTTTCCCAAGATGCCGTGTTCAACTTTTACTCCTGCTTCCTCCATCATCTTTACACCCTTGCCTGCAACCTCCGAATAATCATCAATACAACCAATAACAACATGTGGTATTTGCACATCAATAATTAGTTTTGAACAAGGCGGCGTTTTGCCATAATGCGCGCAAGGCTCAAGGTTGACATACAAGGTCGATTCTTTAAGTAAGTCCTTATTTTGAACAGAAGCTACCGCATTCACCTCGGCATGACCTTCGCCTGCCTTACAATGGTATCCCTCTCCAATTATTTTACCTTTATGCACTATAACACTCCCAACCATCGGATTAGGATAAGTATTACCTTCTGCCATCTGCGCCAATTGCAGACAACGATGCATGTATTTTTCATGTGTGCTAAGATGATTCATCGGAGTTTCGTAATTTTGCGACACAAGATACAAAAAATGGAGCGTACAAGTATTCAAGAATTCAAAGCTGCTATGAAGCGTGAAATGGCAGACATATATCCACAGAATGAAATTATGCAGCTAAGTAAATTAGCCTTGCAACACGTTCTTGATCTTAATCCAACTCAACTCTTGACACTTGGCAATCCCACACTAAGCGCTGAGCAAACTGAGGCGCTTAATCAAATTCTGATAAGACTTAAAAACACTGAACCCATCCAATATATTATTGGTCATACGCATTTTTATGAACTTGAGCTGATGGTCAACCCATCGGTTTTAATTCCCAGACCTGAAACCGAAGAATTGGTTCATTGGATTTTGAATGATACGAGCATCAACAAATCTTCAATACTTGACATTGGTACCGGCAGTGGCTGCATTCCTCTTGCTTTAAAAAAACAGACTCAAGATGCTTACGTTGAAGCATGGGATATTTCCAAAGAGGCCTTAGTTGTAGCTCAGCAGAATGCCAAAAATCTCGATCTGGATGTAAACTTCAAAGAAGTAGATGCTTTAAACTGCGATGGTGAACTTACAATGTTCACCTGCATCGTAAGCAATCCTCCCTATGTGCGTCAATTAGAGAAAATCATGATGGAGGCCAATGTATTAAAGCATGAACCACACACAGCTTTATTTGTAGAAGACAATGACGCCCTCTTGTTTTATAGAGCCATTGCTGAAAAAGGACTTGAAATTCTGAGTGCTGATGGCGTTCTGTTTTTTGAGATAAATGAGTATCTTGAAAACGAAATGACCGAACTTTTAAAGGGCCTAAACTATTCTGGAATTGAATGTCGCAAAGATCTTCAGGGAAAAGCTCGTATGATAAAGGCTAGACGCCCATAGGATTCTCACCCAACTCTTCTTTTACCATAGCTCTTACATCAGAAAAGAATATTTTAAACTCCTGGTCAAATTCATCATCAAAATCAATGAGTTGTTGAATGGCCCAATCAGTCTCATTGGGAAGTGAAGAATAATCTGACATTATTTCCAAACTTCTTTTAATGCCGTTCACTGTTGCATAAGTCTCCAATCGCCTACTTTTAACCATGAATGGTAAAAACCGCTTCACATTGTTGGGTAACTTAAAGTAATTAGTCATAAGTACTCGATGAACTTTCGTCACATAATTCTTCAAGCTAACATCACTATACAAATCCCAATTCTTTGCCAGATAGTGATCGTAGAACACATCCATCACTATGCCCGAATATCTGCCATAATTTTTATTCAAACGTCGGTAACTTTGTTTGACTATGGGATGTGTGTCGGTATAATGATCTATTTTTCGATGCAATAGTATACCTTTTTGAATATCCGCTGAAAACTTTTCATGATTTCTTCCTTTGACATGATCGCCAATAAAGTTTCCTATCTGAATGTGTCGGTTAGAACCGGATAAATATAGATGTGCCAAGAAATTCATAACAAACTTATAAATATAATATTTGAGCCAATAAAATACAAACTTAAAAATCTGTTGCTTAACATGTTCCAAAAATTCGTTTGTTATAATACTATGCTCTAATTTTATAGTAAACCCTTTTATACGCAGAACGAATGAACACCGCTCTGTAATATTAACAAACCAAATAACAATTGTATGAAACGAACATGCAAATTTTAAGAATAAGATTGCACAAAGGTGCATTATTAAAATTTACATGTGAGTTCCATGTTACAATTGAAAGTAAAACTTTACAACATGAAAAGAGTCATTATTATTGGTGCAGCCGGAAGAGACTTCCACAACTTTAACACTTTCTTCAGAGAAAATCAGGACTATAAGGTCGTTGCGTTTACCGCGGCTCAAATTCCTGATATCGATGGCAGAAAATACCCCGCCGAATTGGCCGGATCTCTTTACCCTGATGGCATTCCTATTTTTGCCGAAGATGATCTGGAAAAGTTAATCGTTGAAAAGGAAGCAGATGTTTGCGTCTTTTCATACAGCGATGTGCCATACCAAAAAGTAATGTCTGTTTCGGCACAAGTGAATGCAGCCGGAGCATCGTTTATGCTGTTGGGACCTAACGACACCATGATCAAAAGTACTAAGCCTGTCATAGCCGTTTGTGCTACACGTACTGGCTGCGGAAAAAGCCAAACCTCACGTAAAGTCATTGAGCTATTGATGGAGCAAGGCCTAAAAGTGGTAGCAATTCGTCACCCAATGCCTTACGGCGATTTAGTAAAACAACGTGTGCAGCGTTTTGCAACAGTGGAAGACTTGGCTTTTCACGAATGCACCATTGAAGAGATGGAAGAGTATGAACCTCATGTGGTTCGTGGAAATGTTATCTATGCAGGCGTTGATTATGAAGCTATAGTACGTGCAGCCGAAAACGACCCTGATGGCTGTGATGTTATTCTTTGGGATGGTGGTAATAACGATTTCTCATTCTATCAGCCTGACTTATTAATTACCGTTGCCGATCCTCATCGTGTTAACCACGAACTCAATTACTACCCTGGTGAAGTCAATTTAAGGATGGCTGATGTGGTCGTAATTAATAAAATGGATAGCGCTGCGCCCGAGGATATCAATCAACTCAGAGCTAATATAGAAAAAGCTAATCCGAGAGCCAGCGTTGTTGATGGCGCTTCTCCAATTAGAGTGGATGATATAAATGCCATAAAAGGAAAACGTGTTCTTGTAATAGAAGATGGACCTACTTTAACACATGGTGAAATGAAATTGGGTGCAGGTATTGTAGCTGCCATGAAATTTGGCGCCGCAGAAATTGTTGACCCTCGACCATATGCTGTTGGAAAATTGGCTGAAACATTTAAAATATATCCAAACATAGGCACCTTGCTTCCAGCTATGGGTTATGGCGAAGAGCAGATTAAAGATTTGCAAGCCACTATCGATGCCGTACCATGCGATGCTGTTATTATTGGAACACCTATTGATCTTAATCGAATTGTAACAATAAGTAAACCAAACACACGTGTTCATTACGATTTACAAGAAATAGGCAATCCTACACTAAATGAATCGCTTAATGAATTTGTCAACGCACATCACCTTGATAAAATCGCCACTTTATAAATAAGTGAATTTGAATTGAGATGAACTCTCCAATGGCAAATTTGCCTTGGGGAGTTTTTTTATAAAAAAAAAGGCTCCGACCGGGAAGGATGGAGCCTGATGTTTGACGGGATATAAATAAGGTTTGTTGCTTGAATGATCCCAAACATAAAACCTATAAAAATAAAAATCAACTAATTAACAACTTATTTTTTAACGCATTACAAATTATAACGCAAACTACTTAATCATCTGATAAAATGAAATCTTTTACACTTTTTAACTATTGATTCAATAATTTAACATTTTTGAACCCCAGGCTTTTAAGCAATTCTACAAGCTCCTTATTTCCATTCGTTAGCACAACATCAAAGGCCTTAAATTCTCGACGAATAGGATAAGCCCCTCTTTGTTTTTCAAATCCTTTAATGTTCATTCGAAGCCTTAAATCATCCTCCTTTATTGGATAGGTATGTACTAACACACTTGATAATGCGCGCTCAACACTTAAATATTCACAATCCAATTCAATTATTTTTCTTTTGGGCTCAGGAATGTTTTGAGGCAACCAATCGTCCATTCCTAAATTGAAATGCCTACTAATTGCCCTAATACTCATCATTGTTCCATTTGCTTTTCCGTCCAAAGAATATCCTGCTATGTGCGGTGTGACGATCCAACACTTGTCCATCAGCTCTTTGTCAATGTTCGGCTCATGCTCCCAAACATCAAGAACCGCTGCTTCAATTTCTTCAGAAACCAATGCACTTTTTAAGGCATTTCCATCAACCACTTCGCCCCGTGAAGAATTGATGACTATCGCTGTTGATTTCATTTTCGACAGTAAATTCGAGTTACATAAATGATAAGTTGCATCTTCACCAACTCGCGTCAAGGGTGTATGAAAACTTATTATATCAACATCCGATATTATTTCTTCAAGCTTAAAAAAAGACGTACTTTTTTCGGTTTCCGCTCGTGGAGGATCAACCTCATAAACTTCCATACCAAGTAGCTTGGCAAGTGATGAAACACGACTTCCAACATTGCCAACTCCTACCACCGCTATTTTTTTTCCTTTGAGCTCCCATCCTTTATCAATGACAAGCTGAGCAAATACCGATGCCAAATATTGTTTAACAGATTCAGCATTACAACCCGGCGCATTGGTCCATTTAATGCCATTATTAGCACACCATTCTGTATCGATATGATCAAAGCCGATGGTTGCTGATGCAATCATCTTTACCTTACTCCCTTCCAATGAAGATGCATTACATTTAGTACGCGTTCTGGTAATCAAGGCATCTGCATTCTTCAAAACAAGGTCATCAATCTCTCCACCCGGCAAATACTCTATCTCACATTTATCTTCGAAAACACCATTCAAAAATGGTATTTTATCATCGGCAACTATCTTCATAAATCATTCACATTAATAAGGCTAGCAAAGTTAACTTTTTGATTCCATTCGCTTAAAATAAAAAGAAAAATCATGTTTCATTTTAGGCTTAAAGTTTAGTAGCTAGGGAAAAAAGTGTATTTTTGCGCCAAGTTTGAAGACTGATCTACTATTGTGTTTTTATACAACAGTAGAAACAAGCTAAAACATGCTCCCTCAATAGTGAGGAGCATTTTTTAGCAAGTTCCACCTGAAGAAGTAGGGTGAAATCTTTTAATTTTAAAATTGTAATGGACAAGAACATTTCAAAACAAGCAGCCGACAACATCAGAGTATTATCAGCGGCCATGGTCGAAAAAGCCAAATCTGGACACCCCGGTGGAGCAATGGGTGGAGCCGATTTTATTCATGTGTTGTTTTCGGAGTATTTGAATTATGACCCTAACGACCGAACTTGGTTTAACCGCGATCGCTTTTTCCTTGATCCTGGACACATGTCGCCAATGTTATATGCAGCCTTAGCTTTAACGGGTGCATACTCAATGGATGAACTAGCTAATTTCAGACAATGGGGAAGTCCAACACCTGGTCATCCTGAAGTTGATATTGCACGAGGTGTAGAAAATACATCAGGACCTCTTGGACAAGGGCATACCATGGCATTAGGAGCCGCAGTTGCTGAACGCTTCCTGGTTGCTCGCTTTGGCGAATGGATGAACCACAAAACATATACGTTCATTTCGGATGGTGGTATACAAGAAGAGATTTCGCAAGGTACTGGTCGTATTGCAGGACATTTAGGCTTGAATAATCTGGTAATGTTCTACGATTCAAACGACATACAGTTATCAACAACATGTGATGACGTAACGATTGAAGATACAGCAAAAAAATATGAAGCTTGGGGATGGGCAACCATGACCATCGATGGTAACGATCACGATGCCATCAGGTTAGCTTTGGATGCTGCCAATGCCGAAACTGAAAAACCTTTCTTGATTATTGGTAAAACAATAATGGGTAAAGGTGCTGTTACTGCCGAAGGTGGTTCTTACGAAAAAATGGTGTCTACTCACGGACAACCATTAAGTGCTGCTGGCGCCTCATTTGATGACACCATGAAAAATCTTGGTGCAGATGCTTCGAATCCTTTCCAGGTGTTTCCTGCTGTTGCCGATGCATATACAAAGGTAAATGAAGAAAAAGCGAAGTTTGCAGCTACTAAAAAAGCTGAACAAGCAGCTTGGGAAAAAGCAAATCCTGAATTAGCTGCTAAATTAGCTGGCTTCATTTCTGGAAAAGCTCCTGCGATTGATTACAGTGCTATTGAGCAAAAAGCAAATGCCGCAACTCGTGCCGCTTCGGCAACAGTATTAGGCGAATATGCTCAGCAAGTAGAAAACATGATTGTTATGTCGGCTGACTTAGCAAACTCAGATAAAACCGATGGTTTCCTTAAGAAAACAACCATTCTGAAAAAGAATGATTTCTCTGGAGCCTTCTTACAAGTGGGTGTTGCCGAATTAACAATGGGTGCCATTGCCAACGGTATGGCTTTACACGGTGGTGTATTTGTAGCCTGTGGAACTTTCTTTGTATTCTCTGACTACATGAAACCAGCTGCTCGTATGGCTGCATTGATGGAATTGCCTGTTAAATATGTGTGGACACATGATGCTTTCCGTGTAGGTGAAGATGGTCCAACACACCAACCAATTGAGCAAGAAGCCCAGATTCGTTTGATGGAGAAATTGCAAAACCACAACGGCGAAAATAGCATGTTGGTTGTTCGTCCAGCTGATGTTAATGAAGGAACTGTTGCTTGGAAAATGGCAATGGAGAACACATCAACACCAACTGCACTTATCTTATCTCGTCAGAACATTAACAACTTACCAAATAGTAGCTACCAAAATGCTTTGCAAGCTGAAAAAGGTGCTTACATAGTTGAGAAGGATGCTGATACACCTGACATTGTTTTATTAGCTTCTGGTTCAGAAGTGAGTACTTTAGTTGATGGCGCGAAATTACTTCGTGAAGAAAAAGGGCTAAAAGTTAATGTTGTTTCAGTTATTTCTGAAGGCTTATTCCGCACACAAGATCTTGCCTATCAAAATGAAATTCTACCTGTATCAACTCCTCGCTTTGGCATGACAGCAGGATTGCCTGTAACCTTAGAAGGATTAGTTGGAGCAAATGGTAAAGTATGGGGCTTAAACCACTTTGGTTATTCAGCACCGTACACTGTGCTTGATAAAGAATTCGGTTTCACCGGAGAAAACGTCGTTAAACAAGTGACTGAGATCTTAGCTTAGTCTCTATATAATATCTAAAAAAGGGTGTTGGTTTCGTTAAACCAGCACCCTTTTTTTTTATTAAGTCAACTCGATATCCGTTGTAAAAAGCGATTTTGCTAAAAGCATCAATCTATAAATCACTCATCGACCTAATTCTCTTTTACCAAATTATTAAGAGCAATGGGAAATAATTCCCATTAATATTTTTGTATCATTAAACTTTTCTAACAAAACTAAGGCACTATCATCGAAAGAGTGTGTGGCAACTTTCGACGAATATCGTGCCATAGAGTTTGATATAAATAAGAGTAATTACTCATTTTAAAATACGAATGGAATTAAAATTGCCGATTCGTTTATACAAACCAAGTTAAGTTTTTGTTAGACTGCAATTTTATGTGATTTACAGCACTAAACAGGGCTAAAAACCGATATTTAGGGGTGAAATTCTCTATACAGGTGCGAAAATTGCGTATTAATATTGCATTGCTTGTTAAAACAATGCATAAATTTAAATTTATCATTACTTTTAATGCGACCAATTAAGTAATGGATTTTAGCAAAAACATACCAGGCTACCTACTAAGAAGGCAAAATATTATTCGGCTAATTTTATTTACCGCTAGTTTTGCTTTGATATTTATCAACCTCTACGAACCATTTAATGTAAGGCACAAGTTTATTAATGTACCTGATTTAGAATTTTTATTCTATTCAAGTTTGATAATACTTACTGGTGTTTTAGTGGTAGTCATAAGCCGCATTATAATGTATCGAATGGTTCAGAAGGGGAAGAGTATAAACCTGGGCAATTACTTATTTTGGATCGCACTCGAAATTGTTAGCATGTCTTTATTCTACACATTCTATCAAATATTCATTCTTAAAGATCCGCCAACATTTCAAGATGCCATAGAAGTATCAATCATTAACACATCCTTAATTTTATTAATTCCATATTCCACTTCGTGGTTATACTTTGCGTGGATGGATAACAAGGAACAACTTGAAGCGCTAACCAATGCTAAAGAACCAGAAAAAGAAACCAAAGGCATGGTCGTGTTTAATGATGAAAAAGGCATCATGCGTCTTTCCCTAAAGTTAAAGGATGTTTTATATCTGCAGGGAGCTGACAATTATGTTACTATCTTTTACAATGATCAACAGAAACAAGAAAAGTTTCTTTTACGAAATACGCTTAAACAACTTGAAGACTCATTAAAACAAATTGATATCATTCGCTGCCATCGATCGTATATGGTTAACTTCAAAAAGGTAAAACTAATAGAACGTGGTAAGGATGGATTGCGAATAAAGCTTGATACGAACACTCCCGTTGAAGTTCCAGTATCAAAAACGTATGTTGATTCTGTTTTCAAACTATTTGGAGAGAATCAATAAAAAGACATTGTTGTCTTTTTATTTTGCAACATCGTTGCATTTTCTAAATATCTTTGTATTTTTGCAACAAAGTTGCATGCAATATGAATCCAAGTGAATACTTATCGTCTTACGGGGTTAGTCGAACCGCCATTCGTGAAAAATTATTGAGTATTTTATCTCGCGAAGATCAAGCGCTTTCATCTAAAGAAATAGAAGAAAAGTTGGGGGAAGACATTGATAGAGTAACCTTGTATCGCAGCATACGTCTTTTTGAAGACAAAAATATTATCCATAAAATAGTCATCGACGATCAGACAATAAAATACAAATTAATTAATCCAAAGAAAGGCAGTACACATCCGCATTTTCACTGCGTTGAATGTGATAAAGTACTTTGTTTACCAGAAACTCCTTTACCACAATGTAATTTGCCGGAAGGATTCAGTGCAAAAACCCAAAACACGATAGTAGAGGGAACATGTCAAAAATGTAATCATTAAGACAACTAAAATGAAATTAATTACAAGCTTAAAAATAATAGCATTAAGTATTCTAATAATAGTTTCTTCATGCAACACAAAACAATCAGAAAACCAAAAACCAATACTATCAGTTAGTATCGGCCCTCAAAAGTATTTTCTGAAACGACTTATGCCCGAAAAAGTGGAAGTAAACGTAATGATCCCACCAGGCTCGAATCATGCCACATATGCACCAAGCGTAGCTCAACTTCAAAAGCTTGCTAATTCACAAGCCTATTTTCTAATGGGGCATCTTAGCTTTGAAACAACTTGGAATGATCGTCTTAAGGAGGCGAACTCAGAAATGACATGGTACGATCTGTCAAATGGCATACAAGTAATTCAAGGCGAACACCATCATCACCATCATGGCGATCACGACCATGTATGTTCGGGTGGTATAGATCCACACACTTGGACATCGCCCAAACAAGCGTCTCACATTGCTAGTAACCTTAAGGAAGGATTAATAGAGTTGTTTCCCAAAGAAAAGGAAAACATTGAGCTTCGATATAAGAGTCTTTTATCAGACATCAACAAGCTTAATCAACGACTAACTAAAATTAAAGAAGTAAAACCCGATTTAAGCTTCATGATTTTTCATCCTGCCTATACTTACCTAGCCAAAGATTATGGGTTTGAACAAATCACAATTGAGTTTGAAGGCAAAACACCAAGTCCTGCAAGAATGCAGAAAACTATAGAAGACGCACGCGGTAAGACCATAAAAACCATTTATATCCAACAAGAATTTGATCAATCAAATGCCGAAGTGATCGCCAAAGAAATTAATGCCAAAACAGTACAAGTCAATCCGCTTTCGGAAGATTGGTATACTGAGATGGACAAATTTATCGACCACTTAGAAAATTCATAAGATGCCAGCACTATTAGAGTTAAAGGACATAGCTGCAGGTTACGATGGCAAAGAAGTATTAAATGGTGTTAATCTGAAAATAGCGCCTGAAGATTTTGTTGGTATTATTGGACCCAATGGAGGCGGAAAAACAACATTATTAAAAGTTATTCTGAATCTTTTGGAACCAACAAAAGGTACCATTCACAAAGCCTCTGAATTAAAAATTGGCTACCTTCCTCAGGTTAATAATATCGATACACGCTTTCCTATAACCGTTAAGGAAGTAATCCTATCTGGTAGATTCTCATCAAACAAATGGTGGAATAAACCTACCAAAAAGCACCTTACTAAAGTAGATGAATTACTAAGCTTCGTAGGAATGGACGAATATTGTAATTCTGCCATAGGAGAGCTTTCAGGCGGACAAATGCAACGCGTGTTTTTATGTCGTGCATTAATAAGCGATCCCAACCTATTAATATTAGATGAACCCAATACATATGTAGATAAAACCTTTGAAGCTAACCTATACAAGCTGCTGGCTGAATTAAACAAAAAGATAGCAATCCTTTTGGTTTCGCACGATGTAGGAACAATTTCCTCAATGGTTAAAACCATTGCTTGCGTGAATGGCGGGCTGCATTACCATGCTTCCAATAAAATTACAAGCGAAATACTAAAATCATACAACTGCCCTATCGAAATCATAAGCCATGGAACCGTTCCTCACAGAGTATTAAAAAACCACAACCATGACTGATTTTATCGATCTATTTAGTTATGCTTTTTTTCAAAACGCTTTACTAGCATCTATACTAACATCGGTATTGGCGGGCATTATAGGCACCTATGTAGTAGCACGTCGAAGTGTATTTATCAGTGGCGGCATCACTCACGCATCCTTTGGTGGTATGGGCATTGCCTATTATTTTGGATTTCCGCCTTTTCTAGGAGCAGGTATATTTGCCATATTATCGTCACTTGGTATTGAATGGACCAGCAATAAAGCCGGCTTACGCGAAGACAGCGCGATAGCGATACTATGGTCGCTTGGCATGGCCATAGGTATCATATTTGTTTTTCTTACTCCTGGCTACACTCCAAACTTAATGGGTTTTCTTTTTGGAGATATTCTAACCGTTAAACAAACCGACCTTATATGGTTAGGCGCAATAAGTTTATCTGTGGTTCTATTAATACGGTTCTTCTATGATGCTATTATCATTACCGCGTTTGATCCAGATTATGCTAAAACAACAGGACTACCAGTTAAAACAATTCGTTATACTGTTTCAATATTTATTGCAATTGCAATTGTGTTATCAATAAAAGTAATGGGTATTATATTAGTATTGTCACTATTTACAATACCCCCATCAGCAGCAAATCTTTTTTCGAAATCTTACAAAAAAGTTATGTTTCTAGCTGTTGTAATAAGTTTAGTGGGCAGCATAATTGGTCTTTTCATGGCCTATGTATTCGACTTACCATCAGGAGCTACAATCATATTAACACTGACAGGATTTTACACTATTTCACGCATATATAAACTTCTAGCTACAAAATAGAACCACAATGAAGAACCTATTACTAGGAATACTATTAATTGGCATTTCTGCATCTGCACAAAATAACATCAAAGGACTTATAAAAGATAAGCACTTAAACCAAAGCATTCCAGGAGTCAATATTTACATCCTAGAATTAGACAAAGGTAATGTTAGTGATGTCGATGGTAATTTTGTCATTGAAAACATTCCACAATCAAGATTAACCATACAGTTTTCGTACATAGGCTATCAAACCGTTTATCTTACCATTGATGGTGGCAACATTAACGATCATTACACCATCGAACTAGAACCTCAAGTGGTAAGGCACGAGGAGGTGGTAGTCTCCGCGGGCTTCTCAGATACCCAACATAAAATTGCAACAAAAGTAGATTTCATGGATAGTAAAGAGCTTCAAGCGTACCCTGAAGCTTCGGTTAACGCGATACTTTCTAATATTCCTGGAGTAGATGTTGCTGGCGGAAGTGCAGCAGTTAGCCAACCAGTTATAAGGGGTTTATCGGGTACCAATATATTAGTTCTGAACAACGGAATTCGCCTAGAAAACTACCAATTCTCAAGAAATCATCCTTTTAATATTGATCAATATGGATTAGAGCGTATTGAAGTAATAAAAGGGCCAGCATCATTATTATATGGATCAGATGCTGTTGGTGGTGTTATAAATCTTATTCGCGAATTACCAGCTCCCGTAAATACGTTTCAAGCTGATGCTCATCTTCGTTATTTTACAAATACCAGAGGCACTAATTCTTCCATTGGAGTAAAACAAAGTTCTAAACAATTTCAATGGGGAATACGTGGAAGTATTATGGCGCATCACGATTATAAAGATGGCAATGACAACACTGTTTCAAACTCTCGATATCAAACTAAAAGCATTAAAACCTTTGCAGGATTAAACTTCAAAAATGGTCATTCAAAAATCTATTACGATTACAAAACGGATTTAATAGGAATGACTGTTCCTGCAGTATTAAATGAGAATTTGAGCAATAGCACAAAACCAACTCAATGGTATCAAGACTTAAACAACCACAATATAACTTCAAAAAACACTCTACTATTGGGAGAGGTAAAACTTGAAGGTAACTTTGGAGTACAACTTAACAATCGTAAGGAAATTGAATCACCCGATATTCATGATGCAGGAATCGCCATCAATAGTCAATTGCAAACCTATACCTATGAGCTAAAACTACACAAAGATGTTACCGATAAAGTAAATTCCATATACGGAATTCAAGGTATGTATCGCAATAACAAAAACAAGGAGGCTGAAGGCAAAATAATTCCTGATGCAAAAATGAATGACATATCCGCGTTTACTTTATTACAATATACTGCTAACGAGCATTTCAATATTCAAGGTGGCATTAGGTACGACTATCGCCACATAGATGTTCCTCTTCAAGAACGTGGCGAGCATCATCATGGAGAAGAGCACGAAGAGGAAACAGAAGAAGAGCATGAAGAACACGAAGAGCAAATTGAACTAGAACGATCTTTTCAGAACATAAGTGCATCGTTGGGGGCTACTTATGAAATTAACCATTCAATTTTATTAAGAGCAAACGTAGCAACGGCATTTAGGGCTCCAAATCTAGCTGAATTAACTCAAGCTGGTTTACACGCAGGTCGCCATGAAGAAGGAAATCCTGATTTAGTAGCACAACAAAGCATCGAAGCTGACTTTGGTTTACACACCCATTCCAATCTTCTTACGTTTGACATTTCGAGCTTCTATAATTACATCGACAATTATATCTATTTAAGCCCAACTGGTGAAGTGGAGGATGGTCTACCAGTCTATCAATACCAACAAAACGGCGCCTATCTTACAGGATTAGAATCAGGCATTCACTTTCATCCTGAGAAAGCACAATGGTTACACATTAAAGGTACTGGAGCATGGATATATGCCAAGCAGAAAAACAATACCTACCTTCCTTTTATCCCTCCAATTCGTGGAAAAGTAGAATTAAGTGCAAAAACACCAAAGATTAAACCCTTCGACAACAGCTATGTGAATATAAATACCGAAATGTCGTCGGATCAAAATAAACCAGCAGAATTTGAAACACGAACACCAGGTTATTATACCCTTAATGCGGGCATAGGAGCCTCAATCAATAAAGGAAAATATCAGTTTGATTGGTCAATCTCAGCCAACAATCTTTTAAATAGAGTGTACGTTGACCACCTTAATCTGCTTAAACCAATTGGCATGTACAACATGGGACGAAACATCTCCGTTAGTCTGAACATTAAGCTTTAAACAATAATCATCTAACTCAATACCAAGAAAATATAAACTGGTCAAATTAAAACAAGAGAAGGAACTCAATGAAGGGTTCCTTTCTTGTTTTAATACATTATGTATATGATTTCATAAAAAATACAATCCTTTTTTGACTTTATGAAAATTTATACGTATCATTATGATATCAAATCAATATCATTATGAAAACTGAAAAAACAATAAAAGCGAGTAGTGGCTACGTAATGCTACTAGTTCTCCTTGCAATTCTTGCAACAACCCTTGTTGGACTGATAATGTTTCATCAGTTCCTTTTCCTCTTGGCAATCCCAATTATCATTTTCATTTTACCGGGTTTCTTCATCGTTAACCCAAATGGTTCGAAGGTGCTGGTTTTATTCGGAGCCTATAAAGGAACAGTTAAGGCAAATGGTTTCTTTTGGGCCAATCCTTTCTTTACCAAACAACGTATTTCGCTACGAGCTCGTAACTTCGATAGCGAACGCGTTAAGGTAAACGACAAAATTGGTAACCCCATCCTAATCAATGTCATTTTGGTATGGAAGGTACAAGACACCTACAAAGCAGCTTTTGAAGTTGATCACTATGAAGAATTTGTTCGTGTACAAACGGATGCTGCTGTTCGTAAACTTGCCGGATCGTACCCTTACGACAATTTTGATGATGAAAGGGCCAACTTAACCCTACGATCAGGGATGGATGAAGTCAACGAAGCTTTGGAAAATGAAATTACTGAGCGCCTCGCTATGGCCGGCATAAAAGTGATGGAAGCTCGTATTGGGTATTTAGCGTACGCGCCAGAAATTGCCAGCTCAATGCTAAAACGCCAGCAAGCAGTTGCCATAGTTGCAGCTCGCAAGAAAATTGTAGAAGGCGCAGTAGGCATGGTTGAAGATGCCTTAAAAAAACTATCAGAAGACAACATTATCGAATTTGATGATGACAAAAAAGCTTCCATGGTGAGCAATTTAATGGTAGTTTTGTGCGGTGACAAAGAAGCTACTCCAGTAATTAATACGGGTTCACTACATTAATAGCGTATGTCAAAAAAGAAATCATTTATGTTACGGATTGATCCCGAAACTTTTAATCAGATCGAAAAATGGGCTGATGATGAGTTTAGGAGTGTCAATGGGCAGTTGGAGTGGATGATACATAAATGCTTAAAAGATGCTAAACGTTCAAAACCTCCGAAGAAAAAACGAGACGATGATACTGTATAAAGATGATAAAAAGGCGCCAATGGCGCCCTTTTATCATTACATCTATACGAAGTTACACTCCCCTTGCATCAATAGTTATTTTCTTCTGAATAATATATTTTAAGCCTGCACTTGTTGATGCAACAGCAACAAAATTGAGCGTTTTATTAACAGAAGCACCTTTGGGTAATGCAATGCTAAATTCACCTGACTTGCCAGAAAGTTTCTTAACATTCTTCAAGTTTCTATGCTGGTATTTTCCGTCCAACAAATCACCTTGATAAAATTCAACTGACTTAATACGCTTTGCTCCTTCGCCGGTTAATGAACAAACGACCACATACGATCCGTTGGTTCTAATTTTATCAACTTTCTTAAGTGACAATACGGGAGCTGGACGTTCTTTCCCAAGATTGGTAAACTCTTTTAAACCAACTCCAGGCAATCCACCTTTATAAGGATATTCAGCTACCAACTTACCTTCGCGATCATATCGCTTACAAACACCATCTAACTTATTATTAAGGTACGACTGCTCTTTATATATCTTACCTGTTGAATGATAAGTCAAACGCTTACCTTCTTTTTTATTCTCCACATAATTAATCACCTCAGCTACCTTACCACTTTTGGTGTATCTGATTGATTTACCATGACGAACAGCAGAACCTTCGGCACTTGGCTTCATGGAAATTTTCCACTCGATTGGCGAATGTGGGTCATCATTAAAATGACGTTTCTTAATTACGATACCATCAGGATTTTTTTCTCCTTTGGTAACTACTTTTTTATCAGGACCAAAGAACTGACAGCTACTTAAAGCTATCAGCGCAATAGCTGATAAAACAACTAAATTTTTCATGTTTAACTTGTTTTTGAGGGGTAGTTTAAAAAAAAGGCTGTCAACGCGAATTGACAGCCCATTAATTTCGTATACAAATACTATACTAAGGCATCTAATTTAGAAGCTAATATAGTTTTAGGAACAGCTCCAACTTGTTTATCAACAACTTCACCATTCTTAAAGAAAAGAATAGTTGGGATGTTACGAATTCCGAACTTAACAGAAGTTCCAGGGTTACTATCAACATCCATTTTTGTAACTACGGCAGTTGCGCCATACTCTTCAGCTAATTCTTTAACGATAGGCGTTACCATACGACAAGGGCCACACCATTCAGCCCAAAAATCCACCAATACTGGCTTGTCTGATTTTAATACAACCTCTTCAAAATTAGCATCCGTAACTTCAATCAACATAGCAAATCTTTTTACTTAAATATGATTAATAATATTATTTCAATTCTATATAAACGAAAGACAAAGTTATTAAAAATAACTTCTACATTATAAAAATTTCATTTTTTTCATACTTACATATATAAATGTCCATATATATTAAGCTATACTCAAGGTAATATCCGGATGTTCATCTATATATTTAACCAAATCATCTGTTAAATCAACGCGCATACTTCTTGATAAAAGCTGAACTGCATTTTTTGATTCCGAATCCTTAATTACAAACTTCAAGGTAACCTTTCCTTCGTTATCTAACAAGAGTTGAGCTAATTCTGTTGTCAATTCTTGCGAAACTGCCTTAAGCGGCACATTTAAAGTAATGACATTCACCATCTTCTCGCGCAACTCACTTAAAAAAGAAATGTGATTAATTTTCATTTCAAGCTCTTCTTTATTAAAACGCTTTGGCTGAACCCGACCTTTTATCATTAAGAAATAACCTACTTCGAGATAAGGCAAATACTCAGTAAAATCGTTTCCAAAGAAAGCAAACTCAAAGGAGCCACTGTAATCTTCGATGGTCATTATTCCAAAAGGATTCCCTTTTTTAGTGGTTCCTCGTCGAACCGCAACAACCATTCCTCCAAAGGATAAATCACGCCCCTTCATTGCTTCCAGGTCATCGAGCTGCTTAAAATTATGGTGGATAAAATGGGTTAATTCCAACTTATAATCATCCAGAGGATGTGCCGACAAGTAGATACCAATGTATTCTTTCTCTTTGTTTAATTTTTCAATGTTTGAAAAAGGAATACAATCAGGCAACTGAGGTTTCTTAATTTCGATACCTCCACCTTCCATGGCACCAAACAATGAATTCTGCGAACTAGCCTTATCTGCCTGATAACGGTTTCCATATCGAAGAATATTCTCAATAAAAACAGTTTCCTCGTTTGGTAAAGGCGAGAAAAATTGCGCTCTGTGATAATCACCAAGATTATCCAAGGCTCCAGAAGATGCCAATGCCTCAATATTCTTTTTATTTACGGTTGACAACGGTAGGCGTTCAACAAAATCATACACATCCTTGAATGGTCCATTTTCCTCACGCTCCTTAATAATAACTTCAACAGCACCTTCTCCAACACCTTTAATTCCGGCCATTCCAAATCGAATCGCCCCATCCTTATTTACAGTAAATTTACGGTAACTCTCATTCACATCAGGTCCCAACACATCCATTCCCATGTTGCGACACTCTTCCATAAAGTTAGTGATCTTGGTAATATCACTCAAATTACGGCTTAATACACCAGACATAAATTCGGCTGGATAATGCGCTTTCAAATATCCTGTTTGATAAGCAATGTAGGCATAACACACCGAGTGCGACTTGTTAAAGGCATAACTCGCAAATGCCTCCCAGTCGCCCCATATTTTATCTATTAATTTTTCAGGTGACTTAGCCGATTCAGGCACACCCTTCATAAACTCTTCACTATCCAAACACCCTTTGATAAACTTCTCCTTGAGTTTATCCATCATGGCAATAATCTTCTTTCCCATGGCCTTACGCAAGGAATCGGAATCACCACGGGTAAATTGACCTAAGGCGCGTGACTGAAGCATCACCTGCTCCTGATACACCGTAATACCATAGGTATCCTTCAAGTATGGCTCCATCATCGGATGATCGTACTCTATTTCTTCACGACCATGCTTACGTGCAATAAAAGAAGGAATATATTCCATCGGTCCCGGACGATAAAGGGCATTCATAGCCACAAGGTCTTCAAATCGGTTAGGCTGAAGTGCACGCAAGTGCTTCTTCATACCAGGCGACTCAAACTGGAAGATTGCCGTAGTTTCGCCTCGACTAAACATTTTGAATGTTTCTTCATCCTCGAGTGGCACATTGTTAATATCTACATCAATTCCTCGAGATAGCTTAACATTAGCCAACACTTCTTTTATTATAGAAAGTGTTTTTAAACCTAAGAAGTCCATCTTAAGCAAACCGATATCCTCAACAAAACGACCATCGTATTGCGTGGTCAACAAATCCTCACCCTTGGTTGGCATCACAGGCACATGCTGATCCAGTGGATTTTTACCAATTAAAATACCGCAAGCATGTACTCCTGTTTGTCGAACAGAACCTTCAAGAGCCTCTGCAAACTTTATGGTTTTAGCAATTAAGGGATCGGCCGAATCTTTTTCCTTGAGTAACAAAGGCTCTTCTTTATAGGCCTTTTTAAAACTCATCTTAGGCGCCTCAGGCACCATCTTGGCTAATCGGTTTGCCTCAGAAAGATCTAATCGTAATACCCTTGCTACATCTTTGATTGAACTCTTGGTAGCCATTGTACCAAAGGTGCAAATATGCGCTACCTTATCCTTACCGTATTTATCAGTCACATAATCCAATACCGCTTGTCGTCCATCATCATCAAAGTCAATATCGACATCGGGCATGGACACACGATCGGGATTCAAGAAACGCTCAAACAGCAAATCGTATTTGATGGGATCAACATCAGTAATTTTTATGGCATAAGCTACAGCGGAACCTGCCGCCGAACCACGCCCCGGACCAACGAGTACACCATTATCTTTTGCCCAGTTAATAAAATCCTGTGTGATCAAAAAGTAACCAGGGAAACCCATTGTTTTAATCGTATCCAACTCAAAATCGATACGTTCAACTACTGAATCCTCCAATTCTTCTCCCCATCTTTCACGTGCCCCATTAAAAGCCAGAAACTTTAAATACTCTGCTTCGAGTTTAATTTGTAAGGTCTTCTCATAACCTCCCAAACGCATTAGCGCTTTTTCTGTAAATTCCTCAATCAAGTCAGCCTCACTATATTTCTCTTTGAACTGCTCAAAGGTTCCAAAATCTTCAGGGATATTAAATGGAGGCATAATGGGATCTGAATCGAGTTCAAAAAACTCCACTTTATCAGCTATTTCAGCCGTGTTTGCAAGTGCTTCAGGAACATCAGCAAACAATTGATTCATCTCATCAACTGTTTTAAACCATTCCTGTTTGGTGTAACGCATTCGAGTTGGATCATCGTAATCACGTCCGGTACTTAAACAAACCAATACATCATGCGCCTCAGCATGTTCTGGCTCCACAAAATGCACATCGTTAGTTGCAATAACTTTTACACCCAATTCTTGCGCTAATTCACGAATTACCTTATTAACCTTAACTTGATTCTCCCACACATCAATGCGTAAACGAGGATCATCGTTTTTATGGCGTTGTATTTCTAAATAATAATCGTCGCCAAAAACTTCCTTAAACCAAAGTATGGTTTCGCGAGCCTTGTCGAAATTACCAGCCATAATATGTTGAGACACTTCTCCACCCAAACAGGCGCTGCTAACAATCACACCTTCGTTATGCTCCTTTAGCAAATCTTTATCGATACGAGGTTTATAATACATCCCAACTGTATGGGCGATAGAAGTAAGCTTTAACAGATTTTGATAACCTGTGTAGTTTTTGGCCAATAATATAATGTGATGCCCCGATGCATCCGTCTTATCATCTTTTCGTAAATGACCACGTTTTGCAACATATGCCTCAACGCCAATAATTGGCTTCACCTCAGCTTTTTTACATGCCACATGAAACTCCTTAACGCCAAACATGCCTCCATGATCTGTTAAAGCAACTGCTGGCATACCCTGCTGCTTTGCTTTTTCAGCTAGCTGCCCGGTTTTAGCTGCACCATCCAAAATCGAATATTGCGAATGCACGTGTAAATGCACATACGATTGCTTTGAAGAAGAAGCTGCCGCTTCAGCCAACTTCCGCTCTTCTTCCTCAATGGAGATATCCGCAAAATTATCGACCTTAAACGATTCATATTTGATCCCTGCAGGCTCAATGGACTTCGGATTATTTTGCTTGAAAGCCTGCACCTGAGCTACTGACATTTTTAATCGCTGAGCCGAAATAGCATCAACTCGAATCAACTCCAAAAAACAGCGTGTAGTGTATTCTACATCAGCTGCCGCATTGTGAGCCTCAGGAAAAGGTGCGTTAAAAAGCTTGATATGTAACTCGGTAAGCGTTGGTGGTTTAATCGTCCCGCTTTTATTACGCAAGCCGCAATACTCTGTACTCTCATCTTTAGTACACAAGCTAGGCGACGAGGTAAGAATCTCCTCCATCTCGCAGCGTAATAATTCCGCCCCTACAATGTTTAAATCGAATTCCACATTGTGACCAATGATGAATTTTGCCTTTTTTACATCCTCAACAAAGTCAAGTAATGCATCCTTTAATGGAATTCCCTTTTCATGGGCTATTTCAGTACTGATACCGTGTACGGCGACAACATCTTCAGGAATGGTATAACCTTCAGGAGTAATTACATGATTCTTGGCGAACAACAGGTTTCCTTCAACATCATGGCATTGCCAAGCCAGCTGAACCATTCTTGGCCAGTTATCAAAATCAGTTAAGGGAGCTTTAAATTTCTTTGGTAAACCAGTGGTTTCGGTATCAAATATTAAAAACATGCAATCACAATTAAATCCATCAAACAATGCCAAAAAGCATTCTGCGAAGATAAGGTTTTGCCAGACAAAAAGAAGGCCAAATTACACTTAGAAAATCCTATTTTATTCGTACAAATAAGGCTTATTTCTCATTGATAGATTCTTATTAGCAATTCTGTTTTGTCTTTAATATTTAATGACTTATCTTTGCAGCCGCAAAACGAGTTTTTGCAATTGTTTAATTTATTTAAAACGAATACTATGCCTGTAAAAATTAGACTGGCACGTCATGGACGTAAAAGGTATGCATACTACCACATCGTAGTTGCAGATAGCAGATCTCCACGTGATGGAAAGTACATTGAGCGTATTGGATCTTACAATCCAAACACCAATCCTGCTACAATTAATTTGAATTTTGACAAAGCCCTTACATGGCTTGACAAAGGTGCTCAGCCTACTGACACTGCTCGTGCGATTCTTTCGTACAAAGGTGTTATGATGAAGAAGCACTTATTGGAAGGTGTTAAAAAAGGTGCTTTTGATGAAGCTGAAGCTGAAAAGCGCTACAACACTTGGATTGCTGACAAAGAAAACCAAGTACAAGCTAAGAAAGATCAATTAGCTGGTGCAAAAGCAACTGAAAGCCAAGCTCGTTTAGAGCAAGAAGCTAAAGTAAATGCTGAAAGAGCTGAAGCTATCAATGCTGCAAAAGCTGAATTGGCTGCTGAAGCTGAGGCTGCTGCTAAAGCCGCTGCCGCAGAAGCTGCTGGTGAGGAAGAAGTTGCTGAAGAAGCAAGCGAAGAAACGCCTGCTACTGAAGAAACTGAAGAGCCAAAAGCTGAGTAATTCAGATTATTCTTTTTAAAAGATATTAAAAGAGTAACCATTGTGGTTGCTCTTTTTTTATTTAGCAAGCTTTAATACCAAGCTATAGAACTTTATCAGCCCCGTACTGTTTGCTTCCAGTACGAGATCTTAATTAATATTTTGGTCTTAGCTATTGAAATGGTATTTTTGAAATGAGATTATAAATTATGACTGGAAGTGATTTTGAATTAGAATGGGATGCATTGATCCTACGCCTCAGTAAGCAATTTAACGTGACTGCTAATTACGAATTTATTTTATTCGTAATGGGAATTCAGGAAATGGGCATTGGCTTTAAAGAGTTTTCGAAAACAGAAAAGATGGATTTAATAAATGTAGCACGCTGCCGCATACTTTTGCGCGAGGGTTACATAAAAGAAACAGGTGTTGATGGTGATGGATGGCCAATTTTTGAGCCACAACCAAACCTCAAATCCATGATGCCTTCCTTCCAAAATCAGCTAATAAAAAAGGGCATTCTCAATTATTTCAAAAATGTTGAATTTGAAAATTAACATCAATATACGAACATGAAGCTATTCGCAGCATTATTACTTTCTATTTCAGTCCTTGCTTGTCAAGGCCCTAGACAAAATGTACACCTGATGATGCATACAACTAAAGGTGACATGAAAATTAAGCTTTACGATGAAACGCCCTTGCATCGCGATAACTTTATAAAGTTAGCCGAACAAGGCTTTTACGATTCCTTGCTTTTTCATCGGGTAATTAGCGACTTCATGATTCAAGGTGGTGATCCAGATTCTAAAAATGCCGCACCAGGTAAGATGTTGGGAAATGGAGGTCCTGGTTATACCATTCCTGCGGAATTTGATTTTCCAAATCTATTTCATAAAAAAGGTGCACTAGCAGCGGCTCGAACAGGTGATAAAATAAATCCACAACGCAAATCATCGGGTTCACAATTTTACATTGTACAGGGAAAAACGTTTAATGAGGAGCAATTCACCGAAGTTGAATCTCGCCTAAAGTCAATGAAACGTAAAGGTATATTCTATCAAACTTTAGAACAATTCAAGGATTCCTTAACTTATTATCAACAGCAAGGCAATCAAGCAGCCATTATGAACTTACAAATAAAAATTGATGGCATGGTTGAGGACAAAGTGGCGGCACTAGCTCCAGTTTCAATTCCCGATTCTCTAAGGAATATATACAGCACAATTGGAGGGGTTCCGCATCTGGATGATAACTATACCGTTTTTGGCGAAGTAGTTGAAGGGCTTGAAGTAATCGATGCTATTTCTAATGGTGAGAAAGATGAAAACGACCGCCCCAAAGAAGATGTTTACATCCTAGAGTTAAAGGTATTGTAGAAAACAAAAGAGGGTGTTCAAAAAGTAAAAATCACAATTAGGTTACTTTTAATTTGTAATCAAATATCTTTTTTTACTACCCCTAAATCCCCTGAAGGGGACTTAAGCCTCCACTTTAGGGGAGGTTTGGAGGGGTAAAACGAAAGGAAAATAACAAACTGTAAGTTTGCTTGTTCACAAAAATACTTTTTGGACACCCTCTTTCAATTAAAATGCTATAACAATGAAGTATATTACCCTTTTACTAATATCGATTCTGACTCAGCTAAGCCTTGCTCAGGAACCGATTTATTATGTCAACATCTCGACAAACTTGGGTAATATGAAAATTAAGCTCTATAACGAAACACCATCACATAGAGATAATTTCTTACGCTTAGTTGGCAAAAAGCATTTTGATGGCACTTTATTCTATCGCGTTGTAAAAGGATTTGTTATTCAGGGTGGCTCATCCGATTCGCGCAATGCTGCACAGGGTAGAGCCATTGGTTATGGAAAAGCCATTAATATTGATTCAGAATTCAGCAAAGAATGTTACCATAAGAGAGGAGCTATCTGCGCTCCTCGCCAACCTGAAGATGTGAATCATTTTAAGATGTCAGATATATCACAATTCTACATTGTGCAAGGTAGAAAGTACAAACTGGAAGAACTGACTAACATTGAGAAGGCTACAAACAACCCTATTAAAAAAGAACTAAAGCAACAATTTTACATTCCACACAAAGAAGAACTGGCTCGCTTAAAAACCGAGAATCCTAAAGAGTTCAATAAGCTGCTACGTCAGATTAAAGACAAAATTAACTTTCATTACAGCATATCAGATAAAAAAGAGTTTACCGAAAGCCAGAAACAAGATTACATTAATATTGGTGGCACACCAGAACTAGATGGTGATTACACTGTTTTTGGAGAAGTAGTAGAAGGGCTAAATGTTCTTAATAAAATTGCAGCCTTAGAAGTCGATCGTGCCAGCAGACCACATACCGATGTTAAGATTAAGGTAACTGTTGTAAAATTATAAATTATGCCTCGCGCTTTCCTCATCTTGCTTATTTCATTTGCTATTTTCGCTTGCCAATCACCAAGTTCGAAAAAAGCAGAAACGCAAAAAAGCATATTCAAAGGATCATACAAGAGCAATGCTAAAGCCATTGTAAGCATCCGTACTTTCGATCATTATACACGCCACCTTAAAGATGGCTATGGGTTTTATGTAGCACCTGATATTGTTGTAACCAATCTCAGCTTGGTGAAAGGTGCCTACAAGGCTAAGTGCTCACCAATGGATTTAGAGGATTATAGTTCAACATCTGGTTTTGTAGCCTATGATATCGATTTAGATTTAGTACTATTAAAAGTAAATCGACGAAACAAACATTATCTTAATTTAAAGGACGCTACATTAGAATCAGATTCGCTCTATCAGCTATTTCGTAAAAACCGTAAACTATTCGCCAAAGAAGATTATTTTTCAGCCATCGTTAAAAATGATACAATTTCATATTCGAACTTTACAGGTAAAATAAAAAGTGGAAAGCCCTATTTTGCAAAGTCTCATCGTCTGGCTGGTATTAGTCAGCCTCACCGAAAGCAAGGCCGATTATTGCACGCCAAGTGGATACAACAACTTTTAAAAGAAAGTTCAAAGGATGCACATAACTTATACGACCTGCGCACCAAAACCAATAAGGTGTACATTTCACATACTAAGGTGAAAGGCTTTCGTATTATCACTAACAAGGGGAATATTGAAATTCAACTCTCAGATAAAACACCCCTTTACCGCGATAATTTCATCAAATTGGTAAGTGATAATTTTTATGACAGCTTGTTAGTGCATCGGGTTATAAAAGATTTTCTGATTCAAACAGGAGCAGGCGACTCTAAATATGCTAAGAAAGACGACGTGGTTGGCTGGAAAGGACCTGGTTACAACCTTCCAATGAATATTGTACCCGGACTATTTCATAAACGTGGCATGATCGCTGCCTCAAAACTACCTGCCGATCGCAATAAGCACAATAGAAGTGATGGTTCGCAATTCTACATTATTTCAGGAAGGCGTTTCACTCATACTGAACTCGACGAATTAGAAAAAGAGAATAACATCAAATACAGTCAAGAGCAACGTGAAGCATACACAACTGTAGGTGGAGCTCCCTATCTCGATGGTGATTACACCGTATTTGCATGGGTAACTAAAGGAATGGATGTTGTCGATAAAATTGCTGCACTACCAACCTATGCCATTGATCGTCCTGTTGATGAAATACGCATCAAAACAGTTGAAATACTTAGAAAATAAACACTTCATCTTTAATTTCAAATTGATTCATTATTGCGCATGGCTCAAACCCTACTTCAATATACTCATCAGATTATCAAAAAAATACAATCTGCATCATCAATATTTGCAACTAATTATCAATACATTACGAAATATACTACTGACTTCTGCCTAGCAACTAACAAACTATTATTACAATATCATCTTTAAAAAACGATGTTTTAGCTCCCACCTTAACAATGCTTTTATTACTTTTGCAGCCTTGCTATAATAAAGTAAATATTGAGTCATGTTAGATAAAATCAATCAATTAGTTGAAGAAATAAAGAGTTTGGCTGCATCAAGTGCTGATGAAGCGGAACAGTTAAGAATAAAATACCTGAGTAAAAAAGGCTTGGTTTCACAATTGTTTGATGAGTTTAAAACCATACCTAATGAGCAAAAGCGTGAAGTTGGGCAAGTTTTAAATGTATTAAAAACACAGACGCTCGATAAGATTAACGAAATCAAGGAAACTTTTTCATCAGACAACAATGGTGAAGTAGGTTCGGATTTAACCCTACCAGGTACTTCTTTTGAGCTGGGAAGCAGACATCCTCTATCAATCGTTAAAAACGAAATAGTTGAGATTTTTGCTCGTTTAGGTTTCAATATTGCTGATGGCCCTGAGATTGAAGATGATCATCACGTATTTGAAGCTTTAAACTTTCCACCGGAACATCCAGCCCGTGACATGCAGGATACCTTCTTCATTGCGACCAATCCTGATGTATTATTACGTACTCATACATCATCGGTGCAAGTTCGTGTAATGGAAAAGCAAGCTCCTCCGATAAGAGCAATTTTCCCTGGACGTGTTTTCCGTAACGAAGCTATTTCAGCACGTGCGCATTGTATTTTCCATCAAGTTGAAGGTTTATACATCGATAAGGAAGTATCGTTTGCTGACTTGAAGCAAACACTGTTATATTTTGCCAAAGAGATGTTTGGTGCTGACACAAAAATCCGTCTTCGCCCTTCATACTTCCCATTTACTGAGCCATCCGCTGAAATGGATATTTCATGTACGCTTTGTGGTGGTAAGGGCTGTAACGTATGTAAATATACTGGTTGGGTCGAAATTTTAGGCTGTGGCATGGTTGATCCTGCCGTGCTTGAAGCAAGCAATATCGACAGTAAAGAATACACTGGTTTTGCATTCGGTATGGGTATCGAACGTATTACCATGTTGAAATACCAGATTAAGGACATTCGTCTGTTCTTCGAAAATGACAAACGCTTCTTAGATCAATTTAAATCGGCTCAGATATAAATTTCTTAATTTAAAAATAATACAAAACCCTGCTTCAAATGAGGCAGGGTTTTCTGTTTTAGTCTTTTTGTAATTGCTTTTTCAGATGTTTAACAACATTTTTTTGAGCTAAACAATTTGAATTTCTGTTGTTACAGGAATCGCTTTTTTATACAAAGCCGAAACGCCACAATAACGTTCCTCGGATAAACTAACCGCTTTTTCCAATTTTTCCATTGGTAAATTCTCACCTTTAAATTGGTAAATCACCTTCATACTTTTGTAGTATTTCGGATGCTCTTCGGTCATATCACCTTCTACAATTATTTGTAAATCATCTATTTTAACTCGCATCTTTTTTAAGATGGAAGTTACATCCATACCTGTACAACCGGCCAAAGCTGTTAACATAAGTATTTTTGGTCGTGGGCCTTTATCTTCCCCACCATTATCAGTTCCGGCATCTAAAACTAACTTATGACCGAACAATTCTGTTTCAAAAGACATGTTACCTGTCCACTTAAGATTTACTGATGATTTCATATATCGATATAATTAGATGTTTAACACTACTACAAATATAATCTCTTTTTATATCTTTGCGTCGTTTTATGACATTTGTCACTTTTTAATTAATTGTTGTATTTTAGATTATGAAAAATATCCAAAATGTTCCTTTTAGTGATGAAGTAGATCTTCTATCGTATGGTATCTTCAATGGTTTAACAGATGAGGAAATCGATTCACTAACGCAATCGATGAGCTGTACCCTACACAAACGTGGTAATATATTGTACCATGAAGGTAGTCGGATTAATGGTACCTATATTGTGGTCAAAGGTATATTGAAGATATATAAAACTGGTTTCGACGGAAAAGAACAGATCATTCGCTTTGCAAAAGATGGTGATCTAATCGGATTCCGCTCAACCATTAGCGACGAGCTAGCCTGTACAACTGCAAAAGTGGTAAACGATGCATTACTGTGCTATTTACCAGGGGAGATACTAACAAGCCTAATTAAGGTAAATCCAGAATTTGCCATGTCATTAATGAAATTGACCTGTCGCGAATTAGGAGAATCCAACAAGTTCTTAACCGACATTGCACAAAAAACTGTGCGTGAACGCTTGGCTGAAGTATTGTTGCTTCTTATGGACACCTTCGATTTAGATGAAGATCACACACTTCAGATTTCGTTAACACGCGAAGAGCTAGCCAACATGGTTGGTACAGCTACTGAATCGGTGATTCGTCTGTTGTCTGAATTTAAATCTGATAAGTTAATTGAGTTGAATGGTCGTAAGATTAAATTACTGAACATTCAGAAACTAATTAAGATTGGAAACGTTTACATTTAGTAAATATACAGCATAAAGAAAGCGGCTGAATTCATTTGAATTTAGCCGCTTTTGTTTTTTAAAAATCTTTACCAGATGAGGCTGTCTCAAAAGTCAAAAAAGAATCTTTGAAACTTATAATTTGTAACTAACTTCAATATTTGTTACCCCTAAATCCCCTGAAGGGGACT
>JAFMVD010000047.1 GCA_025499625.1 Carboxylicivirga fragile | reverse complement strand
GCGGGCAACCAAGCTGGAAGGCAGTTTTGGAAAGGATAAACAACATTACTATCTGAATCGCATCAAAGCTCGAACCAAGCAGAATGAAATCCTCTTGATATTCTTTGGTATACATGTTAGCAATGCACTTGAGATAGGTCGGCGGATGCAAGATCACCTATCTTTAGCAGCCTAGGAATTTATGAAAATAACATAGTCCACCTGGGATTGGTATGCTCTTTAATAATCGGAACAAAGCCAATTATATACTCATTAATAGTTATGAAAAGCAAAGAGGCTAACCATAAATGATTAACCTCTAAATTTTATTTAAAATCTTGTTACTTCTGAAATTGCCTAGCTAAAGCTTACATTGAGCTTCACGAAGGAACAATTGATTTTGAAAGTGTACAAAATGAGCTAACAACTTTTAGGATAACGCTGAAAATTGGCACAGAACATTTGCTTGATAGTAATAGCTGTAACAGTGATTCTGAAAGTAATTATAAACGAGAGATCGTTGTTCTTAATAGCACAAATGTTCAAGTTAAATCTACTAATACGAAAGGAAGTGGAGCCAATATTGTTGTTGTTGAAGATGATAAGGAAATAAGAACATATTTAAAAGACTTATTAAGTCAATTTTTCGTTGTTATCGAAGCAGCGAACGGGATTGCAGGCTTTGAGGCTGTTGTTGAACATATACCTGATTTGATAATTTCAGATGTTATGATGCCAGAAATGGATGGCTTTGAGTTATGTGAGAAGGTTAAATCAAATCTTGAGACGGGACATATACCGATACTATTATTGACAGCAAAAGGTTTACCTGAGGATGAATTGTTTGGTACAAAAAAAGGAGCTGATTTATATATTTCAAAACCTTTTCATCCAGATTTATTACTCGAAAAAGTACGAATGTTAATTTCAAGCCGAAAAACGTTAAGTAAAAAATATTCCAAACAGATTCATTTGGCAGCTAAGAATATTGAAATATCAAACCAAGATGCTGTACTTATTGAACAAGCAATTAATCTTATTGAAGAAAATATAAGTGATCCTAATTTAAATTCCGAATATATTGCAAAAAAGATGGCATTAAGTTTGTCAACCTTAAATCGACGTTTAAAGAAAATTACCAATAAAACGTCGCATGAGTTTATTATTTCAGTTAAAATAGAACTAGCAGCTCGTTATTTAACGGAATCATCTGATACAATCTCTGAGATTGCTTATAAAGTTGGCTACAATGAAGTCAAAACATTCAGGAGAAATTTCAAAGATACGTTTAAAATGTCTCCAACTGAATATAAAAATGAACATTCTGAAGCATATTAGGAGCAGCTTTGGGAACAGTATTAGTTCGTGCTTTTTTTTAATTTTTAATGTGTTTTTTTTCCATTCTTTTCCATTTCGTTACTTAAGTAACGCATATCATTTTTGATTCCCTTTGTCCATATGTGATACTTAAATTCTGCTTTTCTTTTATTAAAAAATTGTTTAGCATCATTATATATAATGCGTTCTCCATATATGTAACTTCCTTTTTTTGCTATTAGCGATGACACCAACTTCACCATCATCGACTTAAATAATTAGCTCGTCTTTTTTGCTTTCTACATTAAATGAGTTCCTAAAACACAAATTTTACCGTGATTAGTTTGAACAATGAATTGTTGCTCTTTGGTTTTATACAAAAATTCCTTCACCTTGATGCTCTACTATTTGTTCATTAATATATTTACTGTAATTGATTTTACTATTGATATTTAGAAGTGCAAGTATTTGTCTGGTAAGCTTATTATTTGAGTGCGATTCTTATTTTTAATATGTATATGATTACAAGAAACCACAGCTGAGGAAAATATAGTGAATAACATTAGGTAATTTTTTATATGTAAAAATATTTAGAAATTAGAAAATTAACAATATTGACTGACTTAATAAACTATTAGTAACGTAATACTCTCTTTAATAGTTATTTTTCAGGTTCTAAATCTTCATCACTCAATAGTTATGGATTTGCATTTTGTTTGTCTTAATGAGTATATAACTAGTGAAGTAGTCTTGGTGGAGGGTGTTTTTTATTAACATGTGAGAAATTTAGAAGACGGAAAAATTAATCAACTAATAATGTATGTAGTTTAGTAGAAATAAATTTATTGGTCTCAATTGTAATTAATAGTATGCACTTTAGTGCATCTTGCTCTAGCTTTTAAAAAGGTATCTTTGAAATTATGGTGCAAATAACTAATGTTATACATCGTGTGGTCTACGAAATATCAATACTCCGTTCTTCAAGGAGAAATAAAAATAAGGTCTCGAACATTGCTGATTCAGATATGTGAAGTAGAGGATGTTCTTATATTGAAAGGCGATGTGTCATTGGATGATATTCACACGCATATCAACTGTTGACCATCACAAAATATTAGTGAACTTGTAAAGAAATTCAATGGTATAACTTCTCGAAAGTTGCAGCAGGAACTTCCTGAACTAGGGAAAAATATTGGTGTGGCATTTTGGCAATAGGTTTTGGTTGTTGGAGTACAGTAATTATAACTGATGAAATGGATAAAGCATAATTGGAGCATCATAGAAAGCTCAAAGATTAAAATATCTCAAATTTTATCATAAAATTGTTGAATAGAGCTCAAGAATAATGACTTTCAAACATTCTAGTCGCTATGTAAATCATTGATTATTAGTATACTGTGGTTAATTTATAATGTCTTAAAGTGATTGCTTTTATCTAATGAAAGTACAATACATCTTAAGGTATTATAATAATCCTAACTCATATCACCATCAATACGCTTCCTTAAATTTGCTTTTAGCTTATCAATAAAAGCCGCGGGGTTCTCCCTAATTTTCAAGTCAGAATAAATACGATAAAACTCTAGTTTATCAATGTTAAAGAACAGACAAACATACTTCGCCAGTTCTTTAATATCTACGTTGCCATTATTAATACTCCCAGAGCTTGCCAAGGCATAAATTAATTCTGTGGCCGCTACTTTGGTGTCGGTCCAATAAAAAGGTGAATGGGATAACCACTGTTCAAGTGATTTAAAGGTTTTTTTCTTCTGTGCTTTTAGTTTTAATAATTCATCTTCCAGATATTTAATCACCTTTTCATGAGCTCTGAATTCGGCGAAGAGATAATCCTTACTAGTGGCAAAATTCGTATCTATCATTGAATAGGGATGATAATGATAGTCTTCTACTTTTAGATAACACCTTACAAAATAATATTCATCACATTTCTTATTCCCTTCAGAATTGTAATAGGCATAGCATTTAAAGTTCTTCTTTAAAAAATGACTAAATCTTTCCAGTTTTTTCTCTAAAAATTCTTGTAAGACATAGATGGTGCATACAGGACGATGGTGGGTAATTTCCTTTAAGTAGCAATAGTAGAGAAGGTCTCCTACTATTCGTGGCTTAATGTACTTGAAAAAATTGATTTCATGCTCCTTAGAAGTAAGGCAACCTTCTTGCACTTTAATTCTTAGACGTTGAATAAATATTTTGCTGATTTGAATGCCCTTTTCAATATCAGATAGAGGATTAAATTCATTCAGTTTAATTTGGCTAATTTGCTGTTCGTATTCTGTTAAAATAGCTTGGATAACATCTGGCGATTCATTCTTCATCACATAAGTATTGGTTAAACCATTTAAAAAAAGAGATTCGACAGTAAAAAAAATAACTAGCATTCAAAAGTAGTTATATTTTTGTTTGGTAAAAAGAGTTAGTTCTATCTATTTATATGATGGGTTTATAATTATTGTGAGTTTGATTAGGAAGTTTATCGTAGCATTCGATTAAATTATTTAGCAATCATGGTAATTTTTTTAAAAGTGATACCAACTTGGGTTTGACTTGTGAATGAAATCCAAAAAAGGTCTTAAACTTTGAAGGATTCATTTTTCACCAAATCAAATTATTATGGCACTCAAATCAGAACGGGAAGCGAGTTATGGACATGAGAAATTGTACCGGGAGCAGATTGTTACCACTTATGATCTTAACCATTTCAAAGAAGTTTTGCTAAAAGATTTAACAAAGATTATTGCTGAGAACTATAGTTCAAACCCGAAAAAGTGGTTGAAAAGCTTTGAAGTAAGAGAGCTGTTGGGCATTTCACCAGGTACACTCCAGAATTTCAGGGTTAAAGGTGATTTACCATACACGAGAGTAGGAGGTATGTTGTTTTACGAATACGCTGACATTCAAAAAATGTTGAAGAGTAATAAAATTTCCACTCCCGACAGATTCAAGTAATGAATTACATTAGACATCTAAACAGTGTTTTGGATCGTTTAGCTAAGGACCAACGTGTGTTACCAAGGCATATCAGCTTGTACATGGCCTTATTTCATATCTGGAATAAGTTGACGTTCATTGAAGGAATGCAGATCGCCAGACAAGAAGTGATGCCGCTATCCAAGATAGGTTCTATAAATACCTATACTCGCACCATCAAAGAGTTGGACGCATGGGGATATGTGAAATACAAACCATCAAAAAGCATGTATCAAGGTTCAAAAGTCACTATTATCACTTTTGATAATACCGGTGATAATAGTACTGATAATTCAGATGGTAATACTGGTGGTTTTATCACTGATAAAACCACTGATAAAACAAGTGCTATAAGTGATGGTAACACCCCTGATCATAGTGGTGATAAAACAAGTGATACGCCTTTAATAAATAACTATAAAACATTATTAAACAAAGAAAACAATAATAAACTATTACAAACAAATGGAGCACGCGCGCAAGAGGAAGCCAAAGATAAAGCTGGTCAAAAACCGTTAGAAAAGAAAACAGTAGGATTTAAGAAACCTGAGCTGATAGATGTTAAAAGTTATTTCCAAGAGAAAGAAATTAATGAGATGGAAGCTGTTCGTTTTTTTAATTATTTTGAATCCAATGGTTGGAAGGTAGGAGGTAAGAGTCCCATGAAAGACTGGAGTGCAGCTGCCAGAAACTGGATACTTAACATTTCCAGATATGCTGACAAATCAAAAGAGAATGGTATAGATTATCTATCCACAAAAAATGACAAAGACTATGATGAGCCCCTATAAAACCATGCGTTGGGAGAAAAATGGTTGGATGAATTATAGTTTTCCAGCTTGTTTGACATGGTTAGAACATGCTGGACAGAAACGGTATGGCATGCACTTTAAGGTGCAGACAAAAGACCATGGTGTATTATACAAACTATTGGTTTATGCCATCGGTGATAAAGAGAACATGATTCGACTTGGCTTAAACCCCGATAAAGGACTTTTAGTAGTTGGTCCTGTGGGCTGTGGAAAAACCAGTTTGATGTACCTTTTGAATAACTTTTTCCCCAAGGAGAAACGTTACATCATTCACTCATCGAGAGAAATAACCTTTAGTTTTGTGCAACAAGGCTACCAGCTAATCTCAAAATATACCACTTCCTCCTATCAGTTTCTATCGAATAATTATTGTCCAAAAGTTTACTGTTTTGATGATGTAGGAGTGGAGCGTCCCGTTCATTATTTTGGCAATGAATGTAATGTCATGGCAGAGATACTATTGAGTCGTTACGATCATTTTGTCAATCGAAAAATGTTAACACACCTAACAAGTAATTTGTCGGCCTCGGAATTGGAACGTATCTATGGTAATCGCCTTAGAAGCCGGATGCGTGAGATGTTTAATCTTATCAGTTTTGATAAACAGGTAGGTGATAAAAGGCAGTGAACTATGGATTATAGTTACTATTTTTGAGCTATGAATAAACAGCCTGGAGATATTACAGAGTTGCTAAAAGAACATGTACAGTCATTGGATCCTTACGCGGAGATAACTTTGTTGTTTCCACAAGGTAAAGGACGTGATGAAGAACTACAGGTTTATGTTTTATCGCCCAATAGGGTTGATTTTGGATTGGAACAGAAGTATTTGAACGCACGTTATCAAGTAGAGCTCCATTCAGGTCATTCATTATCGCTTTATGTGTATTCCAAGGAAGACTGGCATAAGCAATTTAGCAATACCCCCATCTACCATAAAGTGAATACAGAAGGCATTGTTCTTTAATGTATATGAGATATTGAGCCCGGCACATTTGAAAAAGAGACGGTAAAAATTAGAGGTTAAATCAAACTATTAGGAGTTACCTTTTTCAAACAAGCCGTTTCGCATCCGCTCACTCCTTAAAGGCATCACAGGCTTCATCGCCTCGCTTAGTTGCCCAAAGCCCATCCGAACCATACTAAGCTCGGCGCTTCACCTAAGATGCCCTTTTGGAAGGTAAAAGAGCTATCACATACGACCTTCCATATTTCAATAAATGAATTATTATTAGCCATTAGTGATGCTATTAGTTAAGCATTGCCATATCGCGCCACAAAGGTGTAATCGGGAGCTGTGTTTTGCAAAAGCGTTCGGCATAAACCCACCGCACTTGATGCGCATGCTTTTCTTATTTGCGGGTGAAACACAGGTGTTTTTCTAAATAGCTTATAGTGACAAGGTCAAATAGTTGTAATCAGTGAACAAAAACACCTAAGTTTCCCACCTTTTTAGGTCATGCCCATCAATAATTGCCAACTGCAAAGTTTTATTCCGTTTCCTTTTGCAAAACACACCAATCCCTATTAGAAAAGTGGTTTACGCGTTATGAAAATGCATCAAAATATGTCAAAGTGATGCAAACTGAATCCCACTTGGGAACGACTGTGGAATGAAATCCAGAAAGCCTTCAGAACTTTGGGAGGTCATTCAAAAGAAGCCAAAGCATTTGAGTTGGTTAAGGAAGTTGAACTAAAACAAAACACATGTTTGGATTAGAAAAGATATCCCATTTGCAGTTCATTCAATTAATAGCACTGTGTTTATTTATCTATTATCTAGTAGTTGTTCTGTATCTATTGGTTAAACAAACAGGAAAGGAAAAGCAACAAAGTTTCGAGTCAGAAGCCCTTGCTCCAAAAGAGCTATTGAAGACCCAGTTTGTCAAAGCCGATGAACTACCTCAGGAACGTGTTTGTGCCGTTGAAAATACGGAGGATAGTTTTGTGTTGAAACCAGATAATGGTGTTGATGAAACAGGCATTAAACTGGACGATATGATGCTTCCATCTAAGATGAGCAATGTTCAAATGAGCCAACAATTGGCCTATGCCGCCAATCAAGAAATACCTAATTCATAAAAATACCAAGACATGAAACACAAGCAAGTTATCATTCGAAAATCCTTATTTATCCTCATAGGATTGCTTTATATTCTTCCAAGGCTATTTGCGCAATCTGCAGACGGTATTGACCAAGCCACAACGGAGGTGCAATCCTATGTAGATCCCGTTGCCAATTTAATAATTGCCATAGGAGCTGTTGTTGGTCTCATTGGCGGTATTCGGGTATACATCAAGTGGCAAAGTGGTGATCAAGACACCCAGAAAGCCTTGATGGGCTGGTTTGGGGCTTGCCTCTTTTTAGTCTTGGTAGGAGTTGTTATCCGAGCTTTCTTTGGTTAAGAAATGAAGGGCAAAAAACACTATCGCATCAGCAAGGTAGATACAAAACTCTATGTCAAAGGATTCTCCGGTGTATTAGTTTACAAAGCCCTGTACGCTGTTTTGATTTCTTTTGGCGGGTTCACTGTGATTTACCTGCTGACAAGCCCTTTGTTAGCTGTCTTTTTAACGGTTCCATTGCTTCTTTTTGTACTTTATCGATTGAGTAAGATTCAACGTACCATGGGACCCGAAGCCTATCAAAAGCAAAAGATAGCCAAACAGCTACCACAGTTTATCAGCATGAAACATCCTTTAAAGAAAATTATCAAGCAATAGTCAACTGAATATCCAATACGCATCATGAAGATAAAAAGCATCGAGGAAAGTATGCCCGTCTTGGGTTTTGATGGAGATATTCTATTATCCAGTAATTTGGATATGACCATTGGAATTCGTTTGCAACTACCCGAATTGTTTTCTTGCAGTGCGGAAACATTAAATGAGCTACACGATATTTTCCGGCGGCTTATTGCTATGTTACCTGCTGGAACCCTTCTTCATCGTCAGGATTATTTCCTCCAGAGATCGTTTAAATCAAAGGAGCAAGACGCAAGCACAGATCAAGTAGAAGTGTCCTTTTTGGATAAAGCGTACCTCAATCATTTTGAGGGCAGAAGTCACCTGCAGCATGAAGCCTATTTGTTTATTTCGCTTATGAACACAGGCCTGTTAAAAAATTTCTTAGGTACCAGCCTTTTCAAACCAGCTGTAAATCGTAGGAAAGCAAAACATGAGCAAGACCAACTGGAAGAAATTAGCACCAATGTAATGGCGCAATTACTTCAAGGTGGAATACAAAGCAGTCTGCTATCTAGAGATGAGATGATGCACCTGATGCAGCGTTACCTAAGCATGAACTTTCAGGATAAGACGAGTGTTTTAGGTAGTCTTGACTTTAGGGATCATTTAAAAGTGATGAATAGTTTTGTTGAGACCTTTAGTCTGAGTAATTATGATCATGTACCAGGAGAGGTGAGCCCTTGCGGGGAAGAACCTATGACCAACCTGCCAGTCTCAATGGTTTATCCACTTAGCTTCGGTTTACCATTTTCCCACATCACCAATTGCTTTTTGTATGTAGGTAATCAAACGGTCATCAAGAGCCAGTTGGAGAGTGCTCACAAAAAGATTTATTCCCTCTCAAAATTCTCTACAGAAAATAAACTCAATGCAGAATTGATAGAGCATTTTCTGGAAATCGTTCAGCAAGGCAGTGAGCCCATTGTGCAAATGCATTATAACCTGATGCTTTTTGATGAGTCTTTAAATGGCTTAAAGCAAAAAAGGAGTGAAGTGCTCACCAGCTTTTCCAAAATGAACTGTTTGCCCTATCGCCATAGCTTTGACCTACCACTCATGTATTGGGCTAATATGCCAGCTAGCACGCAACTGCCCGAAACAGAATTAATGCTGATGCAATCTCCTGAGGCTTGTTGTTTCCTGAATTTTGAAGGCGCCATACAAAATAGCCAATCTCCTTTTTTTATTCAATTCTCAGATCGCCAAAATGGATGTCCAGTTAAAGTGGATATCTCGGATGAACCCATGGAAAAGCATCAGATACATAACCGTAATAAAATCATTATTGGGGGCTCCGGTTCGGGCAAGTCATTTTTAACCAATCATCTTCTAAGGCATTATGCCGAGAGTGATAACTGCCATACGGTACTTCTTGATGTGGGTAGAAGTTATGAGTTGTTGGTGAAGTACCTTGATGAGTACCTGAAAGATAAAGGAGGTGCCATGCATGTGGAATTTACCGAAGAGACACCCATTTCATTTAATCCCTTTGTGCTGAATAATGGCCTTTCTACCGAACGAAAACAAACCATCTTATCGGTGCTCTACACCATTTATAAACCACAGCTTAGTGAAATTGATAAGGATGTGATTGCCCAATCGGTAACAGCTTATTACAAAAAGCACCAAGAAGGACATAGCTTCAATAGCTACTATGAGTTTGTTCAGCAATGGATACCTGCTTTGGTGGGTGATAAAGGCTTGTGTTTTAACACCGGAGAATTCTTCTTTATACTGAGCAAATACTACGTGGGAGGAGAATATGATTACCTCTTGAATAAACAGATGCAGACAGATGAGTTTTTTCAATGTCCCTTCATTGTTTTTGAGCTGGATAATATCAAAGACCACCCTGTAATTTTTCCTGTGGCCACACTCATCATCATTGACATCTTCATGCAGAAAATGCGTCTTTTGAAAGGCACACGAAAAGTCATCTGTATTGAAGAAGCCTGGAAAGCCATCGCCACGCCTCAGATGGCGGATTACATCAAATACTTTTTCAAGACCATACGTAAATTCTTTGGCGAAGCCTTGGTGGTCACCCAGGAGATTGAGGATGTGATCTCCAGTCCCATAATACGCGATGCCATCATTAATAATGCCGATACCAAGATTCTATTGGACATGCGCAAGTTTGCCAATAAGTTCGATAAGATAAGTCAGGTATTGGGGCTGACAGACTTCCAAAAGGAGCAGATCTTATCGGTGAACCGCAACCTGCCCACAGGACGGAAACTCAAAGAATGTTTTGTAGGTCTGGGCAGTTATTCCAGAGTCTTTGCTTTGGAAGTGAGTAAGCAAGAATACCACTGTTATACCTCAGAAGAGAAAGAAAAGCAAGTCTTGCTACAACAAATGCAAGAACATAACTCATTTATCAAACTACTTAAAACGCTATAACCATGAAAAAGCAAATTTATTTATCACTACTCATTATCATGTTTTCAGCTACGGTTTTATCTCAGGCACCTGTTACTGATGTGGGAGCAGGGATTCAGCGAGAAGCATTGTGGATACAAGAAAAAGGTATTCTCAGTAAGATGAGTTGGTATAACATTCTTATTAAAGCCTTGAATGGAGATATCAAAGGATTAACCGGTGATTTACTGGGTATTGATCAGCAGTTATTGGATGCCGTAGAGAATGTCTCAGGACTTATTAAAGACTATAAACGCATTGAGGAAACGCGTGATATGTTGAATAAGATATTGGATATCTATACCACTAAAGTACCCAAGCTGATTCAGGATAATAATTTCACGCCCCAGCAAGCGGCAGCCATCCTACAAGCATTTGATATTATACTGACCGATAGTCGCGATTTGGTCACGAAGGTACTAAGTACCATCACCATTGACAAAGCCTTCATCATGGATGACAAAGCACGTTATGATGTCATCAATGGCATCTACCGTCAGGTGCACCAGCATTATGGCACCATTTGTTACCTCTATAACAAGATTCTGTATGCTTCCTATATGAAAAGCTATAGCATGGGAGATCTGAAGACCTTTGCTTTTTATTATAGCCTTTATGAAACCAACTAATCTTGAATCCATGAAACGTCTATTTATAGTACTAACATGTATTTCACTTTTGAGTATTGAAGTTTATTCTCAAAGCGTCTTTGATACTAAAAAATGGAAAGGACGCTATCCCACCATGAACAATGATTATCCCTTAAGTTTTGTTTGCTGGAAGGGTTGGTTACCACCTGTAGCGCATAGTTTTGTTCGCCTTTATCCAAGTCACTATTACTATTATGCGAATTCAGAACCTGTTTATGATGTTAAAGGCTATTTACATATGGGGGTTAATGATGCGATCAAATTGATATTAAAAAGTCTGGATAAGAAAACTCTGGGTAAGTGTTTGGATGCAGTGGGCGGTATAATGCTCAATCAGGAGGCACACGAGATTATTGAAGGCTTTTTGCGAGATAGTAGACTTATGAATATTCCTGATGTATATGGTTTAACGCAGAATTTTCAATTAAACCTGCAAGCTTTGGATTACCTCAAGCAGCAAAATGTGCCTTCTGAGATAACAGAAATCTTTGAAAATGCCATTAGACAACAAATGGAAGCTTATCTGATGATTAACCACTTGGATGCTGAGCAAGCAGATAAAATAAAGGCAATGGGTGAAGTTCAGCAAGAACTAAAAAACCTATTGGGATCAATCACTTATTCCACTCAAAAGTTTAGTTATTACCAGATGTTGAATCAATCGGGTAATAATCTTGACTTTATGGGGCAATAGATACAGCATTGGCACATCAACGAAACCACTAATACCAAACATTTTAGCACCATGAATATTGAAAACTTCTTTGTATTTACAGATAACTTGATTCAGATAGGCATTGAGCATGCGCGTTTATTAGTGGATATGGCTCGTGCCATTGGTGGGATAGCAGCTTTTTTATTTATAGCCAAGCGTATATTTGAACAACTCATTGCAGATAATCCCATCCTTATATTACCATTGTTAAGACCTTTTGCTTTCGTGTTAGTCATTACTTTCTGGGGGCCATTTGTTCATCTTTTATTGAGTCCAACAAAAGGCTTAACCTATTTGTCAGAAGAGATCTATAGCAATCAACAAGAACACGTAAAAGAAAAATTAGAAGAAAAGCAGATGTCCATTTTATTAACTGATATGCCAAGTTTTCAGGAGAATGGGGACAAGGAAGCCGATCTTTGGGACAGGGGCATTAACGTCATTCTTACTACCTACAATATTGTCAGTGGTCGTGCCCTAGGCAATCAAATAGGTTATTACATTATGGAAGGATTACGCCAAGTGACCGAAGTGGCATTTGAAGTGGTGGTCTATCTGATTGCTTTTTTACGCACCATCTTTTGTGTGCTTCTGATCATCTTTGGCCCCCTGGTTTTTTCCATTTCTATTTTTGATGGTTTTCAGGATAACTACCTACAATGGATAGCTCGTTTTATCAATGTTAATCTTTATTTGCCCATTGCTTTAATCATTTTGTCATTGACCCAACAGTTGCTGATCTATGTGCTCGATATAGAGATCAACCTGATTAATCAGATGGGCGTTTATCAAGCATCCATGTTTTTTGTCTCGGGTTTGATTGTTCCGGTCTGTGGTATCTGTGGTTTGGTGATGGTACCTAAGATAGCGACCTGGATTGTGAATGCTTCAGGAACTAATACAGGAGGTGGTCGAATGCTCAGAACAGCTGCTATGATGGCTGTTTCTAAAGGTGCACTGAAATAGTAGAGTGACGCCCCGGCCAAATGCTGATTGACATGATGTGCGAAAACACATGAGCTCATTATGCCTCGAATAGTCAATAGTAAAAAAACTTCAGCCTCTTAGTGTTGATATCTAAAGGTCTAACAATCTAATGTCTAATTATGCAACAACTTATTCAGATACAACGGCAGTTTCGATACACCGTCTATGTGCTTTTGGTAACGACAATTTTAAGCCTTGGTGCCGGCCTTTATACTTACATCACCTCATTACAAATGGTAAAGGAATCTCGCCAGAAGATATATGTCTTGGATAATGGGCAATCGCTCTTGCTGGCCTTAAGAGCGGATATATCGGAGAATCGAAGCGCAGAAGCCAAGAACCATGTTAAACGTTTTCATGAGCTCTTCTTCACTCTGGAGCCGGATAAGGATTATATCGAAAATAACATACGAGAGGCGCTCTATCTGGCAGATAAAAGTGCTATGAAACAATACCGTACTTATAAGGAGAATAACCTTTATAATCGGGTGATAGCCTCTGATATCAGCATGACTTTAAGTAGTGATTCGGTGCAGGTGGATTTTTCATCTTATCCATACACCTTCCAACTCCACGGTAAGCAAAAGATTGTGCGTAAGTCCAATATTACGATACGCCAATTATCAACAAGTGGTCATTTGCGCAATATCTCACGAACCGATAATAATACCCATGGCTTTTTAATCGAAGGCTGGATTATTAATGATAACAGTGACATCGAAACCCGAAAGCGAAGCAACTTTTAATTCATTAAAAACACAAGTGATGAATAAGAAGATTAAACAGTGGCTCATCAGAGTGGAACAGAAGGACAAGACTTTAAGTAAGGGTAAACGCCAAATTAAATGGCTGAGTATTCTGGGAGTATTCTTTGTCTTGTTTTTACTGTCCTTTTTCATAGGTGATAAAATGGGACTTGGCCATCAAGGAGTTTTACAATTAGACACCTTGAGGCATCAAGAAGATAGTTTAAAGATGGACAGTCCATTTGAACTGCCAGTCGATTCGTTTGAACAACTTTTAAATCAGCAAATCCATGAAGACACTCATCAAAAAAAATAAAGGCTTGTTTATTCTACCCTTATTGGCATTGCCCTTTGTGGTGCTAATTTTTTACATCCTTGGAGGAGGTCAAGGACAAGCAAGCATTAAATCTGCAAACAAAACATTCAATGGGGCCAATTATCAATTACCCGATGCAAATCGGAATATCAAAATAATGGATAAAAAAGAAGCCTATCAGCAGATGGAAACGGTGGAAACACCAACTATTGTTGAACTCAATGTGGATACGACAATAAGTGATGCAACCATTCAGCAGGTGAAGAATCTTGATAAACAAGGCGCTACAGAGGTCTTGATGGAGCGTATTAAAATACAAGAGGAGCGATCAAGACAAGCTTTGAATGAAGCACAAGGAAGCGTCAGTCATGAGAGTCAAAATGCCCAAAATATAAGTGATGCCAAACGAATAAGCGGTCAACGGCCCCCGAAGGCTAAACAGAAAAGACACGCTCGTAGCCAACCAATTGAGCTGGAGGAATTACAAGATCTATTGAGCGAGCATGAACAGCTGATCCGCCAGAAAGACTCCATGCAAATGCAGTTGCAAGAAAAGCAAATGGTGCTAAACCAATATGAAAAGCTACATAGGAGAAAACAGAAAGGCTTTGAAGTAAAGATTAAAACGACATCTGGTTTTAACAAGAATAGCAATGCTCATCAATCCCTAAAAGCTCAAATAGTAGAAGATAGTAAAGTCATGACAGGCAATCGTATCATGTTGCGCCTTTTAAACGATACAGAAATAAATGGCCAGCAAATCAAAGCCAATACCCTGGTGTATGGACTGTGTAAGACAGATAATGAACGATTGCAGATATACATTAGCAGTATTCCCAAACGAGATAATTTCCTAGCAGTTAAACTTAGTGTCTATGATATGGATGGTATTAAAGGTTTGTATGTGCCGGATAATGTAGCACGAAAAGTCTATCAGGATGTGGCAGGTGATATTAATCCATCTGTTTTGCTGACACCAACAGACGATCCAATGGCTTATATGGGAATAAATGCCGCCAATGATCTAAGTAAAAACATGATGAAACGAGTCAGGTTAAAAAAGGTGAACCTCAGAAAAAACACCGTTGTCATTCTTCAAAATGATTAATCAATCTAGACCAGTAAAAGCCACATTATGAAAGTATCTATAATTCTTATACAAGCCCTTTTGATTAGTGCCTTAGTATCGGCAAATAACCTAATTAAAGTCAATGAGCAAACGGTTGTTCACCTGCTTTGTCCAGCTGCCGTTAGTTATGTGCAGGTGGGTAATGCAGAAAAACTAATAGCCGAAACGATTGACGATTATCCCAATATAGTTCGATTGAAAGCACTTGAGATATTTACGGATACGTCTTCTTTGACCCTTGTATGTCAGGATAAACTCTATGCATTTGAAGTGAGTTATCATAAAACGAGTGCTTTGAAGATAAACCTTAATGATTTTAAGGGTGAAGCCTTCTTAGGATTGTCACAATCAGCGATGCCCCTTCATAAGATTCAAAGTGCTATTAATAGAATGCAGACAATGGAATTGAAACGTTCAATTAGCAAGGTTAAAGAAAATGATATTGAGTTGGTATTGGAAGGTATTTGTGTTAAGCATGATTTACTTTTTATGAAACTAAACGTGAAGAATAACTCTAACCTGATCTATCGAGGGGAGTGCCCGGTTTTTTTAATGCGAGACAAACGCCCAAAGAAAGCAGCCAATGTACAGGAATATATGCTTGAACCAATCCAGGTTTCTCAGAAGATACTTTTCATTAAGCCTCAATATACAAGTATTGTTATCCTGGTTTTTAAATCCTTTAGCATCCCAAAACATAAAGAAGTGGAAGTCTTGTTAAAAGAGCAAACCTCGGGTTACACAGGGCGCGATTTAACCCTAAATTTTAATAATAAAGCCATTGTCAAAGCGGCTTACCTTCAATAAGTAAAAGATCACAATACTAAATCAATTAACTAATTGTCATGTCTCAAACAGAGGGAACACAACTTATACGCCTGCATGAAGCCTTTCGCTTTATGAGTTATATGCTGCTTTTTTTATCTATCTACCTTACCTGTTTGGATTACTTTGTGGCGCATAAATTTTACCTCAAAGGATTGGATGTGGTATTTGAACGCTTGTTGAAACTGCGTTTTTTATCCGATATCACCTTGTCAAAACTAGTCTGCTCACTGATACTGCTAGTAACTTGTATGGGAACCAAAGCGCAGAAGAAACCAGACTTAAGTGTTACCACCATTGTACTTCAGATATTGACAGGCTTGTTTTTTTATTGGATTAGCATACTGCTTTTGCCTTCTCAAGTATTGGCCTATATCATTCTCTCAGTGGGGTCTTTTGTGATGCTAAATGTTGGCTTTGACAATGTATCTAAGTTGATCAATGTAAACCTGATGAAAGATCGGTTTAATGAAGGCAATGAAAGCTTTCTGCAAGAAGAAGACTTGAAATACAATCATTGGTCGGTTAATCTTCCCATTAGCTATGTGCATCAACAAAAAGAAAGACAAGGCTGGATTAATGTGGTTAATCCCTTTCGGGCGAGCATGGTAATTGGAACACCAGGATCGGGGAAGTCATATAGCGTAGTTCAGCCTTTCATTACCCAGCATCTGCAAAAAGGTTTTGCTATGTGTGTCTATGATTTTAAGTTCCCTGATCTATCCCAATTGGCCTATAGTCGCTTCTTGCGTGAAAGGGTTAATGGTAGTTTGCCAATGAAAACCCAGTTTTGCGTAATCAATCTAGATGACATTGAAAAAAGCCTAAGGTGCAACCCCTTGGCACCTGAACTCATGGATAGTCCAATAGATGCCTTTGAAGCATCTCGTACCATCTTGTATAACCTGAACCGTGAATGGATTCGTAAACAAGGTGAGTTTTTCTCAGAATCAGCCGTGACCTTTTTTGCAGCTGTCATTTGGTTTTTAAAACGCTATGAAGGTGGACGTTTCTGCACTCTGCCGCATGCTATCGAACTTTTGCAGTTGGATTATGAAGAACTTTTTGATGTCATGGGGACAGAACAAGATGTGGTTAATATTATTAATCCTTTTATCAATGCCTATCACCGTGGAGCTCAGGAACAGCTGGAAGGGCAGTTGGGTAGTTTGAAGATTGCCATTTCGAAAATTATTACTCCAGAAATTTACTGGATATGCTCGGGAGATGACTTTTCATTAGACATTAATAATCCATTATCCCCAAAGGTGCTTTGTCTGGCCAATAACCCATTGCGTATTGAAATATATGGAGCAGTCTTGTCATTGTTTATTACGCGTATGCTGAAGATCATCAATAAAAAAGATCAACAAGCGTCTTCACTAATATTTGATGAGTTACCGACTATTTATTTTAGGGGGTTGGACACATTGATTGCAACAGCCAGAAGTAATCGTATTTCAACATTACTTGGTATACAAACCATAGATCAACTTATTCGAGATTACGGCAAAGAAGCCGCCAATGCGATACTGACCAATATTGGCAATGTGTTCTCGGGTCAAGCCTCTGGGGAAACAGCCAGATACATGCAGAATCGTATGGGCAAAGTACTGCAAGAGCGGCAATCTCTCAGTATCAATAGAAGCACACAGTCCTCTACCTTTTCAACACAGATGGATTTTTTAGTGCCTGAGGGAAAGATGGCCACTTTGCCACAAGGTCATATGATTGGACAGGTGGCTGATAGTTTTAAGTACCCCATCGAGCGAAAAAATTTCAATGCGCTAATTAAAGTTGATACGAAGGGATATAAGCCAACTGTATCGATGCCAGTCTACTACCATTTTGATAACAAAGCACTTATTCTTCAGCGAAATAGAACCCGCATCTACAATGACATTCAAGCCATTTGTCAAAAGCGAATAAACGGCCATAACTAAGCATTTAATGTTGAACCATAAATACAGATATGATGGAACAAAACACACGTTACAAATTAGAAGAGGTACCCTTGGATAAGCTTGAAAAGGCAGGTGTTAAACGAGATTTTATCACCAAGATGGAGCAAAAGGAATTAACTGATTTTTTGAACGGTTTTCGCTCACAAAAGCTTTATACCGTTAATGCCAAAATCAATGATGAAAGCTATCGTATACCGGCTAAAATACGCCTTCAAAAGGAAGAAGGGGAGATGAAGGTGAGGATTCATCCCATTCAGCGCCTGCATATTCCAGATAGTTTCATGGGCCATACCTTCACCAAAGATGAAAAATCAGCTTTGATTAATGATCGTAATTTAGGTAAGGCTTTAGAAATGCAAGACTTTAACGGCAAGAAGGATAAATACTACATTGGTATTGATTCAAAAACCAATGAGATCATACCCCTTAAGCAAAAGAACATCCAGGTGGCTGATAGAATTAAGGGAGTTACACTGACAGCCTCTCAGAAGGAGAAACTAAGCAATGGTGAGAAGGTGCAATTGAAAGGCATGACGGGTCGGAATGATAAGAAATTTTCAGCAGCGCTTCAAATTGATCCGGCAGAACGAAATATTCGCTTTTCTGATTTTAAGCAGGAGAAAAAGGCAGGGCAAAAACAAGAGAAATCGGAAACACAAAAGCAAAGTAAGGCTGCTAAAGTGGGAGGCTGATTATGCCTAATCCAAAACGTAAAAGGAAAAGAGGTATGTCCCCTTTTCCTTTTTTATTAGTTGCTTTTTTCTTTTTAGAAATAGATGAAGGATATCTCTAACGAAGTACAGGCAAGATATGTTTTTGTGATACAAAAACGCTTGTTCTTGCTCTACGAGGTGATAAAAAAAATGATTCATTAGTGAAAGCCAAAAATAACCAATGCGACCGAAAATCATCCCTCAGGAAAAGCTATCAAGTTTTATAATTATCCGTGTAAGTGAAAGAGAGAAAAAAGATATTCAGAAGCAATTTCGGCATGAACGATTTTCCACCTTAAGCGATTTTGCAAGAAATCGACTATTGAAAAAAAGACTTGTTAAACACATTACAGTCAGTGAAGAATACTTTCAAGTGTTTAGACGATTGGATTATCAACTGGCAAAAGTGGGTAATAACATGAACCAGGTTGCCCATAAGTTAAATGCCTATAACACCTATATGCTAAGCGAAGAGGATAAGATGAAAATTCAAGAATGCTATCAACTGCATAAGGAAGCGGTTTCTGTTCTTTCTAATTACTTGAAGGTAATACGTCTTTAAATGATCATTAAGATTCATCAATCACTTAACACGGAAAGAGTCTTTTACTATAATGAAGAAAAGGTAGAGAAGAATGAGGCCCTTTTCTTTGCTTTTGCCAATGCTAATTGCGCGAATCCTTTTATGTATGAAAAGGCATTTCGTCTGAACATCTTAACTCAGATTGAAGACGGAAATAACAGAGCCAAACACAAATGTTTTCACCTATCAATTAACCCTGCTAGTTCTGATTTGGATCGAATTGAGCCAAGCAGTTTAAAAGCAGAAATAGATGCGTTAATGTGCAAGCTGGGATATGGACAGCAACCTTATTACGTCTATCGACATCAGGATATTAAGCGGGAACATTATCATGTGGTGTCAACTCGCATTGATGTGAATACACGAAGGCAGATTAAGAATAGTAATGACCGATATATTATTAAGGATTTTATCAAGGAACTTAATTTGAAATATCAGTTGGAAACAGCCCAAAGCAAAAAAATGGCTCTTAATTTAATTTCATCTTCAAAGAGTGCTGAATTAAAGGAATCTATTCAACAAGTATTTAGCCTATTGAATCGCTCTAATATTGTTTCTAAACAAGAGTACTTAGATATACTCAAGGCCTCTAATCTGGAGATTTATGAATCGGCTAATGGACAATCTGTGTTGGTAAAGGATCAAGAAGGAGTCACGCTACGTCATCCCATCAATATGTCTGATTTTAATGAGAAGGCGGCTTTGGAAAAGGTGCAATTCAATAAAACAGAATTAAATTTAGAGAGGCAGAATGCACTTAAGTCAAAGACAGAGCAAACAATAAAAGGACTGATAAAGAACTATCGCTTTTACACAGAGGAGGAACTTCGAAAAGCCTTTTTGAAAAACGATCTGATCCTTTATAAAGTAACGAAAAATGGCAATTATAATATCTATTCGCCCAATGATAAAATGGTGGTGGATGCTCAATTCATCTTAAAGAAATATAGTGTTCGATTAAAAGATTTTGCCCTCAGTAATGACCAGTTTTATACTATTATTAGAGAATATACACAAGACCTTAAAGGTAAAGGTCAAAGTATTGTTGATGCATTGATCGACAAGGATAAGATGAATAAAACTGAAAGAAATAAAAAGCCAAATATTAGCTTTGAAAAGCTTGATTTAAGCTCTAGTAATGAATTTAGTGCGATAGTGTCAAGTCATGATGAAAAGGCTAAAAAAGCCATTCAAAATGCAGTTAAAGCTCATTTTGAATACCTCTTTTCCAAGATGGATTTAGAAGGAGTCACGACGAACACAGAAAAACGCTACCTGACTAATCAATCAGGATGTTGGGATAAGATTAATCGGCAGTTTTTACTTGAACTAACGAATTATTGGCGTAGGGAGGAGGGTCGAAATAAATTGAAAAAACAAGGGAAGAGCCATCGGTTTAATAAAAGAAAAGGTAGGCGGTTATGAAATCTTTATCAGACCAGGGTGTAATAAAGTCTGACCATAAATGTTTTTGGCAGTTTTTGCATTCACGATATTTTCTTGTGAATGTGTTTTTGTAAAATTGTAAGTTGTCTTTGAGAGTTGTTTTATTGTAACTAAAAAAAGGCTATCGCAACAGATAGCCTTCTATTATTTAGGCCTAATGAAAATTCCTAATTTACACTTTCATCCAAAGCTTTTCCTGCCTTGAATTTAGCTACATTCTTTGCTGCTATCTGAATTTCTTTCCCTGTTTGTGGGTTTCTGCCAGTTCTTGCTGAACGTTCTGAAATTGAGAATGTACCGAATCCAATTAATTGGATGCTTTCCTTTTTAGTAAGAGTTTCTTTTGTTGTTTCAACAAATGCATTAACTGCTTTTTCTGCATCTACTTTTGTAATCCCTGCCTTTTCTGCTATTGCAGAAACTAATTCTTGTTTATTCATACCTTAATAATATTTAGCTTGTACTAAATTATTAAAAAAATCATATAAATTGGGGTTGTATGTAATTAAATAATTTGTAAATCCTTCAACGGCCACTAATAGTTCTAACTATTTAGTACGTTATTAGAAAATTCATAAAAAAGTAAGTTTATATCTACTATACAAATATGAAATAGGTAAATAATTAATTTAAATGGTTGTTATGAAATTTGAATATATAAAAATACCTCGCCATTAAAATAAAAATGACGAGGTAATCTGAACTTTAGACAATTTTGAGTTGTCTCCTCAAATATAGTTTTTTTGTAAATGCGTTAAAAATAATATAATAGAAATTTTCTTAGGATCTGCTCTTTGCAACAGCATGTTATAAAAAACGTCTGTATGGTTCTTTGTAAATTACTAAAAATTCGTAAATTAGTGATTATTAATCTTTATTATTTCGCTAATATCATTTAACTTTGCTTGTGGTCATTTGGATGCATTACAAGCTTTAAGGTACCATTTAAATTATGATGTTCGTAGTGGATTAATAATAAAGAGCGTCAGAGATTGGGTTCGAGTCCCGCTCTGGGCACAGAAGCCGAATTTCTTTTGAGATTCGGCTTTCTTCTTTTTACAGTGGCTATAATTAAATTGTTATCCTCGATAGTTAGCAGATGTCAGCATGCTTCATGCTTTGATTTGAAATGAGTCCTGATATTGAAATGTTATAAACTAAAACAGTCCTCAAGAATTTTCTTGAGGACCGCTTAGAATGTTATTGAATTAGTCTATTTATCTAGAACTATTCACATATCCAATTCTTAATTTACACTTTCATCTAAAGCTTTACCAGCCTTAAATTTAGCTACGTTTTTAGCAGCAATCTGAATTTCTTTACCTGTTTGCGGATTTCTACCAGTTCTTGCAGAACGTTCAGAAATTGAAAATGTACCAAATCCAATTAATTGGATGCTTTCTTTTTTAGCTAGGGTTTCTTTTGTTGTTTCAACAAATGCATTAACTGCTTTTTCAGCATCAGCTTTTGTTAGACCTGCTTTCTCTGCAATCGCAGAAACTAATTCTTGTTTATTCATATCGTTATAATATTTATCTTTTACTAAAGTATAAAAAATTCTAGATAAAATAGGTCATTGCAAATAAATTGGAATAATTAAGTCATCTGCCCACTTTAGTAATGTCACTTTTCTAGTCCTGGGATGCTGTGGTAAAACTATTTATCGTATTCACGTAATTATGAAGTAAAATTGAGGATTCGACTTAAGTATCTAGAATAAATTTATATCTATATATGTAGGAAAAAACAGTCTGTTATTAAGATGATGTTCGTATATAATAATGTTGTTGCACCTGTCTATAAAGGTTAGAAGCATAATATTTAAAAATCATAACATTGGGGAAGTAATATTGTTATATTGAAGAGTTCATAAGGGTGAAAATTAAAAAGGTTGAATGGAGAAGAGTGAAATAAAGAGTTCTGAAATGATATACAATAAAATAACGTTATCATTTCCTGAGCAGATTGAGAAGCTATTTCGAACCAAGTATTATATTGATTCTATTGCTCAGGTTCGTATTGCACTATTGTTGGTAATGTTTCTATACGGAATGTTTGGGATACTCGACTCGATGATATTTCCACAGTATGCACATTACTTTTTCGCGATTCGCTTTTTCGTAGTAATACCTTTATCCATAGTTGTGATTCTGTTGTCATATACTAAGGTATTTCAAAAAGTATGGCAGTTTTTATTGTTAGTATGTTTTATAGTCGGGGGAAGTGGTATCATTGCCATGACGATGTTTGAGCCTGAAAATTATGCTTACTATGCAGGTATGATGTTGGTTATTTTTTCGGGTTACCTTTTTCTAAAAATTCGCTTTTTTGTAGCCGCCATTGGTGGATGGTCAATGATTTTAATATTTAATTTAATAGCGCTTTTTTACGTGAAAGCATCATCCATTGTAATTATCAGTAATAACTTCTTTTTTGTAAGTGCTAATCTTGTTGGGATGTTTGCCGCGTATTTTATGGAACTTAAAATACGACAGAACTTTTTTCTTAATCAGAAATTGGATGAAGAGAAGGTAACTGTTGAAGAGTTGAATGTTGATTTGGAGAAAAAGATTGAGAAACGAACCAAGGAATTAATCGAATCTAAAAATATTGCAGAAGAAGTAAGTGCCAACATTGCTGCAATTATTGAAGGAACTTTTGAGAGTATTTGGGCCTTTGATACAGGTTTCAGAATATTGTATATAAATCAAACGTTTCAACGCGAGTTTTTTGAGAGTTTTGGCGTAAGATTAGAACCTGGAGTTAATTTGATAGAATCCTTACCAGAGCCATTGCAAGCTATCTGGAAGTCAAGATATGATCGTGTTTTAGAGAATGAGCAATTTACCGTTGAAGATGCTGTTCAAACCGAGGGAGGAATAGTATATATTCAAGTTGGGTTTAATCCAATTATTAGACAAGGGAAAGTAGTAGGCGGTTCTTGTTTTGGGCGCGATATAACATTTAAGAAACTAGCGGAACTTGAGATAATTGAGGCAAAGGAGAAAGCCGAAGAAAGTGATCGTTTAAAGTCAGCTTTTTTAGCGAATATGAGTCATGAAATACGTACGCCAATGAATGGTATTTTAGGCTTTTCTGAGTTATTAAAGGAACCTTCACTAAGCGGTGAAGAGCAGCGACAATACATTGAGATAATTGAAAAGAGTGGAAACAGAATGCTTGGTATTATTAATGATATTGTTGATATATCAAAGATTGAAGCTGGGCTGATGGAGATTAATATTGAGAAAGTTGACATTAAGCATCTGATTGATTACGTGTTCTCCTTCTTTAAATTGGAAGCTGAAAGCAAGGGTTTGAAACTTTCTGCAGTAGAGCCTGAATTGAAACAACCCCTAATAATTAAAACTGATAGGGAGAAATTATATGCAGTTCTAATAAACTTAGTTAAGAATGCGATTAAATATACGGATGATGGAAGTATTGAGTTTGGATATGAGTATGATAGGTTGAAGCTTAAATTCTTCGTTAAAGACACAGGCATTGGAATTGCAGACAATCGACAGAAAGCAATTTTCGAACGATTTATTCAAGCTGATTTGATCAATAAGATGCCACACCAAGGAGCTGGTTTAGGCTTGTCTATTTCAAAAGCCTTTATCGAAATGTTGGATGGTGATATTTGGGTGGAAAGTGCAGAAGATGAAGGTAGTACTTTCTTTTTTTTACTGCCATTCAAAGTGTAATTTTATTCTCTTTCACTTCCAATTTTTATAACCACACCCATTTTACTCATTACATAATCGTGCGCTTTTCTAGTATGAGGTATGGTGCAGTCGCTACAATCTTTCACATTGTTTGAATATTTAAAGTTACCGCCGCATTTATCTTTCAACATGTACAATGGGCAATAACAGAATAAGCAGTTGAAATCGGCTTCGTTTTTAACTGAATGGCAAGGGAAATATTCACATTTTTTATGCTGTGAGAATTTATAGTTTTCTGACATTTTATTTTCAATTATTTGGAAGTATAAAAGTACAATTTGTAATTAATCCGTATGCAATATTTACATTAATAATTGTGATTCACAGCTTATAAATTGAATTAAAAGTCTCTCATAATTTTGCTTTTTGATAATTAAAACATATTATTATGTTTTAACTATAATTCAAGTTGTAAGATTGGTGAAAGTTTCAAGGCAAATAAAGCTTGTATGTCATAGATGTTTCGATCTACGTTTGGGTAGTTATGGGGCACTAGCTATGGCTATCATTGTCTTTTGGATAAACTATTCCGCTACCAATGAAATATATCCATCGTCAATAGCTGCATTAAAACAGGCTGCCTATACTTTTCTTTTTGGTGGAAGTTTAATGAAAGCTTGTGAGTATCTTGCTACATCAATAAAGAAACCTGTTTGGGCGATAGTGGCATCAATTATTATACCGTCCATTGTTACTTTGCTGCTTACCTTTAGTCTACATAATATAAAAGGTACACCTGAACCATTGGCATCAACTCTTCCAACGTGTTTTATTATTCCAACTACCGCCTACTGGGGGTATACCAAGCGCAAGCAACTAGATACCGCTATTTTGCTTGAGGAGCAAGCTGTCTGATGGTGGATTTGAGTTTAGTTAGAGGCTATTGGGTGTTTTGATCAATAAAAGTATTTGTACTTAAAGAAAAGTTTATGAAAATCCATCATATTGCCATTTGGGTTCGTGATATAGAGAAAGCAAAAGAATTTTACGAAAAATATTTTAATGCAAGTTGTGGTGAGAAATATGTCAACGAAAAAAAGCATTTCACTTCCTATTTCTTGACTTTTAAGGGTGAAGGAACAAAGCTTGAGTTAATGCACAATCCTGATATTATAGAAGATGTTGAGCAGAAAGCTTACTCAATTGGCTTAACGCATATGGCTTTTTCTGTTGGTGGTAAGAGTTTAGTAGACGAATTAACTGAGACATTAAGAGCAGATGGTTATCGAATTGTTGGAGAGCCCCGAACCACTGGCGATGGTTTCTACGAGAGTGTGGTTGAGGATACAGAAGGGAATAGGATTGAAATTACGGAATGAATTGACTAGGTTGTTTCAGAAGAATTAGAAAGGATTTTTGTGAGTTTAGATACGGATTAGTAATATTTATTATATTAGCATTTTAATAGTTTTGAAATTTTAAAGATTATTTATCTAATACCTAACCTAATTATTATGAAAAAAACACTGATTTTATTTACTTTAGTATTATGCGCTATTTGTGGCAATGCACAAGGACAAAAAGGATTGAGAGAACTTGGTGGAAGTTTTTGGTATAGTTCAGAAAGTAATGATGAATGGGTGCATTACCTTTCTACTAATGTTGAAAGTAAAAGTGAGAGATTTGCAATAAGACCAAAAGTAGGCTGGTTTCTTAATGAATCATCAGTGTTGGGTTTGGGTTTAGGTTATGAGTTTAATAAGTATACTAACCACAATGATATACTAAAAACTAATGCCTTTTCAATAAATCCTTATTTTCGAAACTATAGCAAACTAAGTGAAAAGTTTTATTTTACCACCACTGTCAATTTAACATTTAGTTTTAAAAAAGGAGTAACTAATGATGACACTGATTACAAATCAAGAGAATATCGTTTGGCTGTTTTACCTGGAATAAGCTATTTTATTTCGGAGAAATTCGCTATTAAAACGTATTTTGGCGCACTATACTATAATTACGCTACTGTTAAGGTGATTGAGCAAGAGGAAGAGTTTAAAAGTAAGTCTAATGATTTTAGGCTTGATTTTAGTATGGATTCTTTTGGTTTAGGAGCAAGCTATTATTTTTAGTTTTTTGTAAAACCGGTGCTCTAATTAAGCAGACATATTAAAAAAGCAAGGACAGCAATTAAAGTTGTCCTTGCTTTTTTATTAATCTTGTGCCTATTTCACATAGCTCGCAGCCGTTAAAAAGTCGAGACTTTTTTTCACACTTTCAAGTGGTGTATAGTTGTATCGTTCTACTTCTACAATAATGTATTGCATGCCGGCTTTCTCTGAGGCTTTAAAAATCGGTTCGAAGTTCATTAAACCACTTTCTCCCAGTTCTTTTTCATCTTTCACATGCCACAGTTCAAATCGCTTTGGGTATTTCTCAAAATATTTAAGTGCATTCTTACCACCTTTCATAATCCAATATAAATCGAGTTGGAACATCACTTTTTCAGGGTCGGTATTTTGAAGCATAAAGTCGTAACGTATCTGACCATCTTCAGCTAAAAATTCCTTGTCGTGATTGTGGTATCCAAAACGAATACCCTTTGCATTACATTTTTCACCAACAACATTGAAATAGTCACAATAACGTTTCAGGTCTTCTAACGAACCATAGCCATGTTTATCCATTGATGGTTGCACAATGTATCTAACGCCAGCTTTAACATGAGCCTCTATGCATGTATCCCACCAATTCATGGTTCTTTCCCACGAGCTTGAATCAGGTAAAGGTTGGCCTGTATGAGATGAAATAAAGGCCAGACCATTATCGTTTAATAGTTGTTTGAAGTCTGTCGGCTCCATGCCATAAAACTGCCCATTGTTATAACCAGCTGTTTCCACAAAGGTGTAACCCATCTGGCCTATTTGCTCAATGGTGCCACTTACATCTTTTTTCATGTCGTCGCGTACCGACCATAGTTGAAGACCAATGTCCTTTTTAACCGGTTGTGCGCAGGCATTAAATAACATGGTAGTTACAATTACAATTAATATGTTTTTTGAATTTAGGATTCTCATAATTCCTTAATTTTAATGTTACGAAACCATACATCATCACCGTGATCCTGAAGTCCGATATAACCTTCAGAAGCCACATCGGCCCAAGTTGGGTTTAAGCCAGGGAATTTACTGCCAGCCACTAATTCGTTCCATTCTGGAGTCCATAAATGATATTCAACTACAGTTTTACCATTTTGGATGTGCCATACGGAGCCCTTATAAACTTTAATTTCTACGGTATTCCATTGGCCTGCAGGTTTCGCATTTTGTGGCGTAGCAGAATATAAATCGTACAAGGATCCTGCCTTACGGTTACCATCAATACCAGCTTTGGCATCAGGGTGTTTCTCATTATCCAATATCTGCATTTCGGGTGCCGTCATCCAGATGTAATCGTAATTTTCATTTTCTTGTCCCAGATAGAAAATACCGGAGTTACCACCTTCCGAAATTTTCCATTCCAATTTTAGATGAAAATTACTAAACATTTTCTCGCCATAGAGAATATCACCACGGTCTTTACCACCTGCTTCGCCACGTCCCGAGCCAGGGCAATGAATGGTACCGTCTTCTGTAATATCCCACCCGTCAGGGAAGGTTGTTTTCGCATAGTTGCGCCAGCCGTCTGATGTTTTGCCATCAAATAAAAGCACCCAGCCATCGGCTTTTTCTTCGCTTGTAAGAGTATTCGGGCCTGATTTTTCGGTACATGAACCAAGTGTTAGCATGGCTGTAGCTATAATTAAAATTAGTTTGTTTGTCATGTCTTTAATATTTAAGTGTTCAATAAGGTAATACATAGTTTATTTCGGCATTGGAGGTAAAGTCCATCCATCGCGATAATTGTGTTTGATTAATTCTGCAGCAAAAGCGTTGGCGTTAATTGGATCAGTCCACTCCTTACTAAAAGTAGGATGCCCGTCATGAATCTTAAATCCATCTTTAATCACTGTTTTAATGGTTTCATCATTACCAATGTTGGTGAATCGCATGTTGGCGCCATCCCATTCCAATTCTTTATTGAGGGCTTGTAAACGAACGGCTAATACGCCCATTACCACCATTTCGTTGAATGGCCCGGCTTCGCTGAAAGGAGATAAGGTTTCCGTTCTGTTGTCTGCTGATTCCTTACAAGCTCGCACCCAATCCATTTCGTGACTGGTGTTTATACGAGGTAATGTTTTAGCAACTTTTGGCACATTACCCGATAATAACCAAGGATCTTTGCCGTAACAACCACATACCAAGGTGTCTTTTGAACCGTGGAAAAGAACGCCGCCTCCACTGTTATTCATGTCTTTTCCTGCAGGCCACCCTTCGGGTTTTAAAGGTTGTAAACCACCATCGTACCAATGCACATCTACTTCAGGCATTTTTAATTTACCTACTTTCTTACGTTCCGGGAAAACCATCTTAACTTTTTGAGCTGTAGGTGCGGCATCTGTCAATAACAAGGTCGAGCTGCCTTGCGCTTTTGTCGGATAGCCCAGGTTTAAACCTTTGAAAACAGGGTGCAAGATGTGGCAGGCCATATCACCCAAAGCACCTGTTCCAAAATCCCACCAGCCTCTGAAATTCCATGGGGTATAGATTTCATTGTAAGGTCGCATTTTTGCAGGTCCAACGAATAAATCCCAATTGAACGTTTCCGGTATTTTCTGTACCTCTTCAGGTCTGTTTAAACCTTGTGGCCATATTGGTCTATCGGTGAATGCTTCTACTTTTCGTACTTCACCAATCTCACCATTTTGAATCCATTCGGTAGATTGAGCAACTCCTTCAAGAGAAGCACCTTGGTTACCCATTTGTGTGGCAACTTTATAATGTGCTGCTAAATTAGTAAGTAGGCGTGATTCATAAACTGTATGGGTTAATGGCTTTTCTACATACACATGCTTACCCATTGTAATAGCAGTAGCCGCAATTATGGCGTGTGTATGATCTGCGCTTGCTACCACAACAGCATCTATGGAGTCACCCATTTCATCTAACATCTTTCGCCAGTCCCAATATTTTTTAGCTTTTGGAAAATAATCGAAACAGCCCTTGGCATATTTCCAATCCACATCACATAAGGCAACAATGTTTTCGCTTTCCATGGCTTTGAGTACACCAAAACCACGCCCACCAATTCCAACGCCTGCTATATTTAGCTTGTCGCTTGGTGCACGGTGACCAAGGCCACTCACTACATTAGAAGGGAGAATGGTTAATCCGGCAGCAGCCAATGCGGCGTTGCTCAAGAATCGGCGTCGACTCATTTCTAAGCTTGATTTTTTGTGTGTCATAATGGATGTGTTTGATGAATAAATGTGCTATATTTTGTTCTTTCTACTTATATGATCTTTTCTCTGTCAGCGTCCCAATAAACCTTTCTGTTTTCGCGATAAGCAATGGTGGCCATATGTGCTGTAATGGCTTCTTCGAAGGCTTGATCGATATCGCAACTTGGTTTCTTGTTTTGGCGAATGCATTCGAGCCATTCTTTGATATGCAGATGAGCGGTATTTACACGTTTGCCTTCAACATGTGTATAAAGCAAACCTCGACTGGCAAAATATTGCTCGGTGGCCGAACTAACCACGTCAAGGCTGTTTTGCCCTGGCGCATATGTTATCATGGCTTTATTTGGATTTATCCATCCGGCATCTAATTGTTTTTTGTATTGAGTCGATCGGCTATCAGGATAAATGCTTAAGGTGTTTTCCATTTTCATGGTCGCATCATGTCCCATAATTACTTTTCCTCGATAATGATCATTTGCCAATGAAGCGCTATACATAAATGTTAAGTCGCGATCGGGATATTCAAAAACGGACTGAAAAACATCAGGTACTTCACGGCCATCTTTGAAATAATACACACCACCAGATGCTACTGCGGAATGTGGAATGCCCAATTGTAAAACTTGATTGATGGCATCGTATTCATGTGTTAACAAGTCTCCGCTCAATCCGGTACCATAGTCCCACCAGCAGCGCCATCTAAAAAAACGTTCAGCACTGAAAGCGTGTGAGTTTGTTGGTTCAATGAATTGCTGCCAGTCTATGGTATTGGCATTTGCATCTGGATGAATAGGATAGACCCATGCGCCATTGGGATCATTACGGTTGGTGCAAACCTCAATTAGAGATATTTTACCAAGCACATTTTTGTCAATTAATTCTTTGGCTTTGTTGAAGCTGGCAGTTTGTCGTCCCTGATGGCCCAGTTGCATCACAATACTTGATTGAGCAATGGCTTCTCTTATGGCGAAGGTTTCTTCCACCGTTCGTGTAAATCCTTTCTCAACATAAATGTGTTTACCTGCTTTTGCAGCGTCAATACACATTTGAGCATGCCAATGGTCGGGTGTGGCAATAATAACCGCATCCACATCTTTTGAAGCTAATAAATCGGTGTAACGCTTATACCGTTTGGCTTTAGGATGGATTTGTTTCGTATCTGTTAGTTTGTTTTCATTGGCTGATGCCTGAAGTGCTTGATCGGCATGATGATCGAATATATCGCAGATAGCCGTTATCTCCATATTTAAATCATCCTGATTCCTAAAATCCTCTAAACGTTTGTCATTCGAATTGTTATGGTTGTTTTCTTCCCAGTTTTTGAGGGTATCGGGATGTGCAAAGCCGGCCGATTCCAATAAATATTTACCTCTGCTTCCGCATCCAATTATTCCCACTTTTATGGTAGCACCACTTGATGACTGAATGTTGCTCGGTGCATCATAAAGGTTAAGCCCCAGTTCATCGGCTATGTTATAGGTCTTTTCTTGTTGAAAATTGAGTTTCTTAGCCAAACCATAGCCGAATGCACCTAATACCGGTACTGTGGCCAAAGTTTTCAGTACGTCTCGTCTGCTGAATTTATTTTTGGGAGTTTTATTATCGTCCATACTACTTAGTTGCGTTTGTTTTTAAATAAGAAGCGATCAATGCCAATTATGTGGCTGGTGGGTAGGCTATAAAGTAACAAAAGTATGGCGATGAATATTAAGTTTTTATCCACCCATAAGGTATTTTCCATTAGCATTTGTTGGCTCGTATTTATCAATGGCGGATGAGCCAGGTAGTAAAGAGTGAGTATGCATATTGCAGCGATACTTGCCACTTGTGATAAAGCACCAAGTATTAAACCAAGTCCTATGGCTATAAGTCCCCAAATATTAAGAAAGTTAATAATGTCTACTGTATTGGGGTTTTCACTTATTGATATAAAAAAGGAGGAAAACCAACCCTCTGAACTTTTAAGAAAGCCAATGGCTGTCCAGTGTGGATGCAGTAATTTACTACAACCTTCGTATAAGAAGTACCATCCCAATAAAACGCGAACGGTTAGTAATAAGAAGAGTTGAGTTTTGTTGAGCTTGTTCTGTATTCTCATGTGTGATTTGTCTTTGATAGTTTAGGTGTGCGCTTGTTTCTATTGAAATCTTATTATCAGTTCATTAAATTAGCGATTTTTAGGCTTAATTCTTAATGAATTGGTGAAATGTGAGTTTTATGTGAGGTTTTGTGTATTAATAAAATGACTAACTATTCCCTTTGTTGACGTCTGACGAAATAGGTCGTTATTCTGATATCGCAATAATGATGAGTTTGTATGAAAAAAGTGAATTGAAAATCAGTATTTCTAGTTTGTTTTGATGAAATAGTCGTGCATTATGGTTATTTTGGTGTGTACATAAATCCATTAGTTATGAGTAAAGTAAACTTTAATCGACGTTCCTTTTTTAAGTTAGCTTCAGTTGCTGGTGCTGGTGCTCTTTTAGCACATCCAAAATCGATATTGGCTGCACCTCAAAAAGAGGAAGCTGCAGTGAAACCAGCAACTAATATTGCAGATGCTTTAAAGTATCCACGAAATGAAAAATCGATGCCGGGTAAATATCCGGGTAAAGTCATTAAAGTTGTGAATGAGAAAAGTGTTGTTGACAATCAAATACAAGAGGATGTAGCTTTTCAGATGATTGAAAAAGGTTTGTTACAATTAACAGGAGAGTCTGACATTAATAAGGCTTGGAAACATTTTGTTGGAAGCGATGAGGTGATTGGTTTAAAGGTTAACCCTGTTGCAGGCAAACTCCTAACTACTAGTCATGCTGTGGTTCAATCCATTGTTAAGCAGCTTGAAGCAGCTGGGGTTAAGCGTGAAAACATTGTGATTTGGGACCGACGTTTGATGCAATTACATGAGACCGGATTTACTTCTGATAATTATCCGGGTGTTGAGATCGCTGGTACCGAGCAGCAAGATAAGGATGGTGGATTTTACGGTGAAGATGGAAAGTTGTACGGTGAGAAGATGATTGATAAGGAATGGTATTATTACGCCGAAGTGGAAGGTGAGTACGATGAATATACCATGCCATATATGGTAAATGGCGGCAAGTATTCATACTTCACAAAGATATGTACGCAGCAAATTGATAAAATAATAAACGTGCCTATTCTTAAAAATGCAGGGGCAACTACTACTTTATGTCTAAAAAACCTGGCCTATGGATCGGTTAGTAATACTGGACGTTTGCACAAACAACTATGGAGCGAGACTTGTGCCGAAGTTTGTGCTTTTCCGCCTATTCGTGATAAGGTAGTTCTCAATATTGTAGATGGCTTACGTGGTTGTTACAATGGGGGGCCGGCTGCTAATCCGCAATTTATTTGTAATTATAATACCATTATGATTGGTTCCGATGCGGTTGCCATTGACAGAATAGGACATGATATAGTTGTTAAAAAACGAATTGCAGAGGGGGTACAGGAAGAGGATGATCCAAAATATTTGCATTTTGTTGAATTGGCTGAAGAATTGGAGTTAGGGGTGGCCGATATCACCAAAATTGAAATCGAATCATTAATAGGATAATATATGAGTAAGATTTTTCTAGTGATAACTTTTTTCTTGTTGTTTATAGAAGTAAAAGGACAATCTGATTATGAAGTTGAGTCAGAACAGAGGTATGATGCCGGAGCCTTGTACGGATATATGAATGGAGGATCAGAATTATATCGTGAGTATGATTTTATCTCTTTGACCGTACAAAGTATTAAATATGACGATGGAGAGCTGAAGTTTGAAGTTTATGAGATGAAAGATTCGGATATGGCCTTTGGTATTTATTCCGTCAATACTTATAGGTGCCAAGGTAATGAGTTAGCAGATCTACATCACGTATGTAGCAATCCCTATCAAATACAAGTTGCTATTGGGTCGTATTATTTATCTCTCATAAATACAACCGGAAGTGCCGAAGCGCAATCGATATCCAATGAAATAGTGCAAGCATTTATAGACAATAATCAGCCCTTGTCTAATCGAGAAGTACCCGATTGGTATAATGATCTTGGTGCCGATGATTTACTTTTAATGAACGGTAGACTGGGATTTGAAAATAGGGCAAGTACTTGTTCTTATTTTTATGAAATGCTTGGTGTGAAACAATGTTATGTAGCCAAGTGGAAAAAGCACAAGGCAACGTTGTTAGTTGTTAAGTTGGTGGATAGTGCTAATGTTGATGAGAAAATGTTTTTACCCGTGGAAGAAAAATACCAATGGTTGTATAAACAAAAAGGCGATTACTCATTTTATCTTCAAACACCGTTGAATTCTTTCATTGCAAAAGACTTGCTTGATAAATTTTAGTGTAAAAGAAAAGGCCATCGTGAGATGGCCTTTTTATTTATTTTGTAATCAAGTTAATGTCGTCCATCAACTTATCTTTGTACGATTTTCCAATCGGGATAATCTTAGAACCTCCTTCGTGAAGGATTACAACTGAATTATCTTCAATCACTTTAATCTTATTGATATTTACAATGAATGAACGATGTACGCGTACGTAACGATCCGGTGGCATTTTCTCCGAAATGGCCTTCATGGTAAAGTGAATGGTGTATTTATCTTTAAACGTATTTAGTACTACGTAATTTTCAAGCGCTTCAATCCAAAGAATATCATCGTACTTAACGCGTACTAACGAACTATTATTCTTGATGAATATTTCACTACTTTCTCTCGATACTGTTTCTGTTTCCTCATTCTTTTCTCTAGCTCTTTTCACGGCCTTAATGAAACGACCATACTGAACAGGCTTTAGAAGATAGTCAGTTACATCATACTCATACGACTCAATTGCATATTTTTCTTGCGAAGAATAAACAATAACTTGTGGTAATTCATCTAAAGACTTAAGGAAATCAATGCCACTCATTTCAGGCATTTCAATATCTAGAAATATTAAATCGATATGCTCTTTGTCAGGTTTGGAAAGGAAATTGATTGCACTCACCGCACTGTCAAAACTTCCAACTAAGGTTAAGCCGTCAGTCTTTTCAACAAACTCCTGAATTATTTTTGTAGAAAGCTTATCGTCATCAATAATAATGCAATTCATAGACTATGTTTTTTGCCAAATTTAAAAAAATATCGCCATTTAATCCCTAAGCTAATAAAAAAGTTTAATTATTTGTAATCTTCATTACGTTGGTAGAACTCTTGAACTAGTAAATCACTCTTTTTTATGGTCTCTTTTAACCAATCAACATATAGTTTGTCAGCTTCATTTTCGGTCAATTGCCAGGGTAATTCGCTTTGTCTTAGTTGATAGGAGAGGTGGTGTAAAGTAACAGCGGCTGCCACAGAAATATTAAAGCTTTCGGAATAGCCGAACATAGGAATTTTAATAAATTCATCAGCTTCGTCCATTACCTCTTTCGAAACACCTGTTTTTTCTGTTCCGAAAACCAAAGCTGTTTTACCTTTGCTTAAATCGTAATCTTCCAGATTAGTGTCATTGTCGTGGGGAGTGGTTGCAACAATTCGGTAGCCTTGAGCTTTTAAATGCTTGATGGCGTCAAGTGTATTATTTGATTTGGTGTTGTACTTGTTAAGATCTAACCATTTGCTGGCTCCAATAACCACTTTGGGATTAATGTCGTAGGTGTTTCTGTTTTCTATGATATGCACATCTTGAATGCCGAAACCATCGCAGGTACGAAGCACAGCACTTGCATTCTGTGCCTGGTAAATGTCTTCAAGAACAACTGTTAGGTATTTAGTTCTCTCAGACAGCACGGCCAGCATCTGATCCCTTCTTTCATCAGTAACGCAAGGTTCCAAAAACTTTATGAGCTCTTTTATCATTGATAGTTAATGATATCGTAATCTATATTAACAAAAAAAGAGAGTACAAATGTACTCTCTAAATATTTTTTTGGTTGCCTTACTTAAATTAGTTGATAGAGTCGCTTAACTCACTACCAGCCTTAAATTTAACAACTTTCTTAGCAGGAATTTCAATTTCTTTTCCAGTTTGTGGGTTTCTACCTGTGCGAGCACTTCTTTCAGAAACACCAAAAGAACCAAATCCTACTAATGCAACACGACCACCTGTTTTCAATGAATCACCTGTTACTTTGATAAAAGCATCAAGCGCTTTTTTAGCGTCAGCTTTAGTTAAACCTGCTTCACCAGCAATTGCATCGATTAATTGAGCCTTGTTCATAATACTCCTTAATTATAGGGTTAAATACTAAAAATTCTTAAACTTTCCTCTACAAATATAGAGTATTTCTAGTGTTTACCAAATGTGTGTAAAAAAAAATGTAAAAAAGTTATAAGCTTTTATATTGTGTAAGAAGAGAAAATTATTTTTCACGCAATCATTTTAGTTTCATGTGTCTATATTTTATTTTTCAATGGGCACATGGAACTCGCCTCCCGATAGCCATCGGGATTAGTCATTGACTTCGTCTATCTCACGTTTCTCCGGTGTGAGAAAACTTTTCTCATAACTCGTTCCATATCTATTCAGCGATTACATGGTATTATTTAAGTGTTGATTTAGTCGACTAAAAACCCAAGAGAATAGAATCAACTAGCAAAATGTTCAAAAAAGAGGGCTGAATTCCTAGTTAATTAGTAATTAATTGGCTATCTTATTTAGGTCGTACAATCTAATACACATTGCTATGAAAAATGGGAAAATTAACTTGGTAGATCTTGACTTTGAGTATAAGATGTGGAAAAATCGTTTGCTTTTGTTTGTTAAGGAAATTCATCTCTTAAAGGAGCGAAACGAAGAGGTAAAAACTGAAGAATACATTGAAGAATTAAATACGGTTGAATTAATGGTGCTGGATGAACATGTTGAGCAGCTTCAAAAATTATCGAATCGAATAAAGGTGCAGGAAAATGAAATGCAGTTTTATAATAAGGATTTTCCGATTACAACAGCTCACAAATATTATGCGGAGCATATTGAATTGCGTAAGCAAATGAATGGTATTTCAAGCATACATCTCAATCGGGTGGCAGATTTAATAACAGCCTTAGGTATTTAATTAGATTTTGGCTTTGGATTAAAAGATCTTGCAGGATATGCAAGATCTTTTTTGTTTCTTTGAAGAAATAAAGATATGAGATGAAAGATTTTAAAACCCGTATAAAAATAAAGGCTGAGTTAGAGGATGTCTATGCCGCTTTTACTAATCCTTTCACAATTGCATTGTGGAGTGGTTATCCTGCTACAATGAGTACTGAATCAGGTTTTGAATTTTCGATGTGGGAGGGCGATATTGTTGGGCGAATCGTTGAAGTTGAAGAACAAAAACAAATTGTTCAGGAATGGTACTTTGGCGATCAGGAAGAACAATCTCTTGTAACCATCAAGTTTTTCCCCCAAGGTGCCAGTAAAGTGCAGATTGATGTTATTCATACCAATATTCCAGACGAAGCGTTGGAAGAAATTTCTGAAGGCTGGAATGAGTATTATTTAGGTGCTATAAAGGAATTTCTTGAGGAAGATTAAAGAAAATTGAGCCCTCAGGATATTATTGATTTACACACTTTGTGATACAGTGTCTATATGGCCATGTCATCATTAGATCCTTTCCGGATTTTAAGAATACAAAGAACCATGAAATGGTTCAACATTCATAGCCACGGATTCAAACCCGTGGAAATAGGATCATGGTAAAACAACCCTGATAGGGGTTGAACTATCTTTTTGAGTGTCTCTACCATTGATAGTGACATAGCCTAATGTATTTAAAAGCCGAACTACCTAAGAGGTAATTCGGCTTTCTCGTTTATCATGGTTAATGTTTTGTCTTAACTTCCACTCTTTCCATAGTTTGGTAATACCCTTGCACTAGGATCATCAACATCGCAGTTTTCCCATTCCTTGTTTGGCATCCAAAAATCTTTAACATTTTTGCTTCTACCTTCAAAGTGTTGCTCGAAAATTTCGCGATACATCAACGATTCCTTTGATATTGGCGTGGCATGCGAGTATTTGAACCTTGCCTTTTGCAAATCCTCATCACTATACATTTCTTCGGCATATGCTTTTAAATAATCAACACAGCTATGACCTACTGCATCTGAAAAGGCTGCCTTTTCTCTATAAAGAATATCCTTAGGAAGGTAGTCATCTTCGAAGGCTTTGCGAAGGATGTATTTCCCTACACCTGTATAATTCATCTTTTTTTCAGGAGGAATACTCATTACATATTCAACAAAATCAAGATCTCCGAAAGGAACACGAGCTTCCAGTCCATGGCAAGAAATACTTCTGTCGGCACGTAATACATCGTACATATAAATCTCTTTCAATCGCTTCTCAGCTTCTTGTTGAAAGGCTTCGGGCGAGGGCGCATAGTCGGTGTATTTATAACCAAATATCTCATCACTGATTTCGCCTGTCATTAATACCTTAATGTCTGTGTTTTCGCCCACATATTTACAAATCATGTACATGCCCATTGCGGCACGTATAGTGGTGATATCGTATGTTTCAAGACAAAAAATCAGATGACTTAATGAGTCAAAAATATCCTGTCGTTTAAAAAGTACTTCGGTATGATCGGCTCCCAAGTAATCAGCTACCACTCTTGCATATTTAGTGTCGATAGGATCGTCTTCAATACCCACCGCAAATGTGCGGATTGGTTTATCAAGCATTTTGGCGCCAACAGCACAAACTAAGCTTGAATCGAGACCTCCACTTAAAAGGAATCCAACTGGAACGTCTGCATGTAAGCGTTTTTCAATACCTGCTGTTAATTTTTCATTGATGTTTTGGTATACCTCCTCAATATCATGATCTACATATTCTTTAACTGCTGAAATATCTCGGTATTGTTTGATGCTTTCTCCATCGTAATAATGTCCTGGAGGGAAGGCTTTGACCTCTTTGCATAAACTGTGTAAACTTTTCATTTCGCTGGCAAACATTATTTCGCCTTCATCAGAATAACCATAGAATAAAGGACGAATGCCAATTGGATCACGAGCTGCAAAATATTTTTTAGCAACCGAATCATAGATCACAAAAACAAATTCGGCATCTAAAGATTGTGCAGTTTCTTCAATCCCTTTTTCGAGAAATAGGGGAATGATCACTTCACAGTCGCTGCTTGATTTGAATTCGAATGATGATTCGTATTGATTTCGTAGCGCATCGTAATTGTATACTTCTCCATTACATACCAAATTAATGTGCTTATAAATCAATGGCTGGTTACCAGCTGCCGAAACATCCATAATGCTTAAGCGGTGAAAACCCATCCAGCCTTCATCTTCAAAATCCCTGGTGATGGAATTATCTGGTCCGCGGTATTGAATCTTTTTAAACTCACTCGCAAACCTTAGTTTGTCCATCTTGTCACTTCCTGTATACACTGCAAATCCACACATGACTTTTTAATTTTTAATATAGTAATGGAGTTAATTTGTTTCTTAATCTGATTCAAAAGTAATAAATAGAAACTAAATCGCAATAAAAAGTGAGAATAAATAAGTAAAAATTAATAAATTGTTTCGAATTGGTTATTTCGTGACAGAAAAATATGATGTTTGTAACAATGGATGACATCTTTTGTCCTACATTTTAATAAAGATGTCATCCTTTTATAAAAAAAAGGAACGGTTCTCTCTGTATTAAAATACATAAGAGAACCGTTCCTTTAGAATTTACAATTTGAGGGTACTAGTTAACCCATTCCTCCGATTTTTTACTGCCAAATACATATTTTACCAATTCTGGATGATCGATAAAAGGATTTCTGTTTTTTTGGAAATCGTAAATGATATTATTTCGGCGTATTTCATATGGATCAACTGGATCCAATTCATTCCATTCAAGCAAGGTTTCTAATTTACCATGGCGAGCACCTAGGCCAGTTCCATTATCTACCGTATAACCATAACGTAAGGCCATATAAAAAATAGAACGTGCCACATCGCCTTTAGCACTTAAAGGAGGTTCGTAATAGCTGCCATTTTTTGTACGTGGCCCATTAACGTCATCAAAATCCAGATTTCCTCTGTTGCCGTTTTCTCCGGCATCTGAAGCTCTAAGGTGATGGCCGTCGGTGCCTGGACCTGGGCTGGTACCAAAATCACCATGTGATTTAGCCCAAACATGTTCGCGATTCCAGCCATTGGATCCGGTACTGTGTTCTGTTTTGTCCATGCTTTTTTCGGTGTAGATTAAGTAAACCTCATTGCTGTTAGACGGGTTTTGATCACCGGCTTCGCACATGTCCCACACATCATTACTAGAGCTGCTTGAGTATTGCAGTTTTATCGCTCCGGAATTGACTATTTGAGAAAGTGTCGACTTTAACTCGCTTCCAGAAAGTGTTGAAGCTGATGAATAATAATCATCAGGTATGCGAACAGAAAGCATGTGTTGGCCATCGTCAACTTGAACAACATAGTCCTTTGGTGAATATTCAACAATGATTTTGCCATTGCCATCTACATTTGGGCTTAGGTGATTGGCTTTGTCGAGATTAATAAGGTCATCATCCTTTTTCTGATCTGCAGTGGTATCGTCCTTGCTGCAGGCCATAAGGACTAGACAAAATAGTAGAGTGCTGAATATCGCTTTCATTTTTAATTTTTTTATGAAAAAGGCTACCTTAGGTAGGTAGCCTTATATTTAAAAAATAAACTATGAATTAGTTTGCTGGTGCATAGGTGTGAGAACCAATGTTAGAAACATCATCTTTATCTTTAATTTCCCATTCGGAAGTATTCCAAGTGGTTGCTGGATTTTGTACTGTAGATTTTCTGATCAATGTGTGATCTTTGGTAGCATCAGCAGTGCCATCGATTTCCCAACCTGAACCTGGATCTTCACCTACAACACCAAAGATATCAATAAGAGTCTCGTTCTTAAACAATCCTAATGCATCGTCGCCATTAAAATAGGTAGCTGTTGAAAATTCTACAGAAGCAGTTTTCCCGTCAGGAAGAGTTAGAGTTGCTCCTGAGTTAGCAATAACAAAATTAGCACCGTTTGGAAGTTTTCCGCTTAATGTAACAAAGTCAACTTCTGAGAATTGTTTGCCATTTGAAGCCACTTTGATAGCGTAGTCAGCTAAATCAACTTCAGCGCCAGTTCCATTAAAAATCTCAAGATACTTGTTGTTTGATCCACCTTCAATATATTCAGAAAAGAATAGGTCACTTGCTGCATCTCCCGTATATGTTCCTTCATTAACACCAGCAGCAGCTTCTGGAGCTGTAGTTCCGTCGTCGAAACGTGCATCAGCCATTACAATCTCTGATTCTAAACGAAGCGTCAAACTATAGTTACCATCGTAGTCTTGATAAAGAATAGCTGCGATAGATCCACTTAACTGAGGAGTTTCAATCTCTTTTAATCCGTCGGCATAAGATGAAACATATAATTTAATGCGGTTTAGGCTTTTATCAGAAAGCATTAAACCACTTGTTATTCCTTTCTGTAAATCTTCGGTTAAAACTTGAACTTCTTCTAGTTTAATAAGACTACCAACCATGTCTGCACTAATGTTGTCAATAGTAACGGTTGTTGGCTCAATAGCAACACCGCCATCAACCTTTTCAACAGTGGCAGCAACATCAGCATCAGCAATTAAGGCTACTTTGTAATCAGGATCAGCAGCTGAACCCAATAAATAAGTGTTATTGTTGTTTGCTACAAATAAACCTTGAAGGTGTACAATAACTTTCTGTCCAATTGTGTAAGTTTCGTATTCACCTTTATCGCACGAGATTTTTATTGCGCCAGTTTCGTCTTGAACATAGATGGCTTTATAAAAATTTCCAGATTCACCCTGATTAGATATAACTACACCATCGAAAGATTTTTCTTCTGTAATTTCAACGGCAACATCACCAGTCGCTAATGCCTTAATTTCAGCAATAGTATTTGTTACACCAGGAGCTTCTGGTTCTTTTGGAGCTTCTGCATCGTCACTACAGCTAAAAATTAGTAGTCCAGCTACGAGTAATAAAAATAAATTCTTTAAGTTTTTCATTGATATTTATTTAAACTAGTTAATAATAATGTCATCAATTCGTATTGAGGTGCTTTCAGTATCAGATCCATTATACTTAAACGCAATTACAATATTTTTATCATTCATTACAGGTAATTCAACATTCCCAGAGGTAATCCACTCATGATCAGTAGAGCTTTCGATTGGCAGTCTGAATGTAAGTTCTGTCCAGGTTGCAGATTCCATATTTGATCCATTAAAGTCACTTGAGTAGACGACTTCGAGTGGTTTGTTTACACCTGTATGTTCCCAATATGCTTTGGCACTTATGAACGACATTGATTTTTGCGTTTTTACAATGATTGGAGGAAGCATTATCCAAGAAGTCATTGTGGTTTCGCCTGATTTATAGCCTGTTGCCTGGGCGTAGCGATCCGCATCAAAATGTTTGCCTTGCCATTTCCTACTGCCTGATGTGGTGAAATTATTCCAGCCATTTAAGTTGATGTTCTGATTATCGCCAACACTTGAGAAATCTTCATCAATTGTTTCAACAGGTTCGCCTAGTATAATCTCATTATTTTCACTACAACGCTCTCCTTCAAGTATAATTTCGTCAAAATGACGGATGGTTAATTGAAGAGTAGTGTTAAACTTCGATACTATTCCTATAAAAGTACCTTTCCCTTCTGGTAGCAAGGTGCCTGCGAAATTTGAGTAACCACTCGAACGAACGATTATTTTATTGCCATTGCAATCCACCAAGTCACGATTTGCACTTTGTGGGTCCTGACCTTCATCTTTGGCTACAGCATAGGTCTTACCAAGTTCATTATCGGCGAATTGTACATCATTCAATTGGATTAACATAGCCATATGTTCTTCGCCAACTTGATCAATAGTGGTAATAATGGGCTGTAATTTCTGACCTTCAATTACTTTACGTTTTAGGTATTTGTGCTTGTCGATACCAGCAACGCGGTTATTGCCATTGTCATCTAAGTATGGATCGCCACCTAATTGGATGAAGTCCCCATAGTCACTTAGGTATAATCCTTTGCAATTTATTATTACAGAGTCATTAACAAATAGTCCGCCTGAGGATTGAAAAGTCATTCGTAGACCGGAAGTTTTATCCTGAACGTAGCCTTCTTTGTATAAGTTACCGTTGGAGGTTTTATCATCAGCACTAATTATTCCTTTTATACTGATATCTTCTGTTATTTCGACAGGAACCCTATCGTACCAAGGGATTTCTTTCCCTTCGTCATCGAATAATTGTGAATCATATAATGCCTTGACTTCTGCAATGGTTTTTGTTGTTCCAGGTGTAAACGGTATTACAGGTGGTGCATCGTCGTTATTGGTAACACAGGATGAAACCAATAGCAGTATTGCAATTGAGAGTGTTAGTGTATTTAATATTTTACTAGTCATGATGATATGGTTAGAAGCTTACACTTAGGTTAATGAAATAGTTGAAGCCATAATAGTAATAATATTTAGGCTGAAATAGTTCTGGTCGCTCGGGACTGAAACGCAATTGTTCGTAACCGCCTGTAATAAAACTTTGGTTGTTGGTTACATTGCTTAAGTTAGCGCTTAAAGAGATGTAGAAGTCATCTAAACGCCAGCTTTTACCTGCAAAAGCATCTATTGTATAGGCTGCATCCAATTGCTCAGGTAAACTCCAGAATTCAATAGAGGCTCTGGGAATTGGGTTAAAATCCATGTACATTTGGTCGAAATAGGAAGCTGTTACACCTGCCCACCAGTATTTTTGTGAATTGTATTTTAAGCCAATTGAATAAGCATGTTGTGGTGTTCCACTAATTTTGAATCCTTGCGAATAGACGGTTCCGGTTTCTAATAATTCTTGATTATTATCCTGGGTAACAATCACGTTAGGATTTGATTGGTAAGTATAATCTCCTACGGATGCTACAACGTTAGCACTAAGTGAAGTTGTGATTTTGTATTCAGCACCAAATTCAAATCCCATGTATTGTTTGTCGATATTTGATTGAGAGTAATTCACAAAAGAACGTAATTCTTCGTGATAGAAGTTCATGTTTTTGGCCTGGTCATTTAATCTTGTATAGTAGCCACTTGCTCGCATAGTTAGATTTGGCGAACTGTAAAAATAACCTGCGTCAACCGATATGTGTGTTTCTTCCTTTAGGTTTGGAATAACATGATCTCTTGTTCGAGGAGAAACATATACATTACGGAAAAGTGGAGGCTGTTTGCCAAAGCTGGCATTGGCCTTAACGATGTGGCGTCCTGAAAAACGGTATTCACCACCTGCACGTAGTCCAAAAGTATGAAATTGTTGTTTTTCTGAATTGCCATAGGAGTCATCTGGAAATAATCCCTTTTTCATTAGACCTTCACGCCAGAATTCATTGTATTTATAATGGCCTCCAAAATATACCTTGTACTTATCTCCCTCGAAGTTGGTCATTAACCATAGGTTGTAAGTATTTACATGCGACTTGTAGTGGTGCGAATAAATATCACCCTCTTTCACAATGCGGTTAGGGTTATTTAAATCATTTTGAATAATATCGATGTCGTTAGGGAAATCGCGTTCTGCAAATTGATCAATGTCTAACCAATAATCACCGCCTAATAGATCATCAACAACATTAAAGATATCTCCGGTGTATAAATCTACATTTAACCCGCCGTTTAATCCCCATGGGCTTTCTTCAAAATCGTGCTCGAAATTGGTGTTGAATTGAAATTGCGAAATATCGTTTCTACGATCTTCTACGATGTAGAAGGAGCGGTTTCCTTTATAGGTATTGCCTTCAATTCCATTGGCATTAGGTACTTCAAAATAACCATTGTTGCGGTTAGCTCTATAAAGTCCATCCCAATCAATTTGTCTAACCGATGGATCTGTTCTCCACATCTCAGCTACACGTTCTTGATCTTCAGCGTTAGTGTAGTAACTCGGAAGATATCTGTAATAATCTGGTCGAGGGTCTTTAGCGTTGTTCCAGTTCAAAGAGGTATAACCACCTTTACCAAACCAATAACCAACAGTACTTCTTACTTTAGTTGAAGGCGTTGGTGTCCAGGTGTGTTGTAAAGTAAACAACGGTTTGTTACCACTTCTTACTCTGGCATTACGTTTTTCGCCATTCTGATAGCCCCAATATGGGTTATAGTAATTATCATCTACTAAGTCATATACTTCTTGCATGGCTCCACCACCAACACCTCTGGAGTACATGGCTGTTAATCCGGTGAAGTTAATGCGGTGCTTTTGGTTAAATACTTTTTCAGCAGCAATAAAGAAACTATTCGCATCGTAAAAAGTTGCTTCTTTATAACCTTCCTGACTCCAACGGCGTGAACCTGAAACTGTAAAGGCCCAATTGTTATCCATTAAACCAGTGGAGTGGGTTATCATTGCTCTATTTTGGTACGAACGATTCGAATTGGAATAAACAAGCTTAGTGCCTGGTCGATATTCTGAAGCTGTAGTTAATACATTTGTTAATCCTCCAATGGGTTCATACATGGCACCCGTTGGATCAGCATCGGTTGTAATAGCTGTATTACGCATTACATCATTTAAACCTCCCCAATTCGACCAGTATGGACGACCTGATTCAACTTCATTCATGATAAAACCATTGATCATCACCGATTGAAGCTCCGATTCATAACCTCTGATTCTAAAACGAGCAGGGCCAAAAGTATAGGCTGCCGCTGATACGAAAACATCGCGTGAGGAACTTAATAAGCCATGAATGGTTTGCGACTCTAAAGAATTGTCACTTCCCGATTCGGTTATGGTAATAGTTGGTACCTCCTGTGAGCCGGTAGATAAATTAACCAAAAAGATTGGGCCTATTTCAATTTGAGAATCTGGATCGGTACTTACCATCATAGTAAAGCTTCGGAAGCCCTCTTTTGAAAAAGCTATTTCATAAGTTTCGCCACCTTTAAGCTCAATGGAGAAATAACCATCGCTATTACTTGTGGTGGTTTTGTCAGAAGCTGATACACTAACTCCTTCGATTAGTTGATTGGATTCGGCATCTTTAATGAGCCCCGAGATGACTGCCTCTTGCGCTGACCCTGTAATTGTTATAAGTAACAAGCCAAGTAGCAATGAGATTTTAGCTAACATAGATGATTCTTTAGATTTTTGGTATTATAAATTTAACACTTATAATTAAAATAATAAGGCGCAATTTAGGAAAATATTTGAACAGACCGGACGGTCTAGATTGTTTTTTGATAGAACTAAGGTAAATTTAATGATTTGTTGATGAAGTGATGTGTTATAGCTGTTAGGCCTGTTAATGATTTAGAGTATTTGTGTAGTTTGATTAAAAAATACTATCTTGCCTGAAAAATAATATAATAGTATGTTAAATAAGAGAATTTCATTTGTATTATTTGTTAGCATTATTGCACTAAGTGGCTTAGGTGCGAATGGGCAAACCTACAAGGCTGGCATCGTTGCTTTCTATAACCTTGAGAATTTATTTGACACCATTGATACGCCAGATGTGCGTGACACGGAATTTACTCCGGAAGGATCAAATAAATGGACTGGAGAAAGGTATTGGAGAAAGATAAGTATGATGGCAGATGTGATTTCTGACATTGGTGCTGATGAAGGAATAGGTGCACCGGCTGTTGTTGGCTTGTGTGAAATGGAAAATAGAATGGTTATTGAAGACCTGGTCAATGATCCGAAGTTGAAACCTTATAACTATCAAATTGTGCATTACGATTCGCCTGATGAACGAGGGGTTGATGTTTGTATGATTTATCAACCAAAGTATTTTCAGGTAACCAATAGTAAATCCCTTCCTTTAATCATTTATAAGGAAGAAGTGGATGAGCGTTTGTATACGAGAGATCAGTTGTTGGTTTCAGGAATATTCGACGGAGAACCAATGCATTTTATTGTCAATCACTGGCCGTCGCGTTCCGGTGGTGAAATGCGAAGCAGACCAATGCGAAATGAGGCTGCTAAACTAAGTCGTTCGATTATAGATTCTATTCAGGCAAAGGATAAAAAAGCCAAGGTGATATTAATGGGTGATTTAAATGATGATCCAATAAACGAAAGTGTAGCTGTTCACTTAAATGCTGTAGGTGATAAGGATGAATTGGGAAAAGAGAATTTATTTAATACCATGGATGTATTGTATCGTAATGGTATTGGGACTTTAGCATATCGCGATAAGTGGAATTTATTTGATCAGATAATTGTGACACCAAGCCTGGTAGGAAAGAAATATTCAAGTTATCAGTTTAAGTCGGCACATATCTACAATAGGAAAAAACTACTAGTTCCAGACGGACGATACAAGGGATACCCTTATCGTACCTATGTAGGAAGAACTAGCTACAGAGGTGGTTATAGCGATCACTTTCCTGTTTATATAATATTAATAAAAGCAATTTAGTTGCATTTATTAGTTTAAACCTTTAGTTAAAAAATAGGCTGTCTTTTATTAGGTAGCCTATTTTTTTAAATCTAATCGGGATCGCATCTCTTTTATGAGGCCATTATCAGAGATGCGATCCTGATTAGAATAATACCGTTTACAAACCAAAACGATTGATAAAAAAATCAATCTGTGCTTTTGTATCGGCATTAACCATTGTAATTAGCAAAATGATTTATCA
>JAFMVD010000046.1 GCA_025499625.1 Carboxylicivirga fragile | reverse complement strand
CAACTTATAGATTAAAACTTAACCTTTATTTCTACCCCTCCAAACCTCCCCTAAAGTGGAGGCTTAAGTCCCCTTCAGGGGATTTAGGGGTAACATATATTTAAGCTAGTTACAAATTATACGTTTCAAAGATTCTTTTTTGACTTTTGAGACAGCCACTTTCTGATTAAATTTAAAAAAGGATTAGCTCGTTAGCTAATCCTTTTTTTGTTCCTTAAAAAGAGGCTGCCATCATACCGAAAGCAACCTCTATACACACAGGAATTGTTGGGAGGAAAAAAATTCTCTCGTAACAATTCCAAAGGTCTTCTTTTTACGATCACAGCCCGTTACCGCTTTGTTATTTCTAGTTTAAATTAAGATTACCAAATAAGATGCTTGATTTCGGCCAAATTGTCACCAAAAATAATCAATCGATGCCAATCTGACTCACTAAAGCCATAACTACCTGACTATCTGACCTATTTTTAGCATTGGCACCATAGTTGAAATAAATACACCAACAAGTCAAAAAATAATTAAAAACTTAAAATAGGAGGACTTAAAATGAGATTAGCAAAAAGATGTAACAGCTATTTACCAGAAAGAAATGATTTCTTTAATCAAGTATTAGGTAAAGACTTTTTTATGGAACCACAACATTTCTTTGGTCAAAACATGCAAATCAAGGTGAACATTAAAGAGAATGAATCGGAATATGCAATAGAAGTTGCAGCTCCGGGTTATGAAAAAGAGGAGTTTAAACTCGAATTAGACAACCATGTATTAAGCATTGAAGTGTCGAGAGAAACTAACAACGATAATACAAACGAAAACTATACGCATTTTGAATTTGATAATGGATCGTTCAAACGTGCATTTAGTTTACCTAAAGGCAAAGCTAATGAAGCAGAAATTGCTGCCAAATACAATAATGGGATTCTAAACATTGTGATTCCAAAAACGGAGGAAGCTAAACCGAAACCAAAACGCCTATTAAACATAGCGTAAATAGAGTTTTTTCATAGATAGTGAACGAGGCTAATCCAAACGTGGGTTAGCCTTTTCTTATATATTGCAAACCCAGCTATTGACTTTCCCTTGCATTAACAATGGATCAAATTACATACTTGTGAGACACTCTGTTTCAAATAGTTCCTACAATATCCGAATAACAGCACAAAACTTTTTTGCAAGACTGAAAGTCTTAAGTTACTTCAGCCTAAGGTTAATCCTTAGGCAGGGAAGAGAGGTGAATCTGTCGTCCTGAAAGGACAGCTCAACATTTCAATATAGCCCAAGCACCAACACAACTTGAGGCTCGCTTAGTATATTTTTTAAAAAATCATTTAGCTTTTTTTTGGGAAACACAATAATGAATTGTCCTTTCAGGACGCAATCAAAATATATTACATTACCCAAGCATAATAGCTTGGGTTAAAATATTCGGCGACGCTTTTTTTTGTATTTACTTCCTCCCCTCAAAGGATTAGCCGATTCACTACAAGGCACAGCTGGTCGTCGACCACCCAAGCGTAAGTTACCACGCTGATTAAACTCTAAAATTAAGGAGATTTCATGAGCTCCTGCCGTGGACCAGCCCAGATTAGAAAGTGTAATATCATAACTATAACCGATTCGTAAGGAACCAAAATCATAGGCCAATAAAGCAACTAGAGCATCCTGATTAACCGAACGACTACCTGAATCGTTAAAAATAGGTAATCCTCTATACCACATGCCTATTTCAAGCGGTGCATTATACCAATACAAACCAACATCGGCCTGTCGCAAACTACCTTGCTGCTGATAGCGAAACGATGTAGAGAAAGCTCTATTCATACCTCGGTTTCGTCGTTTCTCATTCCAGATATTTACACCTCCAAAAAACACATATTTACGATCTACCTCTGCTTCTTCATTCAAAAACGAGTAATTAGGCTTACCCAAGTGATCAACCGTTAATCCGAACCAATACTTTGAGCTATACGCAAAAACGGATGCCGCCAAATCAATATAATTAACCTGCTCATTACTTAAGCGATCAAATCCTCCAGAACTACCTCCAGAGCCTGGTGGCTGATCAGGAAAAACTATTTTACTAAAATCGACTGATCGATTACCATAGGCAAATTGAATCGCAGGTACCACCTGCCAATTGTCACTTAATAATAAATTATAGGAATACTGAAAAGCAGCCTGTGTTGTTGTTAAACCCGCACTCCCAGCTTTATCTTGAATTAAATAAACGCCAACACCACTATTAAACCGTGAAAAGAAATTATCGAAAGATACGGATGACGTTGAAAAAGCATTGGAAATAGCAGGCCATTGATTACGATAATTCAGTATTAGGCGCCCTCCATCCGTAGCCCCAGCTAAAGATGGACTCAAATACAATGGATTGGCATAAAATTGTGAAAAGTGCATATCTTGGGCATTCAAATTCAATCCACAAAGCAGACAACACAACACCATTATTTGATATAGCTTTCTCATTTACCTAAATAACGTTACATCACCCGTTTTAGTCTCAATTGTTCCATTCGAGTATTTGCAAACCACTTTCCAAATATATACACCTTGCGTACAAAGCTTTCCTCGATGATAGCCGTCCCATCCAATATTCACATCCTTACTCTCATATAATAATTCGCCCCAGCGAGAAAATATTTTTAAGTCATACTCCACAATTCCTTCCTGAACAAATGGATAAAACACATAATTCTCTCGCTCACCTGGCGTGTACTCACCACCATTCGAACCATTAGGGTTGGGTGTAAAGGCATTTGGAAAACTAATAGTTCCTGCCTCCTCAGCAGTAACAGCTCCTCGTATCATTAACTCATCAACACAGCCCTCGTCGTTCGTAACTTCAAGAACCACATCGTAAACACCTGCTTGCTCATAGCCATATTGCAATGAATGTTCAGTAGATGTATTGCCATCACCAAAGTCCCACAAATAGGATGTTGCTCCCTCCGATTTATTGATAAAAGATACTGTTTGAGGTAATTTTACCCGGTTAGGTCTAACTTCAAAATTTGCAACTGGCTTATTAAATACTTTAACCTTAACATCACTTGATTCACTAACACCTCCCGGCCCTTCTGCAATCAACTTAACAGCATACTCTCCTGGTGTATAGTAGGTATGTTCAGGCTCTTTATCTGCCGACACATTGCCATCTCCAAAATCCCAGAAGTAAGTTGTGGCATCAATTGTATTATTATAAAATTGAACGAGCAATGGCGGACATCCTTCACCATCCGGCCCATAATCAATATCTGGCAACATGGCAATCACCTCAATGAATTGCTTATCCGAATCAGCACAATTAGCATCAAACACCTCTAATGTCACTTCAAACTGCCCCGAGTTAGTATAAGTATATGGCTCAGGTAGTCGTTCTGCTGAACCATTACCATCTCCAAAGTCCCATTTATAACTCCAGTCGTCTCCCAACGTTGAATTCTCAAATTCGATAGTTGATTCAGGCATTTGTAGTACCTTAGGATTTACATCAAACACTACATTTGGCACCCTATAAACCTCTACGGTAGTATAAGCCTTATCAATACAACCATAGGATGATTCTGCAAGCAACTCAACATCAAACACCTTATTAACTATATCCGTGTTAACATATTCATTTTGCCCATTAAAAGCTGTGGACGTATTACCATCACCAAAATCCCAATAAAACTTAGTGGCACCTTCTGATTCATTGGTGAAATTTTCGAGGTATGGACTACAACCAGCACCACCATCACTAATCACAGCCTCTACCCTAGGATAAACGCGAACCAAGGATTCTGTCGAGTCCTTGCATCCAAATTCATTTTCAACAATCAGTTTTACTTTATTACTCTGAATGGCAAACTCATCATTTACATATTCGTGCGAAACTGATCCTGCACCAACTACCGACTCAGACTCCCCATCACCAAATATCCACAAACTTGTTACTGCTCCAAGCGATTCATTGTTAAAATCTACTGGCAAGGGCGTACAGCCTTCGGTTGGGGAGTAGGTAAAACTACTTTGAGGGCTCGGTTTAACTCTTACATTACCCTTCGACACATCCTTACATCCAAAAGCTGAATTGGTGCTCAATGTCACCTCAAAATCAATGACTCCTGCACTTGTATTTTCAAACACATGCGTAATGGCATTCGTACCAGATATGACAGTTCCTTCACCAAAATTCCACTCGTAAGAATAGGCACCTGGCTTAGCCACAAAATCAACTTTAAGCGGATGACATCCTTCTTGCGGCTCCACAGTAAAATCATAACTCAACAATGGATAAACAGTGACAAAAGTCGTTGCAGTATCCTTACATCCATAAGCATTATCAACAGCCAGCTGTACTTTATATGATTGAACAAAATCCTCGGCATTGACAAAAACATGCGAAACATCTTCATTATTATCCACAGGAGAACCATCTCCAAAATCCCACTCGTACAATGTTGCACCACTGGATTCATTCAAAAAATCAACTTCCAATGGACTACATCCTGGTGTTGGATCATTTGTGAAATCAGCTAAAGTAGATGGATTGACACGGACATCATAAAACACTGAATCGCGACATCCATCATTGCTCATTGCCAATAACTTCACCTTATAATCAACAGGTATAGCTAAGGGATTATTAAAGATATGAACAGGTTCAACTTGATTAGATACATAACCATCACCAAAATCCCATATATAACTATCGGCATTAACACTCAGGTTTTCAAATTCAACTTCGAATGGACCACAGCCCTCGTTGTCGAATGGCGCAACATCGGCTATTACCTCTGGATAAAAATTGATATATAATGAATCACCTGCAAAACATCCATCATTTTCTTCTACCCAAGCAAAACGGTATAAACCAGGAACATCAACACTAACATTAGTAGTTGAAGCCAATGCATCATCAAAAACAGAGCTACCAGAACCTTCAACCTGCTTCCATAAGCCAACACCAATATCAGGAATAGCTTCTATTTTATGACTCAGACCGCATGTATCAGCAACAGGAACAACATTAGGTGCAGGCACTTGAACAAAACGAATTGTTACTTCATCGCTACTTACACAAGTGTTATTATCCTCATCCCAAATGAAGGTATAATCCCCATATGCATCAACTACAATCTGTGTATTCGGATCATTTATATCAACGAACGACACAGCTCCAACTCCCACTTTTAATTGCCATGTTCCAACACCAGCCGATGCAACAGCTTGCATGTCGTATTGAAGCCCACAAGCCTTATTATCAGGTCCGGCATCACTCACTGGCTGTTCAAAAACCTCAACCGTAATACTATCCGAATCATCACAATCCTGCGAATCTTTTACGTAGTATTGAAACTTATAGATACCTGGTACAGATGAATTAAAAATTGGCTGCTCAACATTTACATCCGATAATAAATCCACACGATCACCTGTCCATAAATGCTGCACAAACACGCCGGAACCACCATATGGATCAGGCTTCAGCTGTTCAGACACATCAGTACAAAGTTCTATGTGTTTATTTGCAAAATTAATTTCTACCGAATCAACAATGACCACTATAGTATCCTCATCAAAGCAGAAATTATTATCTGTTACACGATAAACCAGTTCATAGGAATCTTCAATGGTTGATGTAAAGTCTGGTGTTTGACTATTAACATCATCGAGGAATGCCACATCACCAGTCCATAAATGCGTATACGGAGTAACACCAAAGGATGGGTTACCATCGAGCGACAAAGTAACACCCGGACAAAGCAAAGCTGGAGATCCTATGGTTATATCCGCCACAGGCGCATCACGCACCACAATATCTAACTGACCAATGGCACTACAATTATTACCGTCAGATACTTCGTAATAGACTGTATGCGTACCTGCCCCTGCAATAGTTGGAGAAAATTCACCTGTGAATTCGCCTATAATTCCAGATCCAGTCCATCGACCTCCCGGAGTGACAGCGCTTAAAAAAACAGGTTCTTCATTTTCACAATAAGGTCCGGCTGGATTGATTGTCCCATCAGGCACATCTACTATTAAAATTATAGCTGTAATTTCTTCTGGAGCATAGCCTTGATCGTAGGGATTGCAATAATTCCAGTTTCGCAAGGTCACTTCAAATTCATCTCCAACACTCCTCGTATCGGGCACATATATCTCTAAAGCAGTATCCCAAGGCGAAGTTGGTGCCAATATGGGTTCAAAAGTAACATCAACAGAACCAGCATAAGGGTATGTTCGAATAGCACCGCCTACCTCAGCATCATCAATGAAATTTCCAGCGCCATCATTGGTACCATACACCCATTGTATCCAGCGTTTGTAATCATTAGGGTTATCATTTTCCTCAGGTGGCGTACAGTTCCATTCACTAACATCTTTGAAAATTACAGACCCATCACTACCAACACAAATAGGAAAAACTGGGGGATCGATTGCTAATTCTCCTCCATTGAGCTGATCAGTATCCCAAACAGTAACCACTTGCTCTTGCACTGAACTAGTGCAAGTAACACCATTCACAACCAAAAGAACTTTGGGTCGATACACACATTGGTCACCACCTATTGGGTAAACATGTGTATTGTTAGCTTCCCATACACCAGCACTTGGACTGCTCGCAGCTATACGCTCAACAGCAGATCCATCGTCCCAATCAAACTCAAACTCAACAAGCGTACCGCCATGGTTAACACCGGTATAATTAACATCCCATGTTACAAATACAGGCGCACACAACTTATCGGGCAATATATTATTACCTTTCGATAGAATATTACAATCCTGACTGAACCCATTTATCAATGGATACAGAAAGGTCAATAATATTAAAATAGCTCTTTTTTTACCGTCCATAAAGCCCTTTTAATACTAGTAAAACTAATACTTTCAAAGTTCTAACGCCACAACATCCAGAGTATTGTCATATTAGCCAAACTTCATTTATTTAAAGATATGATTTTTATCACATTTAACTAAATTTAAGGAAAATGTGAGTTTCATCATTTTTTTTACTTCAAAAAAACTCAACTTTTACGACACTGATTTCAGAAACCTCCCGGGAAACTATTTTAATCAGAACTTTGGCATTGATACGCACATTTTGCTTCAGAGTTCCGATGCATTGCTATTTTTTTACACACAACCTTAAAACAAGTCGTTACATGTTTAATAAACTAATTGCACAAACCCTTCCTTATTTCCCTAAGAAATTCGTATGGCTTTTTTCTAAAAAGTACATCGCAGGTGAAACCATTGATGAGGCAATACTTGCATCTCAACAATTAAATGAGAAAGACATCTCTATTACTGTTGACTTACTTGGGGAGTTCATCACTAACCTTGATGAAGCAAAAGCTAATAAAGATCAATACCTTGAGATTATTAAACAATTTGAACTTAAAAAGATAAGAGGTAATTATTCATTAAAGCCTACCAGCTTTGGTTTGTTATTAGACAAAGACACTTGTTATAATTACATAAGAGAGATAGTTGCAAAAGCTGCTGAGCATGATAATTTTGTTCGTATCGATATGGAAGATTCGCCATGTGTGGATTTAGAAATTGAACTGTTGCGAAAACTTAAGGCTGAATTCCCAAAGAACGTTGGTCTTGTGGTACAAGCCTATTTAAAAAGAACAGCTCAGGACTTGGTTGATATGATGGATCTTCATACAGATGAAGCTCCTGTTAACTACCGTTTATGTAAAGGTATTTATGTTGAGCCAAAGGAAATAGCCTACAAAGAATACGAAGAAATAAACGCTAAATTTCTGGAAAACCTGGAATACTTACTGCTTAATAAAGCCTATGTTGGCATAGCTACGCATGACCGTCCGGTTGTAAAGGGAGCTATGGAGATCATTAAAAAACACAATATACCAAACGATCAGTTTGAGTTTCAAATGTTATACGGTGTAACTCCAGAATTAAGAAAAGAAATCCAGGATGCAGGCTTCAAAATGCGTGTTTATGTGCCATATGGTAAAGAATGGTTTGGATATAGTACGCGTCGTTTGAAGGAGAATCCAAAAATGGCGAACCACATCATTAAATCACTATTTGTAAAAGGGTAAAGAATTAATGTAGGATGCATTGACCCATTGAGACACATTTCAATGGGTCAACTACCTTTTGTAATGTACTAAATTAGTCTCAACAAGAAAGCACTACTTTTTCTTTTAACACACCCTCTACCTCCCTAAAGGGAGAACCTCCAAACTACACATTGCTATAAATTTCCCCTTTAGGGGCTAAGGCTTTGCTTTGGAATATTCTTTATTTAAGGTGTTTCCTTGCAATTTACTAATTACGAAAAACAGGTAAGTTTTTATAAAACAAGGTCTGAAAGACTCCCCTACCAAGCATGAAACAATTCATAGCAATCCATAAGGCATGGTTGCCATATTGGCCTTTCATGGTGTAAAATAACACAAAGAAAACTAATGTTGCGAGTAGCATTGTATTTCTCATTAAGCGAGAAGCAGTTGCACCAATATACACACCATCCCAAATATAAGAAGCGAAACCAGTTAGTGGTAAAACAATCAACCAAGGCAAAAACTCCTTTGCTACATCGATCACATCATCCTGATTTGTAAACACACGCAATAGCGTTGTTCCACCAAAACCATATAGAGCGGTAAAAAGAAGTGCAAAAACCACTCCCCACCCAAATAGCAATTTAACTGTTCGCTTAAACTGTGCCATATTTTTACTCCCTGTAAACTTGCCAATTAATGCTTCGGCAGCATAAGCAAAGCCATCTAAGAAATATGAGAATAAAAATAAGAACTGGAGTAAGGCACTATTGGCTGCAAGAATTAAATCTCCTGTTCCAGCTGATTTTGAAGTAAAAAATGTGAACACTATAATAATGCATAAGGTTCGCAAGAATATGTCACCGCTCACATTTAAGAAACTTAACAAACCACTACGTTTAAGTATATCTCCAAAATTAAATTCCTTTAAAATGTATTTATACTTTCTCAGAAATAAAACGATGGTTAAAATTAATCCAAGATATTGCGAAATAACCGAGCCAAGCGCTACACCTTCAACCTTCATGTCAAAATACTTAACCAGAATAAATGAGGAAACAATATTTACGACATTGATACTTATTGATATAATCATTGGGTATAATGCATTCTGCATTCCTAAAAACCAACCATAAATCACCATTAAAGCAATTGCGGCAGGCGCTGCCCATATTCTCACATAAAAATAGTCAGCAGCCAAAGCTTTTACTTCAGCACTTCCCTCTAACACAAGCAAACTTAATTTCTCGATCCCTGTTTGAGCCATAAGTAATAAGAAACCAGCACTCAAAGCCAGAAACAAACCTCGAAATAAGAGCATGGCCATTTCATGGGTATTTTCACGTCCGTAGGCCTGAGCAGCCATCCCACTCAAACTCATTCGCAAGAAAGCAAAACCCCAATACACAAAATTAAAGATGACACCACCAAGTGCCACCGCCCCCATAAACACTGCACTATCTTGGTAACCCATCAAATGCATATCAACCATACCAAGCAGAGGCACAGTTAAATTGGTCAATATATTAGGTATAGCTAATCTTAAAATTTCGCGATTCATTATTGTTTTTTGAGGCTACGAAGATAGACATAGACATGCGAATAAAAAACATAAAATAAAGCTTCTGTATTTCAGACAATTAAGAATATTGTGAAAATTTATTTGAACAAATTAAGATGTTTTTATCTTTTTTATTTGGACTCAATCTGAATAAATAATATTTTTGGATTCGTAAGTCTTTTATTAGATAACTATTAAAAAGTAAAAAATGGCATTTGAATTACCAAAATTAGACTACGCATACGACGCATTAGAACCGCATATTGATGCACGCACGATGGAAATCCATCACAGCAAGCATCATGCAGCATATACAAATAACTTAAATGGTGCAATTGAAGGAACGGCTTTAGCCAATCAATCAATTGAAGAGATTCTTGCGAATATTTCAAAACATTCAGTTGCTATCCGAAATAACGGTGGTGGTTTTTTTAACCATAATCTTTTCTGGAAAGTAATGTCGCCTAATGGTGGCGGACAGCCAAGTGGAGATTTATTAGCTGCCATTGAAAAAGCATTTGGATCGTTTGACGCTTTTAAAGATACGTTTTCGAAAGCTGCAGCAACTCGTTTCGGCTCAGGATGGGCTTGGTTAGTTAAGCAAGCTGATGGCTCTTTAGCAGTCTCATCAACACCTAATCAGGATAATCCTTTGATGGATATTGCTGATGTAAAAGGCACTCCAATTTTAGCTTTGGATGTTTGGGAACACGCATATTATTTAAACTATCAAAATAAACGTCCCGATTATATTGGCGCATTTTGGAATGTTGTCAATTGGGATGAAGTAGCAACACGTTTTAAAGTTTAGTTTGTTCATTTTGTCTGGGAAAAAGGGAACTCCAAACGAGGTGTTCCCTTTTTATTTGCATTTTTTTTAGCTTTTACAAAACACAAAGCACGTATCTTTGTTTAAGATGCAGATAAAATAATAAAACGAACTATCATGAATTTCGAATTACCACAATTACCATATGCATTAGATGCATTGGAGCCAATTATTTCAAAGAAAACACTTGAATTCCATTATGGAAAGCACCATCAAGCTTATGTCAATAACTTGAATAACCTTGTAAAAGGAACAGAGTTTGAAAGCGCTGACTTGGAAACGATTGTTAAAAAATCAGAAGGCGGTATTTTTAATAACGGTGCACAAGTTTGGAACCACACCTTTTATTTTACTTCATTCTCGCCAAAGGGTGGTGGTGAACCAACAGGAGCTTTAGCTGATGCTATCAATGCTTCTTTTGGCTCTTTCGAGAAATTTAAAGAAGAATTCTCAGCAGCCGCAGCTACTTTATTCGGATCGGGATGGGCATGGTTAGTTAAGAATGCTGACAACTCATTAAGCATTGTAAAAGAAAGCAATGCTGGAAATCCGTTGAGAGATGGACTTACTCCAATATTAACATGTGATGTTTGGGAGCATGCGTATTATTTAGACAAGCAAAATGCTCGTCCAAAATACATCGAAGATTTCTGGAAATTAATTGACTGGAATGTAGTTGGCGAAAGATTCTAAGCTGAATAAGAAAGATCTTTTAAAGAAAGAGACTTGATGACATTTTTTGTATATTAAGTCTCTTTTTTATTACCCTTATATCAACACATACTAAATACAATTTTATGCTTAAAGACTTAGTTCAGAAAAATCGTAGTTACCGTCGCTTTCACCAGGATAAACCAATTACTGAAGAAACTCTTTTAGAATTGGTTGAATTGGCGCGACTGTCACCTTCTGCCCGTAATGCTCAACCATTAAAATATTTTATATCGACAGACCAAGCATCCAACGATAAAATATTTCCCCACCTCTCCTGGGCTGGATATCTAAAAGAATGGGCCGGACCTGTAAAAGGTGAGCAACCATCAGCCTACATTGTAGTTTTAAACGACACTGAAATTTCATCGAACTACTTCTGTGATGATGGTATTGCAACCCAAAGTATCTTATTGGGAGCTGTTGAAAAAGAATTGGGCGGTTGCATCATTGGCTCATTAAATCGCTTACAATTACTTCGTGAACTTCAACTACCGTCGCACCTAAAAATTGTACACGTCATTGCTTTAGGTCATCCCAAAGAAGAAGTAAAGTTGGAGGAGATGAAGGAAAACGACCACAGATACTGGCGCGATGTGCAGGAAACACACCATGTACCTAAACGTGCTTTAAACGATATAATCGTAAAATAACGATTGCCTTGAATTTTAAGGAGCGGCTCTTTTTTCACAATTACTCATCAAGAGCTGCTCCTTTGACATGCTAACATAAATTGTTAATACTTCAGTTTAGAATTAACATTACTCACCATCCAACTTAATTGCTTTTTTATTGTTATCTTAATAGGAAACCAAAAATAAGAAATGTGTATGCGTACTCTTATCTTAAGTGGCTGTTTGTTAATATTTGCTAGTGTTTTTTCATCAGCCCAAGTTCAGCAAGGCGACTCATTAAGAATTTCAGGTATTGTTTTAGATAGCGATAGCTTGAATACCTTGCCATTTTCACAGTTCAATATAAAATCGAGAAAATATTCATCTGACTCGGAAGGTCAATTTTCGTTTTGGGCAAAGAAAGGCGAAACAATTACCTTTTCGCATCTTGGTTTTAAGGATACTTTTATCGAAATTAAAGATTCACTTAACCTTTCTAATTATTTGTTTGGTGTATTTCTAACAAGAGACACTTTTGAAATTAGTGAAATAATTGTGGTGCCCCGCTACGAGAATTTGGCTGCCAAAGCTCGTAACATGCCCTTACTAATTACACCAGCCGAAGCTTATGCCACCAATAATGTTAAAGCCTCCACCTCACAAGCCTTAACACAGGCTCCTTTAAGAATGGATGCTGAAATGAATCAAAAAATGATGCTTCGCGAACAGACCTGGGGAACCGTTTATAAAACACAAATACCACCAGATCGAACCGTTGGCATCAGTTCGGAGAATCTGGGATCGATGAGTATATTTGTAACACCGAATAAAGAAAAAATTAAAGCAAGTATTGCTCAACCCTTAAACCGAAATGAATTAGATCTTATTCTAAGGATTTATGAAAACAAGGTTAAAGCAATGGTTGAAGAATAAAAACATCATATTTATCAGTTTCTTTTAAAAGATAAAATTGCATTTTTGCAATTCAAAATTGCTGAAAGAACAAAACAAGGAACATGGAATTTACTTTAAATGGAAAGAAAGGCTATGCCAAAGTGGAAAGTTACGACGACGAAACCACTAATGAACTTTCATCCAACTATAAAAATGTATTGGAATTATTAGGTGAAGATTCAAGCCGCGAAGGACTTGAAAAAACACCTTTACGCGTTGCAAAGGCCATGCAATTTTTGACTCAGGGCTACAACATGAATCCGGAGGAAATAATCAAATCAGCCATGTTCAAGGAGGATTATCAGCAAATGGTTGTTGTTAAAGACATTGAATTATACTCAATGTGTGAGCATCATATGTTGCCATTTTTTGGTAAGGCGCACGTAGCCTACATTCCGCGTCACCACATCACTGGTTTAAGCAAATTGGCCAGGGTTGTTGAGGCATTTGCCCGCCGCTTACAAGTGCAGGAGCGCTTAACCACGCAGATTAAGGAATGTATTCAGGAAACACTTAACCCACTTGGGGTTGCTGTTGTAATTGAGGCACAACACATGTGCATGCAAATGCGTGGGGTTCAAAAACAACATTCGTTCACAACCACTTCTGATTTTACTGGAGCATTCAGCACCAACCATTCAACTCGCGAAGAATTTTTTAGCATAATAAAAGCTCGTTAACTGTCTATTTACAATTTTATTCACCTAAACACATTCAAGAGTTACTTTTGATTATCTTTGTATAAAGGAAGTAGATATGAATATACAAGCTGAAAAACTAGGATTGATTGAATGGATCGCAAAATTAAATGATTCTTCAGTAATTGAAAAGCTTAAAAAAATTCATGAGGAAGATTTACAAACTTCAAGTGGGTGGACTGAAATCTCAGAATTCGAAAAAGAGTCAATAGAAAGAGGTCTTAAAGATATCGAAGAAGGTAAGGTAGGTGCTCATGATACCGCCAGAAAAATTTATGAAAGATATTTATAAATTAATCTGGACCGATGAAGCTTTAAATGGATTGAAAGAAATTTTCAATTATTTTGAGCGTAGATTCGCAAAAAAAGACACACAAGAATTTGCGAGGAAACTTGATGAGCGATTAGAATTATTAAAAACTTCACCGAAAACATTTGCTTTTACAAATAAGTCAAAGAACATTAGACGTACTGTTATTGCGAGGCTGACCTCAGTTTATTATAGAATTGAAGGTAATGAAGTTCAAATTATCTCAGTTTTTGACAATCGTCAAAATCCAGATATACTAAAACAATGAACTTCACCACCTAACATTAGCTATACGACTTTACTTATTGACCGACATACTTTTGATTGATTCGAACTGAACCGAGTCAACCGAAGTGCTGTATGCTGTAAAAAATCCCAGAGCGCCATTGCTTATATTGCTTGGCACATTAGCTGGTGGCCCACTAAAAAGGGGAGCTTTAAAACCTGTTTCAATTTCAATAGCTTCAAGAAACTTATAGAAATCCTCATTTATTCCACCCATGGTTAATCTTACCCAATCTCCATCTTTTAATTTAATATCATCATCTTCTTCCTCCAAGGTATACACCCAAACGCCATTGGCATAATTTCCGTCAAAAAACTTATCATCTACAAAACCAAGTTTTGAATAACGATCAGAGATAGTGCTATCATTAACGGCTACCGAAAAAGAATAGAAATCTTTTGTATCAATCGGATCTTGAGCATACAACAATACTTTCCAAAATTCATACAATTCATCATACTCCAAGCGGACTGAATCGAGGGGTGCAACAGGGTTTAATAATGATGAAGCCTCATACTCTTCCTTCTTTCCATCCTTATCAATATCAACATCTGAAATATACAACTTATAGGTAACGCCAACTTGCCCTTGATAATCGTCTGGTGTAAAATAATATCCCGGGAAATCATCATGCTCAATAAGTGTTATGGTCGATTCATCATTATCAATTCTTACTTGCGCATTACTTATGGCTTTAGCCTCTTCGTTTTTAAAGTAATCACCAGAGCTCGTTAAGCGGACAAAGTGAGCTTGTTTGTCAGTACTAATACGACCATCAACGACCAAACGAGGAGCTGTATCTTCAAGTTCTAACTCCATATCTTCAGTACACGATGTAACTATTAATGCAACTAATAAGGTGCACAAGAGCCATTTAATATATGGTATAAATATCTTATTCATGATTTAAAATTTAAAGTTGTAGGTTACCGAAGGGATAAATGAAAACAGATAGGTCTTTTGCGCTTTGGTTATTGTAGGATTGTCATCATCGCGTACAAAATTGATAGCCCAGGCATTTTTCCGTCCGTAGGCATTATACACCGAGAATACCCATTCGCCATGCCACTTGCGACCTTCTTTCTTCTTACCTGAGAGCGTATAGGCCAAATCAAGTCTGTGGTAATTAGGCATACGTTCAGCATTTCGTTTGGAATAATAAGGTACTATATCGCCCCCTACTTCGTAACGTGCTACAGGAAATGTAACAGGTGCACCAGTATAAAAAACCCAATTGGCTGATATTTGACCTCGTTTACCAACTTTACGGTTAAGCACAATACTACAGTCATGCGTATGATCGTATGGAGAAAGATATGTTTCACCATTGTTGATTTCAGCAATGGTACGTTCAACCTTCGATAAAGTGTAACTCACCCAACCATTCCATTTGGCTCCATTAAACCGCACCATGGCTTCTAATCCATAAGCCTGAGAATCTCCAAAGCGCAACTCACCTTCCAGATACTCGTTCAGTAGCAATTCAGGATGATCTTTAAAGTCGATGGTATTGTTCATTTTTTTATAGAAACCCTCTAAAGATGTTTCTATACTATTGTCTTTAAAATTCTTAAACACACCTAGCGCGAATTGATCTGCACGTTGCGGTTTAACATTTGGCGAAGACGGAAACCAAATATCCAATGGCGTACCTGATGTAGAATTAGAAGCCAAATGCAAATATTGGAATGTTCGATTATAACTTGCCTTAATTGATGTAGAAGGATTAAGAATGAAAGAAGCACCTACCCGTGGCTCGAAACCTACATAGGTATTATAAACATCACCGGTTCCATAAGTGGCAGTATCACTCACTTCATATTTTTCATCGTAAGAATATTGAGTTCCTGCCCCAACATTTTGAAATACCGATACACGTAAACCGTATTTCAAGACCAACCAATCAGACACTTTATGAATATTGGATGCGTAAATGGCATGTTCCAAGGATCTGCTTTGTGGCACTTTTATTTCGTTGTACAATGAGTTTTCATCTTTACCCCTTGCTAAACCCGGTAGTATTTCTCTGAATATACTTTGAGCACCAAACTCAATAGTATGCTGTGGGTTCAAGTAAAAGTCAAAATCGAGCTTAGCGCTTAAATCGTATAGATTCGACTCCCACTCAAACCCATTAGCTCCACCTCCGGTTGATGCCAAAGCATAATCATATTTCGAACCAATAACGGTAAAATTGGAAAACAATTTTGGGTTATAGATGTGATTCCATCGAAAGGTAAATGTTCGGTTACCAAAATCCATTTTTGAAAAGTTATTCTTAAATACATCGCGTCCAAAATAACCACTCAAATAAATTCGATTATTCTCATTTATCGTATGATTAACCTTGGCATTAAAATCGTAAAAGAACAATTTATTATCACGCACCTGAGGATCGCTTGCCAAGGGTAAAAACATATCGACATAAGTACGTCGACCACTCACAATAAAAGATGTTTTATCTGAACCTATTGGCCCTTCCAAGGTAAGTCTTGAGGAAATGGTACCAATACCTCCCGTTCCCGAGAACTTTTTAGAATTACCATCTTTCATACGCACATCCAAAACAGACGCCAGGCGTCCTCCATTACTTGCCGGAATATCGCCCTTATACAATTTCACATCCTTAATAGCATCGTTATTAAAGACCGAGAAAAATCCCATTAAGTGACCTGCACTGTATACGTTTGCTTCGTCTAACAAAATCAAATTCTGGTCAGGATTACCGCCACGCACACTAAAACCACTTGAACCTTCACTGGTTGGTGATACTCCAGGCAATAGCTGAATTACTTTTACCAAATCCGTCTCTCCCATTAAAACAGGAACATTCTTAATAGCTTTACCTTGTAATTTCTCAACGCCCATTTGAGGATCACGAATATTCGCATCCTTTCTTTTCGAGGTCACTACAATTTCGTCAATTGATTCGGTTTGAGGTGCAAGGTTAATATTAAGCACCTTGCTCTCATTTAAGTTCACTTCTACTTTTTGTGCCTGATATCCTAAATAAGCAAAGGTTAAATGATAAGTTCCTGCCGGAAGTGACATTGAATAGAAACCATACAAGTTAGATATATTACCACTTTTAGTTTCTTCCACAAATAAAGTTGCTCCAATTAGCATTTCCCCAGTATTTGCATCCTTAATATGCCCACTTAATGTTAATAAGTCTTTTGCACTTGGATCTTCTTCAGCTTTTAATTGCCATGAGCAAACGGCCATTAAAAAACACAGAAAACATACGATTCGCTTTTCCATGATTGGTTAATTATTTCGGTTAAGTTTCTTGAAGTTTATTCTTCAAGCTTCACAATAATCAATGTCAAACTAAAAAATAGAAAGTTGCATCAATCATAAAACAATCAAACAACCTCACCCCATAAAACAAACACAACACCCTGATATAGAATATATTTAAGAAGTGCAATAAAAATCACCTTTAACATCTATTAAGATTTACGCCATAAAAAAAGGAGGCTCTCGCCTCCTTCATCGGGAATAGTTGTGTCCTATTTACCAAGAGCCACTTGACTACTTAGTGATTCTGCCGTTTTTATCAAACGTATCATCTCAGCCTTAAATCCATCTTCATCATTACCTCTTGATTCCTTAGCCATTTCTTTTAAATCTTCGTAATCAATATCACCTTTGTATTTCGAATCAGACAAAATCATTCCGAAAGCTGCAACAGAAGCTGCAAAGCGAAAATCCTTACTCGCTTCATCAAAAGCATCTACATCACCTTTTATAACATACTCCATTAAATTACTAGCCTTCTCATCCGGACGTTTGTAACGCAACTTTAAAGTCAACCAATCGTCACTCATTGCAACATTCCTTCTTTTTTGTTTCTTTTGATATTTCAATTCGTCTACCGACTTAATCCATTTTTTGGCATCATCGGCACCTTGAGGAATAATTTCGTATAACGCCGTTACTGTATGTCCTGCTCCAATCTCTCCGGCATCCCTTGTATCATCATTAAAATCTTCATCATTCAATAAACGATTTTCGTAACCAATTAAGCGATAAGCCAACACTTGCTCAGGATTAAATTCAATCTGGAATTTCACATCCTTTGCAATGGTAAATAAAGTCCCTCCAAATTCACTGACCAATGTTTTTTGTGCTTCTTGCAAATTATCGATGTAGGCATAGTTGCCATTTCCCTTATCAGCAATAATCTCCATTCGATCATCCTTATAATTACCCATACCAAAACCAAGCACAGTCATGTAAATGCCATTGTCACGTTCGTCGGCAACCAACTGCTCCATTGATGCATTTGAGCTTTCACCAACATTAAAATCACCATCGGTAGCCAATATAATGCGATTATTACCATCTTCCACAAAATGCTCCTTAGCTGTTGCATAAGCTAATTTCAAACCAGCTCCTCCTGCTGTTGAGCCACCCGCCTGAAGTTTATCGAGCGCATCCAAAATAGTCTTCTTATTTTGTCCCGAAGTTGGTTCTAATACAAGTCCTGCAGCACCAGCATACACCACTATCGATACATAATCCTCGTCGCGCAATTCATTAACCAATAAACGGAATGACGATTTTAATAAGGGCAATTTATTGCTCGCGTTCATCGACCCTGACACATCAATTAAGAATACAAGATTAGAAGCTGGTAAATTATCCTTCTCAATTTCTTTACCCTTTAATCCAACTTTCAGCAAATAATGTTCATCGTTCCAAGGACAAGTTGCCATTTCAGAATTTACTGCAAAAGGATGTTCCTTTTCAGGCTCTTCATAATCATAATTGAAGTAGTTGATCATTTCCTCAATTCGAACAGATCCTTCGGGTGGTAATTGTCCCTGATTCAAAAAGCGACGAACATTAGTATAACTCGCCCTATCTACATCCACCGAAAATGTAGAAAGAGGCTCCGAAGTGACTTGCTTGTAACCATTCTCACTTATTCCCGCATAACTCTCCGTATTGAAATCTTGCTCATAGGCTACGAAACTATGACCGCGTACCAACATTGGTGGACCTTTTCTTTCTCTTTTACTCTTAAAGACGTTAAGCCCTCGAACTTTTCCACCTAAACCGGACACAACCACACATTCTTCTATCTCAACAGCATCACTTTTCATCATTACATTAATGACATTTCGTTGCTCAACTTTAATCTCTTGCGAAATCATGCCAATAAACATGAACACCAACACATCATTTTCAGAGTTTACTTTTATTTGATATTCACCGTTTGGATCAGTTACAACACCAATTGTCGTGTTTTTAATTACAACATTCACACCAGGAAGCACACTTCCACTTTCATCACTCACCTGTCCTGTAATATATCGCTGTGAAAAAGCTGATACCGCCACAACCATAAACATCCCTAATAATAAAGCTAATCGTCTCATAATATTTAGTTTTAAATTTGACCTTTTGACAATAGGATGCAGCTTACTTCAGTATTCCATAAAACATTTTAATTTTTTTTCTACTTTTAACTATTCATTCGAATTAATAATACAGCCTTGTTCAAAATAAAACCGCCAAGTGACGAGCTTTTGCTGCAGAAATTCAAGAGAACTGAAAACCTTGATTTTCTCGGGCAATTGTATGAGCGATACATGCATTTGGTTTATGGCGTTTGCCTGAAATACCTCAAGAATAAGGATGAGGCGCAGGATGCTGTTATGAGCATTTTTGAAAAAATCAGCAAAGAATTACTTACCAAAGAAGTTGACTCATTCAAGCCATGGTTATATGTAGTGGCGAAAAACTTATGCCTGATGCAACTTCGGTCAGAACAAAGCAAGAATAAATTAATCAAAGAATATGAAAATAATTCACTTCATTTTATGGAAAGTGAAGATGAACTGCATCTTAATAGTAATGAATGGGAACCAAACAGTCTTGATGAACGCTTAAAAGAATGTTTGGAGAAGTTGCGAGAACAGCAACGTAGCTGCATAGAATTGTTTTATTTCAAGGAACTATGCTACAAGGAAATTAGTGAGAACTTAAACCTTGACATCAAAAAAGTTAAGAGCTACATTCAAAATGGCAAACGTAATTTAAAAAATTGCATTGAAGCAAAAACATGAGAGTTACATCCCGATAGCTATCGGGAGGCAAATGAAAGCAACAACATAGACACATGAATAAAAAACGTTCACATATAAAGGCAAATAACCTTGAAACATTCTTCCGATATATAAAAGGAAAGATGTCTTCGAAGGACTCAAATGCCTTTGAACGTAATTTATTAAATGATGCCTTTGAGTCGGATGCCATGGAAGGTTTTGAACAATATGACGAAAAAAAAATCAATCAAGATCTTAGTTTATTAAAGCAAAAATTAAATAGTCATACAAAGAGAAAATACAATTTAATAAATAGAAATACCATAGCATTTGCTGCCACTCTTTTATTGGTGGCGGGCATCGTATCTGTGTTGGTGCTTTTCACGCCTGATAAAACAACTTACGTTTCTGACAATGCAATACCTGCTGCTAAAGAAGAAATAGCTCCAGAATCACTTGAGCTTGAATCTGTAGAAAAAAAGAACTTCACTGCCCCAAAAGCTAAAACGCCTGCAATAAATAATGCAAGTATTGAGAATGTTTCGGAAGAGGAAATTGAGCTTGAAATATTGGATGCTGAAGAAGAAATTTTAATAGCTGTTCCACAAGTAAAAAGCAAACAAGCTAAGTTATCATCGCCACCCGTAAATAGTGTTACAACCCTTACGTCGCGCCGAAAAAAAGCTGAAACAAGCAACGGAGATAAAGAAATAGTTGGAACCATGAGAGGTGCAACTGCTTATGGTGGTTATGCCGGAGCAAACGAAAGTCTTAGAACCATTGAAGGGAAAGTTAGAAATGATTTCCAAGAACCTGTTGCTGGGGCAAGCATCAATGTAAAAGGCACTAATTACAGCACCATATCAAATACCGATGGCGCATACAAACTATCATATCCATCTCGCGATTCTTCCAAACCTGTTACAGCTAGTTTTGTTGGCTACATAACATCTGAGAAAAACTCAAGTAGTTCTGATTCTGTAATTTTTAATCTGGAAGAAGAGTACATAAGTTTAAGTGAGGTTATTACCATAAAAACTGATGAAGAGGCCATTAAAAAAGCCGAAGAGTATATTCCTGCCGAACCAATAGTTGGGATGGATAAATACATTGAAGAACTAAGTGATAATTTAATCTATCCTAAAAATGGAAGTGGAAAAAAGGAAACCGTTGTTGTTAGTGTTATCATTTCACCACTTGGTTATATAAAAGATATAATCATAAAACGAAGCCCTGGTGAAATTTATTCGATGGAAGCTATTCGTGTAATTCAGGAAAGCTCCGGTTGGAAGCCGGCAACTAACCTTGGTCTTCCCATTCAAGATGCTGTTAAGGTGCGCTTAAGATTCATTCCTCCTGAAAAATAAGTACGAGCTATTTATTTTTACAGGAAATGCCCTTATATTTGATAGCAACTTAACCAACTCTTAATACTGTGTTTCTAAAAAAACTCATATTCCTAGTAAGCATTACCCTGACGCTAGTTTCCTGCGAAACACAAGATCCACTGGATAACTCCCACTATTTCTCAAATGATTGGAGTATAAGTGAAGTCATTGCCCCCTCCTACCCATTTGATGAAACAAATGAAACAAACCCAATTCTGCTCTCATTTAATAAACAAGGGCAATATGAATTACAGCTAAAAGAGCAAACATGCAATGGTAGTTATGAGGCAGATGCCAAAGGGAGTGTTCGCTTCACACGTAACAATTGCTCAGTGAGCTGCTGTGATTCTGAATGGGATTATTACATTATTACCCTCATAAAAAAGGCAAGCTCATACATACAAAAAGATGATTCGAAGTTCTTTTTATACATTGACGAATCCAATTATATTATTCTTGAAGCCTCCGAAATTCTCGCTCCGTTAACAAGCGAGAACTAAAACTTTTCATATACCATACGTGTTTCAAGCAAGCAAATTGTCCTAATACTGAAATACTCAAATTAGAAAATAAATAATCGATCATTATGAAAAAAGTATTTATCCTAATAGCACTGGTAGCATTCATTGCTAACACCTCAGCTCAAGATCGCATTGCAGTTGGATTAAAGGCAGGTTTTAACTCTACTTCAATTAACCTATCAAATATTCCAACTGGAGATGAAGTAAAGAATGAAGCCAAGAGTGGATTCTTATTTGGAGCCTATGGACGTCTTAGGTTACTAGGTGGACTATCCTTTCAACCAGAAATCTATTATGCGAAAAAAAATTCACAGTATAGTATTAATAATGGAACAACTGTTACTGGTAATGGAACATTTCACACTTGGGATATTCCTTTACTTGCTAATCTTCAAATCATAGACCTTAAAGTTGCAAGAATATATGGTGTTGCTGGCCCCGTTGCATCTCTGATGTCTAAGACATCCTTCGACGATGTTATAGGTCTTGAAAAAAGTGATTTCAAAAGTACTAACTGGACATTACAAGCTGGAGCTGGCGTTGAATTTTGGCGATTAACAGCAGATTTTCGTTACGAATGGGGCTTAACTGATATCTCTGATATTGCAAACTACGATATTGGACAAAAAACAGACGTCTTTACTTTTTCAGTAGGATTTAAATTATTCGGCATTTAAAACAACATTACCCAAAATCTATATGAAAGCCGGTTTCCTTATGGAGCCGGTTTTTTCTTTTCTGATAGCGCAAAAACACGTATCTTTCTATACCTTATAAAAAGTAGATGATGGAAAAGACAGTTTTAGTTACCGGTGGCACTGGATATGTTGGTGCTTGGATCGTAAAGCAATTGCTGGATAAAGGCTATACCGTTCGATTGAGTGTACGCAATAAAAATGCAAGCAGTAAGATTGAACCTCTACGCCAAGTTGCATTAACAAGCAAAGGCAAGCTCGAATTATGCGAGGCCAACTTGCTCGAAGCTGGTTCATTTGATCATGCCGCCGAAGGTTGCTCCGCTATTATGCATGTTGCTTCTCCATTCACCCTGCGTTTTAAAGATGCTCAAAAGGATCTAATAGATCCTGCCATCGAAGGCACTCGTAATGTACTAAACGCTGCAAGCAAATCAAAAACAGTTAAAAAGGTAGTGCTTACATCAAGTGTTGCTGCCATACATGGCGATACCATTGATATGCAGGAACAAGGATTAAGCGAATTCAATGAAGAGCAATTTAATACTTCCAGTTCGCTTAAACATCAGCCCTACTCCTTTTCAAAGGTTTCGGCTGAGAAAGAAGCCTGGAAAATACATGATGCACAAAGCGATTGGAAACTAGTGGTTATTAACCCCTCTTTTGTCATGGGACCTTCGCTATCGGAGACATCAAATTCAGAAAGCCTTAGTTTCATGAAAGATATTCTATCAGGTAAGTTCGCGATGGGAGCTCCTGATATCATGTTTGGCTTTGTTGATGTACGTGACGTTGCCACAGCCCATTTATTAGCTTTAGAAAATGAAAAAGCGGAGGGTCGACATCTACTAGCTGAAAGCACCATTAATGTATTAGAATACATTGATCTTATTCGTAAGAATTATGAAGGAAAATTTAAACTTCCAACAAGTCATTCCCCTAAAATAATACTCTACGCCTTAGGCTGGCTTTTTGGCTTAAAGTTTAATTTTATAAAACGAAACGTCGGTTATACGCTTAAATTAAATGCAAGCAAAAGTAAAGAAGAACTTGGCTTAAGCTATACACCACTTGAAACAACCGTAGTAGATATGGTTGAACAGATGTTAGAAAAAAAGATTATTTAATCAAACCCCCTCAAACAAATCAACATGAAAGCTTATATATTGTTACTTTTGGCATTCTCCATTTTCAGCACATCCATTATTGCGCAGGAAGAGGATCCATTCAAAAAAATGAATGAGGCTTATGAAGCCAAACTCAACAAAATGCATGCGGATTATGCCAAGAAACAGAAAAAAATGATGGAAGCCTACGATGCCCGCATGAAGAAAATGAATGCGGCATTTGAGCGCTATCTGAAAAAAGGATTTGAAGAAGTAGAACAAGAGGAAGTAGAAATCAAACCAGTTGAAATTCCGAAGCCTGTGGATCAACCTAAGTTTGAACCAGTAGTTGACAATTCTGTTCCTGAAGATAATACGATCGCAACTGCACCGCCTGCTGTAAAACCGGATGTTGTTCTACAAGAAACCACTGCCTTGTCCATCGCACCTATCCTACGAACACCAGAAGAAGCTCTGGCACATAAGGAAACTTTAAACATTGATTTTTTTGGTTCTCCTGCAACTTTGTCCATTGATAAACGCATGAAGAACCTTTCTCTAAAATCGGTTAAACCTAACGAATTTGCGAATTACTGGGACGACTTTACTCAAACTTATTACCAACTATACATTGAATCACTTGTGGCTTATGCCGAAGATAAAAACCTAAACGACTGGGGCGTATATCAATTGGTCAATACTAGTGCTAAGAAACTTTTCAAATCAGCCAACAACCAAGAGATATGGAGTTGGGCTATATTAAATCAGGCTGGCTATCAAGTAAAAATTGGTTATACAGGTAATACACTTTGCATATTATTACCATTTATGCAAGAAGTTTACGAGAAACCCTACTACAGCATAGAAGGCATTAATTACTATATCTTAAACAAAAGTGTAGGTCAAAAAAACATTTACACCTACACTGAGAATTTCGGCGGTGCTACCAAACAAATTGATTTACATCTACCATTTAGTCTAAATTTTAGTGATTCGGACAATACGGTAACTCGCACAACTACTTTACCAGAAGAAACAGAGGCCATTGAGCTAAAAATGGATAAAACAATCATGGCCTTCCTGGCAAGTTATCCCCAGACTGACAATTCAGTTTATTTAAATGCTGCCATGTCAGGCCTTGTTAAAGAGGATCTTTACCAGAGGCTTAAACCTCATCTAAACGGCAAATCAGATACAGAAGCGGTTAGCTACCTTTTAAATTATTTACACAACTCCTTTGAGTACAAAACGGATCGTGACCAGTTTAACAAGGAAAAGATGTTTTTCCCTGACGAATTATTTTATTATCCCTACTCCGATTGTGAAGACCGAACCGTACTATTTACCAAATTAGTTAACGATTTACTCGGTTTAGATGTGGTTGCTCTGACCTACTTTAGCCATATGGCTGCCGCCGTTTCGTTTAGCACGCCTGTAGAAGGTTATTCGGTAATGGTTGATGGCCGTAAATACACCATTACTGATCCAACCTATATTAACGCACCCATTGGCTCTGTAATGCCCGAATATGAAAAATACACTCCAATAGCTATCAAGATAAACAATGATAGCCGTCTGAATAATATCTGGCAAATGATAGCTCGCTCCATTGAGAAAGATAATGAAGGCAAGCTTTTTATTACTGAACGCCAGATGGCAGAAAATGGCAAATACATGGTTTCGGGTTGGTATACCGATCAAATAACAATTGATTCGCAAACTTACGATGCCTACGGAGGCACACGTGACCTTTGGTTTGCTACATTTGATGGTGGTGGCAATTTAGAATGGTTTCTACCTGTGCGCTGCTCAGACCTTGGCTATACACAAGCCTTTAATGTAGGTAAAAAGGGTAATGTGTATGCACTAATTAATTACTCGGGCTCTGTAAATATCAATCGCCAAAGCATAGCCAGAAGTGAAGAATCGGCTCATCTTGTATTAGGCATTTCAAATAATGCACATGCCTTTTTAAACGAGAACATCGATTTTAAAGCGCCTGAAGGTAAAAAACTGGCTTTCTATGGTAAATACAAAGCGGATGGTACAAAGATTGATTTACTCTCATTTCCTACTGATAAAATCAAATTCGATTCTAAAATCACTATCGACTCCAATAACGAGGTAGTAGTAAGAGGTATTGTTGGTGAGATTGAAGGCCTTACTAAAGATGTTCCCATAACTTTATCAAGTGCATCGTTTAGTGCTGAAGATCAGATTGAGTCGTACATGAAGGATTATCAATCCCAAGCTTTCGATAATCATATGGTAGCCTTATTCAGTACACTTAAGCTACTTTCACAAAATGGCGGACGCATGTCGGGATTAACGGTTAGGAATTTGCTAAACAAGAATAACCCTGAGTTTTATAAGAGAAACCCAAAGTTATACGAAGGACTACTACGTATGCAATTTGTAGTAAATAATTCGGGCATCATTAAAATTGAAACTTACAAAGGAGATAAAATTGCCTTGGCTTCAATGAATATTAACAACAACAGTAATATTCAAATTACAAAAGAAAACAACGAAAGCTATCAAGTTAAATTTCTAAATGGTGTTCAGGTAGGTAAAGCATTTATGTGGTACGATCTGAACAGTATATCTTTAAATGGCAAGACTGGCAAAATGGTATTTGATTACGACAGTGATCACACTCAAAAAACGGTTGCAATAAGCGACATCATTGATTAAACCTATCGCACTAAATACACACAGAGCTCCATTTAACCGAAATGGAGCTCTGTTATTTTATACATCTTAAATTACTCTGTTGGCAAACCCTCAGAAGGGTTGAACAAGTTATGCGGTGCTACATTTAAAGTATCATTAAATAGCATAACTGTGGCCACAATAAAAGCAATAAAAGCCAATACAATCAATACTTGTACCCACGAAGTCTTTTGAATATTCTGACGTGTTTTCATGTCACAGATTTCGCCCGGGCAATATTGTGCCTTACCTCTATAGAACAGACCATACACCTTACAGCCAATACAAATACCAAAAGAAGTTTCAAAAAAGAGAAATATTAAACAGATCATACATATCAGACCAGTAATAGGACTATAGGTATTCATCACCGTTGTTAATACAAACATGGTTAGCGCCAATATAATGCCAATAACCCAGGCAAACTTTTTCTGCTGAGCTCCCACATATTCAGGTGTTTGCTTACGTACAATCAGTCGCCCCATAATTAAGGTTGGTGCAAATCTTGGGTTAATCATAACACGAATTAGGATGTCGACTAAGAAAAAAGTTACGGCATATTTCAGCAATAAGAAATCACCTTTCAAAATGGCCAATAATATGGCAACAAACATCAATACAAATAAAATACCTGCCCCTGCTCTAATTTCTCTTTCATTTAGAACTGGGATAGAATACCCTTCAACATCTTCTCCAAATTTGATAATTTTACTCATGGTTTATCTATTTATGGTTTGATTAATTAAGCAGATCAAAAAGCGACTCCGTTAAAGACAACATCTTGAAGCACTTTATGTTCTAGAATTAAAACAACATTTTAAAACTACGAGCTTGTTATTACAACTGTTGTCATCATTATTACGAGACAAGCCATTACTGCATCATGAATTTCTTTAACGGCTTCGTTAATGGCTGCATTACCACCTGACTCTTCAATAACCGACTTAATCCTCTTCTTATATTTCTTCGCTTTTTCCTTACCAAATACTTCCACATTCAAACTACAAGCATCAACCAAACTAATAAGCATGATCTCATTTAAAGATGGTTCAGCATTTTTTTCGATTACATCCAGCAAGCGCCCGCGCAATAGATTTTCAACCTTCGGGTTACTAGTTGGGTATTTCTTTGATGTAAACACCCATAGGTATTTCTTTTCTTCTTTTCTCAGAATTCCACTCTTAACCAATTTAGCAATCGAATTTTCGATAATATCACTTTCTTTCCCGCCAATTTTATCAATCCAATAATCTATTTTACGAACTTTCTTTGATTGCCGAATCAATTCAAGTTGCGAATCCAGCAAAGCATCACCCGTTCTTCCTGATCCCTTTATTATAACATCTTTCCCTCGAAGGTCTATTTTATCTCTATGGCTTAGTTCCATTATTATACTCCCACTTAAGGCATATGTAAAAGCCAATGACTCTGCAACAAAATTTCCTTTCTCATCATCTAATGCTAAAAGCATTAATTCATCTGTTAATGTTAGGTCCATGGTTTGATTTTTATTTATTTAAAACACTATCTGATAGGTATAAAGTTAAACATCAGGATCACATACTCCCTATTTATGCAAAGTTTTTTTTCACATATGAGCACTCCACTATTAAAGAATAGCTTAATCTATTAAGAATCGCATCTTTATGTAAATAACTTTAATAAAGATGCGATCCTACATACATCCTTGCAATTTTTGATAAAAAAAGCCAAACCGTACAATATACGATTTGGCTTGTTAAACAATTTCTTGTTCAAATATTTTAAAATGCTTTGTTACGCTTTCTTAACACGTACTGCATTCAGTCCCTTCATTCCTTGCTCCAATTCAAATTGAACAACGTCATTTTCAACAACCTCTTCTAGTAAGCCATTAACGTGAACAAAAAACTTTTCATTGGTTTCATGTTCCTTAATAAAACCAAATCCTTTTGCTTCATTAAAAAAGTCAATGCGACCTTTACGAATAGGATCTACTTCCTCTTCAACACGTTTAGGCACACCTATTTCAATACTCTCAGCATTAATAACCTTTTTCTTAGTTACATCAGGTGGAGTATCCACAATGTTGCCATTTTCATCAACGTAGGCAATCATATCATCGAAGCTCGAAGTCTCATTTGATTTTCGCTCTTCTTTCTTTTGTTTCTTATCTTGACGTTTCTTTAGTCGTTTTTTTTCTTTTTCTTTCTTGTTATACGTCTCTTGCGATTTACCCATTCTATACTTTTTGTTTTAATTCTTGCCAACAATCCCTACTCCTGAGATTTAAAGACTGTTACAAGATAACTCTTTCAAAATCATTAAGGAACTAAAGCTTAATTTTTTGCTATTCGCGCACAAAGTTAAGCCATTTTTTAAATAAAATACGTTTTACGATAAAATCACGTAAATAAAATAACACCAAAATTGGGTCGATTTGTCTTTCTATCCCAATAATAAAGACACTTTAGCGCATTTAAATCGATTAATTTATTCATTTATAAGTCATCTACGATACCCAATAAAGTATTCACCAATGATTCTCCCAACTTTACAGATCGCTCACTTGACCAACCAAAAAACGGATCAGGTATATTGTCATTTTGCTTAAATGGCATCTCTAAAGTCTGCGATAAACAGTGAAACTCTTCTCCCAGATTCTTAGAGCAGATCATCAAATTAGCTTTTCCCGGGTCATTCTTTGGGTAACCAAATTTATCTTGCATATCTGGACTGGCAGCCTTCCACTTATCCATAAAACTATTTGTCAGGTCACTTAATTGCTTATCCCAAGATGGAATACCTTCAATTCCCGATATAAATACATATGGTAAACCTTCATCACCATGTACATCCAAGCAAAAGTCCATGCCAATTTCTCGCATCTTTTCTTTAGCATAGTATACCTGTGGACTATTCTCAATACTTGGCGTGGCCCATTCTCTATTAAGATTAACGCCCTTGGCATTCACTCTTAGGTTACCCAAAATACTACCATCAATGTTCATATTAGGAATCAAATAGAGATTCGCTTTAGATAACAAAGACACAGATGAAGGATCTTCCTCATCCAACAAACGGCTGATGAGACCAAGCATGAACCATTCTGCCATTGTTTCACCTGGATGTTGACGGGCAATCACCCATAACTTCTTCTTTGATGCATCCCCATCTCCCATCCGAAGAAAATCAATAGGTCTACCTTCAATTGTTTGCCCAATTGTTTCCAATTCGCACAATGGAGATTGCTGTGCATTGTTTACCAAATCCAAATGTTGCTCGTATGAGAAAGGCGCAAAATAGGCAATATATACCGAATCAAATTCTGGCGTTAAATCCATGCCAAGCACTCCATCCTTGTATGTGGTAGGTATCTGAAACCATGTTTCACGATCGTAAGAGGCTCTGGCCTGATAATTCTCCCATCCCTCAGGATAAGCAGCTTCTCCAGCATTTAATAAATCCAAGTGGCAAGCCTGATCTTTAGCACCTTGTACTCTAAAATAAAACCATTGTAAGAAATCAGAGTTGGAATCCTTACGGATATTTAATTGTATGTTTTCAGGGTTCTCAGCATTGATAACCTCAATGTTTCCAGCGTCAAAAGTGGAGGAGATACTTAAGCTCATTTGTTGATAGTTTTAATGTTTCAACAAACATAAACTAAATAGAATTTTAAAACATATTTCTTCAGATAATTTTAACAACGGAAACAAAATTCCTCATTTTTTAATTCTCCCACCAATCACTATCTTTAGTTTTTCTAAACACATAAAACATCAATAATGAAGATCTACACCTCACTTTCAGCGCTTTTGGCACTTACCCTACTGCTCGGAGCCTGTCAAAACACAAAACCGAAAATGAATTTAATGCCTGATAATCTGCCAACAGCACCAGTGGCCGAAATAAAAGATTCTGTATTAACCATACACGAGCATACGCGTGTAGATCCATATTTTTGGATGCGCCTAACTGATGAACAAAAGAATGCGGAAGAAAAAGATGAACAAACGCAAAAAGTATGGAACTATCTGGAAGAGGAAAATGCCTACTTAAAAACGGTAATGTCGAAAACCGAGACTTTGCAAACAGAGTTGTTCGACGAAATTGTTGGCCGCATTAAAAAGGATGATGAATCGGCACCCTACTTCAAAAACGGCTACTGGTACTACAGTAAGTACGCTGATGGCAAGGAGTATCCTCTGTATTGTCGAAAAGCTAAAACATTGGATAATCCAGAGGAGGTTTATTTAGACGTGAACACTTTAGCAGAAGGATACACCTATTATGCAGCTTCAGGTATACGTATTAGTCCCGATAATAAAATATTAGCTTTTGGCGAAGATACGGTCAGTCGCCGTGTGTATACCATGCGTTTTCTAAACTTAGAAACAGGTGAATTCTTAGCTGATGAAATTCCGAACTGTCAAGCGGGTGGAGCCTGGGCAAACGATAATCGCACCTTCTTTTATACAACTAAAAATAAGGTTTCCTTATTGTCAGAGAAAATTTGGCGACATGAATTGGCTACTTCTCTTGACGAAGATGTGATGGTTTACCACGAAAAAGACCCTTCGTACTACATTGGTGTTGACAAATCAAAATCAGATCAATATATCATAATTGGAGAAAGCAGCACCTTAGCTTCCGATTACCAGATATTGGCAGCCAACAACCCTAAGGGAGAATTCCGTCAGTTTACCCCCCGTGAAGATGTGCACGAATATAGCATTGAGCATTTCGAAGATAAATTCTACATTCTTACCAATAAAGATGCGGTAAATTTCCGATTGATGGAAACACCAGTCAACGAAACCAACATAGAAAACTGGAAAGAAGTGATTCCACATCGTGAAGATGTTTTGTTGGATGGGATCGAGTTATTTAAGAACTATTTAGTTTTAAGTGAACGTTCAAATGCACTCACGCACATTCGTATTATCAATCAAACCAATAAGGATGAGCATTATTTGGAATTTGACGAAACGGCTTATGTGGCCTACATCAGCACCAATACGGAATTCAATACCGAGACTTTACGATTTGGTTATAGCTCAATGACCACACCATCTTCAACCATCGATTACGACATGGCGAACAAAACCAAAGAAGTAAAAAAGGTTCAGGAAGTAATTGGCGGTCATAATCCAGATGAATACATTACTGAACGCTTATTCGCTCCGGCTCGCGATGGTAAGAAAGTACCAATCTCATTGGTGTATAAAAAAGGTCTTAAAAAGAATGGCAAAGCGCCACTTTTATTATATGCGTATGGATCGTACGGCGCAACAATGGATCCTTGGTTCAGCTCTACTCGCCTTAGCTTATTAGACCGAGGATTTGTTTATGCTATTGCCCACATTAGAGGTAGCCAAGCTTTGGGACGTCACTGGTACGACGATGGCAAGATGATGAACAAGATGAACACCTTCAACGATTACATTGATGTTGGTCAGTATTTGGTGAAGGAAAACTACACTACATCGAAACACATGTATGCCATGGGTGGAAGCGCCGGTGGATTATTGATGGGTGCTGTTGTAAATATGGCTCCAGAATTATTCAATGGCGCCATTGCAGCCGTACCTTTTGTTGATGTGGTATCTACTATGCTTGACGAAACCATTCCACTAACAACCAACGAGTTTGACGAATGGGGTAATCCTAAAAACAAGGATGCTTACGATTATATGTTGTCATATTCGCCATACGATAATGTTGAAGCAAAGGCTTATCCACATTTATTGATTACAACTGGCTTGTTTGATTCGCAAGTACAATATTGGGAACCTGCCAAGTGGATAGCTAAATTACGTGCCAATAAAACAGATAATAATATTCTGATGATGCACACCAATATGGAAGCTGGTCATGGCGGTGCTTCAGGGCGTTTTAAACGTTACAAGGAAACAGCCATGGAATATGCTTTCATGATCATGTTAGAGAGTCAGGAAGACTAATAATTCCTATTATTTGAATTGAATCACAAAAGAGATTATTACCTTTCAGGAGGAGTAATCTCTTTTTATATGAACATATTATAACTCAAGTCGAAATGAAATCTGTCTTAACAATTATTGCTGCTTTATTCATTATTAGTTCAGCTACAAGTGCCAAGGGAAAGGGCGATACCTACAAAGTATTTTACTTGGGAGGGCAATCCAACATGGATGGTTACGGTTACAACAAAGACTTACCTGATTCTTTATTGCAGCAATTAGATGATGTATATATTTTCCATGGCAATAGCATGGGTGATGACATGCCCGATGGAGGTCTGGGAATTTGGGCGCCTCTGCAAACAGGACATGGAGTAGGCTTTTCATCCGATGGTAAGAAGAATACTTATTCAGAACGTTTTGGGCTTGAATTATCGTTTGCCTATAAGCTCAAACAACTCTATCCAAACGATAAAATAGCCATCATAAAATATTCAAAAGGAGGCAGTTCCATTGACAGTGTAGCTACGCGACAATTTGGATGTTGGGAACCTGATTTTAAAGGTAAAATCGGCATTAATCAATACAATCATTTTCTGACCACCCTTAAAAATGCTTTTACGAATAGCGACATCAATAATGATGGTAAAGTTGATAAACTTATTCCTAGTGGAATATTATGGATGCAAGGCGAGAGCGATGCCGATGTGACGGAAGACATTGCATTACGCTATCACGCTAATCTTAAACGCCTGATGGATTTAATTAGAGCGAGCTTACACAGTAATGACCTTCCAATAGTAATTGGCAAAATATCAGATTCGTGGAACGATGAAAACGGTAAGGTTTGGCCCTACGGAGAACTCGTGCAATATGCTCAGGAAAAATTCGTAAACAACGATATTAACGCAGCCATAATAAGAGATACGCGCTACTACAAATACTCCGATCCATGGCATTATAATAGTGAAGGCTACATCCATCTTGGATTAAGAATGGCGGAGGAAATGAATCTGCTTTTAAATTCAAATTCCAAATAGTTTAAAAACTATGCAAAAAGCCAATCAAGAAATTAAAGATAAGGCAGTAATCGAAAACATATTGCAAAGCTCAACCATCTGCAGAATTGCCATGTTAGATGGAGAGAAACCGTACCTATTGCCTTTCAATTATGGCTACAGCGAAAACACCATATACATTCATTCAGCCAACAAAGGTAAAAAGTTGGATGTACTCCGAAAGAATCCTCATGTCTGCTTCGAAATTGATCAAAGCGTAAGCTTAGTGAAAAACCAAATTGCCTGCAAATGGGCCACTACTTACCAATCAATACTTGGTTATGGCAATATTGAACTACTAACAGTTGCCAAACAGAAGGAAGATGCGCTTAATATCATCATGCAACAGCATGGCGCCGAATCCATTTCAATATTTAATCCTAAACATATTGATGCGCTTACTATCCTCAAATTAAATATCACCCAACTTTCGGGAAAACAATCGAGTAACTGGGAAGAAGCAAACAAGTACATTTTGCATTCAATAGAATCAAAACGATTAGACTTAAATGAGATTAGTTTAAATGATGTAGATCATATCCATACTCTTCATAGTTTACCAGAAGTAGATAGATACAATACACTGGGTATTCCTGAAAACATTCGAATAAGTGAAAAGCTAATTAACACTAGCCTTGAGGCTCAAAAACAAGTTCCTCGCAAGCATATACATTGGTGCATTCGCTTAAAATCAGACAACCGTTTCATTGGAGAAGCTGGCATAAATCTCTCGGCCGACCGATTTAAGCTAGGCGAAATATATTACAACCTTTTACCTGAATTCTGGAACAAAGGATATGCCACTGAGCTTGCCAAGGCCCTAATTAATTATGGATTTAAATATCTAAACTTGCATAAAATTGAAGCTGGTGTGGCAACAGAAAATATGGCTTCAATAAAGGTGCTGGAAAAAGCAGGTATGACAAGAGAAGGCTTGCGAAGAAAAATTTTACCCATTAGAGGTGAATGGAAAGACAACTATCACTACGCCATTGTTGAAAACGATTTACATTAAAAACACTAAACTAAACCCGAAATTATGAACTACAAAGCGTTTATTTTTATTGCCTTAACACTAATACTCGGTTGCCAAAGTTTCACAAAAGAGAATGCCAATGAGCGAAGTGTTCGCTTGTACATTCATTCGCTAAATGAAGCTAATTACCATAATCTCGATCAACTCATGTCTGACTCCATTCTAATGTCAGAACAAGAATATACCATACTCAAGGGCAAAGAGCAGTTTCATACATTTTTTCAATGGGACTCGGTATTTTCTCCCTACTACCACCTATTGCATATTCAGGAAACAAAGAATGGTATTAACACCACTATTTCTAAAAACTGCAAGCGAATTACTTTTTTGCAGGACAGTGCAAGCATCTACAAAACAACATTTTACTTCGATAAAAATAAAATTAGCAAAATACACACCACGGAGAATGTTTATTTTGATACAGCAAGATGGACTCAAAATCGCGATACCTTGGTGAACTGGATCAACCAAAACCATCCTGAGTTAAATGGCTTTATTTACAATATGACAGCTGAAGGTGCTGAGAACTATTTGGAAGCAATGCGATTATTTAAGGAACAATAGATTCTATTATCTTTACTATTCATTACGCTTAAATAAATTCAAAACATATGGATTGCCCAAGATGTGTAACACCCCTCAAAGAAGAAGCTCTTAAAGATTTAACCTGTTCCATTCAAGTTGATAACTGCCCCAGTTGCGGAGGTACCTGGTTCGATAAAGATGAATTGGAACAAATTGAAAACATTGTAGAACTGGCCATTGTGGAAATTCGCAAGATTCCCAATAAGAAAGACCAATTTGATAAACTCCACTGCCCCTCGTGCAATCTGCATCCTAAAATGAGTAAGGTGGAACATGCCAGAGATAAAAAGGTGATTATTGATCATTGCCCAATCTGCGAAGGCATATGGTTAGATAAAGGTGAGTTGGACGCCATACAAAAAGACAATGTTGTGAAGACGATTGGGAAAGTTTTTAGCCTATTGATTAAATGAACACCATCTTCATACAATATTACAAAAGCCCGGTTGGGGAATTAATCATAGGTGATTACGAAGGAGAATTATGCATTTGCGACTGGCGCCATCGTAAAATGCGTCCTGCCATCGACAAACGAATTCTCATAGGCTTATCAGCTGAATATTTGGAGGGCGAAACAGAATTGACCAAAGCGTGTGTTGAGCAACTCACTGCCTATTTCAAAAAAGAGCGAAGCACCTTTGATTTGCCATTAAAATTGGTGGGAAGCGATTTTCAACAAAGCGTTTGGAAAGCACTAATGCAAATTCCCTTTGGACAAACACAATCCTACCTTGGTCTTTCAAAACTACTGAAAAACGAAAAGGCCATTCGAGCCGTAGCATCAGCCAATGGTGCTAATGCTATTTCTATCATTGTTCCTTGTCATCGCATAATTGGCAGTAAAGGTGAACTTACCGGTTATGCCGGTGGCTTACCTGCCAAAAAGAAATTACTTCAATTGGAAGGGGCGCATGGCTTTTCAAATCAACTGGAACTTTTTTAGCTATTAGCTGCTAGTGGTTAGCTACTAGCTTCCAGCTATGGCTGATGGCTTTTTGCATGGTGCAATGGTAAATTAATTCATCGATAATATCATCTACGGTTCGACAAGCTCACCGAGCAGGCATTAATCCACCTCCAAATAAACTCATTGGTAAATCTTCAAATTACCTCATTATCACATTGAATAATTAACGAATTGGCAAATCTTCAAATTAATTAAACAGCCCCCTGATCAATCATTGCTTCAGCTACCCGATGGAATGATGCCAAATTAGCACCATCGCGGTAATTAACTGTTCCATCTGATTTAGCACCATGAATACGGCATTGCTGATAGATTCGTTCCATAATATCTTTAAGGCGTTGGTCAACTTCCTTATCACTCCAATTCATCTTCATGGTATTCTGTGCCAACTCCAAAGCCGATACGGCAACACCTCCGGCATTAGCTGCCTTTCCCGGCGCCAATACTATTCCGTTGTTATCAAATAAATCCATTGCATCCGATGTGCAAGGCCTATCAGCGGCTTCAACCACATACTTACAATCATTAGCCATCAACTGGCGAGCTTCCTTATCACCAATTTCGTTTTGAATAGCACATGGTATGGCTATATCACATGGCACATTCCAAGGCTTCTCTCCTTCGAAGTAAGCTGTACCCGGATATTCAATGGAATAAGGCCGAACCAGATCCTGTGAGGTAGCTCTTAGCTCCACCAAATAATCTAACTTATCTCCCGTAATACCTTCTGGATCGTGAATATATCCATCTGGTCCGGAAAGTGTCACAACTTTTGCCCCCAGCTCATTGGCTTTTCGAATGACACCATAAGCCACATTTCCAAATCCTGAAACTGAAATTATTTTTCCTTCGATACTATCATTGTGCTCAGCAAGCATGGCATTCAGAAAATAGATAACCCCATAACCTGTTGATTCAGCACGCAAACTTGTACCACCCCATTCAGGTCCTTTTCCCGTAAATGCGGCACTATGCTTACGAGTTAGCCTTTTGTACATCCCAAATAGATAACCCACTTCACGTCCACCAACGCCAACATCTCCACCAGGTATGTCCATATCGGAACCCAATAAATCCCATAATTGCAATACAAAGCTTTGGCAAAAACGCATTATCTCCGCTTCGGATTTTCCCTTCGGGTCGAAATTAGCACCTCCCATAGCACCACCCAAAGAAAGAGAGGTGAGGCTATTTTTAAATACTTGCTCAAAGGCCAACATCTTTACCGTACCAAGCGTGAGTGCCGGATGAAAGCGCAAACCTCCCTTATATGGACCAAGTGCATTATTGTACTGCACCCGATAGCCTCGGTTCACCATCACCTTACCTTGATCGTTTAACCATGGCACTTTAAATACAAACACACGATCGGGTTCTGTAATGCGCTCCAGAATACCTGCATGAGCTAGGCGAAAATCATCTTTAATACGTTCATTAACCGAACTTAAAAACTCACGAACCCCTTGAATAAATTCCGGTTCTTCAGGATTATTCTGTTCTAACTGTAGTAAAAAACGTTCTAAGTTCATAAGCTCTATCTTGTGGATCGAAATCCTAATGTTTCTCTATTCGTTTAACTCAGCATCATCGATAACAGGTGGCAACACCACACCTATACCCTTTTGTCCATCCACCTTTATCACACCTTCGTTAGGTAATTGCACATGTCGAATAAACTCATCTTCGTAAACAGCTGATAGCGAATTTAAATAAGGCATATCAACATAACCATCACCAATGGACGGCGTAACCGTTAAATAAGCCACTCTCAAACTCGTCAAATTCTGAAAGAAATGTGTTCCCTGGCTCGGATCAACGCGATAATTCTCAAGCCCCATTTCAACAATTACCCTTGCAGCCGAAATCTGCGTCCACTTAACGGGCACACCTAACCATGGATCCTGCGAACCCCAACGACCCGGTCCAATCAAAACATACGATTGATTATTTTTATGGAAGGGCTCATTCAATTTTTCAATAATCGGCAACAACTTGGGATTATTAGCCGGATTGAAATTTTCCTCCTTAATGTAAATGACATCTTTTACATCATTGATAATTCCGTTGCCCAAGGCCGATTTGGAATAAATCAATGTTTCTTCTGGTACTACCTCTTCCAACTTCTCCGATATGGTTTCTTTACTATCTACAATAGGTCTGATCTGCAAGAGGTAAAAAACAGGCAAGTGTCCTGGTTTAGGTTGTAAATCAACAGCAAACTCCACCTCAACCGGCTGATTCATTTCACGCTCACCCAACTCAAGTACTTGCTTCATTATATCAGCCAGTGGAAAAGCATCGTACTTTAATACATTCGCAAAAGTAACCAAGCGTAACCCTTTAGCCATTAAGCCATCGCGAATCATGTGATTATTGTAATCGTAAACCGAACCAAGCCACCTCAAAGTGCCATGCTCCTCTGCTACTTTCAGACTCAGTTTTTTAATATTTACCGAGTCATTAATATCAGCATGAAAGCTATCTGCATTTAAATCGAGCGCAAAGAATTCTTTCTGTGTCTCGCGCACAGCCATATCGGTACTCGATAATTGTAATATTTTTTGAGGATACTTAGGTGAGAAGCGCAACGATACGCCACCCTCAACAATGTGCTTACCCAAGCCCATTGCCACATTAACAGTCCCATCCTCTGCTTTTTCAGGTTCAATCGGATAGAAATTGACTGATCGTCCTACTCCCGAAAATGTTGGATAAAACAAATCGCCATGCTGCTGCCCAACTACTTCTTGAAGCACAATACCCATGCGCTCCTCATCAATTACATTCATGGTAGCCTCCATGTATCGCTTACTCGAATTGAAAAAAGCAGATGCATAAACACATTTGATAGCATCACACAATTGGGTAAGCACCACACTTTCGTCTGGCCCCTTGGGTATCATGTAGGTGGAGTAAATTCCAGCAAAGGGCTGATAGTGGCTATCTTCCAAAACGCTGGACGAACGAATGGCGATAGGCCCTTTTACAATGGACATGAACTTAAACATATCACCGTGGATTCGCTCGGGCAAATGAGCAGCCACAAAGGCTTCCATTATTTCCTCATCCGATGCTTCGGAAAGTGCAATGGGATATAGCTTGTTAAATTCCATGAACTCATCAAATATATCCGTACTAAGCACAACTGTGCGGGGAATGGTCACCACCACATCTTTAAACGAATTAAGTTCAGGATGTTTCTTAATCAATAGATTTAAAAAAGCCAAACCACGAGCTTTACCGCCAATGGTACCATCGCCAATGCGGGTAAAAGTTAAATACTCATCGAATTTATCGCGGTAAAACTTGGCAATGATTCCCTTTCCTTTACTGTAACGAAAGTTAGCTATGGTATCAAACAGAAAGTGCTTGGTAGAATCTAAATCACCAAAATCTTCAACCTTGAGGTATTTCACAACCATGGCCACAGCAAATAGGGCACGTGCATTAAGCCACTTGGAAATATGATCGCGCTTAAAATGGTAAAACAAGGACTCGTCAGGTATTTGAAACAAACGCTCTTGTAATTCCTTAAGGTTACTTACCCGCCCTACCTCATGTCCTGTAGTGGGATCGATGAAGATAAAATCGCCAAAGGCCATATAGGTATTGATAAACTCCTTTAGACGACGTAATAAAGAGGACGAATGCTTGTATACAAAACCCACCTTCAACTCTTTTGCAACAGTCTCTAAACTACGGTTTGATGACTGTAATAAAAAGGGCATGTACGGGTTACGCTTCTTCACCATTCGAGCCAGCTTAATACCTGCTTCCGTATCTTTTTTTCCTTCTTTGTCGTACGACACATCTGAAATAATACCAAGTAAATTATCCTCGTACTTTTCGTACAAATCAATAGCCTCCTCATAAGTACGGGCCAATAATATTTTTGGTCGCCCACGCATGCGCATCATCTTCTGGTGCTCATTCAGACCTTCGTCCATGAACATCTTAGCTTGCTTTAATATGATACGATAAATCAAGGGCAGGTAACTCGAGTAGAAACGCACCGAATCCTCAATCAAAAGGATACTTTGCACACCAACCTCAGCCACATCATGCGCCACATTCATTTCATCCTCGATCAATTTAATAATGGCAAGCATGATGTCGGCATTACCCAACCAACAAAAAATATAATCAATGGCACTGGTATCCTCTTTTCGCATACGCATGGATACTTCGCGCGAAAAAGGCGTAAGTACCACAATTGGTATGCTACTATTACTTTGCTTTACTTCCTTGGCCATCAAAAAGGGATCCATTCCGCCCACACTAAGCATGGTAATAATAAGATCAATATTTTCTTCTTCAAGCACCTGAAAAGCTTCTTCGGCCGACTTCACCTGGATAAATTGAGGCGGATAACGCAAGTTCAAAGACACATACTCATTAAATATCTGCTCGTCGATGCGACCATCCTCATCCAACATAAAGGCATCGTAACCACTACAAATAAGTAGCACCTTATGAATGCGTCGTTGCATCAAACGATTAAACTGTGTTTCTGCAAAAAAATTCGTCTGCCTAAAGTCTATAATTTCTTTATCCATATTCTATCTTCAAATCTCAAGAGCAAGCTTCACTTTAATTTCATTCCAATTCTCACACTATTGCTCTTCGTTGTATGTAACAATGGCCTTACGTCTGCGGCCATCCATTCTTATCACCAAAGGTTTCTTAAAACGAATATGTTTAAAGAAACTTGTTTGTTCAACCACTTCTTGTTGATCCAATACTTCCCAATCCACCTTTGCTTCCTTCACACCCTGTTGAACCGAACAATAACCCACCTGCATAGATGTAACATTATGAAAGAAATGGGAACCTCCGGATGCTTCCAGTGGGAACCCTTGTAAATCGGTTTCTACAATCATTTGCGCATGCGATATACTTGGCCAGGCTACCGGAATTCCAATCCACGGATCACGTGTGCCCCATCTACCTGGTCCTATTAGTATATAACGTCGATTCTGCGCCTTCATCTTTGTATTGAGCTGTTCAATTTCAGCTGCCATCGCACGCGTTTGTGCTTTATCAAAACGATCTACATCTATATAAATAATGTCACTGATGGTTTTGTTCTTGCCATTGCCCATACTTTGCAATGATTTTAGAATCACTTTGTCCTCATCGATGCTACTACTATTGATTGAATAGTTCTGAGAACCACCCAACAAGGGCTTTATTTGCAGCAAATAAAAGGTAGCTCTTCCTTTACTATCATTTTTTAAGTCAACTGCAAATTCTATCTCAACTGGCGAGCCCATTGCTTCCTTCACCACATCCAACACCACTTCTATAGTCTTGGCTAAAGGTACGTAGTTATACTTAAGAATATCGGCAAAATTAAGGATTCGTGGACCCGCCTGCTCCAAACCGGGCTGAATAGTTTGGTTATCGGGATTATAGACCGAAGCCAGATGCCTAAGTGTTCCGTGCATCTCTGCATCCATGCAATCGAGGCGAACCAAACCAGCCGTATCTCCTTCCAATAGGTTTAGATCCTGCTTATTTAAATCAACCGCTATAAACTCGGTTTGCGAATTCTTCAACTGATCCTTGGCCGAGTTATTCTCCAAGTCAGGATAAATAGGACAAAAACGTAGCACTTTTTCACCGTCTACCACATACTTACCAAAACCCAATGCTAACACGGCAAAACCATCTTCGGGATTCATGTGACCAAAAGAGTAGTAATTGTAAGATTGAGCCACTCCACTAATGTGCGGATAAAACACATTGTCGTGCTTCTGACCAACCGCTTCTTGTATCACCACCGCCATCTTCTCTTCTTCAATCTTAAAGTCAACAGCCTCGGTAAAAGCTCTGGCCGTTTCACTAAAAACGGATGCAAATACCAACTTGACAGCCTCACACAATTGCTTCAATCGTTTTTCGGCATTCTTATGGTTATTGGGAAGAATATACGTTTCGAATACACCTGCAAAAGGCTGTTTCTGACTATCCTCCAATAAACCAGATGAACGCACCGCTATGGGCGAAGTAAAAATGGTCAACAGACGTTTCAAGCGATAAACCAACGATTGCGATAATTCACCCGCAAGAAACATCTTCTTAATTTGATGGTAGCTCAACTCACGAAAAACCAATTCGTGAAAGTTATTACGCTCCATGAATAACTCAAATTCATCGGTGCCAATAACCGTTGTGCGGGGTGTATGTATGTTGATACCCGGCACGTGATTGGCAAAATCGAAATTATATAAGAGTGTGTTGATAAAAGATAATCCACGCCCTTTACCACCCAGCGAACCACCAGATAAACTTATGATATTACTGTCGTCAACAGTATCCACCTCATCAAAATCAATCACCTTGCCCTGACTCTTCTCCTCGCGGTGACTTCTAACAATATTTAGAAGATAGCTTCTGATTTCCTCTGCATTTTCGAAATCAGTAATGCGATAAGGCGCAATCATTTTCGCAATCTTTATTTCTCCACGTGCCATTAACCACAGTGAGAAATGGTTTTTCTTAGCATGATAAACAATGGACTGGATAGGCACCTTACGTAGGTTCTGCTCAAACTCCTTAAGGTTTCGTGCAATGGCAATATTACGACCATTGGCATCTTTATAAACAAAATTACCAAAACCTAGATAATGACTTATAAAAGTTTTTATATCCTGAATTAAACTATCGCTGTACTTGTTGATGAAGACGGTTTTCAGCTCGTAGGCATCCTGCGAATACTCAATTTTAGAACTCTGCAAAATAACTGGTAAATCCTTTATTTGCTCCTTGGCATAGTTAACCAGCTCAAAGCCTGCATTAGCATTCATAATACCATTCTGCGAAAACTCCACATCGGATATTAAACACAGCAAATAGTCTTTGTACTTTTTAAATATATCAAGTGCCTCCTCATAATTACGGGCTAATAATACCTTTGGTCGCGCACGCAAACGCAATACCGCATACAACTCATCGCCCTGTACATCGTCAATCAGACGATGCGTTTGTTCAAGTACACTGGCATAAAGCAGCGGCATGTACTTTGAATAATAACGGACAGAGTCTTCAACCAATAGGATGACCCGAGCCAAACCAATCTCCGTATCATTCTCTACATTTACCTTATCCTCCAAATGGAACACCATGGATGAAAACACTTTTGGATCGCCATTCCAAACAAATAACTCATCTAAAACACCAAGTTCCCGCTGCCTGGCCTGAAAATATGGAATATCCTTATCATTGTTTAAGAGCATGAAAATAGGAATGTAAGGAAACTCCTTCTTCACCATCTTACTTAAATTAAGTGGGGACTTCTTCTCAACTCCGACCATCACAATAATCAAATCAAAATGCTTCTCATTTAATTTTTCGATGGCTTCCTCATAGGTGGTAACTCCTGTTACACGGGGCAATGATGATAAGTGTAACTGATGAAAACCACCCATCACCTGCTCGGTAAAACGGCCTTCATTCTCGATAGCATAGGCATCGTAAAGGTTGGCAACCAGCAATATCTCTTTCACTCTAAAGGGCATTAAATCGTGATAAATATCGCGTGCTGCATTATTCTTGTGCATAAAATTCTGCAGCAAATGTTTACTTTGTTTCGCACTTGCTGCTTGCTCACTACTTTTTTTAGGCTGATGTAACTCCGTTAAAGGTCGCCTTACCTTATCCATCAACTGGCGAGCCTCCATGCTATTCAAATAACCAACCACCAGGTTTCCAATATTGGCTATCAAATCGTTTTCCTCATTCAAAAAAAGCTCTTCCTGTGTTTTGGCAAGTTCCTTTAGATAGAATATTTCGATGGTACCTTGCTTGCCATTGATGGTCTCAAACTTATGACGCAGCAACCAAGGTGTTTCAACAAAACTGGGACTGATGTATTCATCCTCGTTAAAAGCAATACGAGCCACAGAATATTCAGGGTGTTGCATGCCTTTAGGTATGAGCTCAGCAATATGACTTAAGGTGTAGGCAATTGGCATCTGCAAGCCAATCACACGCGATGTTTCATTGATGGTTTTCAACTCCTTCACCCGCTCCTGCCGCTCCATCTTCTCATCTTGTGCCAATTGAGTATTTATGAAATCAGTAACCAAACGAGTAATGTTCATTAACAAATCCCTTTCTTCGTTTAAGAAGGGATCGCCTGAAAAATAGGAAAAATCGCGCGTATAATACACATCAATGGAACCCATTGTACCATCGCTGGTTTGAAAGCGTTGTGTTTGCACCCAAACCGACTCATTAAAATATTCGCTACAAAAAGCTTTGTCGCCATACGCTATTCGTGCAACAGCAAACTCAGGATATTGCCAACCCGATGGCAATACAAAAGCTATTTGTTGCAAAACATCATCTATTGTTTTCCCTTGGTTAATAATGCGGGTCGTTCTGTTAATAGTCGATAACTCCTTCAACCGTTCCAATGATTCGGAATGGTTTCGCTCGCCTACTATGCGATTGATGTATCCAGCTAAGATACGTACGACCTGATATATCAATAATCGTTCGCTCCTCAAGAAAGGCCCTTCATCACGTTCGTCCTGCTCACTAATATAGAATAGATCAATGACACCTTTTTCGTCATCAATTGTAGTAAATCGTTCGGTCAAACCCCAAATGGTTTCTTTAAAATTATCGGTACAAAAGACAAAATTACGATATTTAATACGCGCACATATCAACTCAGGTTGACTTAAACCCTTGGGTAATATCTCTAAAACTTCTTCCAGTGTTTCATCAATGGGATTCTCTTGCAGAAGAATATTTTGCAAGTCGTTTAGCACATCCAATACCAAAGCTGAATTATTGGAATTCATCCCACTTAAATTGCGCCAATCCTTTTGCATAGAAGCTTAGTTTAATGATAAAAAGATACGAAAAAACGTTTAATAAAATAAGATGTATTTTTTCGTCTTATAAAGATGGATTCTTTATAAGTATTTACTTAACTTTTCTTTGTAATTGGGGGATGAAACCTATGTGCTAGTTGGTTGATAATTACGCTTGAGAAATAATGTGTTTGTAGTATCAGAATTTAGATTACTCAATATAAAACTCAGTTAACAAATCAATTTTAAAAAGCTAGTTGTATGTCACACACTTCTTCATTAGGCATCAATGCCTTTATGGCCGATTTAATGGCTAAGAATCCTGCTGAACCTGAATTCCATCAGGCAGTACACGAAGTTGTTGAGTCTTTAAACACCTTCCTTGATGAAAACCCCAAATACAAACATGCCCGTGTGCTTGAACGTATTGTTGAACCTGAGCGTATCATTATGTTTCGGGTGCCTTGGGTTAACGACAAAGGCGACATGTGCGTTAACCGTGGTTTTCGCATTGAAATGAATAGTGCCATTGGACCTTACAAAGGTGGCTTACGTTTTCACCCAACAGTCAACCTAGGTATTCTCAAGTTTTTGGCTTTCGAACAAGTATTTAAAAATAGCTTAACAACCCTGCCTATGGGAGGTGGTAAAGGCGGTAGTGATTTTGACCCCAAAGGCAAATCTGACAATGAAGTGATGCGTTTCTGCCAAAGCTTTATGACAGAATTGTATCGCCACATTGGGCCAAATACCGATGTGCCTGCTGGTGATATTGGCGTAGGAGGACGCGAAATAGGTTTCCTCTTTGGCCAGTACAAGCGCATAAGAAATGAATTTACGGGCGTACTTACTGGCAAAGGCCTCAATTACGGCGGTAGTGTAATACGACCAGAGGCCACGGGTTATGGTAATGTTTACTTTGCCCGCGAAATGCTAAAAACACGTGGTGAGACATTTGAAGGAAAAACCGTATTGGTTTCGGGAGCTGGTAATGTAGCACAATTCACTGTTCAGAAAGTAAACGAATTAGGTGGCAAGGTAGTAACCCTGAGCGATTCAAGCGGATACATTTACGATAAGGATGGTATCGACGATGAAAAGCTAAAATTCGTGATGTATCTGAAAAATATTAAACGTGGTCGCATCAGTGAATATGCAGATAAATACAAGGTAAAGTATGTAGAAAACGAAAGACCTTGGGGTGAAAAAGCAGACATTGCCCTGCCTAGTGCCACACAAAACGAGATTAACGAAGTAGAAGCCATTACCTTAGTTTCGAATGGATGCATGTGCGTATCGGAAGGTGCCAACATGCCATCTACGCCTGAAGCTATTCAGGTGTTCCTGGATAAGCGCATACTCTTTGGCCCGGGAAAAGCAGCCAACGCTGGTGGTGTAGCCGTATCGGGTTTAGAAATGACCCAGAACAGTATGCGTATAGGGTGGTCGCGCGAAGAAGTGGACAATCGCTTACAAAATATTATGCGTAGCATTCACGAAACCTGCGTACAATACGGCACCAAGGACAATGAATTCATTAATTACGTTGATGGTGCTAACATTGGCGGCTTTGTTAAAGTTGCTGACGCCATGTTATCGCAAGGAGCGGTATGATTTATTAGATTAGATAATAGACTTTTAGAAAACTAGAAAACAGGTAAATTAACGAGTAACGCTTCTCTTGAGAAATCGGGAGAAGCGTTTTTTGTACAAAAATTTCCATTGTAAAAATTCCTCACCATAAATCCATCTGTCTAACTAAAAACACTATTTTAGTACTGGCTTGAGAAATAGGATCTCTAAAAGGATTTTTTAAGCATCTGTGATTGGTCTACTAATTACAACCCTCTAAACAAGAACAATTGTATAAAAAATAAGGAATGCTGTTGGGTAAATATGACATTTTAATAATTGCTATAACTTTATTAGCAAACATCTTATCCTTAACTAGGATAAAAGAATCAAGATTTAGTTCAATTGTTAAAAATTTAGCATTTCCTTCTTACCTATTTTTATTTCCATATTTCTCATCAATACTAGAGGTGAATAGTATAAATCAGAACAACGGTGTGGTTGACGGATTCAATACTTTTTATTTAGGGCTTAAATATCCAGTATATTGGGCTCTTGGTTTAATTAATTGGGGAATTATTTATTGGATTAAATCTTTTAAATCTATTAAACAAAAGACTAAAAGAAGCAGTATGTATTTCTAATAATATTCATAGTAGACCAACTTTAAACTTTAACTCAGCCGAGCACTTTTACTTTAGATTAAAAGCTTTGCAAGAAGAAATAGAAAACAAGAACTTAGAAGTAATTGATAAACTACTTTCCATATTTGAAGCAGATTCGGACTTTGAAAGAATTGTCGGAAATGATTTACTTAGACAAGAGATTTATAATATCTTGTCTAAGTAAATCAAGAATTAACGGATTATAATAAAACGTAATAGAACCAGATTAAGGCTGTGGTTTATTATGAAAATCACTATTAACCGACTAAAGTCGGGATTCATAAAATTCTCTTCTACAGCGCCCATTTATTGGGCGTTTGGTTTTTTATTTCAAATTAGACCCC
>JAFMVD010000045.1 GCA_025499625.1 Carboxylicivirga fragile | reverse complement strand
ACACCGTCAGTTAATTCAACTGTTGCGCCATCTAACTCGTTGCCGCCCATTGGGCCAGCTGGGATAGATGAATCGTATACAACAAACGCAAAGGCCTTTACCGGGTTCATAACTATAGTAGGTACATCTAGTCTGGCTCCGGCAACGGTAACCAATCCATTAGCTGATGTAAATCCTGTTGCAGTAACTGTATATGGTAAATCAACGCCATCGCTCACGTTTAAAAATTCTACCAAACCATTAACATCTGTTGCCAAAGTTTCGCTGTTGAACGTAATTGAGGCACCTTCAATTGGATCTGTTCCATCAGTAACTGTAAAACCTACAGTATTTTGCCCCACCATGCTGCCAATAGCAAGTAGTGTGGCCATTAAAAACATTGTAAATCTTTTCATGTGTATAATTTTTAGTTAATAAAAGGTGATATTATAAGCTTGGTAGTTGAGATAGTTAGAAGGGCTCTTCTCGTTTGAAGAGTCCCTCTAAACTCTGACCTCTTACCAAACCAAATTTTTTATTTTTTCATTTCTACATCAATAGCTTTCCATGGCCGATTATTGCTTTCTGAATTTGTCATCGTTGATGAAACATTAGCATCGTCTTTCAGGTACATATCGATGGTACAGATATCCCAAAGTGTCATGGTTTCTGAATCAAATATGTAATATGACAGACCTTCGATGGTTCCATTGCATGAATTGATTGTTCCATCCTCAAAACTGCGAATGTGAACGACACCATATTCAGAACTAGTAAACAGAAATTGCTCTGGAATACTACATGTTGCCCCATAGGCATCAAAAACGATCTCTATACTACTGCCATATACCCCCCAAAAACCATCGGCGCGAACTGATGCTGCAGATCCTGCTTGGGTATGAATATCATACTCGAATTCGCCCCAGTACGAATGCTCATAAGCATGATAAGTACCAATAAAAGCATCTCGCTCAAAGGAGCAGAACTTAAATAGATCAATGGTATATTGGTTATTAAAATTCGCCAGTTGTCCGGCAGAAGCATCTGCAATTGTTAATTTTAATGTGGTTCCATCAGAAGATGCTCCGTCGTATAAACCAATCACATCAAAGGTAGAAATGACTTTACCCGCTGGTATAGTTACTGTGTTGCTCGACAGCTGAAAATCGCCCCCTTCGGTAGCCGTTGATTCGTCGGTCAAAATCTTAATTGTATAAGTACGATCAACCGAACTAACAGTTGTTGAACCAACCGTTATGGTCGCCTTGTTCTCTTCGCGCTCCTTAATCACCATTTGGCTGCTCACTTCTGAAAAATGAACTAGATCCGGACCATCGTATAAGGCTGATTCCGTTTCACAGCCCTGAAGCATAAGTGCAACAAAACCTAGGAACAAGCCTATCTTTATTTTAAATACTTTCATAGCTAAGACATTAATTGTTTTCATAACCATCGTTCTGCTTCATGTTGGTGTTGGCAAATATTTCTGCTTGTGGAATTGGCATAACAAAACGATAATTACCAGCTGGCAACTTGTCATTTGATGCTAATTCAGAGTCCTCAGGCGTGCGTTCAATGGGAAGGCCCCATCGTTTCAAGTCAAAAAACCGGAAGCCCTCGTAAGCTAATTCACGGCGGCGTTCTTCACGAATGGCTTTTAAGGCGTTATCACGTGTTCCATACAATACCTCTTCAGGTGATGTTATTCTGTTTTCACGAAGTAGATTAATATCAGCCATCGACTCATCCCACATGCTCTTTTCAGCATATGCTTCGCAACGCAACAGATACATTTCAGAAACTCTAAAAACTTTCACATCCACAAGGTTAGCAGGCTGATCTGGACGACCGTTGTGCTTGGCAACAACATCGTTTCCACTAGCATCTACTCCAAAATAAACACTGTGTCGCACATCATCTGTGTCGTATTGTGCCATCAAATCTGTACCTGGAGAGAAATAAATATCCCCATTGCTACTATCGGTGAATATATCCCCCAAATTACCTTCACCAATGCTTCTTGCCATTTTAAATATGACTTCAACACCATCAGCGTTCTCATCATCCCATACACTTCCTATTTCTTCAATTGTGGCAATACGAATACCCGACTCATCAATTACTTTACTTGAATATAGAATGGCATCATCCCAATTGCGCATATGTAAAGCGATACGAGCTCTGAGTGCGTAAATTGCATTTTCCGAAATGTATTTACTTCCCCTATCAATTCCTGACAACAAAGGAAGAGAAGCAGACAAGTCATCTAGTATATTCTGAAAAACGACACCTTGTGACAAACGGGCAGGTAAAGAAATTACTGACTCTTTCATATAAGGCAAACCCTTAGGATCAGCAGCATCGTAATTTTTACAATACACATATGCTAATTCAAAATGTGCCCAAGCCCTTACAAATAAAGCTTCACCTCTAACACGAATGACAATGTCATCTTCAGCATCAAACTGTTTAGCTACAGCAAGCATACGGTTTGCCCGGTCGATAGCAAAATACATCTGCGTCCAATAAGCACCAACATCACTAGTACCTGCATTGTAAGTCCAGTTATGTACTTGTATACCTTGCCCTCTGTTTTGTGACGACAAGCGTACATCATCTCCACCACGTGAGCTTAATGCAACAGCAGAGCTATTGCCCAGCATGGCATAAACACCTATCATTCCTTTTTCAAGATCCTCAATGGTTTCAAAAGCCTTTGAGTCATCGATGGAATCGGTTGGAGTTATATCAAGGTAATTGTCGCATCCCGACAAAACCAGAACTAACCCAATCATTATTATATTACTAGTTATATTCTTCATTTCTACTTGAATTAAAAGGTTATATCCAGTCCAACTGTAAATGTTCTTGAAGAAGGATATTCGTATTGTGCGATGTTATTATTATCCTCCGGATCAAAACCGGTCCAATCAGTCCAAACAAATAAGTTTTGACCTTGCCCATACACGCGTAATGCCTGAATAAAACCCGTTTTTTTAAGAATATGCGTAGGTAAGTTGTAGGCCACTGTCATATTTCGGAAACGCAGAAAGGAGGCATCATGCACGTCCTTAGAAGAGAATTGTCGTTCGGTTCCTATAGCTTGAATGTCGGTAATATCACCAGGCTGCTGCCAGATGTCTAGCATTTTGCGCGACATGTTGTATTGAGCGAAATTGGGATTCTCTTGAAAGAAGATCTGATTATTGGAACGTGAATAACCATGTGCGAAAGCAAATTCAGCTCTCAATTCAATTCCTTTATAACTTACAGAAGTATTAAATCCACCAGTGAATGGCGCTTCTGAAGTTCCAAATTCAGCCACAGCATCGTTGGCATTAAAATTATTGGTAACGTCTCCATCTTTGGTATAATACAAAGGTTCACCATTTACAGGATTCACACCTGCCCATTTCACATAATAGTGTGAATTAAGCGGTAAGCCAACACGTACAATTGATGTACCTTGCTCAAATTCATTCACCTGACCAAGATCTAATATTTCATTCTCGTTGTACGACAAGTTTACCCCAATACTCCACAGCCATTTATTATTGCGGATAATATCGTAGTTAATTAATGCTTCAACACCACGGTTGCGCATTTTACCCGCATTCACATTTTTACCTTGAATTCCACTGGTGTGCGAAAAGTTCTGATAAATAAACAAATCAGAGGTAATGTTATTATACACTTCAAAGGCACCATTCAAGCGATTACTGAATAGGTTGTAATCGATACCTACATTGAATTTTTGACCAATTTCCCATTTGATATCAGGATCGCCCGCTTGAGCAAGTCCATAACCTGTTTCGCCGTTATAGTAAGTATTGCCCCAAAGTGTCATGGCTTCAAAATTACCAATACCGCCTTGGTTACCTGTTGTTCCATAGGAGGCACGCAACTTAAGGTTATTTACCCATGTAGCGCCATCCATAAACGATTCACGTTTAATGTCCCAGATACCTCCAATGGAGTATAGTATGGCAAATTTATTATTGGCTCCAAAAGCAGAGGATCCATCGCGACGCAAACTACCCGTTAAGGTATAACGTTCGTTGTAGGTATAGTTGAAAATAGAAAATAAGGAGTAGAGTGCCCGTTCGGTTTTAAACCCATTGGTTAATGGGATAAAATTATTTTCAATATTACCTGGCGAACTTGCAGCTGGCGTTTGCGGCAACTTTGGATCTAAGCCATAAGCTGTAAAGCCAAAACCATTGTATTTATTATTGACATATTCGCTACCTAATAAGGCTCCCACGATATGCTTTTCACCTATTTGCTTTTTATAGTCTAAAGTATTGGTAAAAGTCGCCTCAAAATTCCTTCTGTAAGCCTCTGAAATCCATCCATCACGTGACGGATCATCTGGATTGTCTCGTTTTATTTTAATTGATGACCAAGCCTCTGGACTCACCCACGATTCGTAGGTAGAGACACGATAATCGAATCCATATTGTGTTTTAAAAGTTAAACCATCAATAATATCAATTTCGGCATAAGCTGCTACATTGGCCTTTGTTTCTTCCGATACATTGGTCGAATACCTTTGAAGATCCAAAGCATTTACACCAGGCATATCAAAATTCTGATAATCATTGCCATTAGCATTATTACGTTCGTCGTTCGAAGGGTATTTATACTCTCCTCCTGGCATTGGATTACCATTAGCATCATAAGGCTCTTCCCATGGATTGGCCAAATAAACAGCTGCGAAAGGATTGGCGAGTGAAGTATTGTTTTCACTATTTATTCGGTTCGATTTTGAATATCCACCGTTGGTAGAAACACCTACTCTTATTTTGTCAGTAATGGCGTGATCCAAATTTAAACGTCCCACTTTACGTTTTAAATCCGAACGATTGGCAATACCTTCCTGATCAAAATTCTGGAAGGACATATAAAATTTCGTCTTGGCAGTACCACCTGAAAGATTCACTTCGTGGCTTTGCGTTTTACCTGTACGAAAAAACTCATCACTCCAATTTGTATCAATACCACGAAGGCGATTTAATTCTTGTTCGTGTGCAGCTAATAGACTGGAACTTAAACCTTGATTATTTGGATTTAAAGGACTCAAATCCCAACCTGGCCCTTTCTTAGCTAGTTCTTCAAACCACAATTTCTCAGAAGAATTCATCATATCGAATTTATCCTGAGTTTTGTACGACCACCCACTTTGGTAACGGTAATTAACTGTTGTTTTACCTTCGCTACCGCGCTTTGAAGTAATTAGAATAACACCGTTTGAAGCACGCGAACCATAAATAGAAGTAGCCGATGCATCTTTTAGTACACTAATGCTGGCAAAATCATTCGCATTTAAGGTAGCAAAAACACCAGCTTCGATGGGTACACCATCCATGATATACAAGGGTTCATTATTACCCATGATGGAAGAGTTACCTCTAATTCGAACTTTGGTACTACTGGACCCTGGCTGCCCCGAACCAGACGCAATACTTAGTCCGGTAGTTTTACCTTGCAACATTTGATCAAAAGTGGCTACTGGCACCTGATCTAACTCCTTAGCTGAAACATTTGAAATAGCACCTTTAAGACCTACCTTCCCCTTGCTACCATAAGCCGTTACAACAACCTCCTCTACTCCAATTGATTCATCTTCGAGTGCTACATTGATCACTTGCTGGTCACCAATGGATACTTCTTGTGCAATCATTCCGACAAATGAGAACACTATAATTTCTGATTCCTCTGGTACACTAAGACTGTATGTACCATCAGGCATTGTAATAGTCCCGACTGTCGTTCCTTTCACAAACACAGAAACCCCGGGTATTGGAATACCGTCTGTTTTACCGGTAACTGTTCCTGATATGTTCCGTGATTGAGCCAAAAGGCTACCAACACTAACACACAGTAATAACAGTGCCATGAAAAATGTCTTCATAGAAAATAATTTAATTTGTTGACTATTATCTTGATTTCTAATTGATCTTAATTTTATGACTTCTATACAATTAAAGTGTTATCCTAACTTTTATTAACCCCTTTTAATTAAGATTTACTACTTTAAATTAGACATGTTAATATCTAAGCCGCATGTATTAATACCTTGCAGTGAATGAAGCGAACTTTTAAAACAACCGTGCTCCGTTGAACACGGTTGATCCTAGCAATTAAAATCTAAACCTTTAGCCTAATGTATTTTGCGACTACTAGAATAGGCTAGTCCTAGTGCTTTGTTACCTTTATTGTTTCTCTTCTTCCATTCGTATCGGTAACGATTACGACATAAATACCTGCAGGAATATTTGCAACATCTATTGAGGAAATATTTTGATTACGAACTTCCATCACTTTATTTCCTGCTAAGCTGTATAATTCAACAGAAGTAATAGAGATATCAGATTTCAGATTAATAATATCACTTACAGGATTCGGATAAAGTTGAATAGCCCCTTCTGCAATATCACCGATAGCAGTCGATCCATCTGGTGTTAGCTGCACATCTCTTGTTCCAAATGCATTATATAGCTCATCTGGCATCCATATGGTAGCCCATTCATCATACTCAACTGTTTCATATCCAACAGCACTTACCGTGAAATGATAATACGTTATTGGTTTCCATGCATAGAATGCTTGACCACTGGTATTGGTTGATGCACTCATTTCATCTAGTAACAACGCTTTCTGACGAATCGTAACACTTGCACCTTCAATAGGATTACTTGTTTCTGAATCCGTGACATTAAAGATATAGTTACCTCGATAAAAAGTTGTTGTAGGAAGTGGGCTCGGTTTAGTCGCTTCAGCAGGCACATGGCTTAATTGATATATTTTTACTTTCGGATCACTTGTTACCTCATCCGTAGTTTCAACAAAATAAAACAACTCATTTCCCTGAGCAATAATTTCAACAATTTCACCATTCCAAGAGTAGGTAAATGTATAGTCTATTTTATCTTCATCCACAGCAGCATAAGCAGTTCCATTAAAACCTTCCGTAACACTTGCAGCAGATCCAAGCGAATTCAAGTGAGAATAAGCTACGCTACCATCCTCCAATGCAACCATGGCTGTAATATCCTGCCCCTCATACACAGAGCTTGCTTCTACTGGCTGTGCTCCATCTTGATCTAAACGAAGTACGTATAAATAATATTTATCACTTCCTGTCTGACTTGCCCAGAAATACAACTTATTACCACTAACAACCAGATTAGAGACATTATCTGTTTCTGCTTCGGCATTGATATGATATATATCTACATCCGTCGGGGAATTAATCACCGCTAATTTCTTTACTCCACTAAAACTTGCCTCTGTAATGGCATATACCTTATTGTTAGCTACAATTGGTTTGTCGTTGGTAAAGGTTAACACTGATCCATTGTTTACAATACTCACTTGTCCTGCAGCATCTATTGCTTGCATTCCACCACGCTCACCAATTCCGTTATTATCATACCAAAAGGATGTGTACAGGTAAGTATCTGTAGCAACTAAATTTGACCATTCCAATACCTCATTATCTCCTTTAGCTAAGAATCTCACCGTGGATCCATTGGAATCATAGTCGATATAACACAATGAAGAATACATGCCATTTGTAGCTTCCGTCCCTGTTATAAAATGCAATTTATCATTAAACATTACCCCATCAAGAATACCCGCTGCATTACGTTGACTTAGTTTCACAGAAATTCGCTGATTAGGATCAAAAGGATTGGCATTAGTTAATTCTTTCTCCACCTCAATCGTGCCGAAATCAGTACCGTCGGTTTCATAGATAGTAGCTTCATAACCTGTAATATTATCTAAAATACCTTGGGCGATATAATAGTATCGATAGCCATCCGAACCTTGATCTACCCTAAGTACATTTGTCAATGCTGGAAAGGAAGGGTCGTGACCATCACTCTGATCCCACAATAAACGTCCCGTACCATTATCATTGACTCTAAGATCAATACCAGCTCCATCGCTAGTCTTGTTTCCATAAAAGAAGCCAAGGCCTGATCCTGACCAGGTGCTTAATCTTGAGGCGCTGCCATCCTCTAAGTTTTCAAGCGTTGAAAAAGAGATACCATCAGAAGAGTATCCAATAACATCGTTTGTTCCATCATTCCCAATCCACATAACACCATCTTCATAAGCCTGTGCCGAAGAAACAGTGCCGCTAAATGTATGAACTAAAAAAGCATTCTGCTCCGGAACACGCTGCGCGTTAATCGCAGAGCTAATGGTTAAAAGTGCAGTTAATAAAAAGGTAAATCTTTTCATGTGTAATCTATTTTGGTTAATAAAAGTGTTACTTAACATAAAACGTCCCGTCTGTGATTTTAGGGAGTGGGCTCTCTGTTAAGAAACGAAGAGCACCACAATTATTTAGTTTTTCAGACGATAGGAAAACTATTTTAAATTATTCAATTTCTATATTTCTAGAGTAATGAGTCATATTGCCGGCTCCATCAAATACTCTTATATTAATGACATATGCCGATGACATGATGTCCAATGGGATAGGTCCGTTAAACACTAAGTATTGCTCAATTTGTTGTTTCTGCCCACTTAATTGAATCACATCTGTTTCAGGCATCCATGGATCATCCCAGCCATAAGTCGATTTTGTTGATGCCATGGAGATTTCACAACGCGCTAAACCTTCATTGTCGGTAAATAGGGCATTTAAATAAATCACTTCTCCTCGATAATACTTCTGGCCAATTGTAGGAGTCTCAATACTTGCAATCGGACTTTCCTTATCACCTTCTTTTTCGCAAGATGCTGTCAAGCTCAAAAAAAGAAGCATAGTTATCAAACCCAAACACTTTGAGATATTTGTCATGTTGAATTTGTTTTTTGAATTGTTCATAGTATTCTGTTTAAATCAGTTTTTTAGGAGCAAGGCAATGAACTAACATTGCTCTTGCTTGCATAAGTTTCCGACACTTATTTTTTTGTTATTTTTTGAACTTTAAGCTCTTCTCCATTCTGCACTTCTAAGAAATAAATACCTTGCGCTAGCGACTCCAAATTGACTGTCATTTGTTCACCCAGCAATTCCTGCTCAAATGCTTTCACTAATATTCCAGAAGCATTACTAATTCTAACTTTCACATTAGCATTGTCAACATCTTCCATCTCAATATTTAAAAGGCCATTGGTTGGGTTTGGATAAACCAGGAATGATTTATAATCTTCACTATCCACAGCTGTACGGTGATCAACAAAAACATTAAAGCTGGTCTCTAATTTCTCACCATACTCATCAAAGGCAGTAATTTTCATACTTCCCGATCCCAAGGCCTTGGTCTGCATACTAATAGTAGAAGTTCCTCCAGTGTAGATATCAACAATATCAGACCCTTGCCGTTCCATTTGGAATAAAACCATATCACCATCCGGATCAATAATGTATTCTGACAGATCTATATTGTAGCTTTCTTCTGTCTCAAGAATATAATATTGATTCCCAATCTCTGGACTTTCGATTGGCGCTCTGTTCACATCTGATACTGCTACATCAATTATAAAACTATTTTCATTACCATATGAATCAGTTCCAACAACTACTATTTGATGTACACCTGCTCCATCGTAATCAGGCGCAAAAGTGACTTCCAAAGCATTATCATTTGAAGAAGCAGTCACATACTCATACTCTTCCTTTAATTCTAAAGTGAACGAATCACCTTCTTCATCAATAGCAACAACATTATGCACTAAAACATCTGCTTCATTAATGGCATAATAAATATTGTCACCATCGGTAAACTGAGGCCCTTTGTTACGGTTAAGAGTAATAATTAATGTATCAATTGGTGTAACTGGATCGTTACTCTTCACCAACATATTAGCAATGTTAATACCTTGCTCAGCATACTCTGCTATAAAGGTCATATCAAGTTGATTTGATTCACCTGGAACAATAGTTCCTGTTTTCTCAGAATCCAATATGGCCCAAATATTTGATTTATAATCCTTCTCGGCAGCTTTCATTATCCATCCCATATCTTCGTAACCAGCGTCTACTAGTTCAAATATGGTTTCATCATTTCCAAAATAATAGCGATCAACTATTGGTTCTTCAACATCAAAATGTCCCAGTGGATAAGCTAAATCTTTATCAAATTTAAACATCACAAAGAACTTTTCATTCGGATAGAAAAGTAGGTTCTGATCTAGTTCGAAGATTCTGAATTCGCCTTCTGTATTAGCTTCCGACTCGTTTATTTCATAAGTTTGCGAATACAATAAAGTGGCATCTAATAATTTTTCGGCCCCACCATAAATTAGAACCTCGATATCGGCTTGCAAAGTTTCACCCCAGCCAATCCATGCCATGGCATGTGTTAAATTAAAACCACTAGCTGGTGCATCATAGGCCGTAGCAGCATAAAATCTAGCACCTCCACCAAAACCAATCATTCCAGTTGGTTCGTCTACCGTTTCATATTCGAGTATTCTGTTGTATTCATCAGTATCCAGACCTTCAACCTCGGTGCTTTTCAGGTGATTGCTTTCAATAGTTATTGATGCTATTTCTGGTACGATATTATCACTTGCATTGTTAATTACTGCTGATGTTGTCGAGTTGGGCTTTGGCTCAGTTGCTCGCACAAAGTCAAAGTCAATCTCATAAGTTAAATCGGCTTCACCTTTTATATTATCCAATACAACAGACTCGTTAATAATTTCATCCTCGCTATTCGTAAATATCTCAAGACCTTCGGACTGAATATTCACCACTGGTGGATTGGTGTAAGATGCTGAAACAGGAATCTTATACAAGCCCCCCTCAAGGTCGCAGTATACCACAACGGTGTCTACTATGCTCTCTGGCATTGTCGCCTTAACTCTCAGATTAAAAGTCTCGCTATTCTCAGGTTTTAAATAGGTATTTAAGTTCTTACGAGAAAGATCAACCCATGGATCTTCAGCGCCAGACGTTCCATATTTATCCTGATCGCCCATAACAGTTAAACCGCTTGCTCGTTCCTGTAAGCGCATTCGTGTGATAAAGATCTTCTCAGTACCTATATTGGCAAGTGTGAAGTTCATATCATAAACTCTGGCTGATGTCGAATTATCTTCTTCATTCACCTCATCATAAATAAAAACCTCGCCTAGTTTCAAACTATCTCGTAGTTCTATCTTTTTATTTCCAATAACTGTCATTGTTACCGGCAGAGCATAATCAGGGGCATCAGGTGTGTTATTTGTTAAAAGTAAATCTTCCTGATAAGCACCACCATAGACGCTTCTTGCATCGTAGGTCAATTCAAAACTCTTACTTGAATTAGCGTCTATCTCGTATTCTTCAACAGGAACAAATGTGATCACCGAACCATCCTTAATAAGATTAGCTACAAATTGTGAGGGCGCATGACCGATAGTGCCATCAGGATTTTCAATACCCGCAACACACCATTGTGTTGTTGCTTCCTCCCATGGGAAGTAGTACATAAATTTGATGTTTCCATTGGCATACAGTACTAGCTCAAAAGAGACAGGATGTCCCATGCCAAATAAATTCTCATATTCCTGAAATTGAATCACTACCTTGTCATCAAATTCCTGATAGTAAGTCCCTGTGGTTGGATATATCTCTAACCATGCCGGGCCTATAGGCCCCCAAAGGGGTGCGATAAAATTATCGGGAGCGTCTTCACTTGGAATTAAATCTTGAGGTCCAAAAGTTAAGGCTTCATCTGTTTTTTCAAACATGATAATTCCATTAAACCCAATATAAACAGAATCTTGCAAGTTGCCATAGAATGGGAACTCAAATGGTAATTTCTCTACTCTCCAAAATTTATCTGTTTCGTACATATCTCCCGGATCAAGTCGCTTTCCGGTTTCTCTAATATCTATCCAATTATCATAACTTGAACCAGCTATTTCTTCAAAGGTGACATGATAATCCACATTTTCTGTCTGACCCGCGTAGCCTTGCTCAACAATTGATAGCCACTCATTTCCAACAGGTGAGATTTTCATTGGGTTTTTACCTGTATTATCAATAGATAACACAGAAGATTTACTAGACCCAAAATTCAATGTTTCGCTCAATTCATTTATCGAAGTGGATATTATTGGAGCTTCAACTACATTGCCATGGACAGGAATTTGATAGGTATTTCCAAGTTTATCTGTAAATATCAATACATCGTCTTTATTACCTATCTCATCACTATTGATGGTGATGATGTACTCTACCCTTGAGTTTGGTTTTAACTCAACAGGTAAATAGCCTTCAGCTGTGTAGTTTCCATTCTGGAAGCTGATGCTTTCAATTGTTCCAATGGCTTTACCAACATTACTAATGGCGAAGGTTTTTATTACAACATCACGTTGAAAAACATTCCCAAATTCTATCGTTTCAACATTATACTGATAATCAACATCACCACCAGAAACAATATTCAAATTAATACTATGCACAGCAGGATTGGTCACCGGATCATTACTAATCACATTGATACGCTCTACAAAATCATCTACAAACAGATCTTTTGTGTCAACCACATAATCCAACTGCACACTTTCTCCCACTTGTAATGTTCCAAATGGATTGGTCACACTTTGCACCGAACCAAGACCTGGATAACGGAAATACATCATATACCCGGTTGTTGGTGGCATGTCAGATATTAATCGACTTTCAAAAGCTCCACCATTATCAATATCAGGAGAAATAAACCCATTCAGCAATATGCCATCATTCAATCCTTCATCAAAAATGGATACTTGCATAGAAGTACGATAACCCAAAGCACTTTTGCCATAAGGTATTGTTCCTAAATCTTTATAATTAATTTCAATATCACCACTAATTAATAGGATGATTTGGAAAGTGACATTGGTGTATTGCAGGGCATATTCTTCATTCAAATATTCCGCTGGAATCTTATCGTATTGTACCACAATCCTATCCGGATACTTCTGATAATAAATAGCACCACCCTTGGATAGATCCATTTCCAATCCGTAGGCACATATTAGTTTACTGGCTTGTGTTGAATTACCATACATAACTGGTTGAGAATTAAACCAACCATCGGTAGTAAAGCTTAATGCTCCTTGTTTTGTTATATATACCGTATCTTCCTTTTCCTCAAAAAATGGAAAGTCAAAACCAATAGGTACATCTATATATGTTGTTTTAGCATTGCTAGCAAACTGTTGCCCTACCTCAATACCAGTTGAAGAAATATCAACCCAGTCAAATGCATTAGTAGTTTCATCACCTTCAACTTGTCCTGCCGCATAACCAAAAAGGTGAACCAGTCCTGTATTATTTCCATTCAAATTAGATCCATCAGCAAATTTCGGCACATAGTATTTTAATGGATATTCTCCATCATTTCTTAATGTAAACGATCCATTCACCACATCGCCTAAATTTAAATCAGAGAAGGTATTCTCTGCTGGTTCCACTGTTGCAACCGGCGGATTAGTACCTACTCCAAATAAATTAAATTTATATTGGTTCCCATCCTTATCGGTTAAGGTTACCAAGGAATTACTTGCGCCTGCAACTTTTGGCCAATAACGGAATGATAAAGTCTGGCTACGCTGGGCATATATAATACTAGGTTCATTATGAGTTAACTGGAAATCAGGATTTGATATCTGCACATCTATTGTTGAGTTACCTGCAAACGCACCTAATCCACTGTTTGAAATTTCAATGCTTGTTGCTGTTGATTCGCCAACAAAAACATTTCCAAATTCAAGTACATTTTCACTTTCGAGTATTGGCTTATTACCAGTTACGGTAAAATTAACCGGTAAATGATTAATTTCTTTACCTGTTTCATTGGTAAGGAAAGAAAGCGTTGCCTGGTAATCACCATTAATTAATTTGGATGCATCAAGATCGACCTGAATATCCTGACCAGAATTGGCCTGAACGACACCTTCTCTTGGAGATAACTTAAGGTACGTTTCAAGTGGTTCGTAACGACTCCAAGCCGCTACATCCCAGACATAATCAGGACTAAACACCTCACCGAGATTATCCCACGTTTGTCCCATATTATTACTGTAAAACTGAAAATCTGTAAAGTCTGAATAGTAACCCCACGAAGCCATTAAGGGATAACGATTATTAGCAGGAACATGTATAACCATAAAAAATACATCACCACTCTCGAAAAACACTTGTTCGGTCATTTCTACAAAATGCCATATGGTCTCTGCTTCAGGAACATACTCCTGAGCATATATTCGTTTAGCACTTTCCATTTCAATGCCTTCATACAATTCCAAAATAACGGGTCCATCCAATGGCGTATCTGGATAATTGGGAAGATTCAAGGCAAATTCAAAGTGAGTCATATTAAAACCTTGTTCACGAGTTAACTCAAAACGTGTTGCCATTGAATTGGTATACTGAAGATCAACATCTCCAACAGTCACCATCGAAGCGGATAAATAATCAGGGTGAAAATAATATAAATCATCATTTTCAACTGGTTTTTGTGCATACGGCACTATCGAACTAGCATAGGTATCGATAGGTGCTGATCGCAATTCTGGAAGTTTTGAGGCAGAGTTTACAAGCGGGTAATTAAAGGCCTCAACAGAATACGTATCCGTATTTTTTATGTGACGTTCAGAAACTTCCCATTTTAGTACACCTTCACCAACGTTAAGTAAGTCAAAATTGGTCGTTGCATCTGCTCCTTGAGTAACATCGATATTAAAAGTTATTTCCGGCACTGAATAGGCAACTTCAGGTCCCTCATTAGTAGTACCAACTACTTTATTTGATAACGCACTGGCGTTTCCCCATCGATCTAAGCCTTTTACCGAAAAATAATATTCGCTTGTAGCCTCTAAACCACCTAGTTCATAAGAAAACTCATGACCAGCTTGGTTATTATTTTTAACTAGCACTTTTGCGGCCAAATCAATATTTGATTCATCAAAATCAACTGTGGAATAATATATTTCAAAAAATGAAGCTTTATCGTCATCTTCATCAACAGGTACCGTCCATTTTAAACTGGCAAAATCCTGAGAAATACCCTTCAATTCTAAATCATCAATAACATTAGGAGGAATACCATTGTTTAAGCGTAAAGCTAGTTCGGCATCTGTACCACCTAATCCCATCATACCAAATCGTTCAGCATTCCCAGGTAATGTATCCAAAACATTCGTTCCACCTAGCAAATGAACCTTTAAGTCATCAACCGTAAAGTCATCACCTCCATGTTCCGAAACAATAAGAGCAGCCACACCTGAAACGTGCGGACATGCCATTGATGTGCCATCCAGGTAGGCGTATCCATCGTAATTTATTGTACTCAGAACACCGAATTCAGTCCCAAATGCATTTTCTCCACCTGGGGCTGTGATATCAATATAGGTTCCATAATTGGAGTAATCGGTCATTAAATTTGTTGGACCTGTTGCGCCAACAGCCACAGTAGGTTCATAAGCAGCCGGATAATGTAATCCACTACTGCCATTATTTCCGGCAGCAAAAATGGCGACACCACCCTTCATTGGGCTACCAGGATAATTTCCAGCCTCTTCAATAAAATAATCAATGGCGTCCAAAACGGATTGTTCATAATCACCATCGGTTTGCCATCCCCAAGAATTTTGTGAGATAACAGCTCCCATATCGGCAGCATACACAAATGAACCAGCTATATCAGGATACTGGTCTCCCCCAATAATTTGGCAGCCCATAATTCGAACGCCATCGCCAGCTCCAGTGCCGCCAGCTACGCCAGCTACACCAATACCATTATTATTAACAGCAGCAACCGTCCCTGCAACATGGGTTCCGTGGTCCGCAGCCACAAAATCTCCTGTCCCTGATGTAAAATTAAAACCATAAACATCATCGACATAACCATTCCCATCATCGTCAACACCTTCTGTACCATAAAGCTCAGCTTCATTAACCCACATATTGGCGAGCAAATCCTCGTGATCGTATTGAATACCTTCATCGTGTACAGAAACAATCACATTGGATTGTCCCGCCTGCGTTTCCCAAGCCTTATAGAGATTAATATCGGCACCTTCAGTAACATCGCCGTCACCTGTATTATTGTAATGCCATTGGTCAATTAAAATGGGATCATTAAAAGGCAAAGTTTGCGTTGATTTCATTGCTGCAGCAGTAGCTTCATCCATATGCGTAATAGAATATGGGACCAATTGCTTTTCATAGTATGGTTCTGCCACGTCAATATCACTGACATGACTATAAGACTTCACCAATTCTTTTATATCCTGATCATCTTCTATCTCTATTCGGTACCATAAATGCAAACCATGTTTTTGATGGCGCGTCTCAAATTTGGGCGAATAGGGGAATACCCGCTCCATCTTATTAACCTTATGCTCAACATTTAACTTATCAATGGCAGTTACTCCCACTTTGGCAATACCATCCACAGAAAAAGATTTTAAACCTTGCGGACTAACCACCACCTCAGGTCTAAGCTTAACCTTTATGGCACCTTTTAGGACACCGTTTTCATATTGCTGGAGAGTTTGAGCATTACTTTGCATTCCTAATAAACCTAGTAGGAAAACAATTGCGACACTCAATTTATACTTTGTAAAGTAGTTCATTTTGTTGATTTTATAAACTGATTTATTTCTTTATATTTTTCATTTTCTCTTCCTGCCACAGACGATTCACTTTTTCTAAAAGCTTTTTAAAAGCAAGGTTCTCTTCTTCTTTCTTTCTTATCAGCTCCTTTAATTCTTCATCCGTGATTTCGTTTTCCTTAGTCATACCAAAAGATATTTTCACGTGGTTTTGTGAATAGGTTAATGTTTCTGTATCTGAAATCATTTGCTAATTAACGGGAAGAAAAAGAGAAAGTCATAAAAAGTGCAATAACATGAGCATAGGAGTTCAAAACAATACCATAGCTATTATAAATATCACAGTAAACATTCCATAACACCACCTTTACAAGCCAATGCTATAAATCTGTTTTACTGTCACTTTACACCTTAACATTAGGACATTTACAAAACAACACCTATTAAAGTAATACTATATAAAATCAGGACTTAAGAACATATTGCATTTGCTATATCGTGCAATTTTTAACACAACATTGCTATTTGTGAAAATATTGAAGCCAAAAAAACAGGCTGATTAATTCAATATTTGAAGTTTTAGTTAACTTTTATTAACAGAACAAGATGTTTAACGTATATTTGGTATAAATTGAAAATCTGCAACTTTGAGAAAAATCACAACACACATATTACTAAGCATTTCGCTCTTTTCTTTTGCTCAGAATCAAGTATTGGTGGACAGCTTGGAAATTGTCATCGAAAATTCAACAAGCTCCACGGCAAAATACAAGGCTTATGAAGAGCTTTTTAAAAATTATTACCTAAATGATTATGGAAAGGCTTTAGAAGTTGCCCATCGTTCATATGAGTTATCCCTCGCAGAAAAAAATATCGAAATGCAAATATCATCCATGCACAGATTGGGTAATATTAAACTTTTCATGGGACGCTATGAACAATCTATTGAGTATTATTTCCAAGCCTTAAAACTTTTAGATAAATCGCCCAATAGGTATAAAGAATTTGCTTTTTATAATAACATTGGCATCAATTACGATCGAATCCAAAGGTATAATCTAGCCCTCGAATATTACTTTAAAGCACTTGAAATATTCAACTCGTACCATCAGTCATTTGACAAAAAAATTAACACCAATGAATTGCATACGCAGATATATAACAACATTGGAAATGTTTACGAAGTTAAAAATGACAATGGCAAGGCAATTCAATATTATAAAAAGGCTTTAGAAATTTCAAGTGAGGATGATAATCCAATTACCATGAGTCAACTATTAAATAATCTTGGTAAAATTTATAGAAAAACTAATGATTATCCTCTTGCAAAGCAATTTTTAGAAAGAAGCCTTAATATAAGACTTAGTATTAATGATAATACAGGAGTCGTTAAATCCTATTACAATCTGGCCGAATACTATCTTGCAATTAATAAGCCAGATAGCGCATTGTTAATGATTGAAACTGTAACTCCTCTTTTAACTCTACTTCAATCGCTTGAATTAACTAGTACTTACCATGCGGCATTGCATCAAATACACCTCACTAAAAAGGACTATCAAAAAGCACTTATGGAGTTTACATTGCACAAACAATTTGCGGATAGTTTGCTCAACAAACAAAGCTTAATGCAAATATCTAACCTTGAAGCACAACAAAAAATTGAAAATATTGAAAAGGGCTATGAACTCGAACAAGAGAAAACAAAATTTAGAAACACACTTTTATTCATTGGTTTACTTAGTATAGTATTAATAGCCATTTTTATTATCTCGATAATTACACTTCAGAAAAAAAGAATTAACATAAAAAAAGATGCGCTAGAGGCTGACCTTGACTACAGAAACAAAGAAATGGCAACCAATGTAATGTATCTAGTTCGAAAAAATGAATTAATCAATAACGTTGCGAAAAGATTATTAAACCTTAAGGAAAACCTTAAAGAAGAGAACAAAACCCCTATAAACTCAATAATCTATGAGTTGCAAACAGAAATAGACAAAGAGGTATGGGGCGAATTTGAGATGCGTTTTCAACAAGTTCATAAAAACTTCTACGGCAACTTGCGCGACTCCCACCCCGATTTAACGCCTGCGGAAGAGCGCTTATGTGCCTTCCTTCGTTTGAACATGAGTAGTAAGGAAATAGCAGCCATCAATCATCAAAATGCAAAAAGTATTGAAGTGGCCAGGGCTCGTCTTCGTAAGAAACTAAATCTTACCGGAACAGATACCAACCTTATATCCTACCTCGCTGAATTTTAATTCAATTATAGATGGTCTAAGATAAAACTCTACGAAGGATAAACTAAATGAAAACCAAGCATATTCATTTTCAAGAAGGAAAAGCCATTAATTATGTTACTGAGCTACAGAAAATATATGGTGGTAACATTGAGGACAATAGGTTACTTGTTGAAAGAGGTCGCCTACGTATTTACGCGGAAATAATATCTGTATTTGATACTTTTGAAATAATGTTGATAAGTGTAAATGCGCCCGAAAATATCGTTTTACATCGCACACCTGATAATAATCCTGACCTGATTCATTTAAATGTTATTAAAGAAGGTGAATACCTTCAAACTTTTGAACAGGAATCAGCACAAATGCAATCCGGCACCCAAAATGGTGTTTTCCTTTATGATGCCCTCTTTCCTATAACAATTGAAATTCCAGCTAACACAAGTCTTAAAATAATCGGATATAAATTTGACATTAGTCACAAAGCTGCCACTCTTCATGATGCTTTTAGCTGTATCCATCCACTATTTAAAGAAGAGAATGGCGTTGCCTATCACACTACGCTTTCGCAAGAGAGTGAACGCTTATTCAAGGACATTATCCACTATAACACAAAAACCAAACACCGAAAGGCTTTAATCGTATCAAGAGCAATTGAGTCATTCACGATACTGGCAAGTAATCTTGAAAATCTGAATAACACGGATGATTTAAATGGCTTACATGCTGAAGATTACCAGCGCTTACAAAGCATAAAGCTTGAATTATCCACCAATTTTGAGGAAAGAATTACCATTGAACAGCTCGCAGACAAACATGGTGTAAGTGTTTCAAAACTAAAGCGAGACTTTAAAACCTTGTTTAATTGCTCCATTTCTCAATTTTATACTAATGCAAAAATGGATGAAGCCTTTCGACGCTTGAGATCCGGCAACTTTTCTGTATCTGAAGTAGGATATGATATGGGCTATAGCAATCTATCTAAATTCTCCGAAATGTTTAAAAAAATTAAAGGCATTTCACCCCGGGATGTGAACAAGCTGAATTAAACTCTGAGCGAATCAGAGCATCGAATGAGCTAAAATGGATATTAATCATGATGCTAAGCATATACTTTTGAGGTATAACTTATAAATCATGAATTATGGTACATCTTCTTTTTTTATTACTCATTATCAGTCCGCTTAACGATGTGGATGAGACCGTTTATTCCTTCAGTCCTCCAAATGACATTTCAATCATCGAAATCATCGATTTCTTTGATGAGGACTAATCAAACATTGTAAAATTATTTACACTAAAAGCTAAACAAAAATGGCTTTTAAAAGTTATATTAGCGTTATTACATATTTGACTTTCTTGTAATTAATATGGAAATTCAATTCATGGTTACATTATCAAACAGATAAACACAAAACGCCTAATAATTACTTTATTAAAACTTTTAACATGAAAAAGCTATTTTCGTTAAGCCTTGTACTGGCAATGTGCGTGGCACTAAGCGCTCAAAAAGACAAAAAACCTAATATCCTAGTTATCTGGGGTGATGATATTGGATGGGCCAACATTAGTTGCTACAACCATGGAATAATGGGCTATAAAACGCCTAACCTCGATAAACTAGCAGAAGAAGGTGCCATGTTTACCGATTGGTATGCACAACAGTCTTGTACTGCAGGTAGAGCTGCATTCATACTAGGTCAACATCCTTTCCGCACAGGACTTTTAACCATAGGAATGCCTGGTTCAGCTCAAGGTATAAAAGAAAACCAACCAACAATAGCTGAGCTACTAAGACCCTTAGGTTATACCTCAGGTCAATTCGGAAAAAACCATTTAGGCGATCGGGATGAACATTTACCAACCAATCACGGATTTGATGAGTTTTATGGTAATCTTTACCATTTGAACGCAGAAGAAGAGCCTGAAACTTATTATTATCCTAAAGATCCGGCTTTTCATGAAAAATATGGGCCTCGAGGCGTTATTCGCTCAACATCTGATGGACCAATAAAAGATACGGGTCCAATGACACGTAAGCGAATGGAAACGGCAGATGACGAGTTTACTGATGCAGCCATTGAGTTTATTGAAAAAGCGCACGCCGAAGGTAAGCCATTCTTTGTCTGGCTAAGTGCCACACGTATGCATGTATGGACTCGACTTAAGCCTGAATCAGAAGGTGTAACGGGCATTGGTCTATACCCTGATGGAATGGTTGAGCACGATGGCCAAATTGGACGCGTACTCGACAAACTGGAGGAGCTAGGCATTGTAGATAACACCATGATCATGTATTCTACGGATAATGGCGCCGAGAAATTTACCTGGCCTGATGGCGGAACAACGCCTTTCTACGGTGAAAAAGGAACAACCTGGGAAGGTGGGTTCAGAGTGCCAGCTATTATCAAATGGCCTGGTGTTATTGAACCTGGAACCGTTTCGAATGGGATTTTCTCTCATGAAGACATGATGCCTACCATTATGGCTGCAGCAGGTGTACCTGACGTTAAAGAAAAACTACTAAAGGGTTATAAAGCGGGTGACAAAAACTTCAAAGTGCATCTCGATGGTTATAATCTGATGCCTCATTTTAAAGGAGAAGTTGAGAAATCACCTCGCCATGAGATTTTCTATTTCGATCAAGGAGGAAACTTAAATGCTATTCGCTACGACGATTGGAAATTACATTTCACCATACTTGAAGGAGCTATTAATACTGCTTACAGAAAGCAACCAGCGTGGCCAATTTTAATTAACCTAAGAGCCGATCCATACGAAACAGCTTGGAAAGAATCAGCCATGTATATCCGTTGGTTTGCTGATAACATGTGGACTTTTGTTCCTGCTCAACAAATAACAGGCGAATTCTTACAAACATTTGTTGAATTTCCACCGGTTCAAGGTTCATCGCTAGGGATTGATAAAGTCTTACAGAAATTACAAACAGCACCATCTCCTGGCCAATAGTTTAATTAGAAACATAATTTAAGAGGGTGCCAAAAAACTAAACGCGGTCATCGAGCGAAGTCGAGATGAAAATTTAAAAACATTGATTATCATTAAATAATCACTTCGACTCCGCTCAGTGAACGCGTACTTTTAATGTTTTTGGGAACCCTCTTTTTTTTAAAACACTTTTTGAAAATGAAATTCAAATATTTTCAGCTCATAACAGGTCTTGTTCTTCTTACTTTTTTAACACTTGCTTGTCAAGTCGAATCAAAACAAGGTATTGTCAAAGCAAATGAGGCTCTACCTTCATGGACCAATGACTCGAGCGTTAAATCAGATATTCTGAACTTTGTGTCTAAAGTAAGTGATAGTAATTCACCAGACTTCGTGCCTATCAAAGATAGAATTGCCGTATTTGATAACGATGGTACACTTTGGAACGAAAAGCCTTTGTATATACCTGTAGAATACGAAATTTCGTACATAAAGGAAGCTGTTAAAAACAATCCTTCCATGTTAGAAAATAAGCTATACAAGGGATTAGCCGAAGGAGACCTGGCAATCATGAAAGAGTACAGCACCTTTGAATTAATACATCAATTGTTTGCCGCTCATGAGAATCAATTGGAGGATGAATATAAAAAGTCAGTATATAAATTCCTTACCCATTCCAATCATCCTAAATTCAATCGTCCTTTTAAAGAGATGGTATACCAACCCATGATTGAGCTGGTACATTATCTTCAGGATAATGACTTTAAAGTATATATTGTAACAGGTGGAGAAATCACTTTCGTAAGAACTGTATCAGAGGAAATCTACAACATTCCTGTGGAAAATGTAATTGGAAGTAGTGTTGTATTAAAATATAACAATGAGTCCAAGTTGGTTAGAACTGAAATGGTACAATCGGCCAATGATAAACACATCAAACCAACAAACATTGAATTACACATTGGTAAAAAGCCAATTTTTGCAGCAGGCAATAGTGATGGTGATTATGAAATGATGGAATACACCTTATCTGGGGATGGGCCATCAATGGCTATATTGGTGAATCATGATGATGATGAACGTGAATACAACTACATGCACGGAACTGAGAAAGCAGTAAATGATGCTCCGGAGAAAGGTTGGCATGTAGCCAGTATGAAAAATGACTTTAATAAAATCTTTCCAAACTAACTTAGAAAACAAATTCTTCTAATATTGTAAGTGGGTGTTTACGACACCCACTTTTTTTATATTTTTGCCTCATGTCAGAGTTAGCGGCTCAAAATATAACCTATTTACCAGGCGTTGGTCCCAAAAGGGCTGAACTGCTTAGGCAAGAATTACAGATAGCTTCGTATGAAGATTTACTGTATTACTTCCCATATAAATATGTGGACAGAAGTAAATTCTATGCTATCCGAGACATCAATGCTAAACTCCCCTACATACAAGTAAGAGGTCGTTTAACCTCATTAAAAACAATTGGAGAAGGCAGGCAAAGTAGACTAAGCGCGATGTTCTCCGATGGTACCGGTGTTATTGAGTTGGTATGGTTCAAAGGACACAAATACGTCAAAGATAATCTCAACTCTGATTTTGAATACATCGTATTTGGCAAACCGACTTCCTTCAATGGACAATTCAACATTGTACACCCTGAGATGGATAAGGTGCATGATGGTAAAGTGAAGATCGCAGCTGCTCTGCAAGCCTTTTACAATACAACTGAAAAGATGAAACGTGGTTTTTTGAATTCAAAAACCATTCATAAAATGCAGCAAAATATCTTTCTCTCATTTCAAGGAAAGATACCAGAAACCCTTCCGGCATTTATCATTCAGAGATACAAGCTGCTTCAACTGCACGAAGCACTCAAAACAATCCACTTTCCGCTAAATGCAGAAATTTTAGAGAAAGCGCAATTCAGACTAAAATTTGAAGAGCTGTTTTATATACAAATGAATATATTGAAGCAACGTAACCAACGTAACAAATCAATTGTTGGGCACAACTTCAAAACGGTTGGCAATTATCTACTTTCATTTTATGAGCAAAAGTTGCCCTTTGAACTAACAGGCGCTCAAAAACGCGTGATCAAAGAAATACGCCGCGATATGGGTTCGGGCAAACAAATGAACCGCTTGCTTCAAGGCGATGTAGGCTCGGGAAAAACACTTGTGGCCTTAATGGTTATGCTTATCGCTTTGGATAATGATTTTCAGGCATGTTTAATGGCGCCCACCGAAATATTAGCCTCGCAGCATTTTGAAACCATAAGCGAAATGCTGGAAGGATTAAATGTAGAATGTGCTTTATTAACCGGATCGACAAAGAAAAAGGAGCGTCAGCGAATAGATGAAGACCTGCAATCCGGGAAACTACAGATACTGATAGGCACACATGCCCTAATAGAGGATCGCGTAAAATTTAAGAACCTGGGATTAGTGGTGGTTGATGAGCAGCATCGTTTTGGAGTGGCTCAACGAGCGAAATTATGGCGTAAAAACACAAACCCACCGCATATATTAGTAATGACAGCAACGCCAATCCCTCGAACATTGGCAATGACCATCTATGGCGATTTGGATGTTTCTGTTATTGATGAACTACCTCCGGGACGTAAACCAATAGAAACAGCCCATTACTTTCATAACCGTCGAAATAACCTCAATAAATTCATAAAAGGTGAATTGGACAAAGGACGACAGGTATATGTGGTCTACCCACTCATCGAAGAATCGGAAAAATTGGATTTTAAAAACCTTGGGGAAGGTTTTGAGTACATGCAACGCATCTTTTCTGATCATAAAGTAGGAATGGTGCATGGCAAGATGAAGCCAAAAGAGAAAGATGAAGCCATGCAAGAGTTCTCATCAGGACGTTCGCACATCTTGGTTTCAACAACAGTTATCGAAGTAGGCGTTAATGTGCCCAATGCATCCGTAATGGTTATAGAAAGTGCCGAACGCTTTGGACTCTCTCAACTGCATCAGCTAAGAGGGCGCGTTGGTCGAGGAGCAGACCAAAGCTTTTGTATATTAATGACCAGCTACAAACTATCAGAAGACACGCGTAAACGAATGAATATAATGACCAGTTCAACGGATGGCTTTGAAATTGCCGAAGCGGATTTAAAGCTTCGTGGACCAGGTGATTTAGAGGGCACCCAACAATCGGGCTTACCTTTTAATTTAAAAATTGCCAATTTAGGCAAGGATGGTCAAATTTTACAATTCGCTCGTCAGGTTGTGGAAGCAATACTCGCGGAAGATCCACATCTCGAAAAGGACGAAAACCACCTCTTTATAAAACAACTTACCAAGCTTTCAAGGGAAAAAATGAATTGGAGTTTAATTAGTTAAACGGCTTGAATTTGATTTGAGATTTTTTTAAATTAAAGGATTAATTTAATTAATCATTGATCCTATGACAAAAGCAGATGCCTCGTATATCCGAAAAATAAAGGAGTATGAAGAACTCATCAATGCCTTTGTTAATACATCTAATCGATCCACATATAATCTGGGCAAAGATTTTTTTAAAGTAATGGTTAAGCGCCTTGCTACAACGCTTAACGCCAATCATGTTTTTGTAGGTAAACTTATTAAGCAATCATCCATTGATGCTATTTGTTTATATTCTAACAATAAATACATTGATAATTTCTCATATAAATTAAAGCATACACCTTGCGAACAGGTAGTTGGACAAACGCCTTGCACCTATTCTAAAGATATCCAATCTTACTTTCCTGAAGATCAATTATTGATCGATATGAATATCGAAGGATACACAGGAGTACCATTATTCAACTCAAACGGAAATGCCATAGGTATTCTTGTTGCCTTATTTGAGAAACCAATTAAGAATCCAAACTTTGTTGAATCCTTATTATTGCATGTAGCCTCAAGGTGCAGTGCTGAATTAGAGCACCTCGACTACAAAGAACGCTTGTACGAAGTAAACAAATCGCTTGAGCAAAATAATAAGGAACTATTAAGAGCAAAACTATTCGCTGAAGAAAGTGACCAATTAAAAACTGTTTTCCTGGCAAATATGAGTCATGAAATAAGAACACCAATGAACGCAATAAATGGCTTTAGTGAATTATTGGAAAGTGAAAACGACATTGAAACAATTAAGCAATTTTCAACCATCATAAGAACGAATTCAAATTACTTATTACGGTTCTTAAATGGCATTTTCGACATGTCAAAACTAGCTACAAACCAATTTGACATTAAAAAAAATGAATTTTCAATCAAAACCCTTTTTACAGATATTGAAAGTGAAATCAACTTCACTCATACTAGATCTCGAAAAGAAATTGAGTTTGTAATGCTTAACGATTGTCCCATTAATCATGAAATAATTTCAGATTATGAACGACTAAAACAAGTTATTCACCAGTTAATCGATAATGCTTTTAAGTTTACGAGTGATGGCAAAATTCAATTGCATTTTAGCATTAATAATCAAAGCATGTTAAAAATTGCTGTATCAGATACAGGTATAGGTATTCCTGCGAAAGATAAAAATGAAATTTTTGAAATGTTTAAAAAAGGACACTCAACCGGGAAACCATCAACAGGAACTGGAATCGGTCTAGCTATCTCTCAGGGAATTATTCACTTACTTAACGGAAAAATAAGTATTGAAAACATTTCAGGTTACACAACAACGATTTCGATCCTAATTCCATCAACTTCCAATTAGACTTTCGAAAAATTGGCTCAGATTCTCTGATAATTAATTAGGGATTTTTTTCTTTATAAAAGAAAGAAGACCAAGGCATTAAGCTTAAAAATGCATTAGTAAACTATACGATAGGTAATTAACTGTAAGTTGAGCGCCTTATTTTTATTCATTCTAAATACAAATACCTCTACCTTTTACTGAGAAAACCTTTACATTATTACATTTGTGACCCTATGAACCAAGGATTGGAATGGCTGAAATAGATTACATAGAACACGAAGGCATTGTTGCAGAGGTGAATCCGCAACAAATAAAGGTACGTATCTCCAATGAATCGGCGTGCGCATCTTGTCATGCTAAAGGTTCGTGTACTACAGCCGACTTACAAGATAAGCTCATTGATGTCTATCAATCTATAAGTGACATTAATGTGGGTCAGAAAGTTATGCTACTAGGCAAAAAATCATTGGCCCCTAAAGCTGTATTACTGGCTTATATTTATCCAATACTCTTGATTCTTGGCACATTGATAAGCGTATTTTACACAACTGGTAACGAATTGTTAGCCGCCGGACTTTCACTTCTTATTTTGGTTCCGTATTTTACAATTATCTATTTGAATAAGGATAAACTGAAACGAACTTTTACTTTTACAATAAAACATCAAATCAACTAAATATGAACGTTGTTCTGATAACCATAATTTCATTAGGAGCATTAGGCACATTAGCTGCCATTATACTCTATTTTGTGGCTCAAAAATTCAAGGTTTTTGAAGATCCACGCATCGATCAGGTAGAAGAGGCTTTGCCTGCTGCTAATTGTGGAGGCTGTGGTTTCCCAGGGTGTAGAGCATTTGCTGAGGCCATGGTTAAGGCCGATGACATTTCTGATCTTAACTGTCCGGTTGGTGGAGCCGACACCATGAGTGCTGCAGCAGCTATTTTAGGAAAAGAAGTTGAAGCAGCGGCTCCGATGGTAGCAGTAGTGCGTTGTAACGGCACTTGCGAAAACCGACCACGCATTACCAACTACGATGGTGCTACGTCTTGTACGATAGCGTCTTCGCTGTATGGAGGTGATACGGGATGCTCATATGGCTGTTATGGCTTGGGCGAATGTGTTGATGCTTGTGCTTTCGATGCCATGTACATGGATGAAAAAACTGGCCTGCCAGTTATCATCGAAGACAACTGCGTATCATGTGGAGCATGTGTTGACGCTTGTCCGAAAAACATTATTGAATTACGTAAGAAAGGCCCTAAGAGCCGTCGCATTTACGTATCGTGTGTTAACAAGGACAAAGGAGCACCAGCTAAAAAAGCATGTTCAGTAGCTTGCATATCGTGTAAGAAATGTCAGAAGGCGTGTCCGTTTGAGGCCATCACCATCGATAATAATCTAGCATACATTGATTACGAAAAATGCAAGTTATGTCGTAAATGTGTTACGGAGTGCCCAACCAACGCCATTCACGAGTTGAATTTTCCACCTAAGAAACCAAAGGTAGAAAAGCCAGCACCTGAAGCAGCGGAATAGAGTTAATTTAAAAGTTATTCAAACAAAATAAAATAGGAGGATCAATGTTAAAAACATTCTCACTTGGAGGGGTTCATCCAGCAGAAAATAAATTTTCAGCTGGTAAAAAGATTGAAGTCTTGCCCATCCCCGAACAAGTTTCGGTTCCTATTGCTCAACATATTGGAGCGCCATCAGAACCTGTCGTGAAAAAAGGCGACGAAGTAAAGGTGGGTCAACTAATTGCCAAATCAACTGGCTTTGTTTCAGCCAACATTCATTCGCCTGTTTCAGGTAAAGTTTTTAAAATTGATGATGTACTGGATGCTAGTGGATACAAGCGAAAAGCAATCATCATTAAAGTAGAAGGTGATGAGTGGAACGAGGACATTGATCGCTCTGATGACTTAAAAACCGACATCACACTTTCGGGCGAAGAAATCGTTAAGAAAGTAGGTGAATCTGGTATTGTTGGACTAGGTGGTGCAACATTCCCTGCGCAAGTTAAATTATCAGTTCCTCCCGGAAAAACTTGTGACGTACTTATTCTTAATGCTGTTGAGTGCGAGCCATATTTAACTGCCGATCATCAATTAATGATGGAAAAAGGGGAAGAGATAATGATTGGCACTGAAATTCTGATGAAAGCTTTAAAAGTAACTAAAGCCATCATTGGAATTGAAAACAATAAACCAGATGCCATCGCTCACATGAGTGAGTTAGCTCAGAAGCACGAAGGTATTACTGTTGAATCTTTAAAAGTTCAATACCCTCAGGGTGGAGAGAAACAATTAATTGACGCGTGTATTAAACGTCAGATTCCTTCGGGGAAATTGCCGATTGAAGTAGGTGCAGTAGTGCAGAATGTAGGAACTACTTTTGCGGTTTACGAAGCCATTCAAAAGAACAAACCTCTTTTTGAACGTGTCGTTACAGTGACTGGTAAATCTATTGAAAAACCTTCTAACTTCATGGCAAGAGTTGGTACACCTGTATCAAACTTGATTGAAGCAGCTGGTGGCCTTCCTGAAGATACTGGAAAAGTGATAGGCGGCGGTCCTATGATGGGAAAAGCACTATCATCAATTGATGTGCCTATCACCAAAGGAAGCTCGGGTATATTAATCATGCCTGAGAAAATTGCAACACGCAAACCAGTACAAAACTGTATTCGCTGTTCGAAGTGTGTATCTGTTTGTCCAATGGGCTTATCACCATATTTGCTAATGACTGTTTCTGACAAAGCAGTATGGGATAGAGCAGAGGAAGAAAAAATAATGGATTGCATCGAGTGTGGATCATGTAGTTACACATGTCCATCGAGCCGACCTCTATTGGATTATATCCGATTAGGCAAAGGTAAGGTTGGGCAAATCATGCGTAGCAGAACTAAATAGCTAATGGCTGGCAGCTATTAGCTATCAGCTTTTAGGAGGTCAATTATTATATGTTGACAGAGAAGATGATAAATAAAAAACTAAGAATATTAATTTTAGAAATATGAACACGTTAACCATATCACCTTCACCGCATGTGCACAGTGGCGACTCTGTGAAAAAGAACATGTATGGGGTGGTTATTGCTTTGCTTCCGGCTTTAGCGGCATCGCTCTATTATTTTGGGCTTGGAGCATTAATCGTAACGCTGGCAGCTGTGCTATCATGTGTATTTTTTGAATGGGCTATTCAAAAGTTTCTCTTAAAAACAGAAGCATCTATTTTAGATGGGTCTGCTGCTTTAACTGGGCTTTTATTGGCTTTTAACATGCCTACCAATTTACCTATCTGGATTATAATTATAGGAAGTTTGGTTGCCATTGGTATCGGCAAGATGTCCTTTGGAGGTTTAGGAAATAACATTTTCAACCCAGCATTAGTTGGTCGTGTATTCTTATTAATCTCATTTCCTGTTCAAATGACTTTGTGGCCTGAACCAGGAAAAAACATGACAGCGTATCTTGATGCAACAACAGGTGCAACACCACTATCTGTGATGAAAGAAGGTTTAGCAAATGGCGAAACCGTGAGTGCATTAATGGATAAAATACCATCAATAACAGAGTTATTTTATGGAAACATGGGAGGTTCAGCTGGTGAAGTTGCTGCTGTTGCCTTGATAATTGGTTTAATCTACATGTTAATCCGAAAAATAATAACCTGGCATATTCCAGTAACAGTAATTGGTACAATTGCGGTATTTACTGGTATTCTTCATTTAGTGAATCCTGAATTATATGCTGGTCCTTTATTCCACCTATTAACAGGAGGTGTCATGTTAGGAGCCATATTTATGGCAACGGATTATGTTACTTCGCCTATGTCGAATAAAGGCATGGTTATTTTTGGAATAGGAATCGGTATTATCACTGTGGTTATACGCGTATTTGGAGCATATCCCGAAGGCGTTTCGTTTGCCATTATCATCATGAACGGGTTTGTTCCTTTAATCGACAAGTATATCAAACCTAAACGTTTCGGTGAAGTAGCTAAAACAACTAAAGCATAAGTAGCAGGTAAAATAATAAATCATGGCAAAAACAGAATCAACGCTTAAAAATATGGTTTTAACCCTGCTCGTTATTACAGGCGTAGCAGGCACTTCGTTGGGTTTTATGTTTGAACTCACGAAAGGGCCAATTGAAGCGGCTAAGAAAGCAAAACAAGAGGCTGCCATTAAAATGGTGATGCCTGAATTTGATAGTCTTGAGAAAGACACAACTATTGCAAACACTAATTTCTTTAGAGCCAGTTCAAATGGTGAACTTGTAGGAATTGCCATTGAAGCAGTTTCTCCTAAAGGTTTTAGTGGAAACATTAAAATTATGGTTGGGTTTAAACCAGATGGCACCATCATTAATTACCAGGTATTGGAACATAAAGAAACACCAGGACTTGGTACTAAAATGGCTGATTGGTTTAAAACAGATAAAGGTAAGCAGAGTATTCTTGGTAAACATCCTGAGACAAATAAACTAACGGTTAGTAAAGATGGTGGTGAGGTAGATGCCATAACGGCAGCTACAATCAGCTCGCGTGCATTTTTAGATGCAGTACGCATCGCTTACGAAACCTACAATGATAATAAAAGCAACGAACCAGTTGCGGCTAATACCTCGGCAGAGGAAGGAGGTACAGAATGAATCAGTGGAATAATTTTTCAAAAGGCTTTTTCAAGGAAAACGCTGTTTTTACCCTCTTGTTGGGTATGTGTCCAACCCTGGGTGTAACCTCATCGGCATTTGATGGATTAGGTATGGGACTGGCTACAACATTTGTGTTGGTGATGGCCAACCTGGTAATTGCTATTATCAAAAATCTAATTCCGGATAAAGTAAGGATTCCTGCATTCATTGTGGTAATTGCAACCTTCGTAACCATTGTTGAAATGACAATGCAGGCCTACCTACCCGATCTATTCGAATCATTAGGTTTATTTATCCCCCTAATTGTTGTGAACTGCCTTGTATTGGGACGTGCTGAAGCATTTGCTTCAAAAAACAACATTGGATCTTCAATCATTGATGGACTAGGAATGGGACTTGGTTTTGCCATGGCATTAACCATACTAGGTGCTATTCGCGAAATTTTAGGTAGCGGAAAAATCTTTGGTACGGTTGTGTTCCCTGAGGATTATGGAATGTTAGTATTTGTACTAGCGCCGGGTGCATTTATTGCCTTAGGTTATTTAATCGCATTTATTAATCAGGTAAAAAAAGAAGCTTAAGATATGGAATATGTATTAATTGTTATCTCGGCCATCTTTGTAAACAATATTGTTCTTAGCCAGTTTTTAGGAATATGCCCTTTTCTAGGTGTTTCTAAAAAGATTTCAACTGGAATTGGAATGACAGGCGCTGTAACCTTTGTAATGGTAATAGCTACTATTGTGACTTTCTTTATTCAAAAGGCAGTTCTTGAACCTTTTGGTGTAGAATATTTACAAACCATCACCTTTATTCTGGTAATTGCATCACTTGTGCAATTAGTGGAGATTATGCTTAAAAAAGTAAGTCCTCCACTCTATCAAGCCTTAGGTGTATTTTTACCTTTAATTACCACTAACTGTGCTATTTTAGGTGTAGCCATTCTTGCTCTTGGATTAGAAGATACAAACATTGTTAAATCTGTTGTATTCGCCATTTCTCACGCGGTTGGCTTTGGCTTGGCCTTGATTACCTTTTCAGGTATTCGCGAACAACTTGATTTGATGGACATCCCAAAAGGAATGAAAGGTACGCCTATTGCTCTAGTAGTTGCTGGTTTATTAGCGCTTGCGTTTATGGGCTTTGCAGGTATTGTTTAAGAACTCATCTAAACAGAAATATATAAAGGGAATCCATTGGGTTCCCTTTTTTTTTAATTCAATGTTCGCGGTATTACAAAGCTAAATCGTGTACCCTCGTTAAGCTTTGATTTTACATTGATATGACCACCCAATAACTCAACATAGGCTTTAGTAATTGCTAATCCTAAACCTGTGCCTCCCTTCTTCACATCCGAATCTTTGGCTTGCCAGAAACGGTCAAATATGAAATGAACATTATCTGCATCTATTCCGGTTCCTGAATCTTGCACAAATAACTCAATTAAATTACCATCCATCAACTCATAACCAAACTCAACACTTCCTTGTGCAGTAAATTTGATGGCATTTGAAATTAAGTTTGTTAATACCTGACGCAATTTACCCTCATCGGAGAACATTTCTAATTCAGTAAGGTCATCAGAATTAAAAATTAAATCAATCTCCTTGGCTTTAGCTGAGTCAATGAAAAATGCCTCTTGATTCTCCATCAATTCAATCACATCAAAATAACTTGAATGAATATCTATCTGACCCGATTCTATTTTAGATATATCAATAATATCATTGATAATATTTAATAACTGACTTGAACTTTGGTGTATCAATCGAACATACTCTCTCCTATCAGCAGGCGTTAACCCTTCGAACTGAAGTAACTCCGAAAATCCTACTATCCCATTCATTGGGGTACGAATCTCATGTGATAGGTTTGCCAAGAATGCCGACTTAAGTCGGTCACTTTCCTCGGCACGTTGTTTCGATAATAATAATTTACGCTCCAGAGATAAATGATTCTGTACTGATTTGGCTAATTTTAAGTTGTTGTAACCAAGTATCGAAAGTTCGTTGGTAAGAACATTAAGCAGGTTTAATATTTTAGTAAAGCGTTCTGGAGCTAAATCAACCAATTTTTCAAAGCCAGCGATAACGCCATCATCATTTATATTTAACCTTCTTGTATATTCCAGCAGCTTATCAACATTTAAATCGCTTGGTCTAACCTGCCCAATTATCCAATTCCCAATGTGATTACCATCAACAATAATTGGAGCAGCTGCATCGATAAAACCACATGACAAGCACGGACGAGAAATAGGCTTTCGTTGCTCTTTTGCTAGTTTACCCAACATCTTACCGCTCTCAATACACATGTGCTTACCATCATCAGTAGCCCTAACGAGTTTGCATATCTCATTTGTGAATGAAACATCAGTAATTGGATAACCTTCCAAGTCAGTAATTAATGAGGATACGCCAGTAGCATAAGCAAAAGCATCCTGAAGGTTTTGTAATTGTTTAATATCAAACAGATCAAGGATGGTTAACTCAAGATCGACATTTAAATTTAACAACTGAGATTCTGTCTTTTTATAATCTTTCGTTTCAAACAAAAGCTTAACCGCTTGGTTCTGTTCGGTTATATCTCTAAAAATAGCAATGGTATGGGACTCCCCTTTATTTGAAAACTTATTTAAACTTATTTCCGCCTCTATTTCAGAGCCATCACCTCGTTTAAGTACCCACTCAAACATTTGAGGATGTCCATTTAGAGCTTCTTGTTGAAAAACATTGATATAGGAAGGTGATTTTCCTTCGACTTGATTATGCGATGATAATTCGACAAGGCTTTTCCCAACGAAAAAGTCACGCGAGCATTTAAAATCATTCAATGTTTTTGGATTAGCATCCAAACAGATACCATTTCTAAATATGGCAATTGAATCGTTTGCTGCCATAAATAAGGTTTGGTACATGTTATGCTGCTCCTTTAGCTCCTTCTCCTTCTTTAGTCGAAGTAACATATTTGCAAAAGCTCTTGCTAACAGTTTAAGGTTTGAAACCTCACTAGCTGTCCACGCCTTACTTGATCTAACATGATCAATCCCAACAAAACCAATCCTCTTCTCTCCTTCACTAAAAGGAATTAATAGTATTGATTGAATACCTTCCTTTGCAAACTCCTCTCGTTCGTTTTTAGCTTCCAATGGCAGTTCTGAAACATCGTTTAAACAAACCGTTTCATTCCTAAGGAAATGATCAGCTAAATATGGAAATTTGCGAATAGGGATATCCTGAAGTTCATCAATATATGGTGTTATTCCATTGGCACACCATTCATTAATATTGGAATGAAGTTGTAAATCCTCTGAAAACTGAAATACATAACTTCGATCACAATTAAAAAATTGCCCAACAACCAATAATGATTTATCGATCAAAGTTGGGATTTCATCAGGTGCTACAATGGTATTAGCTGATAATAAATTATCCAGCACCTCACGAAAGGCAACCATATTGTTAAGCCGTAATAAGCTTTCTTTTCCTATAGTATTGTCTCGAAAAGTTACAAGTATATATTCCTCACCCTTATCTTCGTATACATTAAGGTAAGCCAACAACCAATGCGTATTACCTAAGCGAACAGGCCAATCAAAGTCCTTTTTTTCACCTAATTCTAACGTACTTAACAATCTAATTGCAGCTTTCTCATTAAATAAGTCGGCTCGGTTACAAAAATGACGTAAACGAATTTCATTCTTATCCAGGGATTGCAAATTGAATAAACTTGTTGCACTGTCATTAATTAATTCAACAGCATACCCCGATCGCTTAAATATAACCAAGGGCTCAAAGTTGTGCTTAATTAGGTGCTCCATATTTATTCTATCATTCATATTTTAATAGTTCGTTAGTTATTAGCCCAAAGTCAGTAGTTTTATTTATAACATGTTGATATTCAGTCGCAAGATTAAAGCTTCCACAAACATTCAAATCCTTGATTATCTGACTGATATAAAATCTTAACGATGTATTGATATGTTGCAAATCAAAAAATTATTTGTGTAAATTAGAAAAAATACTTGGTTTCATCAACACGATGTATTGAAAGATATCTAAATAAGCTTTAGAAAAAAAGACACCTATTGTTTATCTTAATTTACAATGGCACAGTAAAACTAAAATGTGCTCCTTTCTTAAGTTCAGACTCAACCCATATTTTACCACCCATCAATTCAACATGTGCTTTTGATATGGCCAAACCTAATCCAGTTCCACCTTGATCCGATCCACTTTTTAATTTCCAAAAGCGATTAAATATATGCTCATGATTTTCAACATCAATACCAATACCAGTATCGCAAACAAAAAAACGTAAAAACTCCCCATCTCCATAAGGTTCAACTCCAAAATGAACACTGCCATCCTTGGTGTTTTTAATGGCATTTGATATCAAATTGGTCAAAACCTGACGCACCTTCACTTTGTCGACATTAAACCTTTCCGACTCTTCTAACTCGTAGGAATAACTAAAATCTAATGCTAGCTTTTCAGCCTTTAATTTGTGCAGAGCAAACAAGTCACTTACCATTTCATGTAGGTTGACCTCTTCCTTATTTACTTCAACCAGGTTGGCTTCTAACTTCGATATATTAACTAAATCGTTGATGATGGATAATAATTGCTGGGCACTACTAAAAATCAAGCCAAGGTATTTATTTTGCTCATCTTCTGAGAAGGTATTCAGTTGCAGCAACTCTGAAAAGCCGAAGATGCCATTCATTGGTGTTCTTATCTCGTGACTTATATTTGCCAAAAATGCCGATTTCAAACGATCACTTTCTTCGGCCCTTTCTTTCGACCTGATCAGTTCCGCTTCGGTCTGTTTTCTCCGCTGTAATTCTGAATTTAGTTCACGCGTCTTGCTCTTAACCATTGTTTTTAACGACCAGGTCCACAAACTAATTAACATTACCACAGCCATTAAAATGCCAATCGTAATGTAATAAACGGTATAATCACGCGCTGGCGAAAACCCTAACCACTTATCCTGAATAGATAATCGATCCTCATTCGTAATTGAACTAATCGCCTTATTAAGTACGCTTAACAAAAGTGGATCGTTGTTGCGCAAGCCAATACTAGCACCCAGACTATTGGTTTCGACAAAAGCAACCTTAAGGTGGCTATAACCCGACGAAGAAATAATGTGGTAAAGAGGCGCTAAATCATCGTATATACCATCAACTTTTCGTTGTGATAATAAACCAATACCTTCTTCCAAATTAGCGATAGGCACTATTAAATAAGGTGGAATTTTCTCTTGCAAAACCAATAGATGACGACTTCCTCTTTTAGCAGCAATACGTTGAAATTTAATATTATCAAAATCATCTATTTCCGTATCCTTATAGGTTACTAAAGCCAGTGGATCACGAAAAAACTCCTCACTAAAATTTAACTTACTTTTTCTTTCTTCAAGTGGTGTTGCGTTAATAACTCCATCTACTTCATGATTTAGTGCTTTTTCAAGCGCTTCATCCCAATCAGATCCTTCTAATTCAATACTAATGTTCAATTGTTGACCTACTAACTTAACCAGGTCTATGTTTAAACCCGTAAGCTGTCCATCATCACCAATGTAATTCAAAGGTGGATACGAATTATCAACAGCCAAAACAATTTTATCATGATTTAACAGCCACTGCTTCTCTTCAGGAGAAAACTTAATTTGATGTTGCTTAGACTGAGTACAGCCATAACACCCCAGAAGAATAACAAATAGGACAATTTTAAATATTTTTTTATTCAATGGCAATATCGGACTGAGCATGTGCGAACTCCTTTATACCTGTAACTTACTAATATTAATCGTGAATTCAAAATCATCAATTCTCAAGATAGTCGAAAAAGAAGTCATCAATTCATGAACATTTTTACATTTTAGCCGTACTATTTTCATACATTATTTATTGGCACATTTTTTGGATTCTTTGGTCGAAAAAGTATTTTTGGTGCGCTCAAACAAACAAGAAAACGGGAAGATTATGAAGGTGAATTTTTATACTAAACTACTATCGATTTCAAGCCTCTTTATAGCAGTTATATTGGCATTTCAATTATTTACATTTTCGGCTACTCCGGATAGAACGGCAAGCACAAACAAAGAAGTTGGTAAGTATGCCATTTTCTCATTAGATATACCTTCAGACTTAACTTTCGCCAACGAACAAGTACCCATCGACCGTTATGATGTGAAGGAAAGTTTCGACCGTGAGTTATTGGTTAATACTTATTGGCAATCGCAAACTGTATTATTTATAAAACGAGCTAATCGTTATTTTCCGATAATAGAACCAATATTAAAAGCCAACGGTGTACCTGACGACTTCAAATACTTATCGTTAATTGAAAGTAACTTGATGCCAAGAGCCAAATCGCCAGCGGGTGCTGTTGGATTATGGCAATTCATGAAAGCTACTGGCAAAGAATATGGCTTAGAGGTTTCAAAGGAAATTGATGAACGCTACCATATCGAAAAATCAACAGAAGCAGCCTGTAAATATTTAAAGAAAATGCATGCTCACTATGGCAGTTGGACATTAGCCGCTGCTGCCTATAATGCCGGTCGTACTGGTGTTAACCGCCAGCTAAGTCGTCAGAAAGCAGATAACTACTTCGACCTTCTACTCAATGAGGAAACAGGTCGCTATGTTTATCGCATTATAGCTATCAAAGAAATCCTTTCCAATCCGGATGCATACGGATTTCATGTTAAAGAAGCTGATTTGTATGATGAGCTCAAAACAAAGAATCACGAAATAAAAGGAGCCGTGAGTAGTTTCCCTGATTTTGCAATAGAGCATAACATCACCTATAAGGAGCTAAAGGATCTAAATCCATGGTTAAGAGAGGCCAACTTAACAAATGCCTCAAAAAAGACTTATACGGTAAAATTACCACACAACGCGGTACTTAAGCCAAAGTCAAGTATTAAAGAAGATTCGACAAAAGTGGCTAGTTAGTCATTTCAATCATAAAAGTATATGGGAGGGTAAGTTGCAAATATGCACTTACCCTTTTTTTATAATGCGAATCGCATCTTTAACAACTACTTTCCTCTTAAAGATGCGATCTGTCAATTTTTTCTATAACTATAAAAATAGTAATAAAACTATTAAAATAATTGCACGACTATTTTTATAGTTATATATTTGTCTCAAACATTTGGGAAATGATTGAATTAACGAAAGCAGAAGAGCAAGTAATGCAGTACTTGTGGAAAATTAAAAAAGGATTCTTAAAGGACATTGTCGAACAATATCCAGAACCTAAACCAGCATACACCACGGTTTCAACGGTGGTTCGTGTATTGGTTAAAAAAGGAGCCATTGCCTTTAATACTTATGGAAAAGTGAACGAATACTACTCATTAATTAAAAAAGAGGATTATTCGAAAAAGTATATGAGCACCATGGTTAAGAACCTTTTCAATAATTCACAAAAGCAATTTGCTTCTTTTTTCACAAAAGAAAGTGATCTCTCATTATCTGAATTAGAAGAACTCAAGAAGTTGATTAATCAAGAAATAGAAAAGAAACAATCATGATGAGCATTCTACCATACTTGATTAAAACCACCTTGGTATCAGGCTTATTTTTCCTGATCTACTACGTGGCATTGCGGAAGCTTTCGTTCTTTTCACTTAATCGATTTTACCTATTAGGTACCTTAATTTTTGCCTATACATTCCCATTCATTAATGTATCATTTATAGTAGATGATCCGGTAGCATGGACTATTATTCCAAATATTCAAGAGAGTGTTAATCAATTTACTTTCTTCGAGGAGTTACCAACAGTTGAGCAAACTACAAGCACTACCTCTCCTATTTCAAACAACTATAGATGGTGGGCTCTTGCATTGATTTCATCAATCTTATTTTTCAGATTTTTAAAACACCTCATACAACTTAATAAAACCATACGAGCACATGAAAAACTAAATTTTAGTAATTACATCCTGGTGTTATTTAATCACCAAAACACCTTTTCTTTCTTTCGTTATATCTTCATTTCCCAAGATGTTTGGCATTCGTCGCAAAACGAAAAAATCATTAATCATGAATTAAGTCACATCAAACACCGACACTCTTTTGACAGAGTTTTTATTGAATTAATGCTTATCGTCTTCTGGATGAATCCATTTTTATATTTATACCGAAAGGCCATTGAAGAGGTTCATGAATTTCAGGCCGATAGCGATGCCGTAGACGCCAATACTTCGAAGCACGATTACTTTGATATTGTTCTACAGCAAGCGGGTCAACAAAACTATTCGCCTCTAATGAGTCCTTTCTCATACAAACTCATTAAAAAACGAATACAAATGTCAACACATAAATCAAATCCATTAAAGAGAGCATTATTAATTATCCCAATAGCTCTTGGTATTTTAATTATTGGACTTTCAAGTACGGACTATATAAAGCAATCAATTTCAAACAATTTATCAATAACAACGGATTGGCCAATTAATAAGGCAGAGGCAAGCCAGTTATTTGAAGGATCAAATGAGGCTTTATTAAACAATGGAGCAATAGAAGCCGGCAATGTCTTTACCGTTCTAATAAATTCCACTGGCATTATGCTCATGGAAGGTGAAATTGCAACAATAGATATGGTAAAACCTGCCGTTATTGATTTCTTAAGTAATAACAACACTTATCCAGAAAAAATCAAAAAGAACATTGATTTACTAGGTGATATAAAAGTCAACGTTGGAGTTATTAGCTTACAGCGCGATGTCGCAACGCCAAATGAAGCGGCCAATGATCTACTTAAAGAAGTTGTGGGTGCATACAGCGATGTTAGAGACAACTCGGCCAAAAGGTACTTTGGCAAGGATTTTTCGGCCTGCAATGGAGCTCAAAAAGAAGCTATCGTGCAATTACATCCTCGTAGAATAAGTTTCAACGAACCAAAGGATATTAACTTTCATAAAAAATCAGTTGGCTCATTTATCAAGCCAATTAACAAAAATGAAAAGTATGAAATTAGTTCTGGCTATGGTATGCGCATGCATCCTATCAAGAAAGAAAAGATGATGCATCGAGGCATTGATTACAAAGCCGAACTAAATACAAAAGTAGTTGCCATTGCTGATGGTACTGTGCGCAAGATTCAACTGGATCACAAACCAGGTAAAGGTTATGGTAAATACATCATTATCGATCATGAAAACGGTTTTTCATCCTTGTATGCCCAGCTTAACGCGTACAATGTGAAAGAAGGGCAAAAGGTAAAGCAAGGCGACCATGTGGCCTTTGTTGGTTCAACAGGGCAATCAACGGGACCACATTTGCATTTTGAGTTAAAGAAAGATGGGGAATATGTTGATCCTGATAAATACATAAAATAATATTAAGGAGCGGCTCTGTATTTCAAATCAAAAACAAAGAGCCGCTCCTTATTTTTGCTCCATAAAACAAGTTTTGTATTCAAACCGTTTAGCTTTTCGCCTGAAAAGATTTGTTATCTTTGCGGTTCTAAAAAATTAAAATTGGTGAAGGATACAGTAGAAAAAAAGGCTTCAATCAACGAGAACTCGGGACAGATTGAAGTGTACGGGGCACGTGTTCATAATCTTCAAAACATCGATGTCACTATTCCGCGTGATAAGCTGGTAGTGGTAACTGGCTTAAGTGGCAGTGGCAAATCATCGTTAGCATTTGATACTATTTATGCCGAAGGCCAGCGTCGCTATATCGAAACTTTTTCAGCCTATGCCCGCCAATTTTTAGGTAACATGGAACGTCCCGATGTGGATAAAATCACCGGATTGAGCCCTGTTATTTCCATCGAGCAAAAAACCACTGGAAAAAACCCTCGTTCCACAGTTGGAACAACTACTGAGATATACGATTTCCTTCGTCTCTTATATGCACGTGCTGGTCAAGCCTATTCTTACAAAACAGGTGAGCTAATGGTTAAATATACCGACGAACAGATTCTGAATCTGATTTTAGAACAGTTTGAAGGTAAAAAAGCTTATATCACAGCTCCATTAGTAAAAGGTCGTAAAGGGCATTACAAAGAGTTGTTTGATCAAATACGAAAAAAAGGTTTCTTAAATGTTCGCATTGATGGAGAGATAAAGGAGCTGGTTCATGGCATGCGTGTTGATCGTTACAAAAATCACTTTATCGAGTTGGTGATTGATCGCGTAAAAGTAAGTAGCGATGACATTAAGCGTTTAAAGGAAAGCATACAGCTCGCCATGCATCATGGCAAAGGGGTAATGATGTTAGTTGATGCCGATAGCGACGAACAAAAGTATTACAGTCGCCAGTTGATGTGTCCGACTTCCGGCATATCCTATAACGAACCTGCACCCCACTCCTTTTCATTTAACTCGCCGCAAGGTGCATGCCCTAAATGTAAAGGACTAGGCACCATCGATGAAGTTGATTTTGAAAAGATTGTACCCGATGCTAACTCTACCATCAAAAAAGGTGGCATAGTACCTTTAGGCAAATACAAAAACAGTTTAATCTTCTGGCAGATTGAAGCCATTGGTGAGAAACATGGTTTTACCATTGATACGCCAATTAAAAACATTCCGGAAGAAGCTATTGATATTATATTACATGGTTCTAGCGAGCCAATTACATTAAAGAACACTCCGCTTGGCACAACTTCAAACTACTATCTAAGTTTCGAGGGTGTGATAAAATACATTCTCATTCAGCAGGAGAACGACACATCAATGAAAGCCCGAAAGTGGGCCAGACAATTTATTAAAAATTCGCATTGCGACAAATGCGATGGCCTTCGTTTAAATAGAGAGGCTCTTCATTTTAAGATCGATGAAAAGAACATAGCTGAGTTAGCCGATATGGATCTTGGTTTACTTAATGGCTGGTTCGATGGCTTGGAAGATCGAATGACCAAGAAACAACGTACCATTGGTCATGAAGTACTAAAAGAAATACGAAGTCGCTTAGGCTTTCTTATTGATGTTGGTTTGGATTATTTATCGCTTAATCGTGGTGCCATGACCCTGTCAGGAGGTGAAAGTCAACGCATTCGTTTAGCTACTCAAATTGGCTCTCAATTGGTTAATGTCTTATACATTCTTGATGAACCTAGCATTGGCTTACATCAACGTGATAACCATCGTTTAATAAAATCCTTAAGTCAGTTGAGAGATACTGGCAACTCTGTTTTGGTAGTTGAACACGATCAGGATATGATGATGGCTGCCGACTACGTATTGGATATGGGGCCCGAAGCTGGTCGCCATGGCGGTGAAGTAGTAGCTCACGGAACGCCGATGGAGATTATGCAGAAAGATACCTTAACGGCTGATTACTTAACCGGGCGAAAGAAAATAGCTATCCCTGAAACAAGGCGTGAAGGCAATGGCCTTAAACTTCGCCTAAAAGGCGCTAGTGGTCATAACTTACAAAACGTCAGTGTTGATATTCCACTGGGACAATTCATCTGTGTAACGGGGGTTTCAGGTAGTGGAAAATCATCGTTAATCAATTCAACCCTGTACCCAATATTAAATCAGCACATTTATAATGCTGTCAAAGATCCGCTACCATTCAAATCGATTGAAGGTCTTGAGCATCTTGATAAGGTTGTGGATGTTGATCAAGCTCCGCTTGGCCGAACGCCACGATCCAATCCGGCAACCTATACAAAGCTTTTCGATGAAATTCGCAAACTATTTGCCGAGTTGCCCGAATCCAAAATAAGAGCCTATAAGCCTGGTCGTTTTTCCTTCAATGTAAAAGGTGGTCGCTGTGAAACCTGCAAGGGTGGTGGTGTGCAAGTTATCGAAATGAATTTCTTACCCGATGTTATGGTCGAGTGCCCTGATTGTGCAGGCAAACGCTATAATCGTGAAACACTTGAGGTACGTTACAAAGGCAAGTCAATAAGCGACGTGCTTAACATGACCATTAATCAAGCGGTTGAATTTTTCGAACACATACCAAAACTGATAAAAACACTCAAAACACTGCAAGAGGTAGGTTTGGGTTACATAACCCTTGGCCAACCTTCAACAACACTCTCGGGTGGTGAAAGCCAACGTGTAAAACTGGCAACTGAACTGGCAAAACGCGATACCGGAAAAACCATTTACATATTGGACGAACCAACCACAGGTTTACACTTTGAAGACATCCGTGTATTATTAGATGTGCTGCACCGTTTGGTCGATCATGGCAATACTGTTTTGGTTATCGAACACAACCTGGATGTAATAAAAGTGGCTGACCACATTATCGATATTGGCCAAGGTGGTGGGCGCCATGGCGGTGAGATTCTATGTGTAGGAACGCCTGAGAAAGTAGCGAAGCACAAAACCAGTTATACGGCAGAATTTCTTAGACAGGAGTTGGCAAAGTAAGATTGAGTGTCTTCAAACCTATTATTACTTTATCATAAACTTACATTAATTCAGAAATAATTAAATTTATTTGCTTTTGAATCGAATGTCAAGTATGTTTGTCATATTGTAAACTAAAGCCGACACATTAACTATGGAAAAATCAACTATCATCACCCTAAGCCTATTAGCAATACTTACGACCATTATCCTATTAATTTCAACTTTCAAATCTGACAAACGTTTTGATATTAAACGAAAAGTCAAACTATTACCCTATTGGTCGAAATATATAGGTGTACTTTTAGCTATTTCATCACTTATTCTTCGCTGGAACGATTCAACAACTGATTCATCAAGCCTAGGCTATTTTTGGCAGTTTGGTTTCATCATTGGAGGTTTAGTAATTAGCCTATCAAAAGAAAAACACGAAGATGAGATGACCATGTCACTGCGATTAAATTCGGTATTTATAGCTTTTTTTGCAGGTATTATTGCTCACATTTTCTTTGTTCTGCTGAATCTATTATCAGGAGGAAATATAGATGAGAATAATTCACTCTATAGCACGGGCTATATTCTCTTTTTGTATATCCTAAACTTTCAAATTGCTAAGCGAAGACTTTTAAAATGAAAAACACATTAAAAGTAGAACGAGCCATACTTAACCTAACACAATCAGAGTTAGCAAAAAAAGTTAATGTATCCAGGCAAACAATCAACTCCATCGAGAATGGCAAATACATACCTTCTACAGTCTTATCGCTGAAAATATCTGAAGTTTTTAGTAAAACAGTAAACGATATCTTCACGCTTGACAACGATGATTAATAAAACTTAGAGTCCAAATTCCAAGTCGATAAATTTAAGATGAGTCAAATTTATAATTAACAATTTACCATTAATCATTCATATCTACCAATTACTCATTCCTCACGCATAATTATAAGAGAATGTGTGATATTTAATTTGAAATAAAATTTAATATTTACCATTCAATTACCGAAGCATGAGAAAATTATTTTTTGCACTAAGCATTCTTATTATTTCAAGTAGCTCCTACGCAGCTCCTCCCGACAATTTAAAGTATGATTTTAAACAAGGCGACGAGTTTGTTGTAATGGTTCGTAACTACGGCCGACATTTTCAAGAAGAAGGTTATAATCACTATTACTGGAACGACCTTAATCCATTCTCACTGGATTTTTACTTTCTTTTTAAACCACACGGAAAAAGAGGTGATTTATTTGAACTGAATGTTGAAATCAAACGGTTTACAAGGTGGCGTTTCAACCGCTGTTACGATAGTAAGTATAACAACTCACCACTTTTTAAAAGTGAATACACCCTGACACAAATGCTGGATAAACCTTTTAAAATATGGGTAGATAAGGATGGAACTGTATCAAACCTTGAAGGCATAGAAGAAATATACCAAGGCATTATCAATGAATTACACTCCAAAAATTTTAATGAATTCTACGTCAACTACAATCCAATTGCTTTTGCATCTCAGCCATTCAAGGTAATTATTCAGCAAGCCTTCCCTCCTCTAAAGGATCATATAGACATAAAAAAAATTGATAATAAAAAAATCAAGCTAAGCTATCAACCTAAGATAATACCATTTAGAACAAATGAAACATTACGTGTGTATCGAGATGGTCAATTATTTCGAAGAGATAGTAATGTGATTGACACTATATTTTTCTCAAAAGATAAAGGTCGTTTCATACAAGGTGCGCTTTTTAACGAGGACAAGTACTTACTTGGGGAAACAAAACCTATTTATACTATTTCGAAAACAAAAGGATTAAGTCTTTCAGTATTAAAAGCAGGAGTAAGCGAAACACATTTTGTAGATCTTAATAGTATTAAAAAGGTTCCCAAAGTTTCAATAAAGGGTAAAATTGCACCTAATAATTTGCGACAAATCAGTGTTTATGTTCAAAAACGATATGCCGATAGCGAGTGCTTTAAAAAAGTAAGTGCACAAATAAAAGAAGATGGCAGCTTTGACCTAGCATTTGCACTTCACCGGCCAATGGAGCTGACAATTCGTCTAGGTGAAATTGGAAACGAAAACTCATTTGCCGAAAATTTATTCATTGAACCAGGTGATTCTATTAATGTATCAATTAATTCAGCTGACAAAAAATGGACTTTTAAGGGTTCTTCAGCAGCCAAATTCGCATTCGCCGAAATGCTAAAGGGTGAGTCTCGAAAAATTGGAAAACTAAATATCACTAGCGATGAAGATTATATAAGTAACATAAATATCACAACGGATCATTTACTAGGTAAACTTAAAAACCAAACATTTTCTATATCTGCCAAGAATTATTTTAAGGCAGAAATCTTTTTCGGAACAGCTATGACAGCGCCAATTAGTTGGACAACCGAAAGAGTAAGAGTCCGTACCGGAACGACTAATGCTAATAAGAAAATTTACAAAGAACGTTTTACAGATAACAAATTGTTGCAACACTGCAATTATGTAAGTAATCAAATGCGTGGAGAGATCCGCTCATACTTACTCCACCAAAAAGAAGTATTAGGGATACACAGATCGAACCATTCAGATGAAAAAGTCTTCTTTGATTTATCTAAACTATCACTCAAGGATGAAATGCGTTATTATAGCATGTCACAAAACCTGCACACAGCTATTCAAAAAGGTCAAATTGAAGATGCAAAGGACATGCTTAGCGACTTATCCAAAGAATTTCCTTACTCAGAGATGTCCAAAATATTTGCTAATAAATTAGGCAATAATGCCAGTATTCAACAAGGTAAGGAAGCCCCAGACTTTAGTTTAAGGAACGATAATAGTCGCCTTGTGTCATTGAGTGATTTCAAAGGTAAGTGGGTATATCTATTATTTGCTGAAACCGAAGATGAGTATGATTTACACCAGTTGAAATTAATGCAAGCAATGCGCGACTCTGTTCAAGCAGAAAATTTTGAAACTGTTGTGGTTGCAACCAACAAAGAGTGGGACAAAACAAAACTTCGGTCTATTAGAGAAATTTACTCAGGCCCCTTACTCATTAATGAAAATTGGCAAAACACTGCAACGCAAAATTACAAAGCCACCATTGCTAAATCGGCGTTTCTAATCAATCCAAATGGCAACTTTGATGTTATATGGGATGGTAAAACAATGAGAGGAAATACTAAATACTCCTTGGAATCAATGGGGCAATACGCCACAAAATTGGATATCTACATTAAAAACAAAGCCAAATCATTTGAAGCTAAAAGTGATTTATCTAATTTTTTCTGGTGGCTTGGTGGCTTTGCTTTGGCAGGATTCATTCTTTGGTTGTATTTCAACTATCGCAATAAAAAACTAAAAAAAGAAGAAGCGCAAAAGCGTGAAAAAGTACAATTGGAGTTGAGAGCAATACGCTCTCAACTCAATCCCCATTTCATGTTTAATACACTTAACTCGATACAGCATTTAGTGAGCGATGAGCGTAACGAAGAAGCCAGTCAATACATTGCCGAATTTTCAGGATTGATGCGACAAGTACTAAACAACTCGGAGCACCTACTTATTCCTCTCAACGATGAAATTAAAAGTATTGATACCTATTTGCGATTAGAAGCCTTGCGTTTCAATTTTCAGTATACCATTGAATGCGACCCTCTACTTGATATCAATAACATTGAAATACCAGGGTTATTAATACAACCATTTGTGGAGAACGCCGTTATTCATGGCATTCCTGCACTAGGAAAACAAGGCAACATCACGGTGAAATTTAAAAAAGATAAGCATTGCTTAAAGTGTAGCATTGAGGATAATGGTAAAGGATTTTCTCTGGATGAGAACAGTTTAAAATTGGGCAAAGGCATTTCTTTATCGAAGAAACGCTTGGAAGTACTACGGGATACTTACAAAATGGAAATTGACTTAAACATTAGCAATAAACAAACTTTAGAGCCAGCAGAAAATGGTACATTAGTTGAACTATTATACGAACTTGAACATGAGTAAAAGTGAGCAAATAAGTGCAATTGTAATTGATGATGAAAAAAACAATCGTGATCATCTGAATAATTTACTAAGCAAGTACTGTGGCAACATTAATGTGCTTGGCATGGCATGTAATGCAACGGATGGACTTAATCTGATAGATCAAACTAAGCCCCAACTTGTTTTTCTTGACATTCAAATGCCAGCAGGAAGTGGATTTGATTTACTCAGCTCCATTAAAGAGCGTAACTTCGAAGTCATATTTGTAACAGCCTACGATCAGTTTGCCATTAAAGCCATTCGCTTTTGTGCGTTCGACTATCTTCTAAAACCAATCAATACGCTAGAACTTCAACATGCCTGCAACAGAGTAATTGACAAAATCCGTAAAAACAGACTAGATACCGAAGAACAAATTGAAACATTTAAAATCAATAAGCAAAACCAACACAAACGCATTGCCCTCCCCTCTGCCGAACGCCTATTATTTGTAGATACCTCTGATATTATTCGATGTAAAAGTGAGAGTAATTACACACAGGTTTATCTTCGTTCGGGGCAAAAACAATTGGTGTCGCGCACCCTCAAAGAATTTGAAGACTTACTGGCAGACGAAGGTTTTATTAGAGTGCATCAATCACACCTTGTGAATATTAGCGAAATTCAATCCTACGAAAAAACCGAAGGTGGTTACTTGGTAATGAAAGATGGTACGCAAATTAGTCTTTCGCGTATGCGACGCGAATCCGTATTGGAAGCATTGCGCTCATAAAACACGAACGCAAGGCCTTGCATATATTCTATTTCAATTCAATCCCCACCGGGCAATGATCAGAACCCATTACCTTATTCAAAATAAAACTATCCTTTATTGATGGTAGAAACGATTCACTTGCCAAAAAATAATCAATTCTCCAGCCTACATTCTTACCCCTGGCTCCAGCTCTGTAACTCCACCACGAATACTTATCCGTTGTTTCAGGATAAAAATGGCGAAAAGTATCGATTAAACCGCCTTGAGTGAAGCGATCCATACCATCTATCTCTTCCTGCATAAAACCAGCCGATTTGTTGTAATTCGGCTTAGGACGAGCCAGATCAATGGCACGGTGCGCCACATTAAAGTCGCCACATACCAACACTGGTTTCTCTTTCTCTAGATTTTTTAAGTAATTAAAGAAATCCTGATCCCACTCTTGTCGATAATCCAAACGTTTCAATGCGCTACCTGAATTTGGCACATATACATCTACCAAAAAGAAGTCTTTATACTCAAGGCATAATACGCGGCCTTCGGTATCATGTTTTTCTATACCAATATCTTTTCTAACACTAATTGGCTTTTCCTTTGAGATGATTGCCGTACCAGAGTAACCTTTCTTTTCTGCCGAATTACTATAAATATGGTATCCTTCTATTGGCTCCAAGGTTTCGCTCACCTGATCATCCTGAGCCTTTGTTTCCTGAAGACATACTATATCCGCTCCCATCTGAGCAAAATCATCAAAAAAATTCTTTTTGGCAACGGCTCTAATACCATTTACATTCCACGATATAATCTTCATTGTATTTATTATTAGAAATAAAAAAGACGTGATTCCCTTTATATTATACCAATTGTATTCCAAAATGATTGATAAATCATTTTGCTAATTACAATGGTTAATGCCGATACAAAAGCACAGATTGATTTTTTTATCA
>JAFMVD010000044.1 GCA_025499625.1 Carboxylicivirga fragile | reverse complement strand
ATACAAGAACTGCTTACAGAATATCAAATCAATCAAGATGTCAAAGAACAACTAAAATTATTTGGTGACTAATTTTAACGCATCAGCAGTAATTCATCATGAATAATTTGCTATTATTGGTGTCTTGTTCGTAAACATTGTCCTCGTCGAAATAAGTATCATCAACTTTTGTAAAGTTTAGTTCGCAAAAGGATAGTTCCCATTGATCACCAGCCTCGTTCATGTTAATTAATGGGTAGCCATGTGTTCTGCAAATAATAGGACGAGCGTTATAAATAGTGCATTGTCCGTTTATTAAAAAAGCACAACGTTCCTTGTTCTCGCTTTGATTAAGGGTTTTAATGATATCGGGATATTCTTTTTGGATTTGAACCTTTACAGCTTCATATTCAATAGGGAAGACATCGAAATCGAGACAGCATTTATCGCAACCTTTTTTACATACCATATTCTCTTGGTGTAATAGATCGAAATGTTTGGTTTGTGCGTCAATTTCGTTTCTTAGCTGATAGTACTTTTTAATACTCATTGTCAATGCTTTCCCTCCTGCAAACTTAAAAAATATGTTTTACTCTTTGAATATTAATTTAACTTCTTCATGTGTAAGAATGCGGTCATAAATTCTTAGATCATCAAGGTTACCATTTAAAAACCTATCCCAACAATTTCTTCCTGCACCTAACACGACGGCTTTATGCCCATCAACAGAGTGATTATTAGTCTTTTTTAATTTATTTACCAAGTTTCCATTTAGATAAAAATTAACATATTGTTGCGATATTGTTAAAACAGCATGATGCCATTCGCCTTCACTTATTTCAGTTTGAATAAGGTGTGGGTTCATTTTGTTGTCCATCCCACCAACATAGACCCAAACTTTATTAATTCCATCTATTTTTGATACTGAGAGCCTTGTAGAACTATTTGTTAAACTTGAATGGTCGCAAGAAATAATTGAACTCCAAGACGTAGTGGGGCTGTAATTGTAGTCCCAAACAGGTATTTTATTTGCCTTAAACCAAATAGAAAATGATTTTTCTTGTTTGTCAAAGTCTGTTGGTAGTTTTAAATATGAAGAAATACCATTTAGTTGAGCTGATTCACCATTCTTATTAACTCTTCCTTGGCCATAATTGATCATATAGTTCGTGGCATGATACTGGTTGTTTGTTTCATCATTTGAGTGACCATCAAAGGTATAATAGGCAAAAAGATTAGTAACAGGGCGTTCATCAACATCATTAATGTTAATGGTTATATTCGCTGTAGTTGAGAGAAAGGGATTTGCCTCCTCCTTTACTGATATGGCCAATTCAATTTTTTCTGAAATTTCGAAATCAATAGTCGCTGGATTAACTAATACAATACTCTTAGATAGTTGATCAATTTGAAAACCTCCATCCGTGAGATCATTCACAATTTCAAATGTAACATCGTGGTTTTCAGCATCTGAATATTCAAGTTTACCTATTATAGTACCGCTGGGACTATTCTCATCAATTTCAAAGGATTGATTCGTAAATGTTGGTGCAGTATTGCAGTAGTGATCTTCAGAACAGTTTGAGAATAAAACTGTAACTGCTAGCAATGAGAAAAGAAAGTTAATTTTTCTGAGGGTAAGTTTCATTGTTTATTACTTGGGTTAAAATTGATACAAATATAATATTATTTGTGTGTTTAAGGAATAAAATACACAGATTCCAATATGAAGTTATAGGGTTAATTAGGATTAACTGAATAATTACTCAATAATGATGTAATTTAAATACTTTGAAGATGTTTGTGTTGAAAACTTAATGTAAATAATAAAAATTTAATAGTTTAAATTTAAAAATATGTATTTTCTTCCGTAGTTTACTGTTACCGATAATTTCTAGCATCTTTTGCTATTTAAGAAATTGTTACGTTCTGCTGTAATAATCCATATTCTTCATGAAGTAGTATTAAAACTCTTTTTATTGTAACTTTCGGGCTGATTGCAACATTGAATTAAAAATCAACTGAACTATAATTTAAAGTGGAATAGTGGCGTCACGAAACGGTCATCTGAATTGGAGTAAAGAGGAATTAATACTTGATCTAAAAAAGATTGGTGTTAGCCTAGGATGTATACTTCATCTTAAAGTTTCCTTAAGGTCAATTGGGAATATTGAAGGTGGAGCACAAACGTTACTTGATGCTGTGTTGGATGTTGTTGGTAGTGAGGGTACTGTTGTTGTTGATGCCTTTGTCGAATCGTACCCTTTGCCTTTAAAAAAGAAACACGCTCTACTCATTAGCGATGCATTGACTCCTTCTTACGCTGGTGCTTTTGCTAATGTTTTTATTAAACATCCTAATGTTGTAAGAAGTAAACATCCTATCCAAAAGTTTGCTGCGATTGGCCCTAAGGCTCAAGAATTAGTAGGATGCCATACCGATAAGAGTAAAGGTTATGAGGTTTTTGAGACATTGTGTTCAAGTAATGCTGTAAACTTATCAATTGGGACAAATACTCATGGAGTTGGAACAACTCATGTGGCGATTGAATATCTTGGGTTCATAAAAAAAGGAATAAAAAAGGGAGTTAATTATAGTAATAGTGATGGATTGATTAAAACATTTCAAGTTGATTGGAATGGGGGATGTTCGCGAGGTTTCTCTAACTTTATACCCATATATTCCGAAGCCGATGCTGTTAGATTTGGTAAGATTGGGAATGCCAATGCCGTATTCACTTCTATGAAAAAAACCCTTGAACTAGAAATCATTAAACTTAAGGAAGACCCTTCATTTTTCTTTTGTAAGGATCCAACTTGTAAAGATTGTCGTTTAAACTGGGAGCATTCCTCTGGAAATTATTGGCGAGTAAAGTATTATTCTTTCCTTAGTATTATAAAACAAGCTTTGAATTTAAATAATGATCATTAATGTTTAAACATTTTTTAATAACTAGGTTTAATTTAAGAAATTTTCCGCTGGGGGAGAAGAAGCAAGATGAGTGGGTACAGTGGACAAGGGATAGGATTTCTTTATTTGATAAATACTGCTTACCATCATTGAGTAACCAAAGCAATAAAGATTTTAAATGGTTTATTTATTTTGATACGCAAACTCCTGATGAGTTTACTGATTATATAAATAAACTTAATGGTTTTGAATTTATTAAGGTTTGCTATTCAGATGGTATGGATAGTTTTGATAAAGTATATATTGAGGATATAAAGAATAATATTGGTGATTCTTCTTGGGCTATGATTTCGCGCATTGATAATGATGATTGCTTTGATTCAGCTGCGATAGAGAGGATTCAAGAAAGTTTTGTTAAGAAGGATGGCCATCTCATCTCTCTTGCTTCGGGTTATACTCTGGATCTTAAGAAAAATATTTTGTCGCATTACTTTTACCCAATGTCACCTTTTTTAACGATAATCGAATCGACAACGAAAAAGAACATTAAAGGCGTTTTTTGTAAGCCCCATAGTAGTTGGAATGAACTACGATTATTTATGTATAAAGAGGTATTTGGATTGAATAAACAATCGACGTTTATACTTGATAAACCATATTGGTTGCAAATCGTACATGATGATAATGTGTCTAATTCTTTTAAAAGAGGCTTTCCCGTATTAAAGTCTATTAACCTGGCCTCGTTTGGAATAAATGCTATTACAAAAAAACAATCAGTTCTAAATATATCAGGTTATTTTAATTATGTTTTTTGGAAGCGATATTTTAAAGCTTCTGTGGTTAAGTGTTTCAAGAAATAGATGCTGATAAAATGCTTAAAAATATAAGAACCCTTTTAAAAGATTTTTTTTTCTACGGCATTGGTAATTCTGCTGCTAAGGCAAGTGGGATAATTTTACTCCCACTATATCTTGAATATATTAGTACTGAAGAGTTTGGCTTGCTTGCATTGTATGAAACGGTTTTCGTAGTAATGTTAACAATAACCAGTGTTGGAACTAAAAGTGGATTAGCTAGATGGTATAATGATGTGAATAATCCAGATGAGAAAAAAGCACTTTTCTTTTCGGTAATGACATTTAATGTTTTTTCAAGTTTTCTTGGTATAATTTGCATTTCTATAATTCTCTACAACTCATCTTTATTTAATTCTCTTAATAGCAGTTTGGTTATCGTATGGTTCTGCTTATCAAGCTTGTTCAAGTTATTATTTGATGTTCCAACAGTTTTACTAAGATTGCAACAAAAGTCAAAGACTATTACGAATATTCAAATTATAAACATCATAATCACCTTATGCTTAACTTATTACTTTTTAGGTGTCCTTAATGATGGATTTATTGGCATCTTCAAAGCACAAGCAATTGCTAATGCTATTTCGTTCTTAATCGTTTTGCCAATAATCATTAAAAATAGTATTTGGTCGCTTAAACTAAAGATGCTTGTTGAATTAATACAATACGGCTATCCATTAGCTATTTCTAATGTTTTAACAACGGGATTAACTTTAAGTGACCGATATTTTATTGAACATTATCAATCCTTAACAGATGTTGGTAGTTATTCAATGGCTTATAAAATATCAAACCTATTGCAATTTATTGTTGTTGCATCATTTATAACATCGTATACTTACAATTACTATAAGTCGATGAATGATAAGGGGAGTAAGGCTTTTCTGGTGACTTCATTCAATTATTTCATATTTTTGATGACCATACTTGGTCTTGGAATTATATTTTTTAGTAGAGAGGCAATTTATATCTTAAGTTCTGGAGATGCCACTTTCTACGATGCAATTCCTGTAATTCCAGTTTTAATATTGGGGCTAATATTTTCAGGAATAAGGCAAGTCTTTGTATTGCCCATCACCAAGGCAAAGAAAACAAAGATTATTTCTTTGGTGATGGTACTTACAGGGCTAATCAATATTGGGTTAAACTTCATTGTTATACCTTATTACGGAAAAGTTGGTGCCGCTTTAACAACATTGATAAGTCAACTATTTGCAGTTATCTGGTTCTTGATCGCTTTAGACAAATTAAAAGCAAATATTTATAATGTGCGAAAGATAGCTCTGGCTTTGTTTGTAGGTATGGTTTATTGTGTTCTTTTCTTTTTTATACCATTAATCAACATTTACATTGATGTTTTAATAAAAATATCATTATTGTTTATGTGTGTATTAACGCTTTATGTTTTAGGTTTTTTTGAAAGAGATGAGCTTGAAAAAATGCTACAAGCCTGGCATAAATGGAAGAATATATCGCAATTGAAAAGTAATATTTCTCAGCTAAAAAAGTGATTATGCAAAGTATTCTAAGTAATAACCAGTTGGATTATGTGTTGTTTCATTTGGAGCAGCATGTTGACTTGGGTACTTTAAAGAAGCAGATTGTTTACGGCACTAATTTAAAGTCTGAAATTATTTTTTATTCTTCTGATAAAGAAATTAATGAGATAACTCAATTAGAGTATAAAAACAAGACTATTCCCATTCTTTTTCCGCAAGCTGATAGTCAATCATTTTATACCTTTGAAGATGGGAAACTTATTTTTCATCATGATTTATTAAAGTCAGCTTTCTATCTACTGAGTGGATATCAGGAAACGCTTCCAAGTGTCTCGGATGCGATGGGACGATTTCAATACAAGTCTTCCATTCAGTATCGATTAGGGATAGTTGAGGTGCCTTTGGTCAATTATTACTTTGAGATTATCATTGAAGGGCTTGAAAAATACGCTGCGTACCATGGTTTAACTATAAAACGTAAGCGTTTGTTTGATGATTTTGGTTTTATGCTGACGCATGATGTTGATCGTGTAGATTACTACCATTGGCGTGAAACAGTGCTAAAAATTATGCAGATTCTCGGACTTAAGCCTTCGGACTATGCTGATAAAAAACAACTTTTTAAAGCAACCTTGGATGCCATATTGCCTACTTTATTCCCCGGATATAAAAAAGACCCATGGTGGAATTTTGATGAGCTACGGCAAATAGAAAAGCAGCTAGATATTAAATCAACATGGTACTTTCTCAATCGCGATGGATCGCCACATGATGCTAAATATATACTTGAGGAAGATCGAATTAAAAAGCAAATATATAAGCTAATAGGTCAAAAATGTGAAGTTGGCTTACATGGTTCTATTAAGACTGCTGATTCATTAAGTGATTTGCAAAAGGCAAAAGATCGACTTCAAAAGCTCACTTCCATCGAGGTGGTTGGAACAAGGCAACATTTTCTCAAACTTCATTATCCATCTACTCTTGTTAATCAGCAAGCATGTGGTTTGAAATATGATTCAACTTTAGGTTTTGCTGAACATGAGGGCTTTAGAAATAGTTACTGTTACCCATTTCATCCTTACGACTTTGAAAATGATAAAATGATGGCCATTTGGGAGTTTCCTTTGGTCATTATGGACACTACACTTTATGGGTATAGAAATCTAATTAATAAAGAAATATTACAGGCATCTGATGTAATAATTGAGGAGATAAAACGATTTGGAGGTTTATTGGTGTTATTGTGGCACAATTGTAATTTTAACGAATATCAATACCCTGGAATTGAGAATATCTATAAAGAACTGTTGAGGCAGATTATGGATAAAAAGGCAAGCTCTGTTGTTGGTGCAGATGTTTTAACTATGCTAGATTAAATAAAAGAGACTTAATTTTTCTATCTATCATTTCGGCTCTTTTTTCAAAGGTATGATCATTAAGGGTACGTCTCTGTCCGGCTTCTGTAATTTTCTTTAACTCTTGGGGTTCTGAAAGCAGCCATTTTATTTTCTGAGTAGCTTCATCTAAATTGCGATAGGTGATAATTTCTTCACCATCTGTGAAATAGTCATTAATGTCAGGTTTCCAGTCGGTAAGCAAGCAAGTGCCGGCTCCGGTAGCCTCATACATGCGCATGTTAGCGGCGAAGTTAGCAGCAATATCACCGTGAATGTTAAAGGCGATTTTTGACAGCGCCATCTCCTTGAACATATCGATGCCAAAAACAGGTGATTTTATTTGTTGAGCCAAAGCTTTCGATACCTTCGATGCACTTGGCATATAGTCTAAGCGATTAACTTTTTGTAAAGGTTTAATGGTTTTATTAACAGATGATAATCCTATTTTATTTAAACATTTACTAGCAAAAAAGGCCATCTGTTTAACAAGTAGATGTTTTGATGCGTTTTGGTTAAGATTGACCAATAAATTAATATCAACCCCTGCTTTCACTAGGTTCTCTAGCAGTTGAATTCTTTCTTCATGAAAACGTTGATCGAGAATTATGGATCCTGAAAATAGGAAATCGTGTTGTTTAGCTTCAGCTGGTACTCGCTTTAAAATGCGTTTGTCGAAAGCATGTGGAATAATCAGACATTCGGGCAAACCTTTTTTCTCCAATAAATTTTTGAAGTAAGGTGCGCAAACAGTAATAAAATCAAAGGCTTTAAAGTCGGAATAGTACTTTGATGAAATGGGCGAACAACAATTACCTATAGCTATCTTAATGGTAGGTATTAATGCTTTAAGCTTATTAATAAATTCTCCGTTATAGCTATAGCTATCCTGAAACCATACAACATCGGGTTGAAGCTGTTTTAATTGGGCAATTAAAATTGAATTGCTATCAGTCGCCTTAAAATTATTCTCTTCGCACCATTGGTTTTGTAAGGTCATTGCATTAGCTACAATTTCAGACGCTTGATTACCTTGTTGCATAAAAGCTTGTGCATAAGCATCGGACCAGGCAAAGCGCTGTTGCATTAAATGCGCGTATTGTTGATCAAACGATTGTGAAACTACTTCTGGAAATCGCTCATAATAGTATGAGAGAAAATCTTTATAGTAAGTCGTAATTTTTACAATGCGATAGTTCATTTGATACAGCTTGAGCAATAATTCAGTCAAAAGTGCGAATAATCTTGAAATCATCTGCAACTGTATGGCCTATTTTGCCTTGCTTACGGTTAAATTTTGTTAATTCGCAGATAAATTCGCATCTTTTTCCGTTCATACATAAGGCATTTTATATTTTTGCAGTAATTATTATAAATGGCACAGTCGAAACAAATAAAAAGTGGTAGGAAATTACGTAGCTCGTATGTTACCACAACCATAAGTATAGCATTGGTTCTTTTCTTGTTGGGTATCATTGGTTTATTGTCGCTCAATGCGCAAAAACTTTCTCAATATGTGAAAGAAAACATTGGTTTTACCGTGCTTATTAAGGATAATGCCCGTGAAGCTGAGGTTAAACGTTTGGAGAAATTATTAACGACCTCCCCATTTATTAAGCAAACCGAATATGTTGATAAGGAGCGCGCAGCAGCCGAATTGACTGAAGAGCTTGGAGAGGATTTTGTTGACTTCCTGGGATACAACCCTTTGCTATCGTCAATTGAAGTGAAATTATTTGCCGATTATGCTCACCCTGATAGTATTGCAACTGTTGAAGCGGTAATAATGGATTTTCCACAGGTTAAAGAAGTATTATACCAAAAAAACCTGATTCACCTAGTTCATCAGAATGTGCAGCGAATAGCCTTAATACTTGGAGTATTTGCATTAATGTTGTTGTTAATTGCCATTGCATTAATAAATAACACCATTCGCCTTTCAGTTTATTCTAAGCGCTTTTTGATTCGAACAATGCAGCTGGTGGGAGCTACCAAAGGGTTTATACGACAGCCATTTTTAATGACAAGTATATTACATGGACTGGTGGGAGCAACTTTAGCGATCGTTCTTTTGGCCGGATTAGTTTATTATACAAGTCATGAATTGGCCGGTGTGATTGGTTTTCAGAATATGGATTTGATTCTGATTCTGTTTGGAATTGTAATTGTTAGCGGCGTATTAATTACGCTTGTATCAACTTATATAGCAGTTAATAAATATTTGAATTTACGTACCGACGATTTATATTTTTAAGGATTAAAAATTATGAGTAAGAAGGATAACGAACAAAAATTTCAGTTTGCATTGGGTAAAGAAAACTACATACTATTGGCAATTGGTTTTGCAATAATAATCGTTGGTTTTTTGCTGATGATGGGTGGTCGTAGTGATGATCCTAGTGTTTTTAATGAAGAGATTTTTAGTTTCAGACGAATTACTTTGGCACCTATGATTGTGTTGTTCGGATTTATGTTTGAGATTTATGCCATAATGAAGAAGCCTAAGGCTGAGAAATAAGCAGTAAATTTTTATGGGAATATTTGAAGCGTTGATTCTTGGAATTATTCAAGGATTAACTGAGTTTTTGCCCGTCAGTAGTAGCGGTCATCTCGAAATTGTGAAAGCATTATTTGGTAGTAATGCCATGGCTAAGGAAAGCATGTTCATGACTGTAATGTTGCACGGCGCAACGGCTTTAAGCACAATCGTAATTTTTCGAAAGGAAATATTGGAAATTGTAACTGGCTTATTTCAATTTAAATGGAATGATCAAACAGTGTTTTCTTTAAAAATTATATTGTCGATGCTTCCTGCTGCCTTTGTTGGTGTAGTTTTTGCGGATGAGCTTGAGGCGCTTTTCGACAGCCAAATATTATTGGTTGGATTTATGTTGTTGCTTACAGCTGGTTTGCTTTTTCTGGCAGATAGGGCAAAAACGACAGAGAAAGGTGTTTCTTTTTGGGGAGCTATCGTTATTGGGGTTGCTCAAGCCATTGCTATTCTCCCAGGCATTTCTCGTTCTGGAGCTACTATTTCAACATCAGTTTTGTTAGGTGTTGATCGTAGTAAAGCTACTCGATTTTCATTTTTAATGGTAGTGCCGTTAATTTTGGGTAAGATGGCCAAAGACATGTTATCCAGCGATTTTACCTTACAAGGCGAAAGTATATTGCCTGTACTCATAGGCTTTGTGGCTGCATTTGTAACGGGTTTGTTTGCTTGTACATGGATGATTAAGCTAGTGCGAAAAAGTAAGTTGAGTTATTTCTCTATTTACTGTGCAGTTGTTGGCTTAATTGCGATTGTTAGTAGCCTTATTAATTAAGAATATAATTAAACACGAAGAATGGAATTGAGTGTTGATGGGTTTGTGGCAGGTCAGGTATTGCTTGTGAATAAACCTTTGGAATGGACTTCGTTTGATGTTGTAAATAAAATACGTTTTTCATTAAAACGCTATTTAGGAATAAAGAAGATTAAAGTTGGGCATGCGGGTACGCTTGATCCTTTGGCAACAGGTTTGGTAATTGTTTGTACAGGTAAAGCAACAAAGCAAATTGATCAATTTTTAGGATTAGATAAGCAGTATATTGCAGATATACAACTTGGAAGCACAACGCCATCCTATGATTTAGAAACCGAGCCTGATGAATTTTTCCCATGGGAGCATATTGATAAGGAAAAAGTTGAAGAGTGCTTGCAAAACTTTAAGGGTGATATTGAGCAAATGCCACCTATTTTTTCTGCCTTAAAGGTGAAAGGTCAAAAGGCCTATGACTTAGCACGAAAAGGTCAGGCGGTTGAGCTTAAAAGTCGTAATGTACACATAAGCGATATTAACTTGCTCGAAATGCAAGGCAAGGATTTTAAAATTGATGTTAATTGTAGCAAGGGGACTTACATCCGCTCTCTGGCGTACGATCTGGGCAAAGCCTTAGATTCAGGAGCACATCTGACGGGTTTGGTTCGAACACGAATAGGCACTCATTTGCTGAAAGATGCGATGTCGATGGAAGAAATTGAAAAAAAATTAGCTTCCTTTGTAACTAATTGAGAAAGCTTGCGTATAAGGTAGGCCAATATTGTCTGTAAATAATTCACTAATAGGGATAAATAATACTTTATGAAGTTATCAAAATTTAAATATAATCTTCCCGAAGATTTAATTGCATTACACCCAGCTCCGAATAGAGATGAATCGCGTTTGATGGTGTTAGATCGTAAGAAAAAAACGATTGAGCACAAGGTATTTAAAGATGTTATCGATTATTTCGATAATGAGGATGTGATGGTTTTTAATAACACAAAAGTATTCCCGGCTCGCTTATATGGAAATAAGGAGAAAACAGGTGCTGAGATCGAAGTGTTTTTGCTTCGCGAATTAAATCAGGATCAACGTTTATGGGATGTTTTAGTGGATCCTGCTCGTAAGATTCGTATTGGTAATAAATTGTATTTTGGTGAGGATGATATGTTGGTTGCTGAGGTAATTGACAATACAACATCACGTGGACGTACTTTACGTTTTCTTTACGATGGCTCATATGACGAATTTAAGAAGATGTTATATGGATTAGGTGAAACACCGCTTCCAAAGCAAATTAATCGTGAAGTAACGCCTGAAGATCGTGAGCGTTACCAAACAATTTATGCTAAACATGAAGGAGCTGTTGCTGCACCAACTGCAGGAATGCACTTTAGTCGCGAATTAATGAAGCGTCTGGAAATTAAAGGAACTGATTTTGCTGAAGTTACTTTACATGTTGGATTAGGTAACTTCCGTCAGGTAGATGTTGAGGATTTGACCAAGCATAAAATGGATTCAGAGCAGATCTTTATAACTGAAGATGCAACAAAAATCATCAATGCTGGAAAAGACAAGAAGAAACGTGTTTGTGCTGTTGGTACTACAGTTATGCGTACTTTGGAAAGCTCGGTTTCAACATACGGTCATGTTAAACCTTTTGAAGGGTGGACAAATAAATTCTTATTCCCACCATATGAGTTTCAAGTTGCCAATAGCATGATTACTAACTTCCACTTGCCGCTATCTACCTTAATGATGATGGCTGCTGGTTTTGGTGGTTATGATTTTATTATGGAGGCATACGATGTTGCTGTTAAGGAAAAATATAGATTCGGAACTTACGGAGATGCCATGTTAATCATCTAATAAGTACTGAAATATCACAAAATAGAAAGCCAGCTTCTCAGAAGCTGGCTTTTCTATTTTTAATAAGCTTCTTTTTTTTGTAACTTGGTTTACCTAAGTAATAGAATTCAGCGAAGATGGTACAGATATTGGTTCCAATAGATTTTTCAACAAGCGCCATGCATGCTTTGGAGTATGCATTAAAGTTGGGCGAAAAAATGCCATCCAATATTTGTTTGATTCATTGTTTATCTGATTTGGTTGAAGAAACAAACGCAATTTTATCGAATAAGCAAGTAGAGGTGGAGCTTCAGAAAATCAAAACAGATTTAACTCAAAAGCATCCATCACAAAAGGTAACTGTTCGAATTGAGCAGGGTTATCCTGAGGATATTCTGGTAGGGATCAGCAAACGCGATGAGCCTGATGTAATTGTAATGGGAACGAAGAGTAAAGAGGAAACAATTAAAGAGCTTTTGGGCAGTGTCACAAGCGATGTCATTAAAAAGGCACGTGTTCCTGTTTTAGCCGTTCCTCATAAATCATCAGTAAATTTAGATCGTCTTAACCGCATTTTATTTGTTACGGATTTTGGAGAATCGGATTACCGATCGTTACATAAATTGGTTCGTTTGGTTTCTCCATTCGAAACACAAATACATGCGGTTCATTTCACTACTTCAATGCCCGATAAATGGGATAAAAAGCGAATTGAGCAAATGCAGGCGTATTGTGAAAAGACCTATCGGAATCACACGATGGATTTTGAGTTTATTACAGGTTCAGATTTCTTACACGCATTGGATGTTTATATGGCCAATAAAAGCATTGATATGATTGCAATGACTCGTCATAAGCGAAATATGATTTCAAAGATTTTTCATTCCAGTATTACGCGTAAGTTGTTGTTTCATACTGAGGTGCCACTTTTGGTGTTTCATGAGTAGCCCAAGGGGGCAAATATTCATTGAGAATTTTGTTGTAAAAAGAGTATTTTCGAATGATTATAAAAACCGAATACTATGGGAAAAGATAAAAAAAGGATTGGAATCCTTACAGCTGGAGGCGATTGCCCTGGTATTAATGCGGCCATTCGAGGCGTTGGTAAAACAGCTATAGTGAAGTATGGAATGGAAGTGGTTGGCATTGCCAATGGTTTCAGTGGGTTGGTCGATATGGAAGTGCACCCAATGGAAGAAAAGGAGCTTTCAGGTATCATAACCGTTGGGGGAACCATACTAGGAACTTCAAGATTTAAACCATTTAAACCAGATGCAGGTCACGCTATTACAGATAAGCCACAAATAATCAAGCAGAATTACGAAAAACTTGGTCTTGATGCATTGGTATGCATTGGTGGTAATGGTACTCAAAAAACGGCTAATTTACTATCAAAAGAAGGTTTGAATGTGATTGGTATTCCTAAAACCATAGATAATGATGTTTGGGGTACAGATGTGACTTTTGGTTTTGATTCGGCTGTAGATATAGCTACCGAAGCCATTGACCGCCTGCATACAACGGCTAACTCGCACAAACGAGTTATGGTTATTGAGTTGATGGGGCATCATGCTGGTTGGATTACTTTGTATTCGGGCATTGCAGCTGGTGGCGATGTAATTCTATTACCTGAGTTAGAATATGATTTAGAGAAGGTTGCAGAATGTCTTTTGGAGAGAAGTAGAGTGGGTAAACCATATTCAATTGTGGTAGTGGCTGAGGGAATTGAGAGACCTAAAAAGAAATCAGCGGCAAGCTATATTGGAAAGAAAATTGAAAAGATGACTGGTATGGAAACGCGTGAAACCATACTTGGTTATATACAACGAGGTGGTACACCAAGTGCACAAGATAGAATATTAGCAACTCGCTATGGAGCGCATGCAGCCGATTTAATTCATCGTGGTGAATTTGGCACAATGGTTTCACTTAAGAACGATACCATTACTTCGGTTCCGCTTGAAGAAGTAGGAGGTAAATTACGTTTATTAAAGCCTGATCATTATTTAATTGAACAAGGACGTAGTATGGGTGTTTGTTTTGGAGGTAAGTTGTAAATTCGATGAAATGAAAATATTTTGAACCACCTTCAATTGTTTGGAGGTGGTTTTTATATGTTATCTTTGCAATCAAATTATTCGTAAACATGAAGATTGAAGAAATTAAAGAGCTGAATGAGCAGTTTCGTTCTGCCAGCGCACAAGAGATACTTAAGTATTTTGCTGAACGTTTTGGTGATAAAATTGGCTTGGCTTCTAGTTTAGGTGCCGAAGATCAGGTATTAACCGAAATGCTTGTTGCAATCAACCCCGAGATAGAAATATTCACCTTAGATACAGGTCGTTTATTTCCTGAAACCTACGATTTAATTGATAGAACCTCTCGTAAGTATAAAAAGAACCTGAAGATCTATTTTCCAAAGAAAAAGAAGGTTCAGAAAATGGTGAATGCCAAAGGGATTAACCTGTTTTTCGAAAGTGTTGAGAACCGAAAAGAGTGCTGTAATAATCGCAAAATAGAACCATTAAAAAGGGCTTTTAATGGTCTTGACGTGTGGATTTGTGGTTTGCGAGCTGGCCAGTCGGTAACTCGAACTGACATTAATGTCGTTGAATGGGATGGCAATAATAATTTGATAAAGATTAATCCGTTAGCTAGTTGGACAGAAGAGCAGGTTTGGGATTACATCAAAGAAAAAGGAATTCCTTATAATACGCTTCACGACAAAGGGTTTCCAAGCATTGGATGCCAACCTTGTACACGCGCCATTGAAGAAGGTGAAGATGTGAGAGCTGGAAGATGGTGGTGGGAAAGTCCTGATACCAAAGAATGTGGATTACATAAACGTTAAACACGTTTCTAAATATTTTTTTGAGAACCATGCAGGTCATTTGTTGCAAGCATGGTTCTTTTTATGATTCGATTTAGAATAAATGGCTGAGCAAAAGCAATTAATTAAAGTTTTGAAGTTAGGGCTAAAGATAGCATTCTCGGCTGCTGCTATTTATTATATCGTTTCTCAGCTCGACATGCAGCAGGTTGGTAGTTCCATTGCTACGGTTAAGCCCATATATGTTTTTATTGCCATGTTGTTGTATGGCGTTTCTCAGTTGGCTAGTGCCTATCGTTTAAATACTCTGTTTAAGTCTCTACCCTTAAAAATTGCCTACAAAGCCAATATTAAACTTTATTGGTTAGGCATGTTTTATAACTTTTTCCTACCTGGGGGTGTTGGGGGCGATGGCTATAAGGTTTACTATTTAAGAAAGAAGTACAAGCTAGCGGTTAAGGAATTGATAGGCGTGGTATTGGCCGATCGTGTGAGTGGATTGTCAATCATCCTGGTATATATTTTTGGACTGGTTTATTTTATTGAATATGATCTGCCTTATAAAGGGTGGTTTTTTCTACTAATTCCTTTTGTGAGTGTCGGCTATTATTTGTTTTTATGGTTGTTCAATCGTAAAATGACCAAGGCTTTTTTGCCGGTTTCATTATGGTCCTTGCTGGTTCAAGGCATTCAGATGTTGGCTGTAATGTGTTTGCTAATGGGTATGGGAGCTCAGGTTGATGGTTATTGGGATGATTATATGTTCTTGTTCTTTTTATCAACAATCGCATCAGCAGTTCCTATTACATTGGGAGGAATTGGAGCTCGTGAATTTACATTTATGCAAGGGGCGATCTACCTTAGCATAAACAAAGAACAGGCCGTAGCCATTAGTGTTTTGTTTTATCTCAACTCTTTAATATGCTCACTGCCGGGTATTTATTATGCCATCCGAACCAATCGTATTTTCGCAGACGAGGAGGTAGATGCTGAGAATACTGATACGGTTTAATTTTAATTAGATAATTTTTTCTTCAATTAACAAACTTTCCTTTTGTTTGGCTGTTCTTCTTGCAAAATATTTCTCATGAAGAATAGCTTTAATCTACCTCAGAATAAGAAAAAACGAGTTGTTATAATTGGTGCTGGTTTTGCTGGTTTAAAATTGGCTCGTAAGCTCATAAATTCACCTTTTCAGGTTGTGGTGATGGACAAGCAGAATTTTCATCAGTTTCAACCATTGTTTTACCAGGTGGCTACCTCCGGCATTGAACCAAGCTCCATTTCTTTTCCTGTCCGTAAAATATTTCAGAAACATTCGAACCTGCATTTTAGGCAGACGGAATTATTAAATATTGATCATGAACAGAAATATGTGATAACTAGCAATGGGCCGCTATCTTATGATTATTTGGTGATTGCAACAGGTGTTACAACTAATTACTTTGGATCCGATAATCTTGAAAAGTACGGTTTGCCAATGAAAACAACAGCGGAGGCTATTAATCTGCGCAACCGTATTCTGTCTTCCTTTGAAAAGGCTATTTTAACCGATGATGCGGACAAGCAAAGCAAGTTGATGTCTGTTGTAGTTGTTGGAGGTGGGCCTACCGGAGTAGAGTTATCAGGTGCCATTGCTGAAATGCGACGTTATGTATTGCCAAAGGATTATCCGGAATTGGATTTTTCGCGCATGAAGATTTATCTGTACGAAGCAAGTGATCGTTTATTAAACGGTATGTCGGTTGAGGCTGGAAATAAGGCACTTTATTTTTTGAAAGAATTAGGGGTGGAAGTACATTTAAAAACACCTATTGTTGATTACAATGGCGATAAGGTTAGCTTGCCTGATAACAAAGTTAAATATGCGCGTAACCTTTTATGGACAGCTGGTGTTAAAGGGCGCTTCATTAATGGTATTCCAAATGAGTTTTGGATGCGATCAGGGCGTATAAAGGTTGATTCTTTTAATCAACTTGAAGGTTTGCATAATGTATATGCCATTGGAGATATTTCTTGCATAAGCGATGATACTGAATTTGAAAACGGGCATCCACAAGTGGCACAAGTGGCCATTCAGCAGGCGGATAACTTAGCACGGAATATTTTAAAAGGAAATAAGAAAAAATTTAAATATAAGGATAAGGGAAGTTTGGCTACCATTGGGCGAAATATGGCTGTAGCTGATTTACCAGGAGTGAAGTTTTCAGGCGTATTTGCTTGGTTTCTGTGGCTGTTTGTTCACTTAATGGCCATAGTTGGAGTCAAGAACCGATTTTTCATATTTGTTAATTGGGCACAAAGTTATTTCTCGCGCGATCAATCCTTGCGCGTATTAATTCAACCATATATTCGGAAAAAATCAGTTTAAAACTCAATGTCAGAGAATCCTGCTGTGATGTTTGTGAAGTTAGTTTCTGATTCTTTTACGATGGCCACTACCTGGTAATTGTCCATTTCGAGTGCTTTCTTCTTATTCGTTTTAAAATCAATTTTATGAATACCTATTCGTAAATAGCTTTCTAGGTAATTCTTTAGTTTTTCGCAATCCGAAAATTGCTGGATTTCACTTGCCTTACCATTCTTTATTGATGTTGGTAAACGAAAATTGAGCACCTTGGGAGCTTCTTTTTGCCGCTTACTTTGAAGTAGGTCAATGTTTTTTCTCAACTCACTGAGTTGATCAATTTTTTGCTTCTTAGCATCATCTGAGGCTGGCGGATTTTCATCAGGAATTAAGCCCTTTTTTACCATATAATCTTTGGCTATATAATTACGTGGTTCGGGTTTAGCTTCAGTATATGATAGAAAATTAAGTGAATCAAATAATTCTAAAACAAATTCCAGTTGTTCTTCGGGGATGTCAACATTAAATGTTTTCATGGCTATGACTGTTTTATTATTTACGAAATATAAAATGTTGGGTGTGCGCATTCCTTATTTATTCAGAAACACAGCTAAAGTATTCTATTTGTATAGAAAGAATACAATTGCCAATGCTCCCTTTGTAAGGTAACATGTATCACAAATTATTGTTTAGGGAAAAGGATATGGTATAAGTAAAGATAATTAATTTAAAGTAATTATGCTGCTTAATCAAACTTACTTGTTAATTAAGTTAAATTAATTCGACGATTTAAAGTTGCTCAAGCTGGTTGAAATGCTAAAGTGATTTGACGAACCTGCCAGATGATAACGAGCCGATCCGTATGAGAAGTGAAACTTGTACACCTTAAATCCAAAGCCCCATGAGAAACCAGCTGTTGACATTTTTTCTTTAATGCCCAACTCTTTTCTTCGTCGGTGATTGTATCCGGCATTTACATAGAAGTTTTTATGGGGCAGAAATTCGAGGCCAATAACCATGTGGCGCATTAGTTGATCAATGCTAGAATCGGTATTGCTTAACTCACTCACTTCATCTCCATTACCATCATAAACAGTGTACTTTGTTTTCCAATCTAATAAATCTTGAGCCGTTAGGCTTAAACGAAAAGGTGCATGAGCCAATTTCTTGGCAATACCTATTTGTAAATCGCGCGGCAATGGTTCGTAGGTATCGTTATAGGTGGTTATTTGCGAGCCAAGGTTTTTTAGTGTTATTCCTGCACTGAAAAGTTGATCACTTGATTTATACATGACACCTATGTCGGCTGCCAGTCCAAAGGAATTGTACTGTTCAAAATTTGAAATGATGGGCTTCAAGGCAATACCAGCTTGTAGTTTAGGTGATAGTACTTTGGCGTAGTTTAGGTGGATGGCATATTCTGCAGCACTAAAGGTACCCTGCAGGTTACCATTTTCATCGGCCCGATCAAAAGTGCCGTAATTAATGGTTTGAATACCAAGTGCGAATGATCCAATTTTATCATTGTGATGCGCATATGCTGCAAATGCAGTATTGATATCACTTACATATGGTACATAGTTTAAAGTGATTTGTCCGTTAAGAGCAGAGGATAAATTTGCTGGATTATTAAATACGAGGTTGATATCATCATCGGCCAAACCAACTTGATTACCTCCCAAAGCACCAACTCTTGCCGAATTTGTGACATTCAAGAATTCGTATGTAAAGTTTCCTGCCTGCTGCGCTCGAGTCGTTAACCCAAGTGATACTATAAAAAGCAAGCTTAATATTATTCTCATTCTCTCCATTTTCCTTTTGTAGAACGGCAAATTTATCAATTTAGTGTTAAAAGCTCATGTGTTTTTTATTCATATATAGGTTTTAAACCTTCCACTACATCAAAAACAGCCGGACAGATAAAAGTGTTTTGGTAGGTGAGTTTACTTATTTGAAAAAAACGTTTGCGATCTGTATGTGGATATTCACGACAAGCTCTTGGACGAGATTCATACACCATGCAATAATTATCAGGCATCAGAAATGGACACGGGCTTTCTCTAAAAACGTAGTCACCATCTTCATCCAGTCGCAAATAAGCTTCAATAACAGCCGATGGTTTCATACGCAGGTGCTTGCCTAAGCGATCAATGTCTCTGTCGATTACAATTGGACTTATTGATTTACAACAATTAGCACATTCCAGACAATCGGTATATTCAAATACTTGCTCGTGCAGTGCATGTGTTTCATCATCCAAGTCCTTGGGTTTTTTCTTTTTTAACTTAGCTAAGAAAGCCTTGTTTTCCTTTGCCTTATTTTGTGCATCGGCTCTTAGTTTGTCAGGATCAAACACCATTCTTTCTAATTTTTAATTGCGAGATAAAAACACCTCCCACAACAATAATAATTCCCACAATCTTTTGAACGTTTAATAATTCGCCCAGAATAAAATAAGCAAATATGGCGGTAAACACAGGTATGAGATTAACAAAAACATTGGCTTTGGTAATACCAATGATACGCATACCATAAGTAAAAAATATAAAGGCAAGTGATGATGCAAATATGGCTAATTGTACCACTGCCCAAATGGAAGTGCTTGTAATTGTAGTTGATATAAAATGCTCCCATTCATAGGTAAAAAATAAAGGAAGGAAAAAGAAAATGCCGATCATATTTTGATAGGTGATGATACTAACAGCATTGTATGATTTTGGTATTTTCTTTAAAACTACTGAATAGCCTAAAGCTGCAAATACTGCCAAAAAGACTAGCAAAATGCCGTAAAGCGGAGCCGTTAAATTAAAGCCATCTTCGAAAATAATAAAAAGTACACCGGCAAAAGAAATGACAATACCAGCAATATTCATTGCGCTAATTCTACTCTTAAAAAACAAGCGATCGGTAATTGGAGAAAATAATGGTATGGTTGAAACAATTACTGCACCAACGGTTGAGGAGACCACTTGCAAACCAAAACTCTCGCCCATGAAATATAAAAATGGTTCGAAGAAAGCCAATAAAACAAACCATTTGAAATCTTTTAAATGAAGCCTTTTAAGCTTCTTCATAAGCGTAAGAATTACAAAAAGTAAGACGGCGCTCAAGGTCAGGCGTAATACGACAATTGTAAGTGGATTGAATGATTCAAATGCCTGTTTGATCCACACAAATGAGAAAGCCCAGCATATCATCGACAACAGTAGGCTTAAAAATACTTTCACTTTTTCTGACATGGCGCAAAGGTAGCACATAGTCCTGTTTTGCAAAATGCCCACATGTTTTAATTTAAGCACATTCAGGTTTTGTCAACCATGCTATTTGGCTATATTTAGGTCATAATACTCAAAACCCATTTAAATGAGATATCTATTTATCGCTTCAATACTTATGCTTGGGCATATCAGTTGGAGCCAGAATAAAATGCTAAGCGTAGCCGAATCATCTGATTTTACCCGAACGGCTAATTACGATGAGGTGATTCAAGCTGTTGAATATTTGGATAATGGTTCGAATCTTATTAGAGTAGAAAATATTGCAACAACTGTTGAAGGACGTAAGGTTCCGATGATGATTGTTGCTAATCCAATGCCAAAGTCGATTGCCGATTTGAAGAACGATGAACGAATTGTTGTTTACATCCAAGCCAATATTCATGCTGGCGAAGTGGAGGGAAAAGAAGCGGCGCTAATGTTAGCACGCGATTTAATTAGCGACGCTAAAAAGGATTATTTGAAAGATGTTGTTGTTTTAATTTGCCCTAACCTTAATGCCGATGGCAATGAGAAGATGAGTACGAAGAATCGAACGCATCAAAATGGGCCTGCTTCGGTTGGGATTAGATATAACGGGCAGAATCTGGATTTAAATAGAGATGCATTGAAGTTGGAGTCACCCGAAATGCAAGGTGTTATAAAAAACATCCTTAATAAATGGGATCCTGCCATTACGCTTGATTGCCACACCACAAATGGTTCGTACCACGAAGAGCCCATTACTTTTACTTGGATTATGAATCCTAATGGTGATAGGCAGCTGATAAATTATATGCGTGATAAGATGATGCCTTGGGTGCACAATCAAATGTCGGATGAATACAATACACTTAATTGTTTCTATGGCGAATTTATTGATCGCTTGAATCCTGAGAAGGGTTGGATATCTTACGCTGCCGAACCGCGATACATGGTTAATTACATTGGTGTACGTAATCGCTTGGCTATTTTAAATGAGAATTACGTATATGCAGATTATAAATCTCGTGTCGTGGGTTGTTACAACCTCATGTGGTCTGTTTTAGATTACGCTGCAGATAATAAGAATGAAATTAAAACCCTATTGGCACAAGTAGATGAAAAAACAATCAATCGAAGTACTCAAGCCTTACCTGCGGATTCGTTTGCCATTAAATACGAAGGTAAACCAACACCAGAACCAGTAACTATTTTAGCTTTTGAGGCGGAATACACACATACCGAAAATGGATGGAAAAGATACCGTAAAACAGATCGTAAGATAAAAGTGACCGTTCCGTACATTGCCGATTATTTTGCTGAAGAGAGTATTAGTTTTCCTCAAGCTTATGTGTTTTCAACTAATATTGATGAAGTAAAAGTACTTCTTGATTTGCATGGTATTACCTATTCTTTTCTAGAAGAAGAGCAAAGTTTTGAGGTGGAGGAATTTGTGTTTAGTGAACTTAGTCCATCAAAGCGTTTGAATCAAGGGCATTACACCAATGTAATTGAGGGTGCTTTTGAAAGTAAGACCAAAACCTTTAAGAAGGGCAGCATTTATGTTCCAATGAATCAGAGATTAGCTAATCTTGCAGCCTATCTTCTTGAGGCACAATCAGACGATAGTTTGCTTAAATGGAACTTTTTTGACCGTTACATTGTTGCACAATGGGGAACAAGGTATTATCCTTATCCGGTTTATCGAATCACAAAGTTGTAAACCCTATTTTTAAAAGCACGAGTTGATTGTTTACTGTTAGCTAAGGTGTTTATTTTGAATTACAAAGCATTGGTTCCGTTTTTATAATATGCGAATGTTTGATAATCTGAAAATAAATCTAATGTCTATTATCTAAAATCTAAGCATCTCTAGAAATAGTCAACAAGCATATTTTGTTACATTTGTGCTTATCATGCTTAAAACAGTTGAATGAATAGTAAAAAAGACAATACTAAGCAGTTTCTGCTCGACCAACGTTATCTGGCAATGGCTAGAGTTTGGTCTCAAAACTCATATTGTAAACGTCGCCAGGTAGGTGCGCTAATCGTGCATAATAAAATGATTATTAGCGATGGTTATAATGGCACACCATCGGGTTTTGAAAATGAGTGTGAGGATTGTGAGAATAAAACGAAATCATACGTATTACATGCCGAGGCCAATGCAATAACAAAAGTGGCTCGATCAAATAATAGTTCTGATGGTGCAACGCTGTATGTAACAGCATCGCCTTGTATCGAATGTGCCAAGTTAATTATTCAGGCAGGCATTAAGCGTGTTGTATTTATCGAAAAGTACCATACCGAGGATGGCATACAACTATTAGATCGCGCCAACATTGAATTAGTACACATTGAAGAAGAATTAATATAAGGATTCAAGAATGAAGAATACTAAAAACCAAATATTAATGCCTGTAGTGTTTGCGCTATTGGTAGTGTTAGGAATTTTTATCGGACGTAATTTTATGCCAGCTCATTCGGGCAGTGGTAATCCACTTATGATTTATCCTCAAACCAATAAGTTGGATGCTTTGATGGATCATATTGTTGAGGAATATGTTGATACGGTAAATCGAGAAGAAATAGAGGAAGCCATTATTCCTGAGATATTGAAGAAACTTGATCCACATACGGTATATATTCCTGCCAAGGATTTAAATAAGGTTAACGAAGAGTTACAAGGTAATTTTGGCGGCATTGGGGTTCAGTTTAGTATGCAAGAGGATACTGTTCTGGTAATCAATGTTATTCCGGGAGGACCATCTGAGGAAGTTGGTTTATTGCCCGGCGATAGAATTGTTATGGTTGATGATTCAATTATTGCGGGTAAGAATATTGATACCAATGATGTAATGAAGAAGCTGCGTGGCGAAATGGGCACACAAGTTAAAGTGGGTGTTATTCGTCGTCCGTCGTTGGAGGTTGCTGATTTTACTATTACCCGAGGTATTATTCCTATTTACAGTGTTGATGTAGGCTATATGGTGGATGACGAAACGGGATACATTAAAGTTGATCGCTTTGCTCAAACAACCTATCAGGAATTTTTAACGGCTTTGGCTAAGTTAAAAGCTAATAATTGCCAGCAAGTAATTATTGATTTTAGAGGTAATTCGGGAGGTTTGTTGGATGTGGCAATTGCCTTATGTAATGAGTTTTTGGCAGCGAAGGAATTAATTGTATATACTGAGGGTAAAGCACAAGCTCGTCAGGATGTGTATTCAAATGGATCTGGTACTTGTCAGGATACAAAAGTTGTTGTTTTGGTTGATGAATTTTCAGCTTCGGCTAGTGAAATATTCGCTGGAGCCATACAAGATAATGATCGCGGAGTAGTGGTTGGGCGTCGTTCTTTTGGTAAAGGATTGGTGCAGCAGCAGATTCCATTACCAGATGGTTCAGCTTTACGTTTAACGGTTGCGCGTTATTACACACCAAGCGGCAGATGTATTCAAAAACCATACGAAAATGGGGTTGAAGATTATTACCACGATATTTATAACCGATTTGAGCAAGGTGAGTTCTTTAATCAGGACAGTGTTCACTTTGATGAATCGCTGCAATATAAAACCAAATCGGGAAAGATTGTGTATGGTGGCGGAGGCATCATGCCTGATGTCTTCGTACCTCGCGATACTTCTATGATAACAGATTACTTTGTTGACTTAAGAAGGAATGGTATTATTTATCGATTCGCGCTTAAATATGCCGATGACAATCGAAAAGAATTAGAGAATTTGCGCACGGCGAATGCCATTAAAGAGTATTTGGATGCCAAGAATGTAGTTGCTGACTTTTTGCTTTATGCAAAGGATAAAGGGGTTAAATTTGACAAGCAACAGTATGAGCAATCAAAGGAAATAATCGATACAGAACTAAAGGCTTATGTGGCTCGAAATTTAATAGATAATGAGGGTTTTTATCCAATCATTCACGAAATTGATGACACCTTTCAGAAAGCATTAGAAGAGGCTAAAAAACTATAGATTAAAATAATCGATACAAAAGCCTGTTGTACATCTTTGTACAACAGGCTTTTTGACTTTTATTTCTTACACTTGTGGTTATTGAAAAGTTAATTCGGGTAATAGGACTGAGGTTTTTGAAACAATTATTATTAGCACTGAGCTCAGTTTTAATAATGAAAACTGCCTAGTATACTGGCAACACGACCGCCGAAATGACAAAAAGAAGCGCAGTTGGACTGCCATTCCGTCTGTATCTGACCAACACGCAAGTGTTTCGATGGTGATGCAGTTTTAGCACGGTTATTGAGTAGCAAATACTACCATTTTGATTTTAAACGAGAATAATATGCACTTGTGTAAATGCAAATTTAAGAGCTCATTTCAAATTACGAGTGGTATATTCTATATTTGTAAAAAATAAATTTCATGAGAATCATATTATTCCTTGTCGGTTTCTACCTTATATCCAAGCTAATAAGGCATTATGTACTGCCCCTGTTATTAAAAAAGGGTGTTGAACGGATGCAACAAAAACAGCAAAATGCAAGTGCTAACTTTAAAGAAAAGGCAAAACAAGAAGAGGGTAAGGTAACGATTAAGCGTACTCAACAAGAATCAACCCCGAGTAACAAAGCTGATTTAAATGATGGTGAATATGTTGATTTTGAAGAGCTAAAGTAAGACGCAGCCAGATTATTATTTTTTCTTCTTTTTCTTCTTCTTTGGTTTGAAGTTTTGCTCATTTTGCTCGGCTTCCTTCATTAGATTTTTCCAATCCGTGCTTGTTTCGCTCGAAAAGTCAATGGTGTCGGCGTAGTCATCTGAACCTAAATCTACGACATCAATGCTGCCTCCCACATAAGTTTCAATTTGTGTAAGTAGCTCCTTTTCTTCATCGCTGCAAAATGAAATTGCGTAGCCTTTATTTTTGGCACGCCCTGTTCGTCCAACCCTATGCACATAGTTTTCAGGAACCTCAGGTATATCGTAATTAACAACGTATTCAACATTAGGGATGTCAATTCCGCGGGCGCTTACATCTGTAGCAATTAATACCTTTATTTTACCACTTTTAAAGCTCTCCATTGCCTCGCTTCTTTCTTTCTGGCTCTTATCACTATGAATGGTTACGCTTTCAATATCTACGCGCTCCATGGCCTTCTTTACTCTTTCGGCTCTTACCTTGGTACGTACAAATACTAATATTTTATTTTCGGGATGAGAATTTACAACGCGTTCTAAAAAGAAGCGTTTATCATCCATTTTTATAAACGCCAGCGAATGTTCTATGTTTTTAGCAACAGGATTCTTTGGCGAAATTTGAATGCGTATGGGGCGACGAACCAATGAATAGGCCAACTTCTTTATTTTTGCATCAATGGTTGCTGAAAAGAATAAGGTTTGTCGCTGTTTAGGCAGATATTTAATTAAATCTTCAATGTCCTTGATGAAACCTAAAGCTAACATATGATCCGCTTCATCTAATATCAGCATTTCAGCATTGTATATTTTCAAATGTCCCTGATTCACAAAATCAAAAACACGACCTGGAGTTGCAATTAATACATCCGTACCTTTTTTTAACTGTTCAATCTGAGTGTCTTGCTCTGTCCCTCCATATATTGCTGTGAATTTCAGCGAAGTATGTTTTCCTATTTGTTTGAATACATCGGTTATTTGAATAGCCAATTCGTGGGTTGGTACCATTACTATGCAACGAACACCATCGGCATGACTTCTCTTTTTTTTCTGAAGCATGTGTAAAACTGGTATCACAAATGCGGCAGATTTTCCTGTTCCGGTTTGGGCAATGGCCAACACATCCTCACCTTTTAGAATGGGAGGAATGGCTTTGAATTGAATATCTGTTGGGCGTTTATAGCCTAATTCGTCAATGCTACGCAGTATCTTGGCATTGATGCCAAACTCTTCAAACTTCATATAATGCTATTATTTCCGACAAAGATACGATTAAAAAATTGCTATTAACCTGCCACATCAATGGCAACTGATTTAAATAAGCACCAAACCAAACTTCCAACTTCAATGTTCATTCGTTTTTGTGATTCAGCTGTAATTTCAACCACCAGTTTAAATCCTACATCAACAATACACAAACTTGTGGATTCTCGCTTTATTATGTCCGTAATGTTTCCTTGTAACTGATTCTGAATGGTTATACCTTCTACCTTTTTTTCGGAAAGCGCAATGTCATCGGAACTAATAAATAGTTTTAGTTCTTCGCCAATTCCATATGTTAGTTTACTTTTTTCGCACTTTACGCGCACATCGCTCTCATCGCCATTGTTAGATAAAATCGTAAGTCCTTTCGCTGGGTCGATGGCTTTTACAGTCATCGTTATAGCATTCATTATGGCATCAGATGCAAATAGTTTTAATGAAGTTTCCTTTTTCAATAATTCATGGTAATCATCATGCCCAATACAATGGCCATTATTTATAAGGCATAAACGACTACTCAGTTTTAAAAGGTCGGGTAAATCGTGGCTAACAACCAGAATTGGAATATCGATGCTTTTGTGAATTTTTAAAAGAAAGGGAATAATCTGACTTCGCAAATGAATATCAACCGCTGAAAATGGTTCGTCGAGTAATAAAATATCCGGCGACGATAATAAAGCTCGTCCAAGCGCGGTTCGTTGCCGTTCGCCGCCAGAGATAGCACTTGGTTTTCGTTTAAGAAGAGACCTCAAATTAAGTAAGTCGACTACTGCATCGAAGCTCAGTTGCTTGGGCGAGTGCTTATTGAAACCGTAATTTAGGTTCTGCTCAATACTGAGGTGAGGAAACAGTCTTCCTTCTTGAAATACATAACCAATGCGTCGTTTTTCAACGGGTATATTGGTGTTGTTTTCTGCATTAAATACTTCATTACCATTGATATTGATAACTCCTTCTTGGGGTTTTATTAATCCGGAAATTGCTTTTAGAAGAGACGTTTTTCCAGCGCCGCTAGGACCATAAATACCTGTAATGCCAGCATCAAATTTTTCGTTGATGGCGAAGTTAAAATTACCTTGTTTTAATTTGAACTTAGTTTCTACCATCCTAATTAAATTTACGTGCCTTCATTCTACGTACCATCCATTCCGAAATTGCCATAACAATAAACGATAATACAACCGACACTAATACCAACCGAAGGGTTGTTCCTTCCTGACCAGGAACCTGCATGTTACTATAAATGGCCAAAGGAAGGGTTTGTGTTTCGCCTGCTATGTTGCCAGCAAAGGTTATGGTGGCACCAAACTCACCTAATGATCGGGCAAAGGCTAATACGGTTCCGGAGATTATGCCGGGCAAAGCTAAGGGAACGGTTATGCGGAAGAATGTTTTTAAACGATTAACACCCAATATGCGAGAGGCATCTTCAAGATCAGTATCCACCATTTCAATGGCTGTGCGTATGGAACGAACGATCAAGGGGAACGAAACGATGATAGAAGCAAGAACAGCCGCATAAAAACTGAAAGCTATTTTAATATTAAATGTGCTGTAAAGCCATTGACCAATCCAACCGTTAGTTCCGAACATTAGTAGTAGAAGATAGCCTGTGGTTACGGGAGGTAGCACCAAGGGCAGGTGCACTAGACTTTCGATAATTGATTTACCATAAAATGAACGACGAGCCATGATGTGAGCAAGCCACAAGGCAAAAGGAAGCGAGACAAGCGCACAGTAGAAAGCCACTTTTAAGGAAAGTAAAATGGCTTGAATTTCGGCGGTGTTAAAACTGAGTAATTCTATTCCCGTCATTGTTAAGCATCATTCTTTGAGTGAATCAATGCCAAAAGATAAGCATTCTTTAGGGCTTTAATTGTTGTATAATTCAAAAGCCTTTTTCTTTATTATTCAAATATAATCGGTAATTCTGTTTTTGGTATCTCAATTATACTATAAGGTTGACAAATTACTGTAGCCATAGATTGCTTTTCAATGGTTGAAATATATAAATGATTTTCTTTTTCTGTCACCTTATTGATGCCTACTTCATGACCGTACATTTTTATTTCTAAAAAAACAGCAATTATAGTATAGGAATCGAAATCTACGTTTTTTTTATTGAAATTCTCCGTAGCGTTATTATAAGAATCCATTTTTGTCATTAAACTTTTCCAATCGTTTTCATTTTGAATTACCATGTTCGATTGAGAAATTCCTTCTTCACCATTCCCGTATAATGCACTTTTGGCAATTTCTTCAAAAGAAATATCTTTTACTATAGGAATGTCATTCGCATCATTGCAACCTAAGGTAATAATTAAAATTATTATGAGGATTAATTGAGTCTGATTCATAACCTTGATCTTTAGTTGTATGATGGATAATAATAGAAGTGGTTGCGTTTAATTTGAGATTGTGAACTTCAAGAGAAGATATTAAAATATTATTCAGGGTTTTAAACCTTGTTCAACGTAAATGCTTTTTGCGGTTTCAGATTGAATAAACTCAATAAATGCCTTTGATGCTTTATTTTTATTTAATGATGAAGCTATGTATACAATGTTTTCATGCGAATGAGATGGGAAGGTACCTATAAGTTTTACTTTATCAGAATGTAAGGCATCGGAACGGTAAACGATGCCAAATGGTATTTCACCCATTTCAACCAACATCAATGTTGAACGCGCATTATTAGCAGTTATGATATTCTCTTCTATAACCTTTCTCCACCTAAAATGATTGATCGTCTGTTGTGCATATTGTCCCACCGGTACGTGTTTAGGATTACCAATCGCAATTCTACCCTTACCAATCAGAGTTTTGATGTTAAATGCCGAATCGATGGAAACTGGATCTATTTTTAAGCTCTTATGGCATATCAGCACCAACTTATTTTCTGCAAAGTCCACTTTTTTAGCTTGTTTCAGATAGCCAAGGCTGTCAAGGTAGTTTATCCAAAGCTCATTTGCAGATAAAAAAATATCAGCATTTGCGCCTTGTGAAATCTGCTGGGCCAGTGTTCCGCTGGAAGCAATATTTGTTTTAACAGTACATTCAAACTTGGTTTGAAAAGAATCAGACAATGCTTTAGTTACTTCGCCCAAACTGGCGGCAGCAAAAATCCGAAGCTCTAACTTGTCTTTATTTTTGGGCGTGCATCCACTGATTATAAATAAACAAGCGACCAGAATAATGCTGTACAGTTTTGTGGTTTTCATGCTTTTAGTGAAGATGTTAATTATTCATCAAAATCTGACTCCTGATGGTTTCAGCTATACTAAATAATTGTTCGAGCTTTTCATCTTCAAGTATCCATTCACCGGTAATGTATATTCCTAAATGTGGTTTGCCTTCCAATTCTTTAATGTAATCAAGACTCATGGCATTCAGTCCAGCTTTCATTCTTAAATCTAAACCAAATGCTTCGAGTATTTTTTCTTGAATTTTCTGGTTTTGAAATATTTTTAATCGACTATGGTCAGAGCATTCACTGATGATTGTTTTAGAGTCAAAAACCGAGTAACCGGTTTTAGCTCGTTTGTTTTTAGAAAAGATATTGATTTTATCCAACATATCTTTTTGTCGTATTACAATTTTATCTTTGGATGAAACAGGAAAGAAGACGCCACAATATATTTCTAGGTCACCAATTTTTTTAGGATCGTAATGGCAGACTAATAGGCTTGTATTATCTGCGTTGTTGGGTATGTGTAAAAGCCGCTGATGATGTCGAACGCGTGCCATAGCATTAGTAGGATAGGCTTGCACCGAACAATGAACACTTCGGTTGGTGCGATTGGCAAAACTTTTTAGTTTTTTGATTGAAGGATCTTCTGTTGTCATGGTGTAAGGATTAAAGTGTAATATAAAGTTAGGTATTTTTCTTAGTAATTACTCCTTTTATGGAGTAAGACGAATGAACCTTAACTTTTACTACATTTGAGTTATTAGTCTTTATTCAAAAGATGATTTTGAACCATGCTACTACCTTTCTTGTTTGATAGGTGAATTAATATAAATCTCAAAAACTCATTATTCAATGCGTACATTTTTAAAGCTTCAGATAATCGCACTCGTTCTTGTAGTCTCATCATGTCAGAATGCCCCTAAGAAAAATCAATCGAATGAACAATTACCTCTTGGAACTCACCGAGGTGAGGTAAGCGATGTAATACAAACAGCATCGTATACTTATTTATTGGTAGAAGAGAATGGCGCAGAGAATTGGATTGCTATTCCTCAGGAAGTTGTAAATAAAGGGGAAACAATATATTACGATGGCGGTTTAGAAATGAAAAATTTTGAAAGTAAGGCATTGGGCCGCGTTTTTGAAACGGTTTATTTTGTGCAATCTATCCGTTACGAAGCAGTTAAGCCTGTGCAAGAGGCCATTCAGGAAAAAATGAATAAACAATCTGCTGTTAGTAAAACGGATGTTTCAATTGACCAGCCAGAGGGTGCAGTAAGTGTTGCTCGTATTTTCGAGAATCAGAAAGATTTTGCCGATAAACGGGTAACTGTGAGAGGTAAAGTTGTGAAAGTAAATAATGGCATATTAGGTGTTAACTGGTTGCATATTCAAGATGGCAGCAACTACAATGGCGATTTTGACTTAACCGTAACTACGGATGAGTTATTCTCTGTTGGTGATGAAGTAACATTTATTGGTAAGCTAGGATTAAATAAGGATTTTGGTGCTGGTTATTCATACCCTGTAATTTTAGAAGAAGCCAAAAAAGTTAAAATGCAATAGCTAAACTTATCTTCGTCTTTTCTTTTTACGATCGCTCTTATATGGGCTAATGTAACATGGCAAGGCGGAGATACCATTTTTTGACTTGGGTTTCATTACACTCGGATCGCAAGCTGGAATAATACTAATGCCAATTCTTAAATTGGCATTTCTTGTGTTTGAAAGATTTGTAAAGGCTAATAAATTATCGCTTATGGCATGAATGTGAACTGCTCCCAATTTAGCGCCAATACCTGCACCAAAGTTCAAATAACTCCCGTTCATAACTGAATACGAAACCGAGCCGTTTAGCTTCTTATAGTTCATGGTATTGGCCGAAAGGGTTAAAGAGCTATGCGATTTGTTACGGTAAACCTCGTTACGAACAACAACGCCAGCATTTAGATGTTTATTAAGCGTATGTGTTGCTCCCAGATACACTTGTGGAACTAATCTTGAGATATAGGTCGACTGTGAAGGAATTGGCTCAAATTCGTCTTCGAAGCTATCTCGCAATTCTTCAAAATAATTGGGGTTGTTAAAATCACTCTCATCACCAGTACCCTTATAAAGAAATGAGCCACGTGACTCAAAGTTATGTACGTCTGTTTTCCATGAGATTAAACCTAAATCAAGCATACTGCCTGAAAGAGTAGTTTTCTCATTTAATTCGTAGATAAATCCAAAATCAATAGCAAACCCCAAATTGCGTCGATTCATCATGTAAGCCATCCAATCAACATTATCTTTTAAGGAAATACCAGATACATATCCCTCATCATCAGTTTCCACATCTATTGGAAATGAAGAATTTATTTTCGTGTCCAAATCACCATATATCTGAAAGTTTCGCTCATTGGTTCGAATGCTTCCTTCGGTTTTGGGCATGTAAACATTACCCTTTCCGAATAACAGTTTTGCTTTAATGCCAATCCGCATTCGATCACTGGTTCTGCTTGCAATACCAAGTGCGTATTCGCGGTAGTGATTACCGTTGCCTCTGATGCCTTTTAAAGAGGCCTCCTTTTTAAGAAAAGAGGAGTTGCCATACCATGCAAGCTTTGCTGCATCACTGTTAATGGTATTATAGCTAATTACTTTCTCGGTGATCGAAAATGTGAAATAGGATTGCTTTATCCAGCGACCAAAATAGATGGGTGTATAATGGGTTTCGGCTGCCACTAATTCCTGACCTTTCATTTGGTCAATGGCCTTGCTTGGGTTAAAATAGAGCGAATCGTTATTTGTGGCAAGTATGTCTTGCAGAGTAAAGGCAGTATTGCTATAATTGGCATGTATCGATGCTAAACCCGGAAATCCAATTACGGTTGGGCATTTGGCCGCTACTGCAGGATTAACAAAATTAGCCTGGGGCAAATCATGCATTAAAAACAAAGTGAGGTTCTGCTGCCCCAGCAATGGTAATGGTACCAGTGTTAAAATTAGTAGGATAAGCTGTTTGGAAAAGGTTTTGTTCATTCAGCTAATCCTCAAATATAAGTTGGCTCTGAACACCTAAATCTGTCAAAACCATGTATTCATTAAAATTAGCTCTTATCTCTGGAGTTAATATAAAATCGATAAAACCTACTTCTACTACAACTTTATCAGTGGTCATTAGTCCATCAATTTGATCTTCCTGAAGCATAAAGTTAGTAAGTGTACCATTTTGTGAGAAGACTTCACCTTGCTCATTTAAAACTGCAGCTACCAATTCAATACCATCGCCAGCTGTTAGGTAAATATCTGTTCCATTTTCATCGATGTAATATAGTTTAACCTGTATGTCTGCTGGGAATCGATTGATTATATCGAACTGCAGCAAAATGGAAACAATGTTTTCGCGTGAATCGAAGCTGTCCGATATGTTAAAAGCTAATGTATCCGTGTCACTAAAGGTATAAGGGTGACCATAAACTGGAGTCATAATTGGCAGATCATCAACGGTTTCGTATTGTGCCAAGTATTGTCCAACAGCTAAGGACACATTTGGTCCATAGGTTGTTTTATCAGAAATCAGGTTAGAATCCAAACCAAGACATCCTGTTAACAGGGTTAATAGCGATATAATTAATAAGTACTTCATTGAACTGAAATTAAACAAATTTAATATGCTTTTTTAAAATATTAATGCCAAAGCAGTAAATACTTGACGACTTATTGAACAGATATGCTGCGATAACGTTTGGTATTTATGACTACAAGGTGGTTGATTCTAATGTTTGGAATGGTGCAATTTATTGCTTGTCAAACACCCAATTCTCAAAATAAACGAATATGAATTCGAACAAATTAATAGCTGAAACCAGCCCATATTTATTACAACACGCACATAACCCAGTCCATTGGTATGCTTGGGGTGAGGAGGCTTTTGAGAGGGCAAGAAATGAAGATAAATTGATACTCATAAGTGTGGGTTATTCAGCATGTCATTGGTGCCATGTTATGGAGCACGAATCGTTCGAAGATGAAGAAGTGGCCAATTTGATGAATGCACACTTTATTTGTGTAAAAGTTGATCGAGAAGAGCGGCCCGATGTGGATCAAATATACATGGAGGCTGTTCAGATCTTAACAGGTCGAGGAGGATGGCCCTTGAATTGTTTCGCTTTGCCCGATGGTCGTCCGGTTTGGGGAGGTACTTATTTTCCAAAGAATCAGTGGTTGGAAGTGTTAACGAGTTTGAGTGCTTTGTATACGAATGAGCGAGAAAAATTATTGGATCAAGCAAAGCAGCTCACCAAGGGTATACGCTCAAATGATTTCCCTAATATAGTAACAACAGTGCCTAGTATTGATGAAGAACTGATTATTTCGAATACAAAGGTTCGCTTTGATAATACTTATGGTGGCTATGGTGGCGCACCTAAGTTTCCTATGCCGGTATCACTTAATTTAGCTCATCAATTGGGTGTATTAAAAGGGGATGAGGAGTTGATGGACTTTGTGTGCCTCACTCTGGATAAAATGGCTTCTGGTGGAATATACGATCAGGCTGGGGGAGGTTTTTCGCGCTATTCGGTCGATGAGCGCTGGTTTGCGCCACATTTTGAGAAAATGCTTTACGACAATGCTCAGCTCTTATCATTATACAGCAATGCCTACAAAACTTCGGGTAAGAAATTGTATGAGCGAATTGTTGAGGAGACTTTTCAATTTTTACAGCGTGAATTGCAATCACCCGAAGGTGCTTTTTATTCGGCACTGGATGCCGATAGTGAAGGTGTAGAGGGTAAGTTTTACACCTGGACAAGAAGCGAGTTAAAAGAAATTTTAGGTGAGGATGAGCATTTCTTCAAATATTTTGAAATAAGTGACGGTGGTAATTGGGAGCATGGAGTGAATATTCTTCATGGATCAATTACGCGTGAGGAATATGCAGCAAACAACAATCTTGATTTTCCGGCTTTTCAAACAAACCTACAAGCATCGTTGGATAAACTACTTGAGGTACGAAAAGGCAGAGTGCGGCCTGGTTTGGATGACAAAATTCTGACAGCATGGAATGCTTTAACAATAACAGGATTGTGCGATGCATACCAAGCCTTTGGTGACGATAAATACAAACAAGCGGCTGAGAGAGCCATGCAATATTTATTGAAGGTTGTAAAGCAGGATGATGGAAGATTGTTGCGTACCTCAAAAAGTGGTGTTGCTAAAATTGATGCCTTTCTGGATGATTATGCTCTTATGATTGAGGCATTTTTGTCCTTATACCAAATAACTTTTAACACGGATTATTACATAGAGGCATTAGCACTTAATAAGCTTGTGTTGCGCGATTTTTATGATGAATCTAAGGGAGTAATCTATTATACATCCGATAAGGGTGAGCAGTTAATTGCACGAAAAACAGATGCGCAGGATAATGTGATTCCATCATCCATGGCGACTATGGCTAAAAACCTGATGCAGTTATCACAGTTAGGTGAGCACTCTGAGTTTAGAGATATTGCTCAAATGCTGATAGCCAAGATGTATGAGCAAGCCGAAAAGAACCCAAGTTACTATGCGCGTTGGGCACTGTTATCCGTTTTGGATAATCAACATTTGCAAGAAATAGCGATACTCGGTACTGATGTCGATTCTTACAGAAAGCAGCTTCAAAAACGATTAATACCTGGTGTTGTTTATGCAGGATCAGTTTCGGATAACGACCAGATATTCTTGTTGAAAGACAGATACGTTAAAGGGCAGACCTTAATTTATAAATGTGAAAACAAGGTTTGTGAACTGCCCATAACTTCTCCAGAGGTCTTTCATCCAAGTAAATAATAATTTGAATCCATAAGGTGATTAATACTTATCTTAAATATTTACTTATGCTAGTATATCAGGTTGAACTATTTAAGAGCCCTATGAAAAAAACACATACGAAAGATGAAAATAGTATCCAATGACCTATAATTCTATATTTTCTGTATCGTTTTAGTGCATTTCTATGATCAGGAGTTATTTCATTTCCATCAATTAAATAATCAAGTTCAAATAATGGCAAACCTTTATATTTTTCAATTGACCTTTTTTGTAATTGATAACCGTTTTGCGATACTAAGGAATATGATTGATCTTTAATATATAAAACAAAGGATGAGATTATTAAAATGACAGGTAATATTTCCATAGTTTACACTTTCTTAGTAATCATATTTTACTAACACTAATGAGTAACGCCTAAATCGAAATTAATTACTCGTACTAAAATGCTGTAACAATACTAAGGCATCGGCTTTGTGTTTTTCCATAACAATTACACTTGCTTCCGGCACGATGTGAGGAGCAATAGTACTTGTGAACTGATTTAAGATGTTTGCTTCAATATTGTGGTTGGCTAACATTTGTTTAACGATGTCAGCATCTACTGGATTGCCTTCGTATACAACTACTAATTTTTCGCTATCTGCTTGGCTCATGTTCGTGTGATTTTAATACTACTTACTCAAAGATAGAATTTTTTCTGAATAAAATGACTTTCTACAGAGCCCTATTTGTCGGTGTTTTGACCCTTTAAACTTATTCATAAGTCAATTAACTTAAAAATAAGTTGACAAACTTAAATTTAAGTTATATGTTTGTAGTGCTGATTAACTAACTTAGTAATACAATGGTAACTTTAACAAAAGCAGAAGAAAAGATAATGCAGATTCTTTGGGAGCTTGAAAAAGGTTTCATCAAAGATATACAGGCTAAATTTCCTGAGCCGCAACCACCATATAATAGTGTGTCAACCATTGTAAGGGTTTTGGTAAAAAAAGAAATTGTTGGATTTAATAAGTTTGGGACTACCTACGAATATTATCCGCTTATTTCGAAAGACAATTACCGAAGCAATCAATTGAGTTCGCTGGTAAACAACTATTTTAATGACTCGTTCAAACAGGTGGTTAACTTTTTCTCTGAAAACAAAAACCTTAAAACCGAAGAAGTCAATGAAGTAATTAAAATGCTTGAAGACTTAAAACAGCAAAAAGATGGCTAAGTTTCTACTTTACTTATTCGAATCGGGATTGTGCCTAAGTATATTTTATTTGGGTTATGTAGTGTTTTTTCGCAAAGAAACCTACTTCACATTTAATCGTTTCTATTTACTAGGATCGATGTTACTGGCTCTTACTATCCCGCTTATATCCATTCAAATGGATGTGGTAAACTATGAGTACATAAAAGATACAAGTCAAGGTATTGAGAAATTCAAGAGTTACTATGAACACCTAATTCTTATAACCGATCCGGAGTTTATAGATGAAGTTGAAACAAGCAATCTCGCAGTCGATCAAAGTAATGTCATTCCGTTGGATCAAGTGAAAAGTGATACTGCTAAATCAAGTAATAGCTGGAAAATATCGAGCATAATATTTATAATTTATTTTATAGGAGTACTCTTTTTTACTTTTCGTTTCCTCTTTTTATTGAGGAGTTTACGTCGAATTATTAAACAAAATACCAGTAGCGAAACGGATGGGATAAATCTGATTTATCTGAAGGAAGAAATGCCTTCGTTTTCATTTTTAAATTGGGTTTTTGTTAATAAGGAAATACTAAAGAATGAAGAGTTTGAACAAGTACTGGAACATGAAAAAGTTCATGTCAACGATAAACATTCTGTGGATTTAATACTGGCGCAAATCATTACGATTTTCCAGTGGTTTAATCCGCTTACATGGCGCATACAGAAATCAATTAAAACATGTCACGAGTACATTGCCGACAGGCAAGTGGTAAACAAAGGGCATGAGTTATTTGATTATCAGTCTCTACTACTGAGTCAGTTAATCAGCATTCGCTCAGTTGAGCTGGTAAATAATTTTAATTTATTATCAATTAAAAAACGAATAGCCATGATGAACAAAAATAAATCGGGCTTACTGGCCAAAATGAAGGCCGTAGCCATAGTACCAATACTAATTGCCGCCTTCTTCTTATTTGCAGATATGACAAGTAGAAGCAATGAGGTGATGGCAAGTAACAAAGCAACTGTTTCTAATTCGCTTAATGGTGATTGGATGTCAGTGAATAGCCAATCAGGACAAGCTCAACTCCTAGTAATACGTGACAATAAGTTAACTACAATGATTCTAGATAGCGAGAATGTAATTAATTCTATTGTGTATGATGTAAAAATAAAATCAAAGAATTTTATTCTGATAGATGGTAAAGAAAAGCAAAAAGTTAATTATGAATTTGAGAATGAAGAATTAATAATTAATTGGGATGAAGAAGCTATCGTTACATATAGGAAAGCTCCTAAAGGAGAGAGTTATATAGTGCTTGATGCAAATTTTCAAAAACTAACCTACCCTAAGGTAACCGAGCTTAAGCAATATAGAAAGGATATGATTTTAATGCATCTGTTTCTTTCTGGAGAGGAGTTATTCTTTGAAGGGAAAAGGCGTGATTTTAGCGATTTAGATGCCATTTGCAAAAACATTGAAAAGCCTGAATCTTCTAAGTTAAATCGTATGACAACGCTTCTAGAAATTGATAAAGAGGTGCTTATGGTTTACGTGGACAAGGTTAAACAAGCCTTGCGTGAAAATAATTATCTGAAAATTGGTTATGTTGCTAAGCATGAGGATAAAGCTCAGAATGAAACTGACTTGGCGCTCTTTATGTTGTTGCCTCCAATGGATGCAGAGTTTTTAGAGAAAAGCGAATTAGCCGATAGGGGTATTAATCTTTTTACAATAGATGGTAGCAAAGCGATAGATAAAAATCTACTGACCAAAAAGCTGAAAAAGCACATCTTAAGTAACGAAAAGTATGTGATGCTTTATGAATATGAAAACGCAACCAGTTACAATGATTATTTAACAACGGTAAATACAGTATTTGCAACCGTTAATTCTATTCGACGTGATTATTGTGAAAAGCAAGGTGATGATTATGACAAGATGAGTAGCGAGGAGCAGAGGAAGATTCGCAAGAAGTATCCAATTACATTAACAAAGAGAAATATAGATACAGAATAGACAAAAAAGGTTCCGATCAGAATAAGATTGGAACCTTTTTGGGGTTTAATACGGATGGCATCTATGGACATAAAGATGTCATCTATTTTCTTTTACACAAAACTCAACCAGTCACTATTGCCTTTATAATCCTCAATCACTTGTGTTTTATTCGAATAGTTAAACGACGAAATGAGGTTTGATATTTCTTGTCTTAGATACTCAACGGCACCATCAGTCAGCTTCTTGTCAAAGCCTTTTTCATTAAGAGCGCTTACCTGATCGATACAAATTACCCGTCCAAATATCTGACCTAAATCAACCAATTTACGTTGTGGCATGGCCTGATCAATTTTAAAGTTGATCAAATCTTTCACAATGTCACTGGCGCGTTGAGTCAAATCAAAACCCTTGGCAAAGTCCAATATATTATCAAGCTTAGCCTTGCGCATCAGTTTCAATACTGCTTCCGAAATTTGCGAATACAACATATCGTTCGATCCTTCAAAAATCTGGAAAGGACGACTGTCAACAGTTGAACGGCCTGCAATATGATTCAACTTATAACCTTTGGCACCAACTAATTGTAACAGAGTTTGTGAAGCAGCCTGCATCATGTCAGTGGCAATGCTTTTCACGGCATTTGCTTCAATACCAATGCCCGACAAGTCATTTTTTAAGCCTGCTTTTTCGGTACTGTTTACACACATGGCAGATACAATGGTAAAGCGCGATTGCAATTCCGCCAAACGCTGTTGAACTTGGTCGTAATTAATCAAAGCCTTGCCACTCACGAAACGTTGCTGGCAATGCGTAATGGCTTCGTCGAGCATGCGCTGAATAAAACCCATGGCCATTCCCGGGAACGACATACGGCTGCGATGCAGTAAATCTAACATCATTTTTACACCCGAGCTCTCAGGAATTAATTTTTGAACTTGTGGTATTTGTATATCCAGTTTGTTTCGTCCATAGGGTATTTGGTATAAACCAAGGTTTTCGAAAAACTCTTCTACTTCAATAACTTGTTCGGTTTGCGTTACATCACAAATGAAATAATCAATGTCGCGAGCTAATTTGCCATCACCAACATTCTTTCGGGCAGTTAATAACCAGTAGTCGGCCCATCCTGTTAGGCCAGCCCAATGCTTGGTGCCTTTAAGGTGATATTTGCCATTATTCTCAGTAAATGAAGTACGCATGCTTAATGCATCGCTACCAAAATCTGGTTCGGTAATCATTAAGCCACCCATATTCTGTTGGGTAAGAAAACGATTCAATACCTGTGCTTTAGCTTCTTCTTGAGCCGATTTCATTACAGGTTGCAGAAACAGAGCCATGTTAATTCCAAAGGTTAGCGATAAGGCTAATGACTCATATGATGCAGCACTCATTAAGGCAATACTTTCTTTCACATCTCCACCTAAACCGCCATACTCTTTCGGAATGATTGCTGAAAATGGATTGGCTGACATTATTTCGCGCATCGCAAATGGCGGCATTCCTCTTTTAACAGCTAAATCATCCGTATTGCTACGTTCATGATATACGCTGTGCATCTTTTGTTTTAGTTTATTCAAAAGAGTATCAAACGATTTTCCTTTTACTTCTCCTGCCTCAGACATTTAATTTGTTTTTATGGTTATCTCAAAACGTGTTGTCAATAGAATACTATTTCAAACATGTTCGAGCCTTTTCAACAAACTAGCTGTGAATAAGTTTTAGCTATAAGAGATAAAACGATGCGAATATATTAGTAGAAGATTCCAGAGCGATAAATAGTACATTGATTAGTAGTGCTTATCGGCCACGCTATGGAAGTTGGTTATGGGTTTTTCACTTTAATTTTTATTTGACTTGTAACAAATAGAATGGGTAGGTCGTCCTAGATTTGTGAGAAGCAAAAACAGATAATATTGCTTCGAAAGATGATATCAACATTCACTGATGTTCTTAATTTAAAAATCTCCGGGGATTGTAAGGCTAAGTTAGAATGTAGGATAAAGAAAATAAAGTAAAACCTGAAATCATGACTAAATCAGTATTAATAAGCATAGTTCTTTTTACAGCATTTACCCTTAATCTTGCTGCACAAAGAAATAGAGATAAGCGAAATGATCGTTCAACACGTGTTGTCACCATCTATGAAGAAGGAGCCAAGACTGAAGTAAGTGTGCCTGGTATAAAGGTTGAGGTAGACGATTTTAACGATACCATCACGAAAATCACCATTGGTTCTCGTCGCTTTGAGGTAATTGAAGATCATAATCGTTCGAGAGTTCGTATGGTACGCATACCAATAGACCGATTTAAAGGTCATTGGGCCGGTTTTGAGTTGGGTTTTAATGGTTACATGAGTTCTGGTTTTTCAACCAGTTTACCTGCCGATGCTCAATTCATGGATTTAAATCAGGGTAAAGCAGTTACTGTAGGCATTAACTTTTTGCAATATAATATTGGACTGCAACGCTACAAAAACAACCTTGGTTTGGTGGTTGGTAGTGGTTTAACCTGGTATAATTACCGAACAGATAAACCGTATTATTTCGAGCGTGATCCTGAAACAGGCAGTACCATTGGAGTACCAGTGCCCGATAGCAAAGCAGTGACTAAGAATAAAATCATGTCGGCTTTCTTGAATTTTCCCTTGTTGCTCGAGTGGCAACTTCCGGCGACTGAAGATCGCCATCGCTTCTTTATCTCAGCAGGGCCATATTGTGGTTTTCGCCTGTGGGGGCATACTAAAATGGCCTATCACGAGGGAGGAAGTCGACATAAAGAGAAGAGCAAAAAGGACATTAATATAAATCCTTTTCAATACGGAGCTATGGTACGAGTAGGTTATCGTTTCATCAAGTTGTACGGAACCTATAATTTCTCAACTTTGTATACCAATGGTGGAGGGCCGGAATTACATCCTTATACCATTGGAATGACCCTAATAAGTTTTTAATCATTAATTAACCACTAACATGCATTTACGCTTTCTATATATTCTTGCTCTGTTTGCTTTTGTATCGTCTGTTCAGTCACAATCAATGGTTGATAGTACTTTGGCAAATTACGATAGGCATTGGCAAATTAGCGACGGTATTTATCGCGTTATGCTTGATAGTAAAATTGGTGTTATTGATGATGCCGGAACCGTTATTGTTCCTTGTGAATATAATCAGGTTTGGAACCTTGATGACAAGGGCTTTTTTCGTGTGTTGAAACAAGGGAAAGTCGGTGTATATCATCAAAGTGGACGAATAGTAATCCCGCCCGAATACGATCAGGTTTGGTCGTTTGGTAGCAATGGTTGGGCAAAGGTGATGAAACATGGTAAGTTGGGTTTCTATGATGAAGAAGGCAATCCGGTTATTCCTTGTGAATATCAGCAAATATGGTCGTTTGAAGAGGGTAGAGCGCGTGTTCTGAAAAATGGGAAGATTGGCTATGTTAATAATGTAGGTAGTGAAATAATACCATGTGAATATCAGCAAATATGGTCGTTTGAAAATGGCCGGGCACGTGTATTGAAAGATGGCAAGGTTGGTTATATTGATGAGGCAGGTAATGAAGTTGTTCCGCCCATGTATTCGCATATTTGGTCGTTCGAAGAGGGTAAGGCTAAAGCTTTGTTAGAAGGTAAAATGGTGTGGATTGACGAGCAGGGACAGGTTCTTGATATTCCAATTGAGCAGGCAGTTTTGGACGAAAAACCAAAAACGGAGACAAACATAACTGTCGGAAAAGAAAAACACATTATCATTGAGGATAAAGGAGGTGAGAAAACGCATATTCGCATACTGGGCGGAGAGGTGATTATAGAAGAACAGGGATCAAATACCTACATTGAAATGGGGCCTAATCGCTATCGAAAAGAAAGAGTTAGTCGCAATCGACGTTTTCGAGGGCATTATACAGGTTTGGAATTTGGTTTTAATGCATATGTTTCACCAGATGGATCAACCAATCTGCCACCTGAATCATCTTTTATGGACATTGACCAAAACAAGTCCCATACCTTTGCTTTTAATTTCTTGCAGTGGAGCATTGGCTTACAGCGGAGAGGAAATATTGGATTAGTAACAGGCTTAGGGCTTGAATATGGAAGTTATCGTTTTTCCGGGCCATATATTTTAAAAAAGGATGAAGCTGGTAACATTGATTACGACCTGAGTATACGTGGAATTAGCTCAAACCGTTTGTCAACGACTTATTTAAATATGCCACTTTTGTTGGAGTTTCAAATTCCAACCAACCGAAATAGACATGCCTTTTATGTATCAGCAGGAGCTGTTGGTGGAGTGCGTTTGCATTCATTTACTCGTGTGAAGTATAACGATGGTGAAAGCCCAGAAAAAGTACGTTCAACCAGTGATTATAACCTTCAGGATTGGCGTTATGGGGCAATGGTTCGAATGGGGTATAGAGCGATCAACTTGTACGGCACGTATTACATGACTCCTCTATTTAAAAAAGATACCGGTCCAGAATTATACCCTTTCTCGGTGGGCTTATCCATTGCCTTTAATATGTGGGATTTGGGTGGATAAAGGTTATATGTCCGATAGTTTATTAAACTCCTGAAAACTCACATTCAAATTCAGGTGTTCGTATGCTTTCTCCATCGTGGAACAAACCCGCCGTTGGCCCTCCAATTGTTTGATGAAAAAATGGGCAAAAGCAGTTTCGATAGGAGAATTAACCAGATAGGCAATTCGTTTACGATTGTTGAGGTGTCTGTACTTACCAATTAAGTCAAGAAATCGAAACGTCTCTTTAAGCTTGAATGTAAACTTACAATTGCGAATATCAATTAGCATAAAATGAATTAGGCGGGTATCATCGTCATCCAGGATGGCTTGTAATACCTCGCTTATTTCATTCAAACCCTTTTTGCCAGGTGTAAGTTTCAAAACGCCGAAATTCAACTCATTATAGATAAAGTACCTATCCTTCTCTTCTTTCTCACTCATTTATTAAGTATTCTATCATAAATATAGATCGTTAGATCATAGAAACTAGATTTTTTGTATGTTGTAAATTGTAACGCAGAAGAGTGTTCAATATCTGTTAAAAACAGATATTGCAATTACTATTCTGATTTACTTTCTAAGCTCTAAATTATCAATTTCATTTAGCGTATCCGGATTGATTACTTTCATCTTAATACTTGAACCATCAACCGTAAAAATACAAACTGCGTTTTCCACACTGAAGGATTTTGTGTGAGCACTCCAAGGCAGAACTTCCTGTGCATAATATGGTGCTCCACAAGCGCCATTGTTTATTTGATAGATGGGGCGAGATAAAACAATTTTTTCAGGTTCATAATTCTCAGGATAGCGAGGCATCTCTTCTGTAATCTTCAAATAATTATAATTGTGCTCATCACCAGTTAATATGGCTATCACTTTTGTGCTTTGATTAACTAAAATATCGAGGTACTCATCGCGTCTTTCCAGTATACCTTTATCAACGGGTTTGCCATCTATATAAGGACGTTTATCGTTGTTGCCACTGTACCACATGTCATCGCGACTATGCCCACCATTAGGGAATGCAGGCGTGTGTTGCGTCACGAATATATGGTCGATGTTGCTATCATTTTCCAGGTTTAATATGCTTGCTTTAAGCCAGGCCATCTGATTGTCCATGAGGTATCCGTGTAAACCACCACTGGTAGCTGTGTTTCTACTTAAACTAGGCGTGTACCAATAGTCGCTATTCAAAACAATCATTGCAACATTGTCGTAGGTATAATAAAACACATTCTCACTATACGATGGAAAATCGACTTTTCGAGGGCGAGGATCGTATTTACTTCCATCTTCACTAATAGGGCCATTTTCTGGATTAACAAAGGCTTCTTTCATGGCTTGTTCAGCCGAGTGTGTTTCATAAGGAAAACCATCTATCGACGCCATATATTTGCCTTCTACGTTAAAGAATGCCGGTCCCAATGCTTCGTGATTACCTTGACCTACATAAAAGGGAATGTAATGCCAAAATGGTTCAACAGCTTTTTTCCAGTTGGTATATTGCACGTGTTGTTCTTCTTTGTGCGTTAAATAGCCATTTATCATGTCACCAGTAAACTGCACAAATTGGGCTTTCTCATGATGCGCAACAGCAGCCATCTTTTTAATGATGTATGAATTGGCGCCATAAATTTTTCGCTCGCCACCGCCAGTTGCATGACGACTATCGCTGGTATAGGCAAAGTTAAACGCTTTTCGTGTGCCGCTTTTCGGTGCCGTATTAAAGTGATAAGTTTGTTTAAAACCTTCCACATCTACCGTGTAATCATATTGGGTGTCAGGGCTTAGGTTTATCAGTTTAACCTCGTGATAATTAGTCATTTTATTACTTGGATAAACTAAGCCATTACTTTCAACAGTAGCCTTTGATGGTTCTGATGTATTGAAAGAAATAACAGCAGTTGAGTCCGTTACAATATTAACGAATGGGCCTTCGTAAATAACCGGAACAGTTGTGAAAGGACCCGTTCCCGAGATGGCTACCTCACCATCAAAAACAATCATGCCAGTTTCGTTGATTAAACGATAGCCGAGTACACACTGACCACTTTCTGACCATCCCACAAAATCGTAGGGGTACTTAAAATTATCCTTTATATTAATGGCTACTTTACCATCTACCAGAGGTAACTGAAAGCGGAATACGGGTAGTGGATGAGGTGCTTTACCATATGGGATTAAACCATAGGTGATGGTCCCTTTGAAATTACCAAAATCGAAAAAAATACCGGTTTTGGTGCCAATGGGTTGACCTAATAATTGGGTGATACTATAATTGGCAGGAGCCGTTTCTGCATAGTAAATGTTTTCACCATCTTTAAAAGTCAAGCGACCTTCATTATCGTACTTGATATTGCTAAAGCTAGCAGGGATCTTCGAATTTTGAGCTTCAATGTTAAAAATTGAAGCCACTAGAAGTAGACTTAGAATAAATTTCATATTACTATTATTTGAGTTTTTTGGGTCATATTCCTGCACAAGGCAGATTGAGAAACCGCTACAGTTCTTTAAGTTTTGTCCTTTAGAATAACAAGTTTAGTATTCTTATGTTTTTGATTTCATTGTTATAAGGAATTAATGGCTTCAACCGGATCCATTTTTGAAGCCGTCCATGCCGGAATAAAACCAGATAAAATACCAATAGCTGCGGATATGCTTATGCCAGTGAGTATGTTGCCTAAGCTCAATGCCACCCTTGTATCGGCTATGAGGCCAACAACAATTGTTATTAAAAACACAATGAGTAAACCTGCAACTCCACCAATTAAAGAAAGAATAGTGCTTTCAATTAAAAATTGCCAAAGGATAAAGCGACGTTTGGCGCCCAATGCCTTTTGTATACCAATAATGCGAGTGCGTTCACGTACTGATACAAACATAATGTTGGCAATTCCAAAACCTCCAACAAGTATTGAAAATCCACCAATGAAAATGCCAGCCTTATCAATGAAACTGAATAATTTATCCAGATCTTTCTGAATTAAACTAATGCGGTTTAAGGCAAAATCGTTTTCGCCAGCAGGTTTGATGCGGCGAATGGCACGCATAATACCTACCATTTCATCATTTAAATCGTCGGAAGTATAGCCTTTTTTAGCTTTCACCATAATAAAGGGCTGAACACTTTCGCTGCGCAGGTTAAACAGGTTTTTGGCATAATTTACTGGGATAATCAAATTCTTATCGAGGCTATTGCCAAACATATCTGTGCCCTGTTTTTCAATTATGCCAATCACATTAAATTTCCGCCCCATCATTTTAACACTCTTGCCAATTGGATCTAAGTCTTGAAACAACTCTTTGGCAATGTCGGCTCCTATAAGCGCCACATTGGTTCCGTTATTTGAATCGTAATAGGAGAAATACCGCCCCTGAGCAATTTCAAAATTCCAGATACCTTCGAAACGATGGGTAACACCCATTACACCAACTTTGTCGTAGGAGTTATTTTCATAGGTCACGCGACGTTGCGAATTCATTATAAACGCAACTTCTTCGGCCAGTTGTGAGCGTTTAGCTACTTGCTCGTAATCATCAAGCGAAGGAACCTGTCGGTTCATGTAACGCCACCAAGGGTATTCCGTTTCTCCTTCAGGAGGAGTCCAAGGCCATTTTTGAATGTAGATAACATTGTCTCCCAAAGATTCGATGCTATCTCTTACCTGTTTCTCCATAAAATCGATGAGCGTAAATACGGTGATGATGGAGAAAATACCAATGGTAACACCCGATAGCGTAAGCACTGTTCTAAGTACATTAGAGCGCAAGGCATTTATGGCAAACAGAAAGCTTTCTTTAAAGAATTTATAGACCAGGATCATAGTTTGATATCGTTTGAACAAGCAAGATAAGATAAAAAGTCCGAAGTCCGAAGTTGAAAGCTGACTGTCCGAAGTCGACAGTCCGAAGTAAAGAGTCAGTCCGATACACAAATGGGGCGCTCAGAATATCGAATGGAGATAGTAATCGTTTCTTTTACTCAAAAATTCCAAACAAAATTGAGAAGTCGACCGTTAAAGGCTCTATTGTTCAGAAATAGTGACATTGAAAGAGGGGTAATGCAGAGCACAAACTGAATCTGGAATGATAAACAGAGGATAAACAAAAAAGTAAGATGCGAAAATACCTAAGCATATATTTTAATAGTGATTATGGCCTGCTTCAACGCTCCTTTAGGGCTTTGGCGGTAATATCTGCTGTTGGGCATTTGCTTTTTCACGTTGTTGATAAATATATATTTGGGCTAAACGATGATTTATATATGCGCCTGGTAGCTTCTGTCCTTTCATTGGGCTGGCTTTTGTATCGACCATCAAAGCCACTTACCTTAGTTAAGAAACTGTACTTCGAATTTTCGCTAAGTATTACTCTACCTATATTATTTACTTGTTTTTTGCTACTTAATGATTTTCATCCTTATTGGTTGGCATCACAAATGTTTGCAGCTCTTTTGTTTGGCTCAATCATTAAGCCAGCACGTGCGTTGTTTTTATGGTTTGTTAGTTTCTTTATTGCTCTATGGATTTATCCTTATTTGTTTTCTTGCTCCTTATCAAGAGGTGTTATTGACGAAGCCTTTCAAATACATTTTGGCGCTTTCTTTTTGCTTTTTATTGTTGGTGTTTTTCAAACCATTTACCTGCGGATACATCAGGAAAAGGATGAATTAAATGGATTGGTGCATCAGAAAAATAAGGTTCTAAGTCGGCAGAAACATGAAATTGAAAATCAGCAAAAGAACATTGTAGATAAAAACCATGAACTGATAGCCATAAATGAGGAACTGAAAAGTACCAATGAGGATTTATATAATAAAAACGAAATAATTGAGGAGCAGCATGAGGCTTTAGAAAAGGCACTTAAAATACAAAAGGAAATGCAGGCACATTTAATTCAATCGGAGAAAATGGCCTCACTCGGTATTCTTACCTCTGGTATTTCACACGAATTAAATAACCCACTTAACTTCATTCGAGGTGGAAAAATGTCCATTGAGATGAAAATGAAGGAGGAGAACCCCGACTTTCTGGATTCTTATGGTGATTACCTTAATATGATTGAAGAAGGCGTAAGTAGATCGACCGCAGTAATAAATGGCTTAAACATGTTTAACGATCAAAGTACTGATAGTGACGAAAGCTGTGATGTTCATGAAATACTTGATAACTGCTTATTGGTGCTTAATAATGAAATTCAATATACTATTTCGGTTCAAAAAAACTACCTAGCCAGTACTTCAGTTATAAAATGTAATCGTGGCGAAATACATCAGGTATATATTAATTTGCTCTTAAATGCCATTCATGCTACGTCCAAAAATGGCATCATTCAAATTCTTACTCGCTTCTCAAATAATTGTTTGTATGTGCTTGTGAAAGACAATGGGCACGGTATAGCTGACGAACATATTGAGAATGTCACAACACCATTTTTCACAACAAAGGAGCCTGGCCAAGGTGTAGGTCTGGGTTTGTCCATTGTGTATTCCATTCTACAAAAACATCAGGGTAATATTCGCCTTAAATCAAAGGAAAACAAAGGATGCAGCGTAATGACTTGTTTTAAGATATCTTCTTAATTACGGGTTGGGAAAAGTGTACTAAACACTTCAAGGCGATTTTTCTGAAGGAGAGAAAGTGTGCAACATGCTTGATTTACGAGCTGCAGGGTCGAATGCTTGCTTTGGGAGAAGTGATTTCTTCTAAGTTTCTCGGACTCAGATAAACTGCGACTATTTGCTAGTTTTATTTAAAGTCGCTCCCATGGGCGTAATTAGCTTGCATTCAATTAAAAGAATCCGTAATTTACAGCTATCACATATTTTCAAATTTAAACCCTTTAATATGAAAAAGAATTTTCTCGTTGTTTTAACAACTGTGCTAATCCTTGTTATTGGATGTAAAATGGCTCCGCCTAAAGAAGAAAGAGCTCCAATTATTCCCGTTGAAGATTTCTTTAAAAATGCTGAAAAGACCAGTTTTCAGATTTCACCCGATGGAAAGTATTTCTCATTTAAAGCACCTTATCAAAATCGCATGAATGTATTTGTGCAAGAGGTAGGTGTTGATGAAGCTGTGCAAATTACCTTTGAAACGGATCGTGATGTATCAAATTATTTTTGGGCCAACGAAAACCGAATTCTTTACCTGAAAGATGATGGTGGAAATGAAAATTTCAAACTTTATGGTGTTAACATCGATGGTTCTGACTTGTTATGCTTCACTGATTTTGAAAATGTTCGTACAGGTATTATAGATGATCTTCGTGATATTCCTGAAGAAATCATTATTAGTATGAATAAGCGTAACCCACAAGCTTTTGATCCATACCGATTGAATATTGTAACAGGCGAAATGACTTTGTTGTATGAAAACCCTGGTAATATATCGCAATGGATTACTGACCATAATGGTAAATTACGCGCGGCTATTGCTGTTACAGATATGATTAACCAAACCGTGATGTATCGCGATACTGAAGAAGAAGAATTCAAAGGTATCCTGACGACTTCCTTCAAGGAACAGATGGCTCCGATCTTTTTTACCTTCGATAATAAAATGTTTTATGCAGCTTCAAATATTGATCGTGATAAGGCTGAGATAGTAATTTTTGATCCGGCTACGGCAAGCGAAAAAGAAGTTCTTTTTAAGCATGCTGATGTGGATGTTGAAGGATTGTATTACTCACGCAAGCGTAAAGTGCTTACAACAGCTACTTATTATACCGATAAGGCCGGTCGCCATTTCTTTGATGCAGAATCAAAGGAACTCTATAATCAGGTGCAGCAAAAATTGCCGGAATACGAGGTGTTTTTTGCTAGTAGCGATAAAGCAGAAGAGAAATTCTTGGTTCGTACCTATAGCGACCGTTCGTTAGGAGCTTATTATTTCTTTGACATGGCAAGTGGTAGTTTAACGCATTTAACCGATGTGAGTCCTTGGTTGGATGAAAAACAGATGGCTAAGATGAAGCCAATCAAATACACTTCTCGCGATGGATTGACCATACATGGTTACCTTACTTTACCGGTTGGAATAGAAGCCAAAAATCTTCCTTTGGTTGTAAATCCACATGGAGGACCATGGGCTCGCGACCGCTGGGGATTTAATCCTGAAATTCAACTTTTAGCTAATCGCGGCTATGCGGTTCTTCAAATGAACTTCAGAGGATCAACAGGTTATGGACGTACCTTTTGGGAAGCATCCTTTAAACAATGGGGCTTGACCATGCAAGATGACATTACCGATGGTGTAAAATGGCTGATTGAAAAAGGTATTGCAGATAAAGAACGGGTAGCTATTTATGGAGGTAGTTATGGTGGATATGCCACCTTGGCCGGATTAGCTTATACGCCTGATTTATATAAGTGTGGTGTTGATTATGTTGGTGTAAGTAATCTGTTTACGTTTATGAATACAATTCCGCCCTATTGGGAGCCTTATAAAGAAATGCTGTATGAGATGGTGGGAGATCCGGAAAAGGATAGTCTTCTTATGGCGGCAGCTTCCCCTGTTTTTCATGCCGATAAAATTACAGCTGCTCTATTTGTTGCTCAGGGAGCTAATGATCCACGTGTAAACATAGATGAGTCAGATCAGATGGTTGCGGCTATGAAGGCACGTGGAATAGATGTACAATACCTTGTGAAGGACGATGAGGGTCACGGTTTCAGAAATGAAGAAAACCGCTTTGATTTCTATCGAAACATGGAAACCTTCCTTGCTAAACATTTAGATAATAAAGTTGTAGCTGAATAAAAAGAATACACTTAGAATGAAGAAACGGTTCTTGCTTAGGTGCTTTGCACTTAAAGGGAACCGTTTTTTTTACCCAAGTATCGAGAGCGGCTCTTTATTGGCTACTTGTAAAAGAGCGCCGCTCTTCATTGCTAAAGCGAAATACAGTAATGCCGAGTCTTTCCAGTTCTGCTGTTCTTCCTTCGTCATATTCTTTCTGATATTCATGAATTTCACCATCAACTTCCACTACCAGTC
>JAFMVD010000043.1 GCA_025499625.1 Carboxylicivirga fragile | reverse complement strand
TCTTAATCTCTTGAGACGCCCCATAGTACAAGTTATCAAAGTTTTCCTGTGACATAAAGATGTTGTTTTGATACTTTAAGTTAGGCGTTTAAATAATTTTTGTAAAGTTTTTGATTTTCCTCCTCACCTCAATCCTCTCCAAATGGAGAGGAAGTGAGCTATTTGGAAGATTTTTGGGTTGAATACGGAGTTTATGTTAATAGCGGGTTGGATCCCCAAAAATACAATGATCGGCCTTGTGCTTTTCTCAAGAAGTGCAGACACCTTCTCCTTGAGGAGAAGGCCGGGATGAGGTAGATTTTGCTTTTAAATGTGTATACATTAGCCACTCCCCAAGTTATTCCCCAATCTGTTGATGAATTGTGAATAATATTATGGTTTAACTGTCCTTATTTTGTTATTTTTGCGAAAAGAACTAATTGAATATAAATGAATACGGTAAAAAAGGTCAAATCGGCATTGGTATCTGTCTTTCATAAGGACGGTTTAGATGAAATCATTAAAACGCTTCACGAGCAAGGGGTAACCATTTATTCAACTGGTGGAACTCAGGCTTTTATCGAAGGCTTAGATGTGCCTTGCGAGCGCGTTGAAGATTTAACGAGCTACCCATCTATACTAGGTGGTCGGGTTAAAACATTGCATCCAAAAGTATTTGGTGGCATATTAGCACGTCGCGATAACGAGGATGATTTAAAGCAATTGGCCGAATACGATATTCCGGAAATTGACTTAATCATTGTTGACCTTTATCCTTTTGAAGCAACCGTTGCTTCAGGAGCACCTCTTCAGGATATCATCGAGAAGATTGATATAGGTGGTATTTCATTAATTCGTGGGGCTGCTAAAAACTACAAGGATGTGATTATCGTACCATCGAAAGATCAGTATGCTGACCTGCTTACCATCTTGAAAGAGAAAAATGGCGAGTCTGATTTGGAAGACCGTTTCAAATTTGCAGCAGCTGCCTTTGGTGTTTCTTCACACTACGATTCGGCTATCTCTAACTTCTTCAATAAAGATAAGGAAGACATGGAGCGCATTAGCTTGAACGATGGTGAAGTATTACGTTATGGTGAGAATCCACACCAGAAAGCGACCGTATATAAATTTTCTAATACCAAGAATGGTGCTAGCCTGGCCAATGCCAATGTGTTGCAGGGTAAAGCACTTTCGTATAACAACATGTTGGATGCCGATGCAGCCTGGAAAGCTGCCAGCGATGCTTACCATTCGGTAACACACATTGAGAATAAAGTTGCCGTATCGGTTGTAAAACACCTTAACCCATGTGGTTTAGCCGTGGCCGACGATACACTTAAGGCGCTTGAAATGGCTTGGGCAGGCGATCCAATTAGTGCCTTTGGTGGCATTATCTGTTTCACCTCAAAGGTAACGGGCGAGATTGCCGAGTGGTTTGCCAAGCGATTTGTTGAAATTATTATTGCCCCTGAATATACCGAAGAAGCATTGGCTGTTTTTGGAAAGAAAAAGAATTTGCGCGTATTGGAAACGCCTATTAAAGATGCCATTACGGGTGAAAAGTTGATTCGCTCGGTAAGTGGTGGTATCCTTGTTCAGGACGAAGATGAAGGTGTTGATTCAGAATTTAAAACAGTTACTACCCGACAATTTGCTGATAATAAAATGAATTTAGCTAAATTTGGGATTACCGCTTGTAAGCATTTGAAGAGTAATGCCATTGCTATTGTCACTGAAAATGCGGATGGAGCGTTCTGGTTAACAGGTGCCGGCATGGGTCAGCCAAACCGTTTGGATAGTCTTCGTCATTTGACTATTCCGCGTTTTAATCTGAAAGAAGGACTTGATATTAAAGAGTCTGTTGTTATTTCAGATGCTTTCTTCCCATTCCGCGACAGTATTGAAGCTGCCAATGAGTACGGCGTAAAATACATTGTTGAGCCAGGTGGTAGTATACGTGATGATGAAGTTATTGAAGCTTGTAACGAGTTCGATATGGCTATGATCTTTACAGGTAAAAGACATTTTAAACACTAAAAAATTAATTGAATGGGATTATTTTCGTTCTTATCGCAAGAAATAGCCATTGATTTGGGGACAGCCAATACAATCATTATCCATGCCGACAAGATTGTTGTGGATGAGCCATCGATTGTTGCGCTGAACCGTAAAACCGACAAGCTGGAAGCTATAGGTGAGCGTGCTCGCCAGATGCATGGTAAAACACATGATAATATCTATACCATTCGCCCATTGCGCGACGGTGTAATTGCCGACTTTAACGCGGCCGAGCAAATGATCAGGGGCATGATCAAGATGATTAATAAGAAATCAAAAATGTTTACGCCCTCATTAACCATGGTTATTTGTATTCCTTCGGGAAGTACCGAGGTTGAGATACGTGCGGTACGCGATTCATCGGAGCATGCTGGTGGTCGCGAGGTTCACATGATTTACGAACCAATGGCAGCAGCCTTGGGTATTGGATTGGATGTGGAAGCACCGGAAGGAAATATGGTGGTTGATATAGGTGGTGGTACTACAGAGATTGCGGTTATTTCACTGGGTGGTATTGTTACGAATAAATCCATTCGCATTGCCGGTGATGATTTAACAGCCGACATTATGGAGTACATGCGTCGTCAGCACAACATTAAGGTGGGCGAGCGTACGGCTGAGAACATAAAAATTGAAGTAGGTTCGGCCTTGCCTGAATTGGAAGAGCCACCAGTTGATTTTATTGTTCGTGGGCCTAACCAAATGACTGCTTTACCAATTGAAGTACCTGTTTCGTATCAAGAGATCTCTCACTGTTTAGAGAAGTCCATTTCGAAGATTGAAACAGCAGTTCTTTCAGCCTTGGAGCAAACACCACCTGAGTTGTATAGCGATATCGTGAAGAACGGTATTTTCTTAGCTGGTGGAGGTGCTTTATTGCGCGGATTAGATAAGCGTTTGTCGGATAAGATTAATATTCCATTTCACATCGCTGAAGATCCATTGCACGCTGTGGCTCGTGGTACAGGCATTGCGTTGAAAAATCGTCATCGCGTATTGCCTTATTTGATTAAATAATATACCAAGATAAATGCTGCCTTAGAGAATGTTTCTGAGGCAGCTATTTTTAATATACATGGAAACACCTTAAAGGATAATGAGAAATTTTATTCGTTTTATCATCAAGCACCATTTTGTTATTCTGTTTGTGATTATTGAATTGATTTCCATCCTTTTTGTTGTTAACTATAACGCCTACCAACGTTCTGTTTTTCTCTCCTCATCCAATCGTGTAAGTGCTGGAATGTATGGCACTTTTAGTGAGGGTGCAGAATATCTGATGCTACGTCAGATAAACAAGGAGCTGGCACAAGAGAACGCCTACCTTCGAAGTCGTTTACCCGAGTCCTTTAAGGCTTCAAAAGATTATTTCCAGTTGGTGTTTGATAGCCTCAGTCAGCAAGAGTATGTGTACAGGGCTGCTAAGGTCATCAATAACTCTACCAATAAACGTTTTAACTACATCACACTTAATAAAGGTGCCAACAATGGTATCGAGCCCGAAATGGGTGTTATCTCATCGCGCGGAGTAGTTGGCATTGTGAAGAATGTGTCCGATAATTACTCAACGGTGATATCTGTTTTGAATACCCGCATGAAGGTATCGGCAAGGTTGAAGGAGTCGGGATTTTTTGGTGCGCTCGAATGGCATGGAGGCGCATATCAGTACGCCTATCTGCGCGAGATTCCGAGGCACGCCAATGTGAATGTGGGCGATGTGATTGAAACCAGTGGCTATTCATCCATTTTCCCGGGAGGTATATTAATTGGTACCGTTCAGGAAGTAGATTTACAAACAGGAGAGAGCTTTTACGAAATTAAGGTGAAGCTTTCGGTCGATTATAAAAATTTGTCCTACGTTGAAGTAATTGGACACCCGCTAAAGGTGGAACAAATTAACCTCGAAAAAGAAACGATCAATGATTAGTTATTTACCACGCTACATATTCAACTTCTTTTTCTTTATCCTGATACAGGTATTGGTGCTTAACAACATCCAGTTCAGTGGTTTTGTTAACCCGTATTTGTATGTGCTGTTTATTATTACTCTGCCCTTTGAAACACCAGGCTGGTTGCTTCTGGTTCTTGGTTTTGTGACGGGGATAAGTGTAGATATATTTAGTAATACCATAGGCATGCATGCGTCGGCAGCTGTGTTCATGGCTTTTTTGAGACCATATGTATTGCGGGCTTTTGCGCCACGCGAAGAGTATCAGCCGGGAACCATTCCTATCATGAATCACTATGGGTTTTCGTGGTTTTTCCGCTATGCTTTTATATTGGTATTGGCACATCACCTCTTCTTGTTTTATGTTGAGGTATTTTCGCTTACACACTTTTTTTCTACCCTATGGCGTGTTATCGCGAGTAGTGCATTTACCATGTTATTAATAATCGTTTCTCAGTTATTTAGCCGAGGCAAAAGCAGGGGGAGGTAAGCGTGGGAGGCATCAATAATAGAACATTATTAATTGCAGTTCTCATGATTGGCATTGGGATAATTTATATCTCAAAGCTTTTTGTATTACAAGTTTACGATCCGTCCTATAAGTTTTCGGCCGAGAGTAATACGCGCCGTAAAGTAACGCAATTCCCATCGCGTGGATTGGTGTATGATCGAAATGGAAAGCTATTAGTCTCGAATCAGGCTGTGTACGATGTAATGGTGGTTCCGCGAGAAATTGTGCCCTTCGATTCCCTTGATTTCTGCGATTTATTGGGCATAAGCATTGAAAATTTGCGAGAGCGTTTTGTGGAGATGCGTGTTAACATGGGTAAACGGAAAATATCGAGTTACAAACCATCAGTGTTTTTAAAGCAGTTGTCGGCCGAGCAATACGGGCGTTTTCAAGAGAAACTGTATAAGTTTAAAGGTTTCTTTGTTCAGGGGCGATCCATACGAAAATACGAATACCCAATAGCTGCACACGTACTTGGATACGTGAGTGAAGTTGGGCAAGGTCAACTGGATAAGGACGCCTATTATTCCAAGGGCGATTATGCGGGTGTCATTGGCATTGAGCAGACCTATGAAACATATTTGCGGGGTGAGAAAGGTGTTAAGTACATGATGGTTGATGTGCACGGCAGGGAGAAAGGAAAGTTCCGACATGGCCGATACGATACTGCAGCTATTACCGGAAAGAATTTAAGCTTATCGCTCGATATTGAACTTCAACAGTATGCCGAGCAATTAATGCAAAATAAAATTGGCAGTATCGTTGCCATTGAACCAAGTACGGGTGAAATATTAACGTTTGTGTCTGCACCATCCTACGATCCGTCTATATTGGTAGGACGTAAACGGGGAGAGGGATTCCTGAGTTTGGTTGAGGATACTTTAAAGCCAATGAATAACAGAGCCCTACAGGGAACTTATTCGCCGGGTTCAGCTTTTAAATTGGTGAATGCGGCCATTGCTCTGCAGGAAGGTGCCATCACCCCACATAGTAAATTTGAATGCGACGGTACCGCTTCAAAACCCATTCGATGTACGCACTATCATCGTTCGCCAATTGAAGCTGCTGGTGCCATTGAAACCTCGTGTAATCCCTTCTTTTATCAAGCCTTTAAACGCACTTTGGAGCGGCCTGGTGTAAAAACCCGTGATGGTTACGTTGCTTGGTACAATCATGTTCGCAGTTTTGGTTTTGGCGAACGTTTGGGTATCGATCTGCCCTATGAAATAACTGGAGGAGTGCCAAGTGCAGAATACTTCGATAAAGAATATCATGGTAGATGGATTGCATTAACAGTACGTTCACTCGGTATTGGACAACAAGAGTTACTGGTTACCCCTTTGCAAATGGCCAACGAAGCTGCGATTTTGGCGAATAGAGGTACCTATTACAGTCCACATGTGGTGAAATCCATTGAGGGCGAAGAATTGCCGGATAATTTTATTACGAAAAAGGAAACCACCATTGATCCCATTCATTTGGAAGAGGTAATTAAGGGAATGTCTCAGGTATATACCGGGGAAATTGGTACAGCGCGTTATTATCAGCACGATAGTATACAAATGTGTGGAAAGACCGGTACCGTTGAGAACCCATTTGGAGATGATCACTCTGTATTTATTGCCTTTGCACCGAAAGACAATCCGAAGATTGCCATAAGTGTTATTGTTGAAAATGCAGGGTATGGAAGTACCTGGGCGGCGCCAATGGCTACCTTATTAATGGAGAAATACATTAGCGGAGAAATACCGAGGCGACATAAATATTACGAGACTAAAATGTTAGAAGGAGATTTTATCAATGGCGACAAATAGCTACATAAAGCGCGTTGATTGGATAACCATAGGTTTATATGCCTTGTTGGTTGCTTTTGGTTGGGTAAGTATTTATGCGGCCAACTTTAATCCCGAGAATCCGGTGTTTTTTGATACAGGTAAGGAGTATTTTAAGCAATTGGTATGGATTGGTTTATCTCTTTTCTTTATAGGCATAATCTTCTTGACCGATAGTAAATTCTACGTTGAGTTTTCTTATATCTTTTACGGTTTAACCCTATTTCTTCTGGTGGCTGTTCTTTTGTTTGGTAAAGAAATAAATGGTGCCAAATCTTGGTTTGAAATTGGTCCCGTCCGGTTTCAGCCAGCTGAATTGTGTAAGGTGGCAACTAATCTGGCCATAGCACGTGCACTAAGTCGTTATGGGTTTTCCTTTAATCGTTTTTCTGACCTGTTGCGAGCTGGGGCGCTTATTCTTTTACCCATGTTGCTAATTCTTTTGCAAAACGATACGGGTTCAGCCTTGGTTTATGCAGTGTTTATTCTCGTGTTTTATCGCGAAGGTTTAACGGCTTATGTTCTGACCTTTGGCTTTATAGCTGCAATTGTAGTCACGCTTACCTTAATGATCCCGAATGCCACCATTATTGGTATGATAATTTTGGGCGTAGTAGCTGTATTGTACATTAAAGGTTATAGAAGAGAATTAATAAAACCGCTTGTTGCTGGTGCAGTTACTTTTGGCCTTGCCTTTGCGGCGCGATACCTTGTGGAAAAACAATGGCCATTGGAGTACTTGTTAATGGCAGGTGTTTTCGTTGCCTCTGTTTATATATTAGTAACTTCCTTGGTGAAACGTGCGTTCCGATTTGTGCCAACCTATTTATTGATTCTGTGGAGTGCTATTGGGCTGTCTTTAACGGCTGATTACTTTTTTGAAGAGGTACTAAGCGATTATCAACGAACACGTATCAATGTGTTGTTAGGTTTGGAAAGTGACCCATTAGGTGCGGGTTATAATGTGAATCAATCAAAGATTGCCATCGGTTCGGGAGGTTTCAGTGGGAAAGGTTTCTTACAGGGAACACAAACCAAATTTGATTTTGTTCCCGAGCAGTCAACCGATTTTATTTTCTGTACCGTTGGTGAGGAGTGGGGCTTCCTGGGTTCAACTCTCGTTGTTATACTATTTGTGAGTCTTTTACTGCGATTATTGTTTTTAGCTGAGAAGCAGCATTCTAGTTTTAGTCGAGTTTATGGATATGGCGTGGCGGCTATATTTTTCTTTCATTTCGCCATAAATATGGGTATGACCATTGGTTTGGCACCTGTAATAGGAATTCCACTACCATTTTTTAGTTATGGGGGGTCTTCTTTGTGGGGTTTTACTTTATTATTGTTCGTTTTCTTAAAGTTAGACACCAATCGAACAGAGCTAATTCGTTAACATTTATTAACCGTAAGATAAAAGTCATGTTTTCGCTAATGTTAACAGGAAGTTTCCTGTACATTAAGTAGTTATATGTGTAGTAAATTGAAAGAAGGCATGTTTTGAATTGGTTTTTATTTATTGTACCTTTGCGCCACATATTTCAATATGTATATGTGTTCAATTGTTTTGGCCAAAGAGTTGAAAGAGTGTTGTTTAGTGTTCAGAAGTGGTTGGCCAAAAAGTATTCAAATTAGTTAATTCCGAGCTTATTTCTGCCGAATCAACAAAAATTAATTGCCTATGAAGTATAGTATTTATGCCTTGCACAATTATCGACAAATTCCTCAAATAGCCCAACTATCAGAAGAAGATCAATTTAGTATAGAAGTGGTAGGAACTGTTTTACCATTTAAAACCAACAGTTATGTTGTTAATGAATTGATAGACTGGGATAACTATAAGGAAGATCCTATTTTCATTCTAAATTTTCCTCAAAAGGGAATGTTGGAAGAAGAGGATTTTAACCATATGGCAAAAGTGCTTAAAAGTGGTGCCGATAAGGCCAGCATAAAGCTAGAAGCTAATAAGATACGTGAGAAATTGAATCCTCACCCTGCCGGACAGCTTGAGTATAACGTACCTGAATTGAATGGTGTTAAATTAACAGGTGTACAGCACAAATATACCGAAACAGCTTTATTTTTCCCTGCTCAGGGACAAACATGTCATGCCTTCTGTACATTTTGTTTCCGTTGGCCCCAATTTACCAACATGGATGAGATGAAGTTCGCCATGAAGGAAATTGATTATGTAATTGATTACCTAAGAGAGCATCCCGAAGTGACTGACTTGTTGATAACAGGTGGTGACCCGATGGTGATGAAAGGTAAAGTACTAGATGAATATTTATCTGCTTTGGTGAATGCTAATTTGCCAAACTTGAAAAACATACGTATTGGTTCTAAGACCTTAGGTTTTTGGCCTTACCGATACCTAACCGATGCTGATGCTGACGTTGTATTAGATGCCTTCAAAAAGGTGACGGATGCAGGATTGTCGTTGGCTTTTATGGCTCACTTTAATCATTACCGCGAGTTAGAAACTGAGGCTGTTCAGCAAGCAATCAAGAAGATTCGTGCTACAGGTGCTCAAATTCGAACACAGTCTCCACTATTGAACCATATCAATGCCAATCCTGAAGTATGGTCAACTATGTGGCAAAAACAGGTTGAACTGGGATTAATTCCTTATTACATGTTCATGGCACGTGATACAGGTGCGCAGAAGTACTTTGGTGTTTCTTTAGCTGATGCATGGGAGATATTCCAAAAAGCTTATACAAGCGTAAGTGGCATTTGCCGAACAGTGCGTGGACCAAGTATGTCGTGTACACCTGGTAAAGTACGTGTGGTTGGTGTAACTGAGGTGAAAGGCGAAAAAGCTTTTGTACTTGAGTTTATTCAGGGAAGAAATAGCGATTGGGCAGCACGTCCTTTCTTTGCTAAGTATGATACCAAAGCAGTTTGGATGGATGAATTGAAGCCTGCCTTTAATCAACCTGAATTCTTTTTTGAGGAGGAGTTATCAGATATGTTTTTAAGCTAATAATTAGCATACAATATATTTTAAAGGAGTGGCTTTGTCACTCCTTTTTTTATGCCTGATATTGATATGTGTTTGGTATTTTCCTTTGTAGGGCTTAAGTTTGGTTATTGCAATGTTTACTGAATGCCGTTAAAAGAGAACTGATGATAAGACCAACTTTTGAAGAAGAGGATTATAAGGGAATAGATTACTCGAAAAAGGTGCTTGAAAAGGCCGAATACGATAATTGCGTATTTTCCAATTGTACTTTCATTGGAGCCGATTTATCGGAGGTAATATTTTCGGAATGTACTTTTGTGAATTGTAACATGAGTACTTCTAAATTGCATTTAACAGCTTTTCGAAATGTTGAATTTAAGGCTTGTAAATTACTTGGATTACAATTCGATGAGTGTCACGAGTTTTTATTCTCTGTCAGTTTTACCGAGTGTCATTTAAACTTGTCATCCTTTTTTCAACGTAAGCTAAAGAAGACATGGTTCATCGATTGTCAAATGTATGAAGTGGATTTTTCAGAAACTGATTTATCACAGTCGAGCTTTAAGAATTGTGATTTAAACGGGGCCATTTTTGACCATACTAATCTAAGCAAAGTGGATTTTACATCGGCCACAAATTACACAATCAATCCCGATTCAAATGTGATAAAAGGAGCTAAGTTCTCAATGGATGGCCTACCAGGTTTATTGACAAAGTATGATATTGAGGTTGTGTAAATAACGAACTGTTCTTTATGTTACTGTAGATATTAACAAGAGCGATCCAATAAAATATGTCAAAAGAAATAAATAACCTAGTATATTATGTTTATTGTATTGGCTGATATTTAAGGATTCATAAATTTTAGCATATTTTTTTTTGTACATAAAAAGAAGATATAGTATAATATACGAGAAGCCCATGTATATATATATTGAAATATCGTTCAGGTTACCTTTAACAAGGATCATTAAATTGGTTGAAATGAAAAGGCTTAATATTGTTATGATTGTATGAGCTTTGCGCGAATCGGAATAACTTTCTGATTTTGGCTCAATTTTTTTGAGCAAGCGAAACATTAGGTAAAACAAATAATAAAATAAAAAAAGTAGCTTCTTCATATTTTTTTTCAGCTTAAATTCTTTTCCTTGTTAATAACAATATTACTAAAAGATTTAAATAAAGTTTTTTAAAGAAAAGAAATGATAGAGAGTTAGCAAAGTTATAAGCATTATAATATAGGTATGCAATTGAGACTAGCTTTTCTAATGTTAAATTACGATGTTGTTTTAAAAAAAAGCCGTTCCAAATAGTTTGAAACGGCTTTCTGTGTATTTTATTTAGTGCTAAAACCTAAAGATTAATCCTCCAGAGAAATCACCTTGAGCTGCAATAACCCCTGTACTAACACTTACTCCACCTGATGCCCCACCAGAGCCACCACCAATAAATAAACCGCCACCTGAAAAATACATTGGTAGAAGTAGGCGTCCTTGTAAACGTATTCCAATGTGGTCGCTTAAAAAGAATTTTACACCACCACCAAGGGCAGCTGAAAAAGCAACATGGTCACTTACTTCTGCGTCTTTCATGTTAAACCATCCTACTCCCAAAGAGGCTGTTCCATAGGGAACGATCGGTCCATCCAACACGTCTCGGATTCCACCAATTTGAAAGTAATTAATATTCATGTTGTAAGTGTCGGTATCTCCACTTACAAAGTCGGAAAGTACACCGGTTGTTTTTGAGTTTGTGTAGGCAAATTCAACATGTGTATTGTGAGTTGTTCTCATTGATATGGCTACACCATAATTGGCGGCATCTTTCATGTTGAAAGTGGCTCTGTAGCCATTAACTTTACCATTAAGTTGATATCCATAAAGTGGTGCTATTTCAATGCCTTTCAAATGGCTTGTTGATTTTTGCTTTTTAGGTTCTTCTTTTGGCTTATAAGTCTGCTGTACCGTGCCCGTAGAATAGATACGCGATTGTGCACTTACATTATAAAAAGAAAAGATTAAAGTAAGTACTAAGACTGCTTTAAATGTTAGAATTGAGTGTTTCATGTGTGAAAATTGGTTTTTTTAATGGTCACATGGAACTCGCCTCCCGATAGCCATCGGGATTAGTCATTCTCCTATGTGAGAATCTATTTTTTGGCTCGTTTCATATTATAAGATTAAGTTGTTCTTTAAAGTGTATAACAGCTTAGTAGCTGTTTTGATCATTGAATTGAAATTTAATTAAAAGAAACCTAATATCTGAACGCAGATAACTAATAATACCATGGCTACCGGATAAACGGTGGCATAAGCGATTGCGGCAGCATTACTATCCGAAAGACTATCGGCAGCGGCTAATCCCGGCGTGCTTGTCATCGATCCGGTAATGGTACCCAGCAAGGTCAGAATATTGAATGATTTTAGAAAATAGGCGGCTAACACTGCCATCAGCATTGGGAACATCGTCAGAATTCCACCTACCAAAAATAGCTGTGACCCGTAATTACTATACGTTTCAACAAGAGTAGCGCCAGCTTTAGTGCCAACCGAAGCTAAGAAAAACATTAGACCGAGTTGACGAAGCAGTTGGTTGGCAGCACCTGACATACTCCAAATAACAGGGCCGGTTCGGCCAATACGACTCAGAATCATAGCTACTGCTAGCACTCCACCCGTTAGGCCTAGGCTAAATGAGAAAGAGTTACCGAATGATAGTGACATCTTTCCAAACAAGATACCTAGAACAATGCCTGCTGCAACTGGGAAGAAATCTGTATCGGATAGTTTTTTGTCGTTGTTACCAAAAATACGAATGACTTGTTTCATGTTTTCGCGACTACAGGCCACCATTACTTTATCACCCATTTGTAAGCGCAAGTTAGGACCAGGAGTAATATCAATTCCACTTCGTCGGATACGGGTTACTGTTGCTTGATAATTTACCCAAAGATTAAACCTACCTAGCGAAGTGTTCACCGCCTCTTTGTTGGTTACCAAGATGGACTGTACTTCATATCCTTCATCCAAAGGTATTTTTTGTTCGGTTTCGGATCCTATGAGTAGAATTATTTTTTGAATCGCATCTTCTGTTCCAACGGCTCTGATTAAATCGCCCTTTTGCAAAAGTGTTTTGGTACTTGGTGTAACCGCATATCCATCGTGCATTACCCTTGAAATAACAGCTTGAGTCATGCTTCGCACGCGCAACTCTCCAATGGTTTTTCCGATTACATTTTCGTTTTCAACTTGCAGGTTACGATGAATAATATCAGGAAATCCTTCGGTTGAGCTTTTTTCATATTCGGTTTCGGCCTTTGTAATATTGGCACGTATTATTTTAGGGTAGAACTTCACAAATAGAATAACACCAATAACGCCGAATGGATATGCAACACCGTAACCAATAGAAACCAATGGTGAATTGGTGGTTTCTATAGCTGCAGCCAGTCCTGGCGTGCTGGTTAATGCTCCCGTTAATAAACCAATAATAATTGGCATGTCGAGATCAAAAAGATGGTAAGATAGGTAGGCCATCAGCGAAGCCGAAATGATTACAACCGTAGCTAATAAGGCAAGACTTCGTCCGTTTTTTTTAAATGAATCGAAGAATCCCGGACCAGCTTGCACACCTATTGTATATATGAACAGGATCAGTCCTATTTTTTCAAGAATACTTGGAATAACAACGCCGTAATGGCCAAATATTAAAGCAACAAAAATAATGGCTGAAATATCAAGAGAGACACCCTTAACTTTAATATTACCAATGATAAAACCAAGGCATATAATGATAAATAGTGCAAAATAGCTGGTGTGTAAAAGTTCCATGAATGTTAATGTTTAAGATGCAAAGGTAGTAAATTCAACAAATGCATCTTACTTGATTAAGAAATGAATTAATAAGATGTTATTTCTGAATTTTCCTCTGTTTTTACTTTCCTTCTTCTAATTCCTTTCTTAATTTGGGCTATTAAAGATGGATAGGTATGAAGCGGGTGAAGATTATTGTTGGAGGAAGAGTGCAGGGTGTTGGTTTTCGTTATTTTGTAGCAAACAGTGCTAGGGCACATAGTATAAAAGGATATGTGCAAAACTTATCGGATGGTAGAGTTGAGATTGATGCGGAAGGTGAATGCGAAAATATTCATCACTTTTCAAACCAATGTAAAAGCGGTTCTGCCATGGCGCAGGTAGATGTATTTTTAGAAAGCGATATTCCTTACTACGGGTTTAATAGTTTTAGAATTAAATAATACCAATAGCGGCCTAAATGTTTTATTAATAGCTCGAAACGTCTTGTTACGAAATGGCCTCAGCAGGTGAGGCAAAAAACAAAGTTGAAATGACGCTTAAGAATTGTTTTCTGTTTGAGACTTTTCGAGGTACGAGGAAAGGTGAGTTTAAAACAATTTCAGTCATCAACTGTAGTTTTTTTGAGCGAAGCTGGTGGAGCCTAGACTTTTTTGTCCCGAAATAAGTTTTTGTTGTTTTGAAGAATTCAAAACTTACAAAACTATAATCGGGATCGCGTTTGGGCGGATAGCCCAATGTATAAAATTATTAGGACAACATTGAAATAATTATGTCGATCTATTAGTGAGGAATTTTAAAGAGTGGAGCGAATTTAAAGTTATTTTCATTAAAGAATCGGTTTAATTTCAATTAGACATGTAACATTTAAAAAGACCAGTACGTCACATTGGTGTCGTTTGACAAATTAGAATATGACTTTAAAAGAATTTAACCAAGCCGTTGATCTATATTCTGATGGTATTTATCACTTTGTTCTCAAAAACATAAAAGACGAGGATAAGGCGAAAGATATTGTTCAGGATACCTTTGAGAAATTGTGGAAGAAGCATACGGAGGTTAATTATCAGAAAGTTAAAAGTTACTTGTTCTCCACTGCTTATCACACTTTGATAGATTTAACCCGAAGAGAAAAGAAACAGGCACGATGGGATGAGGTGGATGACAATAGACATTCAGAGATGGATGGTTATAGCGATTTGAACGAAGTGTTGCATAAAGCAGTGGCCTTATTACCCGAAGATCAGCGAATGGTTGTTATGATGCGCGATTACGAAGGCTACTCATACAAAGAAATTGGAGAGATAGCTCATTTAACTGAATCGCAGGTGAAAGTATATATATTCAGAGCACGAAAATTTTTGAAGGATTACATTGGAAAAATTGAGGTCTTAGTTTAAGGTGATAAAATGATGATAAACAGAAATAATTACGAAGCCTATTTGTTGGATTATCTTGAGAAGAGCATTTCTCCTCAGGATGAACTTCTGTTGCTCGAATTTCTGGATAATAACCCCGATTTAAAATCTGACTTAGAGGCTGATGTCTCCTTGTCGCTATCCAATGAAACCTTACCAAAATATGGTTTTAAAGATGCTTTACGAAAGCACCCATCATTGGAATACGATTTATCTAAAATCGATTACCTTCTGATTAAAAAACAAGAAGAAGGCTTGCAAAAAGAGGAAGCAGCCGAATTAGTTTTATTGGAACCCAATGAGGAAGAGCTTAATAAAGAATCTTCGGCTTACGCATCAAGTCGCTTGAAACGTGATAAATCGATTCGTTTTGCTGAGAAGCTTAAGTTAAAACGGTGGGTATTAAACTCTAGGATTGATTTAAGAACCATTAATCGCATTGCATCAATAGCAGTTGTTGTATTCTTGTCCACAGTCATTTGGTTCACTCAGGATAAGGTAGCAGATAACTCAGGTGCCATTTTATCAGAAAAAGTTGACAATTTTATTGAGCAACCTTCTCAATTGGCTTCTGCCAATCCCAAAGTTTTAAATAAAAAGAAGGTATTTCAACGTCCGGTATCAAAGGATAGTTTGATGAAAATTGCCAACGACCCGATGGGTAAGAAAGAACGGAAGGCCAGCACAAATAAAAAAGTGATTAAAATTGAAAATAGAACGGAGCATATGCCTAAGATGCTTGCATTATCAGGAGTTACAATCAATACTCATAAAGAGATAAATGCCTATGAGCATGGGCTTAATGTGATGATTCCGCAATATATGTCAAACAATATTCTACGCCGTGAGCTCGCAGCTATTTACGGTCAGTTAGAAAAAGAGGGTACTGATTCTCCTAAGATGATGGCTTTTCTCGAAGGTGGTGTTAAGGTTTTGAATTTCCTTTCGAGTGGAAGTGTTGGTATGGATAAATATTACGATAAAGATGGTAATATTGTTGGTTACCGTGTTGCTGGTAGCGCACTAGAAGTTCAGCATAAGGCACGTTAAGCAATCAAACTCGTATATTCTGTTGATTTCCTACTTCTGGTTGTTACAATTAATCCGTTAAAATTTATAATTTAGGTGAAATTTTAACCTAGATTCCGATGATTAAACTTCGCGCCGTTTCAATTCTTGTATTAAGTTGTGTTTTATTTTTTTATTCGTGCCAATCTTCTACTGAGAAAAAGGCGGATAAACCTGCCTTTAATGAGCTGGTATCATCATTTACCTCAGGAACAATTTCCAATGAAGCTGTCATACAAATTCAATTTGCTAAAAAAGTATCGGGAGTAGAGGCCGGTACGGAAGCAAGTACTTCCCTGTTGAAGTTTAAACCAAGCATTAAAGGTAAACTCGAATGGTATGATAGCCATACACTTCAATTTATCCCGGAAGATCGCTTGCCGTCGGGCATAGAGTTTAAAGCTACGCTCAATTTACCAAAGTTATTTGCCACAGAGAAAGACAAATTTGAATTTGATTTTGCAAGTATTGAGCAAAATTACCGAATCGCTCACGAAGGTATAGAGCCGGTGAGCAACGACGATTTAAGCAAGAATATCTATGTGGGAAGGGTTAATTTGGCTGACCATATTGATGATGATGATGTTGAGAAAATTATCTCGGCCAAGCAGGATGATGAGGCTTTGGAAGTTGAATGGACACATTATAAAAGTGAAAAATCGCATGTATTCAGAATTAAGAATATTATTCGTCGTGAGAAAAAGGGAAGCTTTGAGTTATTACACAATGGTGAAGTTTTAGGTCTTGATAAAAAGGGCAGTGAAGAAATTGCCATACCGTCATTGAATGATTTCAAGGTGGTACACACTTCACTTGTTATGCATCCCGATCAACATGTAGTAGTTACCTTTTCTGATCCCCTTGATGCACAGCAAAATATTGCGGGTTTAATAAGCATTAATAATGTATCGCGCCTAAAATACGAGATTGATAACAACCGTGTAAAAGTTTATCCTCCTTATCGCTTATCCGGAAAGAAAGAGGTAGTGGTTTCTCAGGGAATAAAAAATAGCCTGGGTTATCCATTAAATGAGGAATCGCGCTATGAGTTGCTTTTCGAAACACCTAAACCTGAGATTAGCTTAATTGGGAAAGGGAATATTTTGCCAAATTCAAACGGATTAATTTTCCCGTTTAAGGCAGTTAGTTTGCGAGCTGTTGAGGTTCGTATCATTAAAATTTTCGAATCAAACGTAGCTCACTTTTTACAAGTAAATCAGTTATCGGGCGATAATCAACTGCGTCGTGCAGGTCGTTTGGTTGTGCGTAAAACAGTTCGTCTTGATAAGGACCGCTCTTTGGATTTAAGTCAATGGAATACTTTCTCGCTGGATTTAACTGATCTGATAAAAACGGAGCCGGGTGCCATCTATCGCGTAGAGCTAAAAATGTTGAAGAAACACAGCATTTACCCTTGTGGTAGTGATGAGGAGACAAGCGAAGAAGATCTGTTTGAAGAGGTTGAAGAACTAAGTGAGGCCGATATGGCTTATTGGGATCAACCTGATGAATACTACAGTTCGTATTGGGATGGTTACGAAAGTTATAACTGGCGCGAAAGAGACGACCCTTGTACCGATTCGTATTACAGTAATAAAGTTGTTGGTAAGAACATATTAGCATCCGATGTGGGTATTATTGTTAAAAAGGGAAATGGCAAGGAAATTCTTGTTGCCTTGAGCGACCTAAGAACCACTGAACCACTTGCTAATGCAAAAGTTGAAGTACTAAGTTATCAGAATCAGATTTTGGCCGAATTAACATCAGACCCTAATGGTTTGGCAAAAGTAGATCTTAGTCAAAAACCATTCTTGGTTGTGGTGAAACACAATGAGCAGCGCGGTTATTTAAAACTAAGCGATGGATTTGCTTTATCGTACAGTCGCTTCGATGTTGATGGGCAGCAAGTTCAGAAAGGAATGAAAGGATTTATCTATGGCGAAAGAGGAGTATGGCGTCCGGGCGATACCATCTTTGTTTCATTTATACTTCAAAACAAAGGCGAAGCTTTGCCAGCCGATCATCCAGTGGTATTTGAATTACAAAATCCGAATGGGCAAATTGTTAACCGTCAGGTAAGTTCCATTCAGACCAATCATATATTATCTTTCAGTACGAGTACAAGTAGCGATGCACCAACTGGTATGTGGCTGGCAAGAATTAAGGTAGGTTCAAGTGTTTTTTCAAAGGGTTTACGCATCGAAACAGTAAAACCTAATCGCTTAAAAATAAAACTTGATTTTGCTGAAGAGCGTCTCTCGCCCGGTTCAGCAGCTAATACAAAGATGCAGGTTCATTGGTTGCATGGCGCTGTTGCCCGTAATTTAGATGCCACTGTGAGTGTAACGCTGAATCAAAGCAGAACGAGTTTCAAACGTTATACAGATTATACCTTTGATGATCCTTCGCGCCGTTTTAATTCTGAAGAAATATTGGTGTTTGATGGCAAGTTAAATGAACTGGGAGAAGCTAATATTGATGCTAATATCGATGTTAAAGAAGCAGCGCCGGGTATGTTGAAGGCATCTTTCTTAACTCGTGTGTTCGAAGAAAGCGGCGACTTTAGTGTTGATCGTTTTTCAATGCCCTATGCGCCTTATTCGGTTTTTGTTGGTGTAAAAACACCTGGTGGCGACAAACGAAATATGTTGCTAACCGATACCACTCATGTGGTGGATGTAGTTACTTTAAACGCGGATGGAAAAGCCGTAGATGTTAAAAATCTATCCTACTATATCTATAAAGTTAGTTGGCGTTGGTGGTGGGAGTCTTCACCTGATAATTTAGCTAATTATGTAGGTTCGCGTCATCAAAACTTAATTACAAGTGGAAGGCTAAGTACTAAAAATGGTGAAGGACAATTTAGTTTTAAAATTAAATATCCTGATTGGGGACGTTATTTGGTTCGCGTTGTTGATAATCAAAATGGTCATGCTACTGGTAAAACAGTTTATGTTGATTGGCCGGGTTGGGCAGGTAAGCGAAAAAGCAATGATGCCTCTTCAGCCTCCATGTTGACTTTTACTTCGGATAAAACGAACTATAAAGTTGGTGAAACAGCCACCATCAATTTTCCTTCTTCTGCTGGTGGGCGAGCTTTGGTGAGTGTTGAGAATGGAAAAGGCGTACTAAAAAGCTGGTGGGTGCCAACTCAGGAGAATAACACTTCATTTAATATTGATATAAGCAGCGAAATGACACCCAATGTTTATGTCACGATAACATTATTACAGGTACACAGCCAAAGTGTAAATGATCTACCAATACGAATGTATGGTGTTATTCCATTGATGGTTGAGGATCCTGAAACACATTTAAGTCCGGTGATATCAATGCCTGATGAACTTCGACCAGAGGAAGAAGTAAGTATTGAGGTGAGTGAGACAAATGATAAGGCCATGACCTACACTTTGGCCATGGTAGAAGATGGTTTATTGGATTTAACACGTTATAAAACGCCAAAACCTTGGTTCCATTTCTTCGCCAAAGAAGCACTTGGTGTGCGGACTTGGGATTTATATGATCAGGTAATTGGTGCTTATGGTGGTGAAATTGAGCAATTATTCAGCATTGGTGGTGATGATGATGCGTCTGGTGATAAGGGTGCTAAGAAAGCCAATCGATTTAAGCCGGTTGTAAAATACTTAGGGCCATTTACGCTTGAAGAGGGAGAAACCGCTAGGCATACTTTTACGATGCCTCGCTACATTGGTTCGGTTCGTACCATGGTAATTGCCGCTTCGGATAATGCCTTTGGGAATACGGATAAAACCACACCTGTTCGTAATCCTTTAATGGTATTGGCTACTTTACCAAGGGTGCTGGGGCCAGGCGAAGAAGTTGATTTGCCGGTTACTGTTTTTGCCATGAAAGAGAACATTAAAAATGTTAAGTTGGAGTTACAAACCAATAATTTGTTTGATGTAGTTGGCGAAGCAGAAAAGACCTTATCGTTTGAAAATGTTGGTGAGCAAGTTATTAATTTCAAGGTGAAAGTTAAATCGGCCATTGGTGTTGGTAAAGCAAAAGTCGTCGCGTCTTCTAGTGGAGAAAAGGCAGAAGATGAAATAGAGCTGGAAGTTCGCAATCCTAATCCTCGAATTACGCTAACTAAAAATGTAGTGATTGAGGCGGGAAAAGAACAGCAAATTGCTTATACACTTCCGGGCATTGAAGGAACCAACAATGCCACACTAGAAGTTTCAAACATACCACCAATTGATTTTGGGCGCCGATTAAAGTATTTGTTACGTTATCCGCATGGTTGTGTTGAGCAAACCACTTCAGCAGCCTTCCCTCAATTGTTTTTAAGCGATGTATTGGAGCAAAGTGATGAACTTGAGAGTACCATTACCCATAACATTAAAGGAGCAATAAAACGCCTTGAAGGTTTTATGCGTTCGGATGGTGGCTTAAGCTATTGGCCGGGATCATACAATGCATCGGATTGGGGAACAACTTATGCAGGGCACTTTTTACTTGAGGCCGAATTAAAAGGTTATCAACTTCCGGTTGGATTTAAAAATAAGTGGTTAAAATATCAAAAGAAGACAGCGCGTCAGTGGTCGCCAAACAAACGCCATAGAGGTTACGATTTGGCACAAGCCTACCGTTTGTACACCATTGCTTTGGCGGGTGAGCCAGAGTTGAGTGCCATGAACCGCATGCGTAATCAGAACTCGATTAGCTTACAGGCAAGGTGGCGATTGGCAGCAGCCTATGCTTTGGCTGGTCATCAAAAGGTAGCTCAGGAATTAATTGCAAATGCAGCAACTACTAGTACATCGCACGATTCGTATACTTATGGATCGCCTGATCGTGATAAGGCAATGGTTATTGAAACCTTAACTTTGATGAAAAAGCGTGAGGATGCTGCTGCCTTAGTGCAGGAACTATCTAAGGCTTTATCGGGGCAACGTTGGATGAGTACACAAACGACTGCTTATGGTTTATTGTCCATTAGCAAGTTTTTGGGGAACTCGGGAAGTGATGCTTTAACGTTTGAATGGAAAGGAAATGGCCAAAAAAGCACAAAGGTGGTTTCTCAATTACCAGTTTTTCAAGAGGAGTTAAAAGTGAAAAACTTGGATGGTGCTATAAGTGTTACTAATAAATCAGATGGATTATTATTTGCTCGTATCATCATGGACGGTATTCCTGCTGAATCGGATCAGACAACATTGGCATCTAATCTTAACATTACTATTAATTATACTGATTTGCTGGGCAATGCCATTGATGCAAAAAGCATTACGCAAGGCACCGATTTTATGGCAACAGTAAGTGTTCGTAACACGGGTACTAAAGGTAATGTGAAGGATTTGGCATTGACACAAATTTTCCCATCGGGCTGGGAAATACGAAATACGCGAATGGAAGACATTAAAGGAGCACACGAGATAAATCAACCCGATTATCGTGATTATCGCGACGATCGAGTGTATTCTTATTTCGATCTACGCAAAGGACAAAGTCAGAAATTTGTTGTGATTTTGAATGCCAGTTATAACGGAAAGTATTACTTGCCAGCAGTAAGTTGTGAAGCTATGTATGATAACAGTGTCTCTGCTCGTCAACCAGGTTATTGGGTAGAAGTTGTTAAAGCAGGTCAATAGTGCAGGCTAAATAGAATAGAAAGGGTAATTAAAATGAAATAATCACCCTTTTTATTAACTAATGTTCTAAATATGAGCTTCATTAATGAGATTTTTATTATTTTAGTTCGCAGAATATCAAAACCAAATCATGAGTGAACCTGCTGACCCTAAATCAAAGGTTAAAAAAAGAAGAATAAGACGAAAAAAAGCACACGCTTGCCTTGAACTAGATAGAGGTTATAAGCAAGTAATGATGGAATATCGTTATGAACTTGTGAAGGGAATCACCTTGTTTGTTCTGGTTACCATCGCTATTATTTGGATGGTTCTAATCGGATTTTAAAATATATAAGCTGCCTGAAATAGTTTCAGGCAGCTTTATTTTTAGTGCTTAATAGCCTTCTGAATAAATTCGCCTCTCGGTGTTACTATCTTAATTAAATAATAACCCCTCTCGAAACTTGAAGTGCTTATATTGGTTTGCCCTGAATTTAATTCTTGTTGATGAACCAAGTTGCCTGTTAGACTGTAAAAATAGGCCGTTCCTTCTAAAGCAGATTTTACTGCAATGTTTGATGTAAAAGAAGTAGGGTAAATCTTTATACCACTTTGTTCAAGTGCATTTAGATTTGTTGGTGTATAGTCGAAGGTTTCACGCATGTTATTAACATACATGCTGGAGTTTGAATCCCAATTTTGAGTAACCTTAATAAGGATCTTTGAGGTTCCTCCATCATAAGTATAATTGTACATACTGCCCCAACTTATAGCCCACATTTCATCTCCGTCATGTGATTCATTTTTTTCCTCTGTTTTATTGCCAAATGCATCATAACTTTGAGAATCTTTGTAGCCATATATTAGGTTTCCACTTGCATCATAATCATGACCTTGGTGATACATTAGAATCGGCGTATTATATTCTTTGTTGTAATCTGTGGCTAACCAAGCCATGCCAACCAACTCTTCATCAAAATAACTTTCGTAATCTGCCATCTGTTCCCAAGTCCAACGCTCACTATCTTCCCATACACTACCATCCCAAGTTTGTGTAATTTCAACTGTCATAGGTGGTGTGCCACCTCCAAGGCCGCTCGGATATGTAGCCTCCACTTTTTCTACATTGGTGTAATGTAGGTCATCATTTGGCTCTTCATTTGGAAACGCCGGCCCACCATACGATTGTTGTGTGTAGGTTTCTATTAAGCTGGTTTCAACATGCCCAACCGGATCCCACCATTCCCAAAGTACATCAGTATAGCGACCCATTAAATTATATTTGGTGCCATCGTGCTCGTAGGCTAATGCACTTTCAAGAATGTCTGATACATTATAAAACCATAGAGTTTTCATTCCAATAACCCACATGCCATTTTCTCTACTGTATTCAACTTGTTCTGTAAGAAGACCATTGTCAAACGTAAGATCAGTTTTCCAGCAATTTTCTTCGTTTTCCTCCCATTGTTCACTTGTTGAATTGTACTCTGAATAAATTTCTTCTGTAGTATCACCATTGCCGTCATACATAGCAGCATAACGATAACCATAAGAATACTCCCATGCTCCCAAAACCCAGGTTGAGTAAGAATTTTCAGATTGATTATTTTCTGAATCAAAAAGCCAGGTGTGTTTCGAGAAATTAACCCAATCCATTCCATCCCAATTTTGGGTTAATGACTCCGTAAGTTCACCATTGGCGTGATAGGTATGAGTTATTTTTGTGTGTGGATTTTCTTCAATCCAGAGCTGTCCTTCTCCATTATAGGTGTAGTCAGAAGTAGTTGGATTTTCCCATGCATTATTGTTCCACCATTCTGATACAACACTTGTTGGCTGATCATTTGCCTGAGTGGCTTTCAAGACAGTTTTATTCTGTTTTTTTAAATCTTTTCGTTTTTGAAAAGGATTCTGTCCCATGCTTGATATACAAAAGCACAATAGTAATAAACCAGTAAAGATTGTTTTCATGTGTTTGTTTTTATAGCGTTATAAAAAGAAGAAATTTGTAGGAAAGGCAGGCAATATCAATATAAGACATATTTGTCTTATTTGTCAAGTTTATGCACAGGTATTTTAAATTTCACACGAGTTGTAATTAAATGCACTTACTTAAATAAAAAGAGTTAGCCGGAAAATTCCTCAATAATCAAATTTCAACTATTTTTGCGTCTTTGATTATAATATATAAGTATAGCATATGGCTCAAGAAGATGTTTTTAAGAAATTGGTGGCTCACTGTAAAGAGTATGGTTTTGTTTTTCAATCGAGTGAAGTATACGATGGTTTAGGTGCAGTATACGATTATGGACAAAATGGGGTAGAGCTAAAAAATAACATCAAGAAGTACTGGTGGGATTCAATGGTATTGTTACACGAAAATGTGGTAGGATTGGACTCTGCTATATTCATGCACCCAACCACCTGGAAAGCTTCGGGCCACGTTGATGCCTTTAATGATCCATTGATTGATAATAAAGACAGCAAGAAACGTTATCGTGCTGATGTTCTTATCGAAGATTTAATTCAGAAGTTTGAGGAGAAGATCAATAAGGAAGTGACCAAGGCTAAGAAGCGTTTTGGAGAATCTTTTGATGAAGCTCAGTTTTTAGAAACTAACCCTAGAGTGCTAGCTAATAAGAAGAAAATTGAGGAAGTACATACGCGTTTTGCAAAGGCATTAAATGATAATGATCTGGAAGACCTACGTCAGATTATTGTTGATTATGAAATTGCCTGCCCTATATCAGGAACAAAAAACTGGACCGATGTTCGTCAATTCAACCTGATGTTCTCAACCGATATGGGTTCAACGGCAGATGGCTCTCAAAAAATATACTTACGACCAGAAACAGCTCAGGGTATTTTTGTAAACTACCTGAATGTGCAGAAGACAGGTCGCATGAAATTACCATTTGGTATTGCGCAAATTGGTAAGGCTTTCCGTAACGAGATTGTAGCACGTCAGTTTATTTTCCGCATGCGTGAGTTTGAACAAATGGAGATGCAATTTTTTGTTCGTCCAGGTGAAGAAATGAAATGGTTCGAATATTGGAAAGAGGCACGTATTAAGTGGCACAAAGCCATGGGTATGGGTGAAGAAAAATACCGTTTCCACGATCATGAGAAGCTGGCACATTATGCTAATGCTGCAACTGATATCGAATTTAAGATGCCGTTTGGCTTTAAAGAGGTTGAAGGTATTCATTCACGTACCGATTTTGATTTATCGCAGCACCAAGAATATTCGGGAAAAAAGATTCAATACTTCGATCCTGAATTGAACAAGAGTTATGTACCTTATGTAGTGGAAACATCAATTGGTGTTGATCGCATGTTCTTAAGCATTATGGCAGGTGCTTATAATGAGGAAGAGATTGAAGGAAAAGATGGCAAAAAAGAAACACGTATTGTCTTGAATTTACCACCATTATTGGCTCCTGTAAAATTGGCTGTTCTTCCGTTATTAAAGAAAGATGGCTTGCCAGAGAAAGCACGTGAGATCATGGATGATATGAAATTTGACTTCAACTGTCAATACGATACCAAGGATGGCATTGGTAAACGTTACCGTCGTCAGGATGCTGTAGGAACTCCATTTTGTGTGACTGTTGATCATCAATCTTTAGAAGATGATACAGTAACCATTCGTTATCGCGATACCATGGAACAAGAGCGTGTTAAAATTTCAGACTTACACGGTATTATTAGTAAGAAAGTAAGTATGCGTGAAGTGTTTAAGAATTTGTAGATAATACATTTCAAACAATATAGTTTAAGCCCGGTTGAAATCTCAGCTGGGCTTTTTCATACCATTTCGAATGACTTGCAAGGCCACGTTTTTTCAAATCCAATAACAATGTGTATTTTCACAAAAAAATAAAAATACCATCATGATTGATCGATTAAAAGGCCTAGCACCATATGCTGGCGCATTACTCATTTTTATCGTATTAAGTTTTGTTTATTTCTCGCCTGTATTGGAGGGCAAAAAGCTTCCGCAGCTCGATAATTCCCATGCCATTGGTATGTCGAAAGAGTTGATTGATCATGAAAAGGAAACTGGCGAAAAAGCAATGTGGACCAATTCCATGTTTGGTGGTATGCCCGCCTATCAAATCAGAAGTGATTCGACCAAGAATATATTCGGCTACTTTAATAAATTTACACGTTTGGGATTGCCATATGAAACGGTAGCAATCGTGTTTTTATACATGTTGGGTTTTTACCTATTACTGCTAAGCATGAAAGTCGACCCTTGGCTCAGTGTGGTGGGAGCTATCGCATTTGCTTTTGGATCATATAATCTAATTATAATTATAGCGGGACACATAACAAAAACCTACGCCATTGCTCTGATGGCTCCGGTGATAGCCGGGATATTATATGCCTATAATCGAAACAAGTGGTTGGGAGGGCTGTTTACGGTCATCACTTTGGGGATGGAGATTGCCTATAACCATGTGCAGATTACCTATTACCTGGCACTGATGGTACTTGTAATAATAATTACAAAACTGATATATGCCATTAAAGAGAAGGCATTAAAAGCTTTTACTCAAACGTCTGCAGTGCTTGCTTTAGCAGCATTTTTAGCCATTTTGCCGAATATTACCAACCTGATGACCACCTATGAATATGGTAAATATTCAATACGGGGGGCTTCTGAGCTTAGTTCTAAAGGTGATGCTAAAGAAAGTACTGGTTTAGATCCCGAATATGCTTTTGGTTGGAGTTATGGTTTACACGAAACTTTAACCTTGTTAATTCCTAATGTGGTTGGTGGAGCTTCTGATGCCCTGGCCAATTCAGATGACGCCATGAAACATGTTGATAATCGCTTGAAGGAATACGTTGGGCAATCAAGTCAATATTGGGGAGGGCGTATTTTCACGAGTGGACCAGTTTATGCAGGAGCATTAATTTGCTTTTTGTTTTTTATCGGTGCATTTTATTATAAAGGAAAGGAGCGTTGGTGGTTAATAGCCGTAACTATCTTGTCAATCATGCTAGCTTGGGGTAAGAATTTCGAAGGTTTTAATTACTTTATGTTCTACAACTTCCCCTTGTATAATAAATTCCGAACGGTTGAAATGGCCTTGGTGATCGCTTCGATGGCCATGCCTTTACTCGGGTTTTTGGGTCTAAAAACATTGATTGACAAGCCGGAATTACTCAAGCAGGACAGTAAGTGGTTTTTGATTGCATTTGGATTAACTGGTGGTGTGAGTTTAGTTTTAGCTTTATTCCCAAGCACCTTCTACAGTTTCCTTTCTCCAATGGAGGTTCAGGGAATATCTGCACAAATACAGCAAGGTGGAGAGCAGGCACAAATGTACCGTTTGTTAGAATCTAATCTGGTTTCGGCTCGTCAAGCCTTGTTTACAGCTGATGCATGGCGTTCGTTTATTTTCATCTTAATTGGTTCAGCGTCACTTTGGTTTTACTCACAAAATAAATTATCTGCTCGCTACCTGACTTGGGGATTGGCAATAATTATTTTCATTGACCTATGGGGTGTTGATAAACGTTATTTAAATAACGATCATTTTGAAACAGCGACTAAGTCGAAAAAGGAATTTGCACAGTCAGAAGCTGATAAGGCAATTTTGCGTGATTCAGATTTATATTACCGTGTATTTCCAATTTATCGCGATCCGTTTAAAGATGGATTTACACCCTATTATCATAAATCGGTTGGCGGATTTCATGGAGCCAAGTTGCGTCGTTATCAAGATGTTTACGATCGTTATATTCATGCTAATTGGCAAACATTAATGCAAACACTCCAGACGGCACAAACTTTGGGTGATCTTGAGGAAGAGCTGGAGCACATGCCGATTCTGAACATGCTAAATATGAAGTACCTGATTTACAATCCAGGTGCAGCTCCAGTATTTAATCCTGCATATATGGGCAATGTTTGGTTTGTGAATAATGTAAAACAAGTAGCTGATGCCGATGAAGAAATTGCAGCCATTGGTGGTGTAAATCTTAAGACAACTGCTGTTGTTGATCAGCGATTTAGTTCTTTAGTAGATGCATATTCTGTTGATTCTATCCAAGGAAATATTAGCCTGATAACTTATGCGCCAGATCATTTGGTGTTTGAGTCGGAAAGTTCTCAAGCCCAATTAGCGGTGTTTAGCGATGTGTATTACGAAAAAGGTTGGAATGCTTACATTGATGGAGAATTAACACCTCATTTCAGAGCCAATTACATATTACGTGGTTTAATGGTTCCTGCGGGAGGACATACCATTGAATTTAAGTTTGAACCAAGTTCATTTCGAACAGGTCAGTTAATCTCAATCCTAGGTTCCGTAAGTATTCTTTTACTCATGGGTGCCGCAGGTTTCTATATCTGGAAGAAAGATAAGAATTAAGATTTTAAAGATTTATATATGAAGGCTAATGCAACTATGCATTAGCCTTTTTTCTTTTTTTAATACCTGTTAAGGTTAATATCTGTCATTAAAGTGTACTTATTAATAAATACCCTACCTAATAGAACGATTTATTCATGTTCATTTAAACTGAATTATATATTTTTGAGCTTATCTAGGAATCGATTCTGAAAAGCACACTATGACAATCCAAAAAATTCGAAAAGGGAGTTATCTCTTTGTAGGCGCAATTCTTTTTTTTAATGCCTGCACAACTAAGCAATCCAGTTTAAAAAAAGGCGAGTTTCAAACCTCAACTGTTGAAAGAGGAAGAGTGGAAAATTGGGAACTTACCGAAGGTATAGTTGAGCCATCTAACGAAGTGTTGTTGTTAAGTCCTGCTGCAAGTATCATCGAAGAAATCATTAAGAAACCGGGGCAGAAAGTTGCTAAAGGCGATGTAATTGTTCGTTTGAATAAGGATTTGATTGTCGCAAAAATTGATAATATCAACGATCAACTTGAAGTAAAACAGAATAGTCTTGATAAGACACGTCTTAATGCGCGTAGCACGCGTGCCGATTTGACGTACAATACGGAGGTTAAAAAGCTTAAAATTGCATCGATAGAATCAACCATTGCTGATCAGGAGCAACTGTTAGAGGTTGGTGGTATATCGCAGGCTAAATTTGAAAAAACCTTACAGGAATTAGTTTTGGCTGAAAAGGATCTTCAATTGGCCAAGCAAAAGAATGCCATAAAATTAGAACAATTAAAAACGGACGAAAAAGGCCTCTTGCTGCAAATCGACATGCAGCAAAAAGAACTGGAGAAACAAAAAGTTCTTCTTGAAAAGATGGATGTGAAGGCTCCATCCGACGGAATTATTTTAAATGTTCATGCACAAAGGGGTGCCAAAATACAGGTTGATAAATTACTTGTGAACATGGCTGACTTAACTCAGTTTGAAATTAAAGCCAGTATCGATAATAAACATAAACGCATTGTTAAAACAGGGAAAAGGGCATATGTATTGGTTGATAAGGCTCGCCTTGAGGGAAGAATAGGAATTGTAGAACCTACATTAGTCGATGGGAAAGTTCAGTTCTCGGTAAATTTAGATGAAAGTAATCACCCTAGCTTGGTGCCCAATCAGAAAGTAAAAATACAGGTGGTGAGGCGTGCGAAGAATGACGTGTTACGTGTGAAAAATGGGCCTGCATTTGGCAAACAAACAAATCAATATGGATTTGTAATTTCCAGAGACAGTGCTATACGACACAAGATACTCTTAGGCTTAATCACCGAAGACTATGTTGAAATAAAAGAAGGTGTTGAAGAAGGTAGTTTGTTGGTAATTTCAAAAGTTGATGGAATTAAACATTTACCTGCTGTTAAAATTGAATTGCCATGATGAGGTCTAAGTATGTTGTTAAAAGCGTGATTGTCTTCGTATTTTTGGCGCTTACCTACACGGTAGAAGGACAAGGCCAATCTGCTGGAAAATTAAATTTAACCTTACGAAATGTCGTTCATCTGGCCATTCACGAATCTTCGTCGGTTAAGTATGCTCAAAATCGCTATGAAAATTATTTTTGGCGGTATAAAAATTTTCAGGCGCAGTTTAGGCCTCAGTTAATTTTAACTGGCGATTTGCCTAATTATTATGAGGGAACAAGGCCGGTAACACAAAATGATGGTAGTGTACAGTTTAGAGAAGTAGGTTACTTTGAAAACAGTGCGCAAATAGCAATAAATCAATCTGTACCACAGTTGGGCATGCAGATCTATGCGAAGAGTACACTTTTCAGATACGAGGATTTGATTCATGAATACACCAACTTTAAGGGCGATCCTTTTTTGGTAGGTATTACGCAACCTATTTTTGCTTATAACTGGATGAAATGGTCGCGCAAAACAGAACCTCTTTTGTACGATGAAGCAAAGAAACATTTTGTGGAATCAATTGAACGAATATCGCGAAATGCTACAAGCCGATTTTTTCGCTATTTACAAGTACAGACTAATTATCGCTTAGCTGAGAACAACTTGAATAACAGTAAAGATAATCTGCGTATAGCAGAGACAAAGATTAAATTGGGGACACTTAGTGAGAATGACTACTCAAGAATACGTTTATCTGTATTAAGTGCGCAGAAGGCTTTGTCGCAGGCTAATATTGATTTAAGAAATGCTGATTTCGAGCTTAAAAAGTACATTGGAATTGAGCAAGGTAGTAACATCGAATTGATCATGCCATTGGATATGTTTCTTTTCAGAGTTGACTCAGAAAAGGCCCTTATGGAAGCCTTGGAGAATCGAAAGGAATCAACCCAGTATGAACGTCGATTGATTGAGGCAGATAGAGATCTGACTCGAGCAAAACGAAACAATGGACTTGCGGCAACACTTAAAGGTACCTACGGAACAACAAATATAGCTGATGATATTCCTGGTGTTTATGACAATACAGTAAATCAAAAATCCTTGAGGCTTTCATTAGCGATTCCAATTTTAGATTGGGGTAAATCATCATCTAATGTAAAGTTGGCCGAAAGTAAGCGTGATTTAGTGGTGTTTGATGTGGAGCGTGACCGTATTGACTTTGAACGTTCGGTAGTAGTTCAGGTAGAGCAGTTTAATTTGCTGAAATCACAACTTGAAATAGCAGAAGAAGCCGATAAAGTGGCCAATAATGGATATAATATTGCCATTAAAAAGTTTCAGAATGGCGACATTAGCATTACCGAACTAAATATTTCATTATCGGAACGTGAGAAGGCAAAGCGCGATTATATAAAGTCGCTTGAAAATTATTGGACAGCTTATTATCGCTTACGCGAATTGACCTTGTATGACTTCGAAAAAAATCAAAAGATCTTCTACGATAATCCTTTATTAAGAGGCTTGATCAAGTCAAGTAAGGAAACTTGATTATTATACGCACACAATTGTTAGCTCACTTAGGTTTGTTATTTTTACCAAATCTAAGCGATAATGAATGAATGAGGGAACAATAGATATTCCAGAGATTGGGCAGGTTAACATTAAAGAAAGCTTGAGGGCAAAAAGGGTAAGCATTCGCCTTAAGCCTTTTAAGGGTGTTAGTCTGGTTGTGCCTGCTGGTATTGATATTCAGGAAGCTATTAAGTTTGTTCATGAGAAAAAAGCCTGGATAATCAAGAACCTTAAAAAGCTTGAGGAGAAGGAGGAGCGACTGACCATTTTTGACGAAACAACAGAATTTAAATCGCGTTCTTTTGCCTTAAAGATAACAGCTCATTCACGCAAAGATGTTCGTCTGCAGTTGAAGGAGGGTACTTTGCTGGTCAATTATCCATCACATGTGTCAGTTACTGATGATGCCATCCAGGAGTCCATTCGTTTTGGAATTGAGAAAGCCCTTCGAATGGAAGCGAAACGATTTTTGCCAGGGCGTTTGGCTATTTTAGCAAACGAACATGGCATACGGTATAATAATGTAACAATAAAGAACCTTAAGTCGCGCTGGGGATCATGTTCAGGTTGCAATAATATAAACCTGAATTTACATTTAATGCGATTACCTGACGAATTGATTGACTATGTGCTTTTGCATGAATTGAGCCACGTGAGGGAAAAGAATCATGGGCCCAGGTTTTGGACATTATTGGATCAATTGTGTGATGGAAAGGCCCGTGAACTGGATAAGGCAATGAATGAATATCAAACAAAAATTTATTAAAATGAATTGGGATAAACTTTTATCAACCAAGCGAACGGGACAGGAAAATGTGAAGGAAGTAAAGCACGACCGCACACAGTTTCAGCGCGACTACGATCGTTTAATATTTTCGTCCCCTTTCAGAAGATTGCAGGATAAAACGCAGGTTTTTCCTTTGCCAGGTTCGGTATTTGTGCATAATCGACTAACGCACAGTTTGGAAGTTGCAAGTGTGGGGCGTTCGCTGGGTAATAACATTGCCCAAAAATTACTAGAAGCTAAGCTCGGTAAGCCTGAGTTGGTAAATGAAATAGGTGCCGTGGTAGCTGCGGCTTGTTTGGCGCATGATTTGGGTAATCCTCCCTTTGGTCATTCAGGCGAAGAGGCCATTGGTCACTATTTTAAAAACGGCGCAGGTAAAGCTTTTCAGGATAAATTAACACCAGCTCAATGGAGCGATTTTACACGTTTTGAAGGAAATGCCAATGCCTTGCGAATATTAACTCACGCCTTCAAAGGGCGACGAGATGGTGGTTTTGCGATGACCTATACCACCGTTGCTTCCATACTTAAATATCCCTATGCTTCTAATTTGGGGCTAAAGAAGTTCGGTTATTTTCAGTCCGAATTGGCTATGTTTAAATACATTGCTGATGAGTTGGGTTTGAAAAAGATTGATGAGAAAAAAGGTATTTATGCAAGACATCCCTTGGTTTATCTGGTTGAAGCAGCCGACGATATCTGTTATCAGGTAATGGACATTGAAGATGCTCATAAACTAAAGCTTTTATCATATGAGGAAACCTATGCTCTTTTAACCGGATTTTTCGATCCTGAGAAAGAGAAGCATGAATTTGTGAAAATAGCAGATGTATTTACTCAAGTGAGTGATTTAAACGAGCGCATAGCCTTTCTCCGTGCTAAAGTGATCGGGAAACTAGTAAATCGTTGTACTGATATCTTTTGGAAGAATCATGCTATTATTCTCGAAGGGCAATTTAGTAAGGGATTAATTGATCACTTAGAAGGGATCGAAAATGATGCAATGGAAGCATGTAAGAAAATTGCTTTTAAACGAATTTATAAACATCCATCAGTTGTGGAGATTGAAATCGCTGGGTTTAGAATTCTGGGCACTTTGCTTGAGGAGTTTGTTAAAGCAGTAATTGATCCTGACGATTTCTTTTCAAAGATGCTATTGCCATTTATTCCGGAGCAGTTTAAGGTGGAAAAGGAAGCTGCATTGGTTGATAAAATACAATCGGTACTGGATTTTGTTTCGGGAATGACCGATGTGTATGCACATGATTTATATAAGAAAATAAGTGGATTAGGAATTTAGAGTAGTGATTTCGGAAGCGCTAAGTGCTTCCGAAACCAACTTTTTTATCTTAGAAACACAGTAGGTTTTTCACCATCCACATTTCGTCTTTGGTACGTTTTAACTATAATTAGTTCCTTTTCTTCATTGCTGAAACTCGACCAGTGGCCGGCTTCTTCAAGTGTTCGTCGACAACCAAAACAAACGCCTTTACTATCGTATTGGCAAACGTTTATACAAGGTGATTTTACTTCTTCCATAGTTTGTTCTATTATTTTTAATTCAAACACTTTTGTATTAAAAAGGTTTTTGCAATGAAAGATTTTCAAGAATATGTAAAAATTAATTTATAACATACTTTTTAGCCTAAGTCTATTCTTATACCTTTGTTTGCATGTCAGATAATTCCGGTAAAATACTTAAGAGCATACAGCCAGGAAAAATAGTGCTTCCTATTTTCATAGGTTTGGCAGTAACTGCTTATCTGCTTTACAAGGAATTTGACCCAAGTGTTTTAGATGCCGTTAATTTTAGTTTTCAATCATTATTTTGGTTTTTTGTCTCCTTTTTAATGATGGCAGCTCGCGACTTCGGATACATCATTCGTATTCGCTTACTTAGTGGTAGAAAATTAGGTTGGCGCAAGGCGTTTAATATCATAATGCTTTGGGAATTTACATCTGCTATTACGCCGTCAGCTATTGGAGGTACGAGTGTTGCCATCTTCTTTTTAAATAAAGAAGGCATTAAAATTGGCCGAAGTACGGCTATTGTAATGGTCACTTCTTTCTTGGATGAATTATATTTCATCCTTACATTTCCTTTAATATTATTACTTATTGGGCGAACAGATATTTTTTCTTTTGGTGATTCCATGGAAGTTGGACTCCCATTTTATAAGAATCAATTTTTCATGTTTGCCTTTATTGGCTATTTGCTTAAGTTGGCTTATACCATCATTATAGCCTATGGTTTATTTGTAAATCCAAGGGGACTCAAGTGGGTATTATTATGGATTTTTAAATTGCCAATTATACGCCGATGGCGACCTCATGCCAATGAGTCGGGTTCCGATTTGATTGCTGCATCTGATGAGTTTAAGAATTGGTCGTTTGTTAATTGGCTGAAAGCTTTTCTTGCTACAGCCTTTAGTTGGACGGCTCGTTATTGGATCGTTAATACACTAATAATTGCCTTTTTTGGAGTTCAGTTTTTTAATTGGGACGAGCATTTCCTAATTTTTGGGAAGCAATTGGTAATGTGGATTATGATGCTGGTTAGTCCTACTCCTGGGGGTAGTGGCTTTGCTGAGTGGGTTTTTAAAGAGTTTTTATCCAATATGATTCCTTTGGGAACTGGCGTTGCAATGGCCTTTATGTGGCGTTTGGTCAGTTATTATCCTTATTTGTTAATTGGTGCCATTGTTGTGCCGCGCTGGATACGTAAACACTTCATTAAGGGTTAATTCTATTTGACCAACGTGCCAAATTATATGATTAATAAGCTGTTTTGGAGTTGAACAATTCCCTAAATTGTACAACTGAAATTATTACAGTTATGCCCTTACTAAAACGCCTGACATTATTAATTATTTGTTGTTCCCTAGCTTTGGCTTCATGTAAACATAAAGCGCATGAGCAGTCAAATAATGAAGACACAAATAAGAAAGAGTTATTGATATACTGCGAGAATTCGATGGTTGGTCTTGTTCTGGATTTAAAAACCGAATTTGAGAATACCCACAATTGTAAAATTCGCGTTCAAAATGACTGTTCTAAAAACCTGATGGGTTTAATTCGTTATTCGCAAAAGGGTGATTTATACATTCCTGCATCCACATATTCGTTTCAAAATTTTAGAACAGAAACAGGTTTTACACTTACCGATTCAATATTTGTAGGGTATAACGACCTTGTGTTTATGGTGAAGAAAAACAATCCTAAAGGTTTTATTGGTGATTTAAAAGCACTCAAAAGCGATGATAAAATTGCCTATATCATTGCCGATCCTGAAACCAGTTCGATAGGTTATGAAACTAAAAAAATGCTGAAATCGGAAAAGGTATATGATAGAGTTTTAAACAATGTGGTTGCTCTTTCGTCCGATTCAAAAGGTCTGATTAAAAGTGTGCGTAATAATAAAGCTGACGTGGTAATTGACTGGGCAAGCAACCTCAATGTAAATGGAAATAGCAAGGAAGTAGATAAAATCATTCCAAATACTGAATTTAATCGACTAATTCCTGTTTACGCGGCTTCTCTTTCATGTAGCTCAGAACCAGAGCTTACCAGATCTTTTTTAAAATTTACCAACGCTCAATTGAACGAAAGTAAATTAAGTAAATATGGATTTACTAAAAGGAAAAAGATTATTTTTTAAATTTATGTTTTTAAATGCTGGTTTTAAGTTAACTTTATTCATGTGAGTAAGCAGAAAAAGACATCAAAATTATCCTATTTTAAGGAACCGATTGTAAATAAGCTATACATGCTTTTGGCTATTTACATTATTACGATTGGTGCTATTATTAGTATCGAAAATTATTTTGATCGTTCATTTTCTACGCGCTACCGAAATTCTATTCAGAATCAGGAACAGTTAATAAAGTTAGAACACCTCTTACACCGAAATCTGCTTGAACTAAATCTAGCATTTAAGACCTATCCATTTATACGTCACGAACAACAGTTAGCTAATAATGCGAGTAAGATCACAGTGCTGACTGAAAAAAGCATTGAAATTATCAATGTGATAGATCAGGGAGGGGCAATTGAAGATAAACGTGCGGTTAATCTTCATTCTCAGGATATGATTACCGTTAATATCCGATACGAAGAGGACATCTACACAGGTACCTTATCTGAGGTTCGTGAGTTGGCTCCGAAAATAAACGAACTTTATAAATTATCGGAAAAGATTACCGGCAAGGTTGAACAATCCTTGAGTCAATCTGGCAATTTCGATAATGTGAGCAAAGCAATAGATTATTACATCAAACAAGTAGAAGCCTCATTTGAACGGATTCATGAAATCGAAAATAAGATTTCGTACGATATCAACAAAAGGTTGGTTAGCTTAAATAATCAGAGTATAAGTGTTTTAAATAGATATAATAAGCTTAAGTATGCATCCTTAGTTGTTTTTACCTTGTTGGTTGTGTTCCTGTCCTACTTCCTGTTGAATCAAATAAGAGGTTTAATTCTCAATCGCAAAAATATTGAGGAAAATAATAGAAAGTTAATACAAGCGGTGGAGCAAAGTCCGATTTCGATAATGATTACGGATACGCGTGGAAATGTTGAGTATGTCAATAAGGGGTTCAAGTCCCTGACAGGCTTTTCAAAATCAGAGTTACATAGCGGAAATACCAACTTTTTTAAGTTACAACAAGATAATAATGAATTTGCTGAGGTGCTTTGGCAAACCATTCAGGAAGGTTTGGTATGGACGGGTGAAATTTCGAGTAGTAAAGACGATGGTTCAGTGTATTGGGAGAAGGTTCTTATTTCTCCAGTACTAAGTGAGGATAAAACCATATCGAACTACATAGCCATTAAGGAGGATACAACAGAGAAGAAGCTGTTGACTGAATCATTGAAAGAATCTAACAAAGCATTAACAACCATTACTGAGAATCTGCCGGTTGGAATTTTAATCGTTAATGATAAAAAGGAAATAATCCAATTAAACCAGAATGCGGCTAAAACAATGGGTTTTGTGACCATTGAAGAGGCCATGAAACACATTAAAGGACATACTTACAGCGAATTTTTCTTTACCAATAAAAAAGAGGAATACTTGGATGCGCAGGCTGGTGTTAAGGTAGTTACGCTTGACGAAAGATTGGAAGTCAAGGAAAACAATATATCGCGTGAGATATTAAAGAATATTATTCCAATCTCACTTGATAATAAGAAAGTATTCCTTGAAGCCTTTATGGACATTAGTGCCCAGAAAGAGATGCAAAAGAAAGAGGCTGAGTCGAATAAGGCTAAGTCCGAATTTTTGGCCAACATGAGTCATGAGATTCGTACCCCTATGAATGGTATTATAGGAGCAACGGAATTACTTTCAAAAACCCGACTAACCAAGGAGCAAACCAATGTTATTTCCATCATTGGACGCTCGTGCGATAATTTGCTGAATATCATAAATGATATTCTTGATTTCTCGAAGATTGAAGCTGGTAAAATGAAGATTGAGGCTTATCCTTTTAATCTGCGTTCAACAGTCGATTATTTAATGGATCAAATGTCGTTCAAAGCGCTTGAAAAGGGAATTGAAATATTAAATGATGTTGAGGATACCATTCCGCCAGTATTAATTGGCGATGAAAGTCGATTGATTCAAGTATTGGTTAATTTGATGGGGAATGCGGTTAAGTTTACATCTGAGGGTGAAGTTGTGCTTAAGGTCGAGATTGAACGTCAGGAAAGCACGGATTTGACGCTTCATTTTTCGGTTGAAGATTCGGGCATTGGAATTCCTAAAAATAAGCTTGAGAAGATATTTGAATCATTTACACAAGCCGATGGCTCTACTACGCGAAAATTCGGAGGAACAGGTTTAGGTACCAGTATATCAAAAATGTTGGTTGAGCTAATGGGCGGAAAAATTTGGGTGGATAGTCCAAATCCTAACTTCATGTGGTCAACTGAAAATCCGGGTTCGGTATTTCATTTTACCCTGCCACTTGTGATTGATAAAGATCAAAAGCCATACGAAATAAACACGGAGCAATTTGCGAAGATCAATAGTTTGATCATCGATAATCACAAGACCAACCTACTGCTTCTTAAGAAAACATTAAACAACTGGTCCATTAAGTCCGAAACGGTATCCGACGAAAAGACAGCACTAAGCACCCTTAAGGTGCGCAATGATTTTAATCTAATCATCATTGACAGTCATGTATTTAGTAAGGCTGATGATAATTTTCTTAAGAGCATTCGCGAACTACAGAGCAATGTGAAGATTATTCTGTTTTCTTCTGAAAACAGATGGAAGCAAGCGAAAGAATCAAAGGGTGTTGACCATGTTCTACAAAAGCCAATAAAACATGTTCAATTATTGAATACCATCGAGAATCTCTTCCTATCTGATATTGAAAGTGGCACCGGAGAGTATGCCAAGGAGCTAGATGTAAAAGCCTTGGTTAAAGACAAAAATATATTATTAGTTGAGGATAACATTATTAACCAGAAGATTGCGGAAAAAATGCTTTCTCGAATTGGTATTGAAATTGATATCGCTAAAAATGGCGCAGAAGCGGTTGAGATGATTACCGGTGAAGATGCTAAGCTTTATCACTTGGTATTTATGGATGTCCAAATGCCTGTTCTGAATGGTTTGGATGCTACCATACAGTTGCGTGAGAAACAGGTTGAGATACCAATTATCGCCATGACGGCAAATGCATTAAAAGGTGATCGGGAAGTGTGTATTAATGCCGGAATGAATGATTACATTGGTAAGCCTGTAAAAATGGATGATCTGGAAAATGTACTTAAAAAGTGGTTATAAGGATTGATAGTATCCATTTATCACCAAGCCATCTAAATTCATGTTTTTAGCCGAATTTATGGCATCTTCTTTTGTTTGAACAATTGGCTCTCCTCTTACATTAAAGGATGTATTAATAAGGGCTTTTATACCGTATTTATTATCTAACAATGTTAATAGGGCGAACATAAATGGATTTTGCCCCCTATTCTCTATTACCTGAATTCTGGCCGTTCCATCCACATGCACAGCTCCCTGTAGTTCTGTTTGTTTATTTTTCTCAATTTCAAAGTCCAACAACATGTATTGTGCCAAACGATGAACCAATTTCTTACCAGTAAAATAAACAGCATTTTTGTCTAGCATGATTGGCGCAACTGGACGATACCATTCCCGCCGCTTGTGTTCCATACTTACTTTTTTAGCAAGTTCAGTTGAGTTTGCCAAGGATAATATTGAACGATTGCCAAGTGCACGAGGGCCAATTTCGCCTGTACCATTACAAACAGCTACCACTTTATTGGCCAATAAAGCTTGTGCACATTTATCCAGCTCCAATTCTGAAATGACAACATCATCCGTACTCGCAAGTTGCCAATTATTTAAATAAGGATTATGCAAATGGATCTGGCCATGTTTTTGCCACTCCAAATGAGCAGCTGCCCCAAGTGAGAGACCGCTATCATCAGGACAAGGAGGAATATATACATTGTCAAATAATTGGCTGTCGATAATGGCTTTATTAGTTACTATATTTAGTGCTGAACCTCCTGAATAATATAAATTACTATAGTCCTCCTTATCTTGTAGACGACTCAACTTTGTTAAAAAATCGCGTTGAAAGATGCCTTGCATAGTGGCAATTAAGTCTTGTAAGAAAAAATCACGCTCATTAAGCTGAGCTTGTTGCCATCCAAAATCCTTTTGAGCTGCGTCAATAAATGCTTTCTTTGATGCCCAAAGGTTGGTAAAGTAATTGTGCTTTTTCAACCAGTCTTCTAGCTCATGACGATAGGTGCCAAATGCTGCCAAGCCCATCATTTTACCAGGAACACTGTTTTGTTCTTTATACTTTGCTCCAATAATTCCAAACACCAAGGCATTGGCATTAAATAGAGCTGATAGATATTTTAAATCCCAATGAAACTCAATGCAACAAAGCTGATTATTACGAAATTGCCAAGCTGAGAAATTACTTAAACTGCCCCCTCCGTCGAAATGAACAAGCAAACTATTTTCCTTGTAGGCGCCATAAAAAGGTAAACATGAAGCAATATGTGCCAATTCGTGATTGATGGCATAAGCTTCTTTTTCCTTATCCAACCACCAGCAACGACCTAATTCTGCTTGTGCTAATAAGTTCTGGTTTAAAGGTGCTTCAAATCGAAATCGACCACAACTCGATATAAATGCTCTCCCTACAACATTATCAACAAATACCAGATCGTAATCATCCGATCTAAGCAGTCTCTCAGATTTAAGCAGCTCATATATTTGTTCGTGCAAAGTATTGTCATGCTTTCGGCGGCTAAGTCGCTCAAGGGAAAGATGCTTGATAACCTTTCCTTGATTCATTAGCGTTAAGCCATGATCGTGCACATAGAATGGTGTATCCGTGTTGATACGATCCTGAATACCATAAATAGCCAAGGTTGCTTTTTTCTTATCCATTCTTTTAAATCAGGAATTGAGCAGATATAGTAAGTATGATTAGTAGAGCAAACAGTATTTCTTGTATAATTGTACGTCGTATGGCACTAATGAAACGATTAGATATTATAGCTGAGCCAAGGGCCAAAATAGGAATTATTTCTAAAGAGAAATAAGGTGTAAGCGATGCTACAACGCACAATACAATCAACCAGATAAAGATACGGTAATGTTTTCTAGAAATTATCTTAACCATAGGCATTATGCGCACCACAGCCATAATTGCCACAAATACCAGGGCAATGATGAGACCATTGTACCATTGTGAAAAAATAGTATGGCTAAAAAATGCAACTGGAGAAGCAAAATTCTCGAATATTAGTTCGAGGAACCACATGTGTTTATCCATCCAGAAATAGTACCCAAAAGCTAATAAATAAGGCAATACAAGTCCAATGAGTGTAGCTAGGAAGGAACGCAAGGTAAACAAACGAAGAATAAACATGGTCATCCAAACTAATATGGATAAGTAGATTCCCTTTGCGTAAAACAAGGTGCCTAATGAAAGCCAAAACATAGCCTCAAAACACCAAGCCATCGGTTTACGATGACCATAGGCCAGAAATAAGCGTTCAATAGCAAGCAAAAGCAGCGGTGCAAAGAACCAAACTGGATGCAGCTTTTGTACCATTAAATAACCGCTAATAAATAATAGGTAGATGAAGCCGGGCGCGCTGGTCTGCCCAGTAGATAAACTATAGCGGTTAGTAATTCGATTCACCCCAAACATCAATAATAGGGCAATGAACATACTTATGATGGTAGCAATTAATTGATTCCCTTTTAGGATATTGGCCACAAAGTTCCATAAAGGCATAGCATGTAGTTCAAACGGAAAACCAGGTGATTGCAAGGCCATTAGAGAGTTAGTCCAAAAGCCCAGAAGCATTAGTGGCATCACCACTAATGCTACAATACTGTTTCTATTTACCGTTTTATATAGCATAGCTTATAAATCGAATCCGATATCTTTTCGAAAATATTTACCTTCAAAATTTAATGTATTGGCATTTTTAAACGATGCTATAAGTGCTTCATCTTTGTTGTTGCCAAAAGCAGTCAATGCAATTACTCTTCCGCCATTGGTCAATACTTTTCCATCTTTCTCAATTGTTCCTGCATGGAAAACCAAACCATCTTTAGCTGCATCTAAACCAGTTATTACCTTACCTTTTTCATAATCGCCCGGATATCCACCTGATACCAGCATCACGGTAGTTGCACTTTGCTCTTCAAATTCAATTTGCTTGGTGCGTAAATTACCGGCAGCTGTTGCTTCGAATAAATCAACCAAATCTGATTTCAGACGCGGTATCACAACTTCAGTTTCAGGATCACCCATACGAACATTATATTCGATAACCATCGGCTCACCATCAACACTGATAAGGCCGATGAAAATGAATCCTTTATATGGGATATCATCCTTTTGTAGACCTTCAACAGTAGGTAAAACAATGCGATCGTGTACTTTCTTCATAAATGCCTCATTCGCAAATGGAACTGGAGATACAGCACCCATCCCACCGGTGTTTAACCCGGTATCACCTTCGCCAATGCGCTTATAATCCTTTGCTTCAGGCAAAACCACGTAGCCATGTCCATCAGTCAAAACAAATACAGATAGTTCAATGCCATCAAGAAATTCCTCTATAACTACTTTGCTACTTGCATCGCCAAACTTACCATCAAGCATGGCTTTAAGTTCAGTCTCAGCTTCGGCTAAATCATCCAGAATAAGAACACCTTTACCGGCTGCTAAACCATCCGCTTTAAGCACGTATGGAGCTTTTAAAGTTTTAAGAAAAGCAAGCCCTTCATTTAGGTTGTCTGGATTAACAGAAAGATAACCTGCTGTTGGAATATTATGTCGGTGCATAAATTCTTTGGCAAACTCCTTACTTCCTTCTAATTGAGCTCCTTTTTTATTAGGTCCAATAACAGGAACGTTTGCAATTTCAGCATCGTTTAAAACAAAATCTTTAATTCCACGCACCAAAGGTTCTTCGGGGCCAACAACTATCATGTCAATGCCCTTTTCAAGCACCAATTTTTTAAGCGCATCAAAATCGTTGGGATTAAGGTTAATGTTTGTCCCAACTTGCGATGTGCCTGCATTACCAGGGGCAATGTACAATTTTGATAGTTTTGAGCTTTGCGCCATTTTCCACGCCAAAGCATGTTCTCTTCCTCCCGAACCTAAAAGCAGAATGTTCATTTGTTTTGTTTTTTCTTTTCCGACGAAAATAGTATTCGCCTTATATCTAAAATTCAATTATTACATCTCAAATACTTTGAAGGTATAACCTTCTTTTTGCAATCTCTTAAGGCATATGGGTAAAGCATACGACATTCTTTCCCATGCTTTCCTCGAATCGTGAAAAACAATGATGGATCCATTTCGAACATGATTCATCACGTTGTTGACTACCGTTTGTTTGCTTAAACGCTTGTCGTAATCCATTGCCAGTACGTCCCACATTACTATTTCCTTAAATCGCTTTTTTAGAGCCGACATATACCATGGATATAATTGCCCGTGCGGTGGTCGAAATAGTTGGCCTGGAACATATTGTTTTCCCTTATCAATGTTTTCAAAATATGCCGAACGTGAACATTTCCACGCAGGTAGATGATTGAAGGTGTGGTTGCCAACGCTATGTCCGTTTTCTAATAATACATCCATAAGGTGAGGATGACGCTTTGCATTTTCACCCACACAAAAGAAGGTCGCTTTGATGTCATACTTTTTCAGGAGTTCAACAACCCATAAAGTTTCCTTCTCTACAGGACCATCGTCAAAAGTAAGGTAAACGCATTTTTCACTTTTAGTTTTCCTCCAAACAGCTCCTCTGAAGAAGGCTCTTAGCCAAAGTGGTGGTTGTACCTTATAACTCATCTTTACCCTTCGAAAAAGCCAAGTCTTTTGATGCGATTTTCATAGTCGCCTTCCAACTGCTTCATTAACTCCTCTCGCTGGTATTTTTGGGCCATTTTCACTACTTCCATGTAAATTGCCATGGCTGTGTCAGGCTCCCTTCCTGCTGTTTGTTGTTTATGGGCAGGTAAAGAAGAGAAATAGTCAAAATCCATCAACTTATCTTTTGCTAAACCTTTCAATATTTCCTCACCTTTCTCAAATTCACCTAGTTTGAAATAACCCTCGGCTAAAAAGATGCTGAAATAATTATGAGGTACGCGTTCCGAACTTAATACCTCCATTGTTTTATCCAGGATGTTTTTCGCCTTATCGTTTTTACCTTCATCCAGTAAGCTTGCTGCTAAACGCGATAGATTATTACGAATATTGTTGGCCATACGTAAATGGTTTTCATCCAAATACACATTAGGGTTATCATATCCACCCCATTTGAATTTCTCCATCACATTGGTATACATACGCTCAGTATCAACGCGTCCGTACTGGCCATCAGGATTTGTTGTTTTAATTGGTACCACTTGGTAAGCAAATCCTTCTAATTGGAAATAATCCTGAAGACTTACATAGTTATCGGTACCTACTGTAACGGCAAAGTAAATTGGGCGATCCCAATCGTTGTTAGCGAATAAATCAAGAATCATTAATTCATTTTTCAGAATCATATCCTTGCCCAACTTAACATCAACTTGCTTCGATAACAGGTGAGCTGCATCCTCAGAAACGATACCTCTTTGCATCACCTTAAGACTATCCGCTTTGATGGAGAATTGCTTAGATGGAAGGTAATCGATACTACCAGCATATTCTGGAATTTGTTTTGTTTTAGGGTTGTCGCTAGCCACAAAATCGATGGCCTCTTTCATATCGATGCTTCCCTTAATTCGATCGAATAAGTAAACAACATCGCGTGTTCCGGTTACATATTGATCATGCTCCAATGAGAATGGCATAGGATCAGAATCGTATGATTTTCGTTTCATCTGATCGATGTACCAATCGGTTTGTAGGTAGCTTAGGTTACATACACGAACATCGGTACGTATGCCTTCAACTTCCTGAGCATACCATAAAGGGAAGGTGTCATTATCGCCGTTGGTAAATATGATGGCATCGTCGGCACAACTATTAAGGTAATTGTGAGCTAAGTCGCGGGCCACATATCTTTCAGAACGATCATGGTCATCCCAGTTTTCGCTGGCCATAATACCCGGAACTAATACCAAACATAAACTGGTAGCTGCGACTGCACTTACCGAACCCGGCACAAAACGTTTTAATCCATCAACAATGGCTAATACGCCTAAGCCAATCCAAATGGTAAAGGCATAGAATGAACCTGCATAGGCATAATCACGCTCACGCGGTTGTATAGGGGTTTGATTCAAGTATAGTACAATGGCTAATCCGGTTAGGAAAAATAGCAACATTACAATCCAAAAGCTTTGTTTCCCGTTTTTACCGGCATTAAATTGAAATAATAAGCCAATTAATCCAAGTATAAATGGCAACATGTAATAGGCATTACGAGCTTTGTTTTTGGCATATATATCCGATAGCAAGGTTTCATCGCCATACATGGCTTCATCAATGAATTTAATACCTGTAATCCAGTTTCCTTTGTGAATTTCTCCATGTCCTTGGATATCGTTTTGGCGACCTGAGAAATTCCACATGAAGTAGCGCCAATACATGTGCACCACTTGATAACGAATAAAGAATGTGATGTTTTCACCAAAAGTTGGTACCATCAATGTTTTAGGTGCCCCTCGTTCGTCTTCAACATTAACGCGTTTCCCTTTAAAGTTGGTCCAGTTTTTATATTGTTCTACGTGATGCGCCTCGCGACTGTACATACGAGGGAATAAGGTTGTAGTACGATCGTCAAACTTATATTGCGGACGGTAATCAACTGTTATGTATTCACCTTCTTTTTTGATGCGTACCGGGCTTCCTTTTTCGCCTTGCATTGCTTTTCTGTCCAGTGGAGAATTGTAGTTTTGCCCAAGGAACAATGGACGATCGCCGTATTGCTCACGATTTAAGTACGACATGAGTGAGAATACATCTTCCGGCGAGTTTTGATCCATCGGAGGATTGGCATGTGAGCGAATAACAATCATGGCGAAAGATGAATAGCCAATTAGAATAACTGTTACAGCTAAAATAATTGTATTGGCAATGGCCATTCTCTTTTTATAGGTGTACCAAATTCCGGCAACAAGAGCTACTACTAAAATCAAGGCATAGAATAAGGCTCCCGAATTAAATGGCATACCAAAACCATTCACAAAGGCTAATTCGAACCAGCTGGCAACTTTTACCACGCCTGGTATAATTCCATACAGTATTCCACCCAGTATAACGGCTGAAATTACCAAAGCTTTTATGGTATTATTTCGGTTTACTTCATGTAGTTTAAAATAATATACCATTACGATGGCTGGTATGGCTAACAGGTTAAGTAAGTGAACCCCAATTGATAATCCCATTAGGTAGGCAATTAGGATTAACCAACGATTGGCAAAAGGCTTGCCAGCTACATTTTCCCATTTAAGGATGGCCCAAAATACAATGGCTGTGAAAAATGATGACATGGCATATACTTCACCCTCAACAGCTGAAAACCAGAATGTGTCGGAGAATGTGTAAGCTAAGGCACCTACTAAACCACTGCCCATAACTGCCCATGTTTTCCATATTGGTGGCTCTTCTTCGCTAATAAATATTTTTTTAGCAAGATGAGTAATTGTCCAAAATAAAAACATGATGGTGAAAGCACTTGCAAGCGCTGACATTATATTAATCATGGCTGCTACCGAACCTGCATCGGGTGCAAATAAAGTAAAGAAGCGACCCATTATCATGAAAAACGGTGCCCCTGGGGGGTGACCAACTAATAACTTGTACGATGTTGAAATAAATTCACCACAATCCCAAAAACTTGCTGTGGGTTCAATGGTCATTACATAAGTGGTGGCTGAAATAAAAAATGTTAACCAACCAAATAGTAAATTCAAACGGGTGTATTGCCTCATAATTACTTATTTTCAATCAAATAGCTCTGAATGTTCTGTGGTGATTTTTTGACACAGTTCAGATAATAGGCAAAAATACAATTTTTTATAGAACAGCTCATGTATTTTGTTCATCTTAACGTTCTATTCACTTATATCTTGTGCATTTTTTAATGTGTTGTGATATAATCTAACTTTCTGTTTCGGCTTGCTTCATCATTTTGTCCAGGCCTAACTGTTTGTATATGGCTGTAAACTCCTGTTGCAAGCGTTCATTTTTAATCTCTGTGATTAAGAACCGAAGACTTTCACCATTTTGAATTTCTTCCTGAAAGAGATTGTCGGTTGAGCGGCGTAATTTTGCCGGTAAGGAATTAATCCATATCAGATTATTCAAATGCCTATGAAGAAGGAAAGTCGCCACTTCATTCGCTTCCTCTGTCATGTCAGCAGCATACATTAAATGAGCAATGGAAATGTTGCCTTGCGCTTCAGGAGATACATTTACCGGAAGTTCTTTGGTAGCCTTCTTGATCACTTTCTGAGCATCATTTATTCGACCATTTTCGAGTAAGTCGGCAGCCAGTACATTGGTCATTTGACGATGTTTCATTACATCAAAAGTGCGCCGGCAATAATGATCGTAATAAGCTGCATTACCATCTCCCAGATCTATGGTGTTTAAATATTTCTCAAATAAAACTTCCGTATCGATGTAAATAGGTTCAGAAGCCTGCTTTGAAGTCGGCATTAATCGATAAACCATTCCATCGTACCTGAGGTAGTCTTTCATGCCAAGAAAAATTTCAGGATCGGCTCCGATGGTGAAATAGACAGGGCGTTTCCATTGGTTGGTAGCAAGAATATCCAGTAGGGCTATGTCGTTCTTATAAAGCACGCGTTTGCTGCATGTCCATTTTAAAGTATCGCTTGAGTTATAGGCCAGCGAAAACTTATTGACGGGCGAATAATCAATGGCCTGTCCGCTTTCAAGCTTTAGTTTCGATTGCTCACTATCGCTGCCAATAAACTGAACCACACTTGCCAGAGGACCATATTCTTCGCTTCTATCCATTAAAAGAGCGTGATCCAGATCGCCCGATTTATAGCGATCTTGAGATATGGAAAGAGGAATGTTTCCTGCGTCGTTAACTGCTTGTCCAAGTTGTTTAACACACCAATCGGCTCCCATTAATCCGTAGTTGATTACTCTGATATCGGTTCTATACCCTTCCACTTCTTGCACATACCAAAGGGGATAGGTATCGTTGTCGCCATAGGTAAATAAGATGGCATTTGGTTCGCAGGAAGCCAGGTAGCTACGTGCCATGTTAAGCGCCAATTCCCTACCCGAACGATCATGATCGTCGTAATTCTGCGAAAGCATCAAAACAGGGACAGCTATGGTGGTTAGGATTAAGGTTAATATACCAATGCTTTTGCTCGCATGCACACTTCGCATCCAATGAACCAAGGCAAAGGCGCCTATGGAAAGGAAAATTGAAAAGGCGAAAAAGGAACCGGCAAAGGCATAATCGCGTTCGCGTGGTTCAAATGGTGTTTGGTTTAAGTAAAGAATGATAACAGGCCCTGTCATCAGGAATAATAAACCAATAACTGATAAATATTTTTTCCCGGTGTTATTTTTCAATAATAGTATAATGCCTGCTATGCCTAGTAACAAAGGCAGTAGGTAGTAACGGTTGTGCGATGGGTTATTGTGCTGTATGCTTGGTAGCATTCCATCGGCATATTCTTTGTCGAATAGACTTAGGCCACTCGACCAATTGCCTTTTAGTAGATTTCCATGACCTTGTTCGTCATTTTGCCTGCCAGCAAAATTCCACATGAAATAGCGAAAGTACATGTGCTGGATTTGGTAATTGAAGAAAAAGCGCAGGTTGGTGACAAACGAAGGTTTGGTTTTAAGCTCTGGATCAACCCCAGACCATTGCGCATATCCATAAATATGTGTTGGACTACTGCTGTGCATACGCGGGAATAAGCCGGTAAATTCGCTGTCGTATTTGTATGCAGTTGCTTTCTCAAATTTTTCATAGTGAGCACCCTTCGGCCGATAAGCTGTTTCATATTCCAAATCTCCACCTCTGGCGTTAAAGTAGGCACCATGCACTAATGGGTTTTGAGCATATTGTTCTCTATTTAAAAAGCCATCGAACGAAAACACATTGGACGGATCATTAAGGTTGATAGGTGTATTGGCGTTGGCTCGAATAATGATCATGGCATATGAAGAGTAGCCAATCATAAAAACAAGTGTGAATAAAGCCAGAATGTGTTGTTTGTTGTTTTTTGTGCGTGTTTTAAAAACGATGAAAAATAGTCCGCCAAATACGATTAAAGTAAAAGCAATTAAGCCCGAATGCAATGGAAGGCTCATTCCATTTATAAACAGTAATTCGAGCTTCGCAGCTAGCCATAAGCCTTTTTGGATGATACCAAATAGTAGCACACCAAGAATAAGGCCTCCAATTAACACCGCTTTTCCGAAGATATGCCACGAAAAAGGACGATTGCGTAAAAGAATGATTAGAACCAGTACTGGTATGATCAATAGGTTAAGTAAATGAACGCCCACCGATAATCCGGTTAGATAAGCGATAAGCACTAGCCATTTGGTACTAGGTAGCGATGTTTCATATGCCTCTTCCCATTTTAAGAACAGCCAAAAACATAAAGCCGTGAAGAAGATAGATAAGGCATATACTTCGGCTTCAACTGCGGAAAACCAAAAAGTGTCGGATACCGCGAAGGCAAATGCACCTATGGCAGCAGAACCAACTATTAGTAAATATGAACTGTAATTTGCTAAGTATTCTTTAAAGATGCGCTGCAGAATGTGCTCAGCTGAAAAATACAAAAACATAACAGTGGCTGCCGAGGCAAATACAGATAATAGGTTGGCAGTAAAGGCCAGTTGAGAAGCATCAAAAGCAAAAAGATTAAACAAGCGGCCAAGTAATAAATAAAATGGCGCACCTGGTGAATGACCAACCTCTAGTTTGTTCATGCAAGCGATGAATTCGCCACAATCCCATAAACTGACCGTGGGCGCCATGGTTAAGTAATACAATATGGAAGAGAGGGTGAAAATGGACCATCCAACAACTAAATTCGTCTTTTTATAATTTGCCTTATCAAACATGCTTATTAATCCTTTTATCGAATTCAGGTTAAAGATAATTCTTCGTATGTAAAAACTGAATGTTTTATTTGAAAAAATAATCTACTCACTATTAGGCAAAAGGCCTGTGTGGGTTAATATTTTTTTCAAAATGGCTTGCAATGAAAAAAAAACTATCTATATTTGCATCGCTTTTGACAAAAAGCTATAAAGTTTGTCCCATGGTGTAATGGTAACACACCTGGTTTTGGTCCAGGCATTTAAGGTTCGAGTCCTTATGGGACAACTAGAAAATCCGATAAATCAATGATTTATCGGATTTTGTCTTTTAATTAGGTCAAGTGTTTACATTGCTATGGATCAAGAAGTTAATTCTACTCATCATTGTCATATTTTTAAGGTTTTAAAGGGATAACAAAAGTATTTACTATTGGAGATTAGCATAAAATGTTGGATTGCCCACTTACTGCTTTCAGATGCATTAGTTTGCTGATTTTCTCAAGACGACTAATCGATCTGTTAAAACGTCTATTTCAAGGTTCATTGTTTCTGCAATGTATTCGATGGTTTCTTGTCGATAGATAAAAACATGCGTATCGTCGTTTCTATAATGCCAGGTTTTAAAATCGATCTCCTCATTGTAAATCATGGTCATAATAAGTAATACACCATTGTCTTTTAAAAGGTCAATCAGCTTCTTTATTTCCAGTTTTGGTTGGTGAAAATGCTCAAACACCTCACAACTAACAATGTAATTAAATCGATTATTCAACACACTTTTATCTGGCGCAAAGAATGGGTCATATTGGACAATGTCGTAACCACTCTTGATTAGCATGCTGGAAATAACAGGACCAGTACCACTTCCAAAATCCAAGCCCTTATGTTCAGGTAAAAGATGACCGAGTACATAATTTGTAATTGGCGATGTAAAGTTTTGATACCGAATATCATTTACATCGTTGTTATGGGTTTTATAGGATTCTTTTTCATCTTCAGCCGAGAGGTAGAGTTTCTCGTCCATTACGATGGCTCGGCAATTATCACAATCATAATAATACGCATCTCTTTTATTTACTAGTGCAGAACCACAAAGTGTACAAATCATATAAGAGTTGATTTTTGTTTATTTTACCATTAGGGTAACCCTGCCAGAGCATGGCATGTTTTGTTGTACTTTATAATTAGCTATAACAAGCTGGTTTGAGTATAAGCTCTATCGATCTTGATTTAGTTATCCTAAAAGTATAAATAATCAATTAACTCTCCCGTGTTTTAATGAGTATTAATTGGGTGTTTGATCATTTAGAATACACTGTGGATAACTTAGGCTCAATTTCTAAATTGATATTGTTGCCTTAATAGATTATAATAAAGTGTATTGAGTTGTTTTATTTATTGAATGTTAGATGATTTGATAGCTTTATATAAGTTGAACAGCAAAAAATTATTACTTTAGAACAATAGCAGACAGGATGGATAAAAAAGTAACATTAAAAAAGTTTGGCACATTTGGTGGTGTATTTACGCCTACCTTACTTACGATAATAGGTGTCATAATGTACTTGCGCCTGGGTTGGGTGGTCGGTAATGCTGGTTTACTTGGTGCCTGGCTCATTATTATTGTTTCGTTTTTGATTACGCTTACTACGGCACTTTCTATGTCGTCGATTACTACTAATATTAAGATTGGAGCTGGAGGAGCCTATGCCATTATTTCTCAGTCCTTGGGATTAGAGATTGGCGGTAGCCTGGGGATACCGCGATATGTATCGCAGGCTTTGGCGGTAACCATGTATATTTTTGGGTTTCGAGAAGGCTGGCTTTTTATTTTCCCCACGCATTCTGCATTGCTTGTTGATCTGGCCGTATTTCTGGTGCTTTATGCCATTGCATATAAAAGTGCCGATTTGGCTATTCGCACTCAGTACCTGATTATGGCCATCATTTTTGCATCTATTATTTCGATGGTATTAGCAGCATATTATGGGTCAATGCAAAATAGTTTGAGCGATACACTGCAATGGGGAACATTTCAAGGTTCTATTGAGAATAAGTTTTCAGGTTCGAATTTCTGGATTGTATTTGCCGTGTTTTTCCCTGCAGCCACTGGAATTATGGCAGGAGCCAATATGTCGGGGGAATTGAAAGATCCGAAGAGAAGTATTCCGGTGGGTACTTTGTCGGCCATTGGTGTAAGTTTTTTGGTATATATGGCGGTAGCCTTTTGGTTGGCAAAATCTGCCACAACAGAGGAGTTACTCAATAACTACAATATATTAATTGATAAATCATTTTTCCCACCGTTAGCAATTGCCGGTGTACTAGGAGCTACTTTTTCTTCGGCTTTGGCATCAATGGTTGGATCATCGCGTATATTGTATGCCATGGGGCGTCACCGTGTTTTGCCAGCTGGCGCTTGGTTGGGCCGAACAGATAAAACAGGCCAACCCCGCAATGCTATGATTATAACAGGCTCGTTGGTGTTTCTTACCATGTTGTTGCGCGATTTAAATGCAGTGGCACCACTTGTTACCATGTTCTTTTTAATAACCTATGCCATGTTAAATGTGGTTGTAATTATAGAGCAAAACCTTGGGCTGATAAGTTTCCGCCCCATGTTTCGTGTAACGAAATGGGTGCCCTGGTTGGGCTTAATCACCTCCATATTGGCCATGTTTATTATTAATTCAACCATTAGTTTAATATCTGTCGCCTTGGTGTTTTTAGTGTATGGCGTATTGCTGCAAAGGAAATTAAACACTCCATTTGATGATGTTCGCAGTGGTTTATTTGTTTCATTTGCCGAGTGGGCTGCAAAACGTAGTGCTCGTTTAACCCAACAACAGGAGCGATCGTGGAAACCTAACCTATTGGTGCCTGTGAGTGATCCGGAAACGATTAAAGCTTATTTTTCTTTTTTAAAGGATGTGGCTTATCCACAAGGTTCAATTAAGCTGCTTGGTTTGGGTTCAAAAGAGAAATGTCCTGAACTTGGAGAGAAGATAGGTCAGCTTTCTGATGATTATAAGAATAGCGATGTGTTTTCATCGTGGGCTGTAATTCGTACCGAAAACTTTTCGCAAGGCGTGAACTTCGCGAACCAAGCTTATCGTGGATCATTTATAAAACCAAACATTACTTTTTTAAACCGAAAAGACCTGAAGGTGCATTCCGAAGGTTTTATGGAGATAATTGAAGAGGCCGCTCGTTTACAATTGGGCGTGCTTATTTATGCTCAGCACCCTGATTCAGGTATGGGAAAGCGGCAAATGATAAACGTTTGGATTCGAAACCGTGCACCAGATTGGAAAATCTCCTGGGATATTGGTAATCTAGATCTTTCCATATTGGTAGCTTACTAGTGATGCGTTAATTTTTAAAAACAATTTGCAATAAATTATATTTCAACAACATACAAACGTTCTTTGATTTTTTGATTTGATTTGACTT
>JAFMVD010000042.1 GCA_025499625.1 Carboxylicivirga fragile | reverse complement strand
TACATTGCCATCAATGTCGCTAACTGTTCCGTAATTTTTGTCGGGGTTAAAAACAGCTGTACTGCGCCCATTCAGTACGTTGTAAGGTGGCGACGCTTCATCATCCTTACAACACCCCGCAAACAATAGCAAGACTGCTAACAGGGTAATCAGGGTTTGGTTTTGTTTCATTTTTTAATTATTTAATTCAATATTTTTTATGTAAAAAAATCTTCCCAATTAAACACTACCAGTTAATTGCAGAAACGCGAAAACGTAACATGTTTTTAGATAATAATTTTAGTCTAACATGATAAATACGGCAAATTACCATGTGAACCGATATATTTTACTGACGAATAAACAAAATTTCACCTTCATTATTAACAGTACAAATAACTGGATGTGAAATGTGATAAAATTGCAAACTAATGTAGACTATTAGCATCTCAGGTTAATTACTAAGCAGTCCAGTCGGCATGGCATGTAAGAAAAATAGCACCATGTGTATAATCAACAGAATCGTATGTATCAGTATTGGGGCTTAATGCATAGCATATAGCTGCGTATGTAAGGTTTACAAAACGACAACCAATAGAAGCAACGAAGTATTTAAGCTTGATAGTTGCATATGTAAGGAGACCAGAAGCGTATGTAAGGTATACAGCACGGTATGCAACAAGGCCAGCACCCTACACAAGCGATACAGAAGCATATGTAACCCTTAGTGCTACCAACTAAAAAGGCCATCCCTCACAGAATGGCCTTTTTTTTATAATCAGTTATATTGCTCTTATGCTTCTTCTAACCCAGGCTTATAGAATCCTAAATCATCGATAGTTGAGTTAAAGATGAAACCAGCTTTTGAATGGTTTTCTGCTTTTCCTCGTTTAATGATAATATCTGTTGATCCTCTGAATTTGTCATCACGTTGGGTATCTAATAACAATAAGTAACCCATAACGATGTTACCTGCCATTTCAACTAAACGACGTGCTTGAAAATCCAAGTACTCAGTGTCCTTAACGTCAACTACAGCTTTAACAGCTCTTTCGTACTCATCGGTCATACCAATTAAGGTACGACGATATCCATGTAGTTCAGGCTTAAGATCCATTACTTCGAATTCACGAATACGATCTAACAAACCACCAGTAGTTACACCACGAATGGCCGCTACAACTTGCAGCTGAGTTGTTCCTTCATAAATAGATGTAATACGAGCATCGCGATAAATACGCTCAACCGGATAATCTTTCATGAATCCTGAACCTCCATGAACCTGAACTGCATCGTAGGCCAATTGGTTACTGTACTCACTGGTAATACCTTTCAACAGTGGCGTGAAATAATCAGCCAACTTTTGGTAACGTTTCATTTCCTGACGCTCTTCTTTTTCAAGTTTACGCTCTTCAGAAATGTGCATGTATGTTTTGTAAATATCAACGTAACGAGATGTTTCGTACAATAAAGTACGAGACGCATCAAGCTTAGCTTTCATTGTTGCCAAAATCTCATATACAGCAGGGAACTGTATAATAGGTTTGCCAAACTGCTCACGTTCCTTAGCATAAGCCAAAGCTTCGCGATAAGCCGATTCAGAAACACCAACAGATTGAGCACCGATACCCAAACGAGCACCGTTCATTAAGGCCATCACATACTTGATCAATCCCATTTTACGTGAACCAACCAATTCAGCCGGAGCATCCTTAAACACTAACTCACAGGTAGGAGAACCTTTGATACCCATTTTATTCTCTAAACGACGTACAATAACTGCTTTATCGTTACGGTCGTAGATAAACATAGATAAACCACGTCCATCTTGAGTACCTTCCTCAGAACGAGCCAACACTAATGCAATATGTCCATCACCATTGGTGATAAAACGTTTCACACCATTAAGTACCCACTTGCCATCTTTCAATTCAGCTTTTAACTGAACAGCTTGCAAGTCTGAACCAGCATCCGGCTCAGTTAAATCCATAGCCATTGTCTCACCATGCGAAACACGTTTTAAATAGCGCTCTTTCTGGTCATCATCAGCGAATTCATTGATTGTTTCGGCACAATCCTGTAAGCCCCAAATGTTAACAAAACCAGCATCGGCACGTGATACAATATCAGCAGCCATGATGTAAGGTACAATAGGGAAGTTCAACCCATCGTATTTACGAGGTAATGTTATGCCCATCAAACCAGCTTTCACCAAGGCGTCAAGGTTCTCTTGAGTTCCTTTGGCATAAACCACTTCGTTATTAACAATCTTTGGACCTTCCTGATCCACACTTTCGGCGTTTGGTGCTACTATGTCACCACAAATCTCACCTACAATGTCTAAGGTTTTTTCGTAGCTATCCATGGCATCCTCAAAGTCCATGGGTGCGTAATCGAATTTATCTTTATCAGCAAAATTGCGTTCTTTAAGAGCCACAATCTTTTTCATTAACGGATGCTCCAGGTGGAACTTTAAATCCGGGTTATCTGTGAAAAAATTTGCCATTTTGTTTTATATTTTGAGTTCCAATCACTCGGAATTCTGATCCAACATTTATTTAATTAGATAATAGATTTTTAGATGTTAGACGATTAGACTTTATTCAGCATGTCTATCATCTCGTTGTCTACTAATCTATTTAGTGTTCTTTTTATAGAACTTAATCAACTTAGGTACAACAGCACCCAAATCACCAGTTATTACATAATCGGCAATTTTATTAATTGGTGCATTCGGATCATTATTAATGGCAATAATCATAGCCGACTCTTCCATACCTGCTGTATGCTGAATCTGACCAGAAATACCACAAGCAATGTATAACTTAGGTCGAACCGTTACTCCTGTTTGTCCAATCTGACGTTCATGACTGGCATATCCAGCATCAACTGCTGCACGTGAAGCACCAACTTCACCACCCAATACATGCGCCAATTCTTCCAACTGAGCAAAATTCTCTTTTGAACCAACACCGTAACCACCAGCTACAATAATTGAAGAATTTTTAATATTAACCTTCGATTTTTCCATGTGGCGTTCGATAACTTTCACCACCAAATCTTCAGGTTTTAACATTTTGTCAATGTCCAACTTATTAACTTTTCCTTTATAAGCGGCATCGTACACTTCCTTCTTCATTACCCCTTCACGTACTGTAGCCATCTGTGGGCGACAATCAGGGTTAATGATGGTAGCAACAATATTACCACCAAACGCAGGACGAATCTGGTATAATAAGTCTTTATATTCTTTTTTCGCTTTTTTATCCTCGTGATCACCAATTACCAAAGAAGTACAATCGGCAGTCAAACCACTTTGAAGAGCTGAGGAAACACGTGGCCCCAAATCGCGACCAAATGTTGAAGCTCCTAATAATGCTATTTGTGGTTGTTCTTTTTCAAACAATTCAACAATTACCGAAGTATGTGGCAATGTTGTATACGGATCTAAACGAGCGTCATCACCAATATGTACCACATCGGCACCAAAAGGGTATAACTCTTTTTCAACTCCTTTAAGGTTATGTCCAAGAACCAAAGCTTCTAACTTACACTTTAATTCATTGGCAAGGGAACGTCCTTTAGTCATTAATTCCAGACTAACGTCGGCAACTTTTCCCTCCTCTATTTCGCAAATTACAAATATGCTGTTCATTGTATAAGATTTAAGATTACGACATGTGATTTGATGTTATCAAACCAACTTGTTGTCAACAATTATCCGATTGTGTGATTTGCAATTAAGTCTTTCATTAACTCATCAATCTCTTCATCGGAAGGCGTTAAGCGTTTCGACTCTTTCGCCTGGAACACAACGTTCTCAATTTTCTTCACTTTAGTAGGAGAACCTGTTAAACCTAACCATTTAGCATCCGAATCAATATCATTAACACTCATTTCTGCAATGTTAAGATATGGACGATCAGCTGTCATGTCGATATAATCTTCGGCTTCGCCTTGGCGTTCTGTTATGGTTTTCGCATGCTTAAATTTCATAGTTAATTTAGCATTACGCGGGCGACAATCCGGTGCACTGGCATTAACAGTAATAACACCAGGCAATGGCATCTCAACTGTTTCTACTCCACGCTCCAAACGACGCTTAATAACCATCTTATCTTTGTCTACTGACAATACCTCTTCGGCATAAGTAACCTGAGGCAAACCTAATTTCTCGGCAACCTGAGGTCCAACCTGGGCAGTATCACCATCAATGGCCTGACGACCAGCAATAATTAAATCAACCCCATTCATCTTTTTAATGGCACACGAAATAGCATAAGAAGTAGCTAAGGTATCAGATCCGGCAAACGCACGGTCGGTTAACAAATAACCATCGTCGGCTCCTCTGAACAAACCTTCTCTAATAATATCAGCTGCACGTCCTGGTCCCATTGTTAATATAGTAACTTCGGTTCCAGGGTATCTATCTTTCAATCTGAGCGCTTGCTCAAGAGCATTTAAATCCTCAGGATTGAAGATGGCAGGCAATGCCGCACGGTTCACCGTTCCGTCAGCTTTCATGGCATCCTTGCCAACATTTCGGGTATCAGGAACTTGCTTAGCAAGAACAATAACTTTTAATCCCATCGCTTCAATATTTTGGTAAAGAATTATTAACGGACGACAAATATATAAAAACAAGTGAATTAACAAAGCTCAAACAAAAACATTAACAATCATACACTTATAATATGTACACATTCAACAAAGGCTTTTTCAGCATGCATAAGCAACACCATCACCAGCCACTATTAACACTGATTAACTGAACATTAGACAACAAGACTTCAACAAAAACACTAAACTCTTTCAAATCATCACTAAATGAACAAAAAACCTGTTGATTTGCTTTATTTATAATTAGTATAAGTAACAGACATACTTTATTAGTATTCATAATATGAAACGAGCCATGAGAGAAGCTCTCTCGCACAGGAGAATGACTAATCCCGATAGCTATCAGGAGGCGAGTTCCATGTGACCATTAAGAATTAAATTTTAGACACATGAAAACGCATAACAAGCATTATAAAAATATATCCTTTACTTTAATTGTTTTAAGCCTAATGCTTTTATCAAACACACAACTTATGGCACAAGCAAAAGACAGTCTTAACTACAATTCTTTGAATGAAGCAGAAAAACGAGTTATAATAAATAAAGGAACTGAATTACCGTATACTGGCATATTTACCAATCATAAAGGAAAGGGTACCTATCAGTGTAAACAATGTGATGCACCTTTATATCATTCAAACTCAAAATTTGATTCGCATTGTGGGTGGCCAAGTTTCGACGATGAAATTGAAGACGCAGTGAAACGCATCCCAGACATTGATGGTAAACGAACCGAAATAGTTTGTGCCAATTGTGATGGTCATCTGGGTCACGTATTTCTGGGTGAGGGATTTACAAAAAAAAACACACGACACTGTGTTAATTCCATTTCTTTAAAGTTTGTAGAAGAATAGAATCTGCAAAAATTATATGCATAGAATGCGCTTTAATAATTATGATTAATTTATATTTACAACGACAATTGATATAGATAACTCATAATACGAAGCAATCCATGCTTAATTTTTCAGATTATTTTGATGAAAAGAAATGTTACGCCGCTAGTTTAATTAAATTGGCACAAGCTGACGGTGAACTCTTAACCTCAGAAAACATGTGGTTAAACTTTGTTACCATTAGTTTAGGCATAAGTCCACAAGAGCTAAAGGAGATAAATGAAAACCTTGAGAAATTTAGTTTCCAAACTCCAAAAACAGAAAGAGAACGTTTTTTTATGTTCTTTCGAATGGTTCAATTAATGAAGGTCGATCTTAAAATCGATGAAAAAGAACTAAAACTTTGTAAAGATCTTGGTGCGCGACTTTATATTAATACTAATAAAGTAGACAAAGCTCTTGAATTTGTCAAAGAGCATGAAAGATCATTAATTAAATTTGAGGACGTAGAAGCAATACTTAAATAGTATTAGGCGCGTTTTTGTAGCTCGCTACAACATTTAGCTCCATTTTTAGTTGAAGGGCAAATTTTAAAGAATGGGCAATCAGGTGGAATATAATCACACAATTCAATGTCAACCATAGAACCAACCTGTGGGTAAACATGGTGTTTAATGTGTTCCCTTAATTGTCCGTATCGAATTAAATCAGGAACACAAGGTGAAAATATTGGATTTAAACCATATGCCTTGTATACTTCAATTAATGACTGACAAAGTTCAGTTACCTCAATATTTGACAAAAGTGACAAGCGAGGGAATACAAACTGCTCAAGTCCAATTAAGTCTGCAACCCTTATGCCTTTATGGTCATCATCAATAAATGGTATATACTCATTAAGAAAAGTGTTTGTATGCAGGCCGCTTAGCTTATCCGCAGCATTACAACGTGCCACATCTAAATCTTCAATCAATTGTTCAATATATCTTTTCATCCCAACTCTCTTAGCCCCCTAATGTTCCATTCAACGAAAATTAATCGGAGTGGTTACACCAAAAGGAATGTTTAACAATCGTTCACTTATATCCATATGGTGTACCAAAAAACTAAGGATTAATGTAATTTGGTTAATATTAACATACATTTCAATATTGCCTCATTTTCAAAACATGAGACTTGCAATACATTTTGGTGTTACAAAAAGTTTAATGTAAAAGAAAGACTAATATACTTATAGCTATCCTGTGATGTAAAATGGAATTAGAAGAGAACAATACTTTATTTACTCTTGCTCAAAGCTAATATCGATTCAGTTAAGTTTTTATAAATAGATTCAAAAGGTTCATTACCCTTCAATAAGCGCATATGTTTTTGAATAATCAATTGATCGTTTCTACTAGCCGGTCCGGTTTGTGTTAATCGAGGTGAAAGGCTCATTACCTTATCAGCTGTTTCTTTAATTAAAGGGTTTAATAATTCAAATGATAGTCCACTATCATCCAATAAATCTTCGGATAGACGATACATGTGATTGACAAAATTACAAGCAAAAACAGCAGCAACATGCAGTTGGCCACGTTGTTGAGAACTGGCCTTGCTTACTTTGTCAGATAAGCTTTCTGCTAGTTTCAATAAACACTTGTAGACCTTATCATTATCTGCTTCCAATAAAATTGGCACTTGCTTAAAATCAACTTGCTTTTCCTTGGTAAAAGTTTGGAATGGATAAAAAACACCATATTGATCAAAACGATTCAATACTTGCACATCTACACTACCTGCTGTATGACACACTATACCTTTCAATTCAGGTAAATCTGCAATAAACTCTACCAAAGCATCATCCTTAACCGATACAATGTAAAGTTCAGCTTGCAAATTTAGTTCACTCTTACAACTAATGGCCTTAGACGATAACTTATTCGCCAGCACTTCTGCGTTAGTATGAGTTCTACTAAATACCTGTGATATTCTATGTCCTCTTTTAACCAGAGCTAAACCCAATTGTGTTGCTACATTACCAGAACCAATTAAAACAATATTCATGATTTTGTCATTTTGCTCTACGAAGATAAAAAAGGTTTAATATAAATAATATCAACGCATCGAAAACCAGATGGAACTATAAACCATACTTTCTAATTCGTCGATATAAGGCTGTACGCGTTATTCCTAATGCCTCTGCCGAATGCGTAAGATTGCCTTCCTGTGTTTGCAGTACTTTATTGATGACGTGTCGCTCAATCTCTTCAAGGTTATAAGTATCGAAATACACATCGTCGCCATAACTATCACCATTATGATGACATAAATCTTTTTTGGACAGCAGATTATTATCAGCCATAATAACCCCTTTTTCAACCGCATGCTGAAGCTCCCTCACATTACCAGGCCATGCGTAATCCATCATGCATCGGAGTGCAGACTTATCTACCTTCATTGGTGGCTTTCGATAATGGCTGCAATACAAGGTTATAAAATGTGATACTAATAAAGGAATGTCTTCCTTTCTCTCACGAAGTGGAGGTAAAACTATTTCAACCGTATTAATTCTATATAATAAATCCTGCCGAAACTCATCATCCTTTACCATTTGGTAAATTGATTTATTAGTAGCGCACACCAACCTCACATCAATCGGTCGAGGTTTCGATTCACCAATACGAGTTATTTCACGCTTTTCAATTACTGTTAAAAGTTTTGATTGACAAGATAAATTAAGGTTGCCAATCTCATCGAGAAATACAGTGCCTCCATGTGCCATCTCAAATCGTCCAGGACATGCTGCTTTAGCATCAGTATAGGCTCCTTTAGAATGACCAAATAATTCGTTCTCAAATAAGGATTCACTTAAGGATCCCATATCAACACTTAGTAATAAATTCTTTTTCCTCGATGAAACCTTGTGAAGTGCATCTGCTACAAGCTCCTTCCCTGTTCCATTTTCCCCTAATACTAATACATTTGCATCAGATGGCGCAACCTTATTTATGGTACGCACAATCTCCTGCATGCACGGTGATCGATAAATAAACTTTATATCACCATTGGATGGTTTCTTTTTAATTGGTGGGCTTTCTTCCTTTTTTAAATAGGATAATACTTTCTGAACAAGTCGCTCATTTTCCCAAGGTGTTTTAATCACATCCTTGGCTCCCGATTTAATCGCATTTACGGTATCTTCAATTCGTCCATGCGGTGTGTAAAATAAGACATTCGCATTTTCATTATGCTTTAGGATATGATGCAAAACTTTAAAACCTGCATCCTTCTGTTTACTTTCTGTTTCAATATCAAGTGCCAGGATAACGACGTCATACTCATGACTCTTTAAAAACTTTGTGACTTGACATGGGCTATTCACCGAATCAAACCTCTTCACATGCACCTCCAATAAAGACTTTAGAGCATACACAACATCCTTATTAGCATCCACTGCTAATACACTACCCATTCTTCCCATAACGTCTCAATTCTTTTCTTAATTTAAGACCTTTATATCCGAATATCCACTCTTTTAAGTATTTTTATGAAACAAGACTAAACAAGCTCTGTAGACAATGTAGCCTTTTTATATTTATAACCTGATAGTTACAGCATATGCAAGGTGACATACGCAATTAATAAAAGCAATGCTGAAACGATTACAGTTAACAAAAGTTCTAAAACCATATCTCTAGCTATTAACTTTCTCTTTATCTCTTCCCTCATGGCATTCATTTCTGTTAATATTATTAAATGAACATCAATAAATGTGCCATAAAGTAAAGAATTGAAAAAATACACTTTCAACAAAAGCTAGAACTAGTAAGGGAAACAACAATATCTATGATTCAAAACGCTTAACTATTTAACCATTTTTTAAAATCTTTTACCCGCTCGTTACTTACTATCACCTCCTTGTCAAAATCCGGCATTAGATCAATTTTAACCCGCCTCTTAAACCAGCTGTGCATTTGTTTTATTGCATCAATTCGAATTATTATCTGACGATTGACTCTAAAATAAACACTCGGATCAAGTACTTCAACTAATTTATCTAAAGTAAAATCGATTAAGTAACGTTCCCCTTGCTTATCAACAATAAAAACGTATTTACCCTCAGCAAAGAAATAAGCAACATCATCGATACAAATAGACATTATTCGCTCACCCACCATTACCATGAAACGTTTTTGATACTGCAGTGAATCAGATTTCATGGCTTGCATTATTTCCTTATAATCAACAACTGGTTCATTTGCATGATAGTTTTTGAATTTATCTAAACTACGCTCCAGATCATACTTATTTATTGGTTTCAATAGGTAATCTACACTATTTACTTTGAATGCCTGAATGGCATATTGATCGTATGCAGTAGTGAAAATTACAGGTACCTTAACCTCAATATCATCAAAAATACCAAAGGATAAACCATCGGATAAATGTATATCCAGAAAAATTAAATCAACCTGGTTTTCTGCCAACCATTTCACGGTACTTGCAACCGATTCTATTTTATTTTCAATAGAAATATTCGCATCTAATTGCAAGAGCTGCCTCTCCAATTTATTGGCAGCAATACGCTCATCTTCTACAATTAATACTTTCATTTACGAATGGTGCTTATGGCGTTTACAATTAGTTTTAAATATGCCCATCTTAAACGAGTGACATTTAAACGAATCACTTTCATTTGTTCCAATAGCATCTGTATGTTCTCCTTCAAACAAAGGAATATGTGCTACATACTCTTTCTCTGTCTTCTCAAACACCGGTTCCAGACCAGCAATTCGGAAGTAACGTTCTCTTAAATTCTTTAATCCCATACCAGTACCACTTGCTTCCACTTGTCGTACTTGCAAAGTATTAACAATAGCCAGCTTATCTTTTTCAATAAATATTTTTATATCCAGAGGCTGTTCTTTTCCAACCACATTATGCTTTATGGCATTCTCAACTAACATCTGTAATGAAAGCGGCGGCAAATACTTATTCAAATATGCCTCATCAATGTGCAAATGCATATTTAAACCATCTTCGAACCTAATCTTTTGCAGAAAAACATAGGAATCTAAGAAATGTAGCTCTTCTCGCAGGCTAACTGCAGTGCGTCCTTGAATATTTAAAATATAACGATACACTGAGGCAAACTCATCAATAAACTCTTCTGCTTTATCTGCATCATCGTGCACTAATGAGGAAAGCACATTCAGACTATTAAATAGAAAATGTGGATTAACCTGACTTTTTAATACTTCAAGTTGAGACTGCATATTCTCCTTTTGCAAACGCTCAGATAACAATACACTATCTTTCCATTGATTAAAGAAGAATGCACCTTCGGCTAATGATACCAACAAGGCATTAATTACAATCCCCATCGTGATTTCTTGGAATAAATGCTCCTTAAAAGTAAATGAGTGACTCATTTGAAGGTACTCATGCAAAGGATACAGGAAAAAATTAACCAAAACCATTGCTATAATAACCGTTGCATTGGTTAAGCACACCTCTACAATAACACGAATCAACTGATGCTTCTTCCAAGGCAATTTCTTTTCAAGCCAAATTATTTCAGATAATACAACATATGCAATAGAAGAAGTGAGCACTACGGAAATAATTAACCATAATAGAAAATCACGGAAAATATTAAAATCAGCCCCAAATCCTTCAAAATAGAAATGCTGTATCTTAAAAAACAAGGCTGGTAATAGTCCTGCAAAAATAAACCACTTAAATGTCTTCCAGGTGATCTTCATAATTTTATTCTAATATAAAAACGGTCTTAAAAATAAGGCATTCTATTAGTTATTCGGGTAAACTGGTTAATTTGTTTATGCTATTTCTTTCTCGTTAAAAGATTATACAATACAGGAACAAGCACTAAGGTTAACCCTGTTGACAGAATTAAACCTCCAATAATGGCCCATCCCATTGGCGCCCACATATCACCTCCACGAAGTGTTAAAGGTAACAAACCTCCTACAGTTGTGATAGTGGTAAGTAGTATTGGTGTAAAACGCGTTTGCGCAGCTTCCACAACACTTTCCAAAATATTGCTTCCTTCCAACCGTTTCTGATTGGCATAATCGACAAGAATGATACTACTATTAATAACAATCCCCATCAAACTGGTTAAACCAACAAAGGCCATAAATGAGAATGAATATCCTGTAATAAACAATGCAACAAAAGCACCTGAAATAGACAAGGGTATGGCTGAGAATATAATCAATGGTTGCGAGAAGGACTTAAATTGCAATACCAAAACTGCGAAAATGCCAAGTAAAGCAATTATTAAGGCTTGCCCTAAGCTTCCAAAACTTTCATCCCTGCTTTCTTGCTCACCTCCCATCATATATCGTGTACCATTAGGGAAATCGTATTGCTCAAGTTCTAACATCAATTCACTGGTCACCTTAGCAATGCTTTCGATATTCTCATCCACATCGGCTGTAACAGTAATATACCGTTCCAGATCGTAGTGATCAATGCGTTTAATATTTTTATCAAACGCAATATCGGCCACTTGTGAAAGCGGTATCTGACCACCTTTGTGCGAAGGTATAAAAATGCGATCCAAGGCCGGAATATCATTGTTCCCAACCATATTTGATTTTAAGATAATATCATAATCTTCACCCAAAGCATCCTGATAATTGCCAATATTTAGTCCGTTTACAGCAGCACGAACGGCCATATCGATATCTAAAACACCAACCCCAAGCATACCAGCCTTATCATAGTTGATTTTAATCTTCAAGGCTGTTCTATCCTTACCAATCGGGTTATTTACATTTATTGCAGCAGGGGCTTTTCGCAACATTAGCTCAACATCAGAAGCCATGGATTTTAGTTGTTCCATATCATCTGAAAATAAACGCACTTCGATGGGCGCATTTACTGGTGGCCCCTGAGCAAATTCCTTCACCTCAACCTGAGCAGAGCTATAGCTTTCGAATCGCTGCCTTAATTCTTTAATTATTAAATGCATTCGTTCACTATCATAATCATCCAAAACGGCCAGTAATTGTCCCTTGTTAACAGCAGGTTTAAAAGTCATCATGTTATAATAAACGATGGGGTTTCCTTCTCCTATGGTTACAGCAACATTATCAACTTCCGGATAACTTTTGAGCACCTCACTCACTTCTTTCATCACACCCTCGGTATAACTTAAGTTACTTCCTTCAGGGGTAGATACGTTAACCAACAACTGATTTTTCTCCGCTTTTGGAAAAAAACTCACTCCTATATAGGGCATCAAAGCAATGGAACCTATAAACACAACGAGTGAAACCGCTATGGTTAAAACAGGTCGCTTAATGGCACCCTTAACCAGAGGTTTGTAATAATTAGTAATGAAACGTTCTAATAACGATTTTTTATTTTTTTCCTTTTTCTTCTTTAAGACTCTACTACTAATAAATGGAGCAAAAGTTAAAGCTATAAAAAGCGAAGCCAACAAAGCATAAATGACGATAAGTACAAGTGTTTTTATAAAATCGCCAACATCATTGCCCATCATTAACATGGGAGCAAAAGCTAAGACCGTTGTTGCTGTTGAACTGATCAAAGCGAGTCCAATTTCGGAAGCACCTTTCACGGCTGCTTCAACCGGTTTGTAGCCCAATTTTATAAAACGGTAAATATTCTCAACAATGGCAATGCTATTATCGACCAGCATACCCAAAGCAATAATTAATCCCGCAATGGACATTTGCTGCAAACCATAGCCACCAAAATCGAGTAAACCAATGGCTGTTAGAATGGAAAGGGGAATTGAAACAATCACCACTACGGATGCTCTAAAACCAACCGCAAGCATCACAATCAATCCAACCAAAAGAATACCTTGCAAAAAGCTAGAAGAAAATTGCCCAATACGCGCGCTAACACTATCCGCTTGCTTAAATACATATTTGACTTCAACATCTGTTAACAGCGCCCCCTTAAACGCTTCAATTCGCTCTTCAAGCCGTTTATTTACATCGTATATATTGACTCCTTTTTTCTGTCGAACCGATAACCAAACTGTAGGTTGATCGTTAAAATAGGCTTTAACATTTTCCTTTTCGTAATCAAACTCAACTTTGGCAACATCCTTGAGGTAAACCACATGGCTATTAGCTCCACTTAAAACCGTATTGCGAATAGCATCTAAATCGTTGAACAAACCACTTGACAAGACATTGAATTGTTTATTTCCAATATCAACACTTCCTCCTGGTATACTACGATTTATACTTTGCAGCGTAGCCATAACTTGTCCTAAAGACAAATTGTAATGTGCCATTTTTTCTAGGTCACAAACAATGCTTAATTCTGGACTTCTCTCGGCTTCCATCTCAACCGCACGAACTCCGGCTGTACTTTCTAATTTTTGTTTTAAATCTTTTGCCGTTGTCTTAAGTACTTCAGGCCCTTCCACGCTGGAGCTTATGGCTAATTGCATAATGCTGACATCCAATATGGATGGCTGATCAACATCCATGCGAACAATGGTTTCCGGTAAATCATCACGAATCTCATTTACCTTTTGTACAATTTCGCGATGGATATTATTATAATCGTTACCGTATTCGAATTCGATGAATAAAAAACAAACACCATCCGTAATCTCTGTTGAAATGGTCTTAATGTAAGCCAACTCATTAATTGCTTCCTCAATAGGATTGGCCACTAAAGTCTCCATATCTTCAGGAGATGAACCCGGATTAACAACTAATATATTAGTTGCTTTATACTCTACGTATGGGTCTTCCGATTTAGGCATTGTGCGATAGGATACGATTCCTAAAACGGAAAGCATCAGCACAATAACAATAGTAAACTGATAATTATTTATGGCTAAACGTGGTAATTGCATCTTACTATTATTTCGAATTTAAACTAACCAACTGATTACTTTTTAGCTCACGAGCGCTTTCAACAACAACCTGCCGGTTTATTAAGTCATCGTTTCCAACTAAAGCTAAATGCTCATTGATAATATGCTTAACTATTATTTGTTCTTTTTGCACTCGATCTTTATCAAGTATAAAGATGCTCGCCTTATCGCCTAAACCTTCGTGAAGTGCCTCTATTGGAATCATAGTGTAATCCTGCTTATTGCTTGGCTGAATAATAGCCCGTGCAAAAAAACCAGGTTTAACTTCCAGATCATCCGTGCTTACGCTAAGTTCAATTGTGTATAAACCGGTTTGAGAATGGGGAGAATCACCAATAAGGGTCACTTTTCCTTCTAACTCTTTATCATCCCATGCATCTAAAGTTACAATGGCCTTATCGCCTTCTTTTATGCGAATCACATCTTTGTCGGTTAATCCAACTTTTATCATCCAACTATTATTTGTTGATGCATATAAAAAAACGGGATTTCCTATTCCTATTAACTCATTCTCCTCAATGAACTTCTTTAAAACAATGCCATCATCCGGAGCTACAATTGAAGAATATTGCTGGTTATGCTTCAACATTATTAAATGTGCATTTGCCATATCAAGCGCCGTTTTCGCATTCTGAAGACGCTCCAATGTTCCAACACTATCAGCATACAAGGCTGTGGCACGTTTATAATCGCGCTCTGCTTTCTCAAGGCCAGATTTGGCCTGTTGCACCTGTGCGTTAATTTCATCTAAATTTATAGTTGCTAAAAGCTGCCCTGCTTTTACCCTATCTCCTTCTTCCACCAAAACACTTTTTACAACGCCGCCAACCTTAAAGCTCAGTCGTGTTTCTTTCTGAGGCGAAAGTGTCCCTGAAATACCAATTGGAATGGCTATTGATTCAGACTTGACATTGGCAGTTTTGATTGGGATGGCAAGTTCAGACTCCTCATTTTCAGGAGCAGTAGCTTTTAATTCGGTACAGCTGTAAAAACCAAGGCTTGATAAAATCAAACTTAGAATTATAAATGTTCCTTTTATAAGATTTAAATTCCTTTGGGGTAAGTTATTTGTTTGCATGGTTATGGTTTTAATATTTATGAATTATTCGAACAAATATGGAGATTGACTGCATTTCTGAACGATTGCTTTGGAACGAAGCCAACATTTTTCGGAATGAATAGTACTATTGAGGATTGAAAGAAGCTGTTACATACTCATATTTTGCCATACTCAACATATAATCAAACTTGCTTATGATGGCGGTAAATTCCGCCTCTGTCATATTGGTTCGTGCATCAATTAATTCGATTAGAGATAGCTCGCCCAAACGGTACTTCTTTTCGCTAATCCGATACACTTCTGATGCCTCAATACTTCGTGTTTTATTTAAACTAACATTAGTATTTTGGCGTTTCATTTCAAGTATACTCTCTTTTACCTCCAGCCTTATTCCATTCTGTAAATCTTGTTTAGCCAGAACTAGCTGTTGTTGTTGAAGTTTAGCTTGAGCTTTCTTTTGTTTGTTTACGGTACCTTTAAATAAGGTCCAGTTTAAAACCACCGAACCTGAGAAGAAATCATTATTGTTATTAAAATGGTAGTCTTGGCTTAGGTAGCCATAATCGCCTACCAAACTAACATTTGGCAAATTCTCAGCTTGATGCATTTTAGCCAAATATCCAACACTATTAACCTGATGCGTTATTTGCTTTAGCTCTGAACGCCTGTCAAGTGCTAACTCTTCAGCATTGCCTACATTAGGAAGTAAACCCAATTGAATAGACTCAACTATTTCAATTGGCGTATCCAAGGGTTGGTTCGTTAAAAAATTCAAATAGTTAATGGCAAGTTGGAAACCTTTTTGAGCTTCCGTTTCATTTAACTCAATGCGGTTAACCTCAGTGCGCGATCGTAAAACAACTTCTTTGGTTACCACATCGTTTTCAAGTAATTTCTGACTCACTCTCAGATTCTCATTTACCAAAGCTTTTGTTGATTCTACTAAGTCAAGAATTTGCTTGCTTCGCAACACATTATAATAGGCTTCTTTTATCTGAAAGGTTAAGGTTTGACGATAACGTAAAAGCTCTGCTTCACTGATGCCAATCGCTTCCTTTTGAATCTTATTATTTAATATCAAACTTCGATTATAAACGGGCTGATAAACCGATAACTTAGCTTCCTGTTCCTCTTCGGGCATCAGTTGAAAACTTTGGTTTCCCATGGTAGGAAACTGGCTCTGGGTTAAGGCATTTAAGGATTGATAAATGGGATTGACCAAATCGCCAATCGGAAATTCAAATGACCGACCTCCTTTGTTCATGGTTAATCGGCTACTAAAGTTTACCTGAGGCATAAATAGCCCCCTTGCCTCTCTTAGTTTTAAGATTGAACTTTGTAAGGCCAACTCACGCTGCTGTAATACAAGGTTACTCTCAATGCCTTTAAGCACATAAGTATCGATTACACTATTCTGAGCGTAATTAGGTGTACAAATAATTATTAAAAGGATTGTAAAAAGTATTTTTCTCATGGCAAAAGTTATTTTCTGCCAAAGAAATACAATGCCTTAAGTTTATAGTATAAGGTTTGGAATGAACCCTAATAATAGCAGAATGAACGTGCAGTAAAAACACTTTTGCACTTGAAACAACAACGTCAAGAATTAAATAGTACTCTTCAAATTTTCAACCTTTTCTAATTTCCTCTTGTGATTCTTTCGCTTCATCAATCAAGGTATCCGTATCCCATGCACAATCCATATCTTGGTACGGGTGCTTTTGTTGCATGAGTAGTATGTTCTCGATGTGCTCAGAAAAACGTTTCGTCTCCATCACAAAATGCGCATCGTCTTCACCATAACGCTTCTGAAGGTTACGCATAAACCTTAAATCCTGATGTTTAAATGTAGTGGCAGCGCGATGTGCCTGATATCTGCTTACACCAAGATTCTCGAGTGCATCAGCACCCAGACTCACTGCCGAATCAAAGGTTTCCTGTCGGTGCGAGGCCACTTCCTTATTTATTAATTCTAAATCGTGGGCTGCATCCACCGCACGAACTACCAATTTAAGATGCGGGTATTTCTTACTTGCAACTTTTATGAGTTTATCAATCTGCATACGATCCCCCATAACAATCACCAATACCTTGGCATTGGCAGCTCCCGCAGCTTCGAGCATCTCAGGTTTAGTTATATCGCCATAATACACTTTGTAACCAAACTTCTTCAGGTATTGGATATTGTGTGGATTGATATCAAGAATGGTTGATTTAATGCCATTGGCATTTAAAAAACGGCCAAGTACCATACCAAATCGACCAAAGCCAGCAATAATCACAGGATTGGTATTATCCTCAATTGCATCAGCCTTCACTTCCGTTTCTTTCTTAATAGATAAACCAGGTAATATAATCTTTTCATTCACAATAAAGAGAACCGGAGTTATCAACATGGATAAAGCGACAACAATTAAAAGGATACCTCCTGTAAATTCATCGTATATACCGTTTTGAGAGGCAAAGGAAATTAGAACAAAACCAAATTCGCCGGCTTGTGCTAAACTAAATGTGAATAGCAAATTCTGCCTTAAATTAAGTTTAAACAGCTTACCAAGCACAAATAAGACAATTAATTTCACCACCAAAAGGACAAATAGTAATCCTAAAATAAGCACAAACTGATCTTTTAATAAGGTGAAATTAATGCTGACACCAACAGAAATAAAAAACAAGCCCAACAACATTCCTTTGGAAGGCTCCAGCGTATTTTCCAGTTCATACCTATATTCACTATTAGCAAGAACCACACCAGCCAAAAAAGTACCCAAGGCTGGCGATAAACCAACAGCATCCATGGCGATTGCAATACTAACAACTAACAGTAAGGCGGTTGCCAAAAACAACTCACGCAAGCCCGTTTCTGCAATAATCTTGAAAATAAAATGAGCGAGGTACTTCCCTCCTACTATAATTGTTGCCACAGCTCCAATCACAAGCAAGAGATTCTGCCAACCCTCCAATACAACAACATCTTCAACCATATCTCCACCCATGGCAATAGAGTTATTTGATGTGGCCATAAAAGCCACAATTGCAAATATGGGAACAACCGAGATGTCTTGCATTAGCAAAACAGAAAAGCTATGTTTTCCACCGATGGTTTGAAGTAAGCCTTTTTCTGATAAAGTCTGAATTACAATTGCGGTAGAAGATAAAGCTAATATTAACCCTGTGGTAATGGCTTGTGCGGTATCGAGCCACATGAGGGCTCCAAAAACACTAATAATAAAGGCTGTAATACCAATCTGCAAACCACCCAAGCCAAATATAAGCCGTTTCATACGCCACAGCATATTAGGGTGGAGCTCCAAACCAATCAGAAATAGCATAATTACCACTCCAAATTCAGCAATATGCATTACATCAGCTCCTTCACTACCAACTAATCCGAGAACAAATGGACCAATAACAATACCCGCTAATAAATAGCCTAGTACAGAACCAAGTCCTATACGTTTGGCTAGAGGCACCAGAATAACCGCTGCCAAGAGGTAAATCATTATTTGAAAAAATATAGAATCGAGGTGCATACTTATTCGTTTAAATATTGGTTGACAAACATCGTATTATCTATTTCGTCCAGACCAATGTTTTTATCCTTTAGCAAAGCCATAAGCTTTAGGTAGTCCACCTTTAATAAATCAATACCTCTTTCTGATAATAAATGTGTACCATGCACTACAAATGGAGGCAAGTAAGTCATCTGACATAAATTACAAGATTGCTCATAGGGTAATAAAAACTGGTTTATCGGATACGAATTCAATCCGCCTGTGGCATAAGATTCTTTTTTACCACCAGTTGTAATTACCGACATTGCCATTTTTCCTTTCAAGGCCTCACCTTCGCTACCATAGGCAAAACCATGTTCCAATACCAAATCAAACCATTCTTTTAAAATGGCAGGTGCACTATACCAGTAGAAAGGATGCTGCCAGATAATAATGTCATGCTCTAAAAGTAATTGTTGCTCACGTTTTACATCAATAAAAAAATCAGGATATTCTTCGTACAGATTATGAGTCGTAAGTCCTTCTACATTTCTAACTGCATCAATCATAGCAGAATTAATTCTTGACTTCTGAAGAATAGGATGTGCAAAAAGCAAAAGGATCTTTCTCATCTGTTAAGATATTTTGTACAATGGTGAAAATACAAGAAAAGCCCTTAAAATTTAAGGGCTTTTGCGAATTTATTATTGAAAGTAATATTTTCCTAACCTAACCACTCTCCTTTTAAAGCTTTTTCGAATCGCTTACTTACCACTTTCCAGTTTACAACATTCCAGAAGGCATTTATATAATCACCTCTCCTATTCTGATAATTCAAATAATAAGCATGCTCCCACACATCAATGGTCATTAACGGAATACCACGTTTCTCAACAACATCCATCAAAGGATTATCTTGATTTGGCGTAGATACAACCTCTAATTTACGATCATCAGTGAGTATTAACCATGCCCATCCGCTACCAAAACGTGTTTTAGCTGCTTTGAAAAAGGTTTCCTTAAAAGTTTCCAGAGATTTAAAGTTCTTTACGATATGACTTAAAAAACGTGCAGAAGGCTCTGTTTGTTCAGGGCTTAAATTTTCCCAAAAAAGCATGTGGTTATAGTACCCTCCACCGTTATTTCGCACGCCCAAACCATGTTTCGAAACCTCGGCAAAAATATCACGCATGGCCATTGTTTCCAAATTAGTATCTTCAATAGCAGCAGTAAACTTTTTGAAATAGCCACGATGGTGCTTATCGTAATGCAAAGCCATGGTTTCCGCATCTATGTGCGGTTCTAAAGCGTTATAATCAAATGGTAATGCCGGAAAGAAGTGACCTGAAATGGGTGCCGATTTTACGGCATTTTGCTCAGCATTCGACCTTGTTTTACTGCTCCCTGCTGACGTACATGCTCCAACAGTTCCTAAACCAAGCATGCCTATAAAATGTCTACGTTTCATATTTATCTCATTATAATAACCAGAAGAGCTTTAATAAGCTTAATCCAATTCATTTCGTAAATAATTTCCAACCATTCTTCAATAATTACTTAACAAGTACCTTAATTCTTTGTTCAAGGACAGAGCTTTTAAATATAAAGGTCGATTAAGCTTTTTATAAGTCTTTCAAATTTACTTTCTTTAGCATCGTATTTGACTGAACCTGTACAATGAATAGAAATTTACTACTTGCTTTCCTTATTTTGTTCTCAATAAACGCCATTGGGCAAAAAAAGTACGAACAGAGGGCCGATAAATATTTTAAGTATTACAACTACGAAAGAGCATTAAAGGATTATAAGCGGCTTTATCGAAAGGATAAGGATAATGTTGATTTATTAAAAAAAATTATTACTTGCCATCTCAAGGACAATACCTTACGAGAAAGCGCCATTCCATTTATCGAAAAATTACTTGAATTAAAACCCAATGATGCAGAAGCTCACTTGGACATGGCTATTGCCTTATTTCATGCGCATCAATTCGATAAATCTAAAGAGATACTTAGCAAAAAGAAAGCGCTAATAGGTCAAAACGTCGAACTTAAAAAAGAAAGTGATCAACTACTTCTTTGGATAGAAAATGCTAAAATACTGGTACAAAACCCCATTGACGTTAGCTTCATCAACCTTGGTAAAGAAATAAACACGGCTCGAAATGAGATTAATCCATATATTACCTATAACGAGCAAACACTTTTTTATTCGTCAGATAAAAGGTACAACTCCTATGCTGGTATCTATTACTTCAATGTATGTGTGGCAGAAATGAGCAAACACCGTTTTGAGAAGGGAAAAACGATAGGTTCGAAGGTTAATAGCGTATTTGATGAAATGGTTGCTGGTATCGATCCCTATGGCAAACAGCTGATGTTTTATCACAATAAGCATAATGATGAAATGATGGCCTATGCAAAATATAACGGTAAACACAACTTCGATTTGATTGAAGAGTTTGGAACGCCGCTGGATGGAAAAGGTTCGGAGTATGGCGTATGGATGACTGCTGGTCAGGATTCTATTTTCTTTTCGGGCGATGATGCTGCTGGCCATACCGATTTATATTATGCCATCAAGCTTCCTAATGGTTATTGGGGAGAAGCACGTCCTTTAAAAGGAAAGATTAATACAAGTGGAAACGAAAATTTTCCGGTATTATCTGAGGACGGCACCCGTTTATATTTCTCATCTGACAACAAGCAATCGATGGGTGGATATGATTTGTATTATTCTGATCTGAACCCGATAAGTAAAGAGTGGGGAGAACCTATCAATATGGGTTTCCCGATTAATGATACCTACGACAACTATAGCATATCGTGGGTTTATGGTAAACGACATGCTTATGTGTCAGCCATTCGTCCAGAAGGAGAAGGTTGCCGCGACATTTACAAAGTCATATTTAATGAGAAGGAAGCCTATAATGCCATTATAAAATGCGACATCCGTCTAGATACTGACACAGGTTTAGTTATTCCAATTCACGAACCGCGTATTGAGGTGTGTGATACATTGGGTAATGTCGTCGGTCGTTACAAAGCCTCAGCTGACTCTGCAAAATTCATCATTGCCTTAACACCAGGTTTTTACGACATAAAAATTGATGATGACATCATTCCTAGTTTCAGTCAGCGATTAGAAGTTCCTGAAAAATGGTACGAAGCCATTGCTAATCGTTTACAATTGATAGTTACAAAACCCGAAGAATAATTTATTTTTGCACAAAGACACATTACATAATAACAAAACAACTATTAGATGAAACTTCAACTTAAGAATCCTATTGCATTTTTCGATTTAGAAACCACTGGTATTAATATCGCAAAAGATCGTATCGTAGAAATTGCAATACTCAAAATTAACGTTGATGGCAGTGAAGAGTCGTTTTGTTATCGAGTAAACCCTGAGGTTCCAATACCCAAGGTTACTTCGGAGATACATGGCATTTACGATGAAGATGTAAAAGATGCACCCACCTTTAAGGAAATTGGTAAAAAAGTTGCCAAACTAATTGAAGGTTGTGATTTAAGTGGTTTTAATTCCAACAAGTTTGACATTCCACTTTTGGCTGAAGAGTTTATTCGTGCCGATATTGATTTCGACATGAAGAAGCGTAAGTTTGTTGATGTGCAAACCATCTTCCACAAAATGGAGAAGCGTACTTTGGTAGCCGCCTATAAATTCTACTGCGACAAGGATTTAACCAATGCTCACTCAGCAGAGGCCGACACCCGTGCCACTTACGAAGTTTTAATGGCTCAGTTGGATCGTTATCCTGAGTTAGAAAATGATGTTGAGTTTCTAAATGATTTCTCATCGTTTAATAAAAATGTCGATTTCATTGGTCGTATCATCTTCGACGAGAATGGTGTAGAAGTATTCAACTTTGGAAAACACAAAGGAAAATCAGTAGAAGATATACTAGCCAAAGATCCTTCGTATTATGGATGGATGATGAAAGGTGATTTCCCATTATTCACCAAGAAGGTATTGACCAATATTAAACTTCGTAGTTTTAATAAAAAATAATTCCCCCGATGAAGATTCTATGTATAGGCCGTAATTACGTCGATCATATTAAGGAGCTTAACAATCAAATGCCTGGTGAACCAGTCATATTTTCTAAGCCTGACTCCGCACTTCTTTTGAAGAATAAACCTTTCTTCATTCCTGATTTTGCTAAGGATTTTCATTATGAAGTAGAAGTGGTTATTAAGATCAACCGTCTTGGGAAAAATATTGCCCCACAATTCGCACATCGCTATTTCGATGAAATTGGTTTGGGTATAGATTTTACGGCGCGCGATTTACAAAGTAAACTGAAAGAAAAAGGCTTGCCTTGGGAGAAAGCCAAGGCATTTGATGGTTCGGCCGTTTTGTCGGAATTTGTTTCAAAGGATAAATTTAAGGATGTACAAAACATCGATTTCCATTTAAATGTAAACGACGAAACTCGTCAAAATGGAAATACCTCACTAATGATTTACCCAATCGATGAAATCATTGCACATGTGTCGCAATTCTTCACACTTAAGATTGGTGATTTAATTTACACAGGAACACCTGCTGGCGTAGGCCCAATCACTATCAACGACCGTATGCAAGGTTATTTGCAAGGCGAAAAGATGTTTGATTTTTTGGTGAAGTAAAAAAAAGCTGATAGCTGATAGCTGATAGCTATTAGCTTCTAGCTAATGGCATTTAAGAATATAAGCCAGATGCAAATAATCGCAAGCAGTTACGCACAAATAGAAAAACTAAGGTTAGCTTACCTAAGCGGCCTTACTTTGTTTCAGGAGTTATTTCTTGAAATTACGATTCAGAACGCTTCATATTATCTACTCAAATCCGATGAAACAAACATTGCATATGCTATTGTCAACGATGAACATGTGCTTCTTGAATTCCATATCAAGGAAGAGTTTAAAGAGAAAAGCCAAAATTATTTTGAACTAGTTCTGAAGGAGCTGAACATTAAAAAGATCTATTGTAAGTCCTTTGATACAGATCTATTATCCATGTGCGAATTAAAAGGGCTACAAGCCTCACCTCTTGGTTTGTTATTTCGCGACTTTAAAGAAAAAGTGCTATCAATAGATGCTGAAATAAATTACAGAAATGCCAGCGAAGTTAATATTCCTCTTTTAATGCAGCAGGATGAATCAATTAAGGAGTTGTTTGAAACTGAAGAACAACTACATCAGTTTATTCAAAAAGAAAAAGTAATATTATTTCGTAAGCACAATCAACTGATTGGCTGCGGCATGATTATCAAAACACATCAAGATTGGAATTTCTGTGACTTGGGTGTTTGGGTTCATCCAGATTATCGTAAAAAGGGAATTGGTGCCCAAATAATACTCCATCTAAAAAGCCTTGCTGAAGCAAATGAATTAATCCCTTCATGCGGATGTGCCATTGACAATATTGCCTCACAAAAAACGCTTGAAAGAAGTGGTTTTATAAGCAAGCATCAGATGCTATCTTTTACTATTTAATGAAAAAAACCTCCACTAAAAGCGGAGGTTTACAATTTCCTTTAAGCACTCTTGTTTGTATTAAAAAACGAAAGTGAAAAAAACTTTCTATTTGATATGTTCTTTGTAGATAAACTTGCAATATTCTTTAGCAGCTCTAGCAAAAGACTCTCTAATTCTTTGACTGGCGCTATAATAATCACCACCATCCATAGCACTGTTATTACTGTTACTATAACTACCTTCAAGTTCAAGACTATGGATGATAACATCAGGATTAGCAGTTTCATAAATTCTTATCTCATGATTAGTTTCTGAGGGTCTTCTTATTATTGCAGCATTAAAACCTGGTTCTATATATGAGGTATTTACTTCAATTGTATACTTCGAATCTATTGTATTCGGAACAACTGTAGCATCAAACAACTTTTCGCCGTATTTATTAAATAGTTTTATGAACCCATCAGGATAACACTCAACTTTATCCTTTTTCCATAAGATTGCCCACTCGTTACCAGTTCCTTCCTTCTTCGTATCGCGTTCTTTAATTTCGCGCTTAACATATGCGCTTTCTTCCATTTTACCTACTTTCAGATTGTTGTAGGTGAAGACAATATTTATATTTTTATCTCCTTCAATAACATTTGGCTCACCTATCGTTGTTTTTAGTTTCTGTGAAAAGCCAACGCTAGCGCATAACGACACCACTAACAATAAAATTACTTGTTTCATTTGCTAAGTTTAGTTTTAATTAATCATTACAACAATTTTGTCTTTTTAAAAAATGGAATAATACTTGACCCCAAGTACTACATAGAATAAATCTCATGAAAAAAAATGTCGCTAGAGTAAAAAATGATCACATCTACATTCATATTATTTCACCATACCTATAACAACTCAACACATGATCATTAACCATGCCAGTGGCTTGCATGAAGGCATAACAAATAGTAGAGCCAACAAATTTAAATCCATCCTTTTTCAATTGCTTGCTCATGGCATCAGAAATGGCGCTTGTAGCAGGCACCTCAGCTAATTCTTTGAAACGATTAGTTATGGTTTTATAAGAAGTGAATTGCCAAATATACTTGTCGAATGAACCAAACTCTTTTTGCTTTTCAAGAAATAATTTGGCGTTGGTAATGGCGGCTTTTATTTTTAATCGATTTCGAATAATGCCAGCATTATTCATTAATTCCTCAAGCTTTTCATCATTATAGTTCGCCACAATACGGGCATCAAAACTATCAAAAGCTATTCGGAAATTTTCTCGCTTATTAAGAATAGTTGACCAACTTAATCCAGCCTGAAACCCTTCCAGTATTAAGAACTCAAATAACAGATCATCATCGTGTAAAGGCACACCCCATTCGTTATCGTGATAAGCACGATATAAGTCAGACCCCTCGCACCAAGCGCATCGTTGCTTTTCCATTAAATAATATTTTTAATCTGTCTTGATCACATATAATTGACCATGCGAAAAACGACTTACCTTTACCTTGGTATCTTTTACAATAAAACCAGTTTCGGCAACTGCATCGTAGGTTTCGTTCCCAACGATTACTTTACCCGATGGTCGTAATGTTGTAGCTGCAACACCATACTCACCAACCACATCCTGCATTGATGCTTCAACTCCAATATATCCAAGTTCAACTGTCTCTTCTGTCTGCAATGCTATTTTAGCGCCAAAGGTACTTGAGGTCAATAATTTCTTACTTAAATATATAATGGCTAAAAACGCTCCAAAGAAACCTGATAAAACAACACCCAATGCTTCAAACATCTTATTCATTCCAACAGGAGCAAAATCGAACCAATCATTATCAAGCATACTCACCGTCAGTCCAAATACAACCAATATAATACCGGAAACACCAGCAACACCGAAACCAGGAATCACAAAAACTTCAAGCCCTATAAGCACCAGTCCGACTATAAAGAGTATAATCTCCCAATTGGCAGCTAATCCATCAATATACAGTGGTGAAAAATATAATACTGCAGCTATTAATGCAGCCAACAGTGGGAATCCAATTCCCGGTGATTGCAGTTCGAAATAGATGCCTCCCATAATTACTAAAATCAGTATACCTTGCAATACCGGGCTTGTTAAAAAGCCTTTTATTCCGTCGTAAACGGAAGGTTCAAACGAATGCATTTCATATTCATATATCTCCAGGTGTTCCAAGACTTCCCTAAGGTTATCAGCCTGACCTTCGCAGAAGCCATGTTCGATAGCTTCCAGAGTGGTAAAGGTTAAAATCTTTCCTGTATCAACAACACCAGCAATATAAATACTCTCATCAACCATTGCTTCAGCCACATGAGGATCGCGTCGCCAAACATAAGTCGTATCTTTGCCTACCACAACAGTATCTTTACCATGTGCCTCCGCTGTAGAACGAATCGTTGAACGCATGTAAGACTGATACTTGTCTGGCATTTTCTCACCACTCTGATTAACCACCGTAGCCGCACCTATATTTGCTCCCGGGCGCATATAAATACTGTCGCAAGCAACTGAAATTAATGCACCGGCTGATGCCGCATTATTATCGATAAACACGTGTACTGGTATATCACTATTCAAAATTTTTGTACGAATTGAATCAGCGAATACAACTTGCCCTCCATAGGTATTCATGTGCAAGAGAATTACATCGGCATTCATTGCCTCAGCTTCTGCAAATGCTTCTTGCGTATGAATCCATGAAGTACTTCCAATTTCTCGGAATATCTTGAAAGTATACACTTGTTTTGTTAACAAAGAATCCGACACATCTTGCGCGCACAATGAACTGATAACAAAAGCAACAAGGGAAAATAACAACAGCTTTCTGATCATATTGATAAGGTTACGTATTTAGACTTGATATAAAAGTAAGAAAAAATGCGTTGATTCAACACCTGACAAAGGTATTGCCCTTATTTATTTACTTCAATAAAGAAAATCCTTAAAGTTAACTACTCATGAGGCAAGCCTGGAGGAATTCGTTTGATTAAATACTAGAATGCTGAATTTGTATACCTGATTCGGTAAAATTAAGTATTGCTATTTGTTGATGATAGGCGGGCGGAACTATTAATACTTTTGAATCAACACTTTGGATGAAATCACTTTCATAGCCATGAATGACAAGGTCAACATTATTGGAACGAATGAGTTCATCGTAATTATTCCAAACTTCTTCATCAAATGTTTCTTTACTAACTAGGTGGGACAGAACGATGGTATAAACATTGCTATCGTCGCACTCCAACTCCTTCCTAAACCATTCTAAATCTTGCGTTTCAGTAGTATTATCCAACACAATAAATTTACATGTATTGTATTCGAAGCTAAAGCTGCTAGAACCAAAATAGTTCTCAAATAATTCACCACCGTCTAATTCCCCTTTTACCGTCATTATCGGCGGCTCCCATTGCTTGCAAGCTTCAATATAGCCTTCATATTCACTTTGTTCAGCGCTAGCTGTAAAATCGCCTAAATGAATACCAAAATCAACTTTAAATACTGAACTCATATGCGCCCTTAGCAAATTATTATTGCCTTCATGATTCGACCACAATGCAAGTTTAAACGGTTTAAACTCTGTTTTCGATTTCTTAACCAAGCGATTATAATTGATAATATTCTGCGTGCTGGTATAGGTCTTTTTCTTGACAAAGGCATTTTCTGTCAGATCCTTCTCGCAGCCAATTAGAGACAATATTGATATTAAATAGATTATAAAGCGCATTTGAATCAATTTCAAGAAATGGGTTAACTATATCTTAAAATTAACAAGTCACTTTATTAACTCATGTGCAAAAGGGATCAATACGATTAATTCGATATTGAATGGTTTATATTTGGGAATGAAACGAATTTTAAAAAGTCTGGTTCGCATTAAAAAAGGCTCCTCCACACTTTAAACTAATAAAGCGCGAAAGAGCCCCTTCCCCCCGATTCTATATCGTTAATATATTACATTGCAACAATGGTTACTTCTGTACGACGATTGGCCTGATGCTCCTCCTCGGAACAACGAACACCATCGGCGCATTTATTCTTAAGGCGTGTTTCACCATAACCTGTGGCAGTCATTCTATCCTGGCTAATGCCTTTCTCAACCATATAATTCACAGCTGATTCAGCACGTTTCTGTGATAAGCGTTGATTACTCGATTGGCTTCCTCGCGCATCGGTATGTGAACCTAGTTCAATTTGAATATCAGGATTATCCAATAAAAATTGAACCATATCATCTAACTCAACGGCTGCATCTTCACGAATATCCCATTTCCCCAAATCATAAAGCACATTTATCTCAATACTTTTTCCAACCACAGCTTCTTCTAATTCAAGTTCCATGAATTCGTTTAAATTCACATAACCAGTATCTCTACCAACGGTACTATAATTAACACGTTTGGTAAAAAACTGCTTCTTTGTAAATACAATGTCATATTCGGTATCGGCCAATAATTTGGTTTTGAAATTACCATCTTCGCCTGTTGATAGTTCATTTAAAGCACCACTTTTTGACTGTATCTTCATTGTTACATTTGGAATTGCTGTCATATCAGGTAACAAAAAGACTGATCCATAAATGCCATAATAAGGACGTGGCACAAGAGCTAACTCAAACTCTGTTGTTTCAGTATCCAATTGTACCGTTTCTTCATATGGAAAATAATCTTCGGCATTAACAATAGCTGTTACCGAAGCCATCTCTTCCAATTCAGTGCTTATGATACCATTGGCATCCGTAACTAAACTAGCAACTATGGCACCATCCGGTCCGCGTAGCTCAACAGGTGTATGGGCAATTATTTGTTTGGTATTCTGATCGATCAAACGGCCATTTAACGGACGCTTGAAAGCAATCTCCTTTAGTACTTTAAAACGATAGATATCATCATCACCTTTGCCTCCTTCACGGTTCGAAGCAAAATAACCATTAATACCATCAGCCATCATGTATAAGGAGAAATCATCTTTCTCAGTATTGATAGGATAACCCATATTCTTCACTTGATAGCCATCTATACTTTTATTGGCAACAAATATATCCAAACCACCTACGCCTAAATGGCCGTTAGAGGCAAAATAGACTTGTTCATTTTTGCCTTCGAAAGGAAACATTTCTTCACCTTCGGTATTGATTTGAGCACCCATATTTACCGGTTCTCCCCAACTATCACCATTACGTTCTACGTAATAGATATCTGCTCCACCGAAACCTCCAGGCATATCTGAAGTAAAATACAACTTACTACCGTCGGCCACCAAGTAGGCATGACCACATGAATAGGCAGGGTTGTTAAATGGTAATTCTTCTGGTTTACTCCAGCTACCATCAATTAATTTAGTAGAGCGAAGAATTCTAAGATTGTTATACCCATCCTCACCTTTCTTTAGCATTGTATGGTAAGCATTTCGTGTTAGAAACATTTCTTCACCATCAGCACTAAAACAAACAGGACCATCGTGATACATCGAACGCATATCACTTGAAAAAATTTTTGGATTGGAAAAATCACCATCCTCTTTTATACGCGTATTAAAGAGGTTTAAATAAGGTGTTTCTTTCCATGCGTATTCTCTTTTAATTACAAAATCAACATCTCGAGCCGAACTAAAAAATAATTCATCCTTTAGTACATAAGGTGCGAAATCCGATTCTGTCGAATTAAAGTCTACTTCTTCAATTAAGTAACGCTCTTCAGATAATATCTTTTCAATGACAGGTCTTGCATTTAATTGCTTCTCCCCTCTTGAATCGGCTGCATTCAGTTTATGGTATTGATTCATTAAATCATCCGCCTGACTGTATTTTCCATTGTATTTCAAGGTTTGTGCATAAATAAAAAGCTCCTCTTCATTTAAGCTGCCTGCGCTAGCACTGGCGAATACTTCTTCAGCTTTTTGTGTATCACTCACTTTAAAATAAGCCATGGCCAATTTCCCCTTGACCGAATCTGGCAGTTGCTGTTTGACATGCATCTTCTCATAACGGTCAATGGCTTTTTTATAGGCCATATTATCAAACGCTTTATCAGCTCTGTCGATTCGATAAGACGAGTACAAGCTATCTAACTTCTGCTTAAAAGATTGACTTGATACTCCCTCAAAAACGAAGCACAACAGCAGAAATAATATTATGGATTTATATCGATTACTCATGTTATATTGTATTGCTTAGGTTGTTTGATTAAAAATATCTTGGTGACTTAACTTTGTTTTTCAAGAAGCCATCAAAATCGTAACTTATAATTATTTCGTGAGAGCCATTGTTATAATGACTTAATTCCGAAACCGAATAGTCGTAAGAATAACCAACCATCAACTGCTTATTAACTTGAATATTACCAATAAACGCAACTGCATCACCAATACGATAAGTAGCTCCAATCCAATAAGTACCACGGTATAAAAACTGAGCTGTTAAATCGGTTGAAGGAGGTGCACCTTGAACCATCTTAGTAATAACAGATGGCTTAAACTTAAACTCGCTATTTAAATCCATCACATATCCACCCATCAAAAAGAAATGTTGTTTAAGTTCACCCAGGGTACTTGTTGTTGTTTGGTTTCCGCTTAGATCCGTCGATATTAATTTAGGAACGGATGCACCAATGTAATACTTGTCGGTATATAAGTAAAGACCTAGTCCGGCATTTGGCTGAAGCTTTTGTTCAAAATCTGAACTAAATGATGGATCCTCTTCTCCGACATTAAGCCCATTTAAATCAACATAGTAGTTATAAATACCTCCTTTAACACCCATGGAAAGTGTCATCTTTTCATTAAGCTTTACACGATAAGCATAATTAAAGTTGATGTAGTAATTATTAACTGGCCCATAACTATCAGAAACAATGGACAAACCTAAACCCATGCGGTAATTATTAAGTGGTGTGTGCATTGTGAAATCATATGTTTTTGGCGCTCCATCCATACCAGTCCACTGGTGACGTGACAAGAATAACACATTCATCGCATCGCGCGTTCCTGCATATGCAGGATTTACCGAAACTGTATTAAACATGTATTGTGTATACAGAGGCTCCTGTTGAGCTACGGCTTTCTGCGAAGTAAAAGCAAGTAAGAGTAAAGCTACTACTACAACATGCTTTTTATATTTTAAAAATATCTTCATTGCTATATTTTTTAGGCTTTTGGAATTCCCCCGGCTTTATACCGGGGGAGTATCTTTTTTTGGTTAACGATTCAAATAAATATATCCATTCAACTTCTGGCCATTGTCTTTAATAACAATGATGTAATAGTAGGTTCCAACCGGCAATTCATCACCTAAACTCATACCCACATTGGACTCACCTTTCCAGTTATTTTCATATTTATCTTGACGATAAACTATATTACCCCAGCGATTGAATACCTCAAAGCTTACCTTATCGAACTGGTTCAACCAAGGAATAATGTAATTATCATTGATACCATCACCATTTGGTGAGAAGCCGTCAAGTTGCTCTAATTCGTCATAACACTTATCAGCATCTAACCAATCAGGAGTACCATCGTTATCACAATCGCCATCGCCTTCTATATCATCCGGTAAACCATCACCATCGGTATCTTTAATTATAATATCGATACGTACGCCTGCAGTGCTACACAATTGAGATGATGCATCATCACAAACTGTATATTCAAAATAGTCAGTACCTACATAATCCGCATTCGGCTCATAGGTATATGTACCATCCGTATTAATTGTTAATGTACCATAGGCTGGTTCTAATACTGGTGTTGTATTAATAGTTAAATTATCATCATCAGGATCAATATCATTAGCCAATAAACTGCTTCCATTTAAGGTTTCATTTCTACCTGTTGTGGCTTCATCGTCTACAGCTATCGGTGCAGCATTAACATCATGAACTGTTATGCTAACAGTAGCTCTTGAACAAGCCGATGGAGTACCATCGTCACATACCTCGTATTCGAAGCTATCTGATCCGACATATCCCGCATTAGGTGTATAAGTGTAGGTGCCATCGGTATCAATAACTAATGTACCATTACTTACATTAACAAGCGGAGTTGTATTAATAAGCAAGTTATCTCCATCCGGATCACTATCATTAGCTAATAAAGATGAGCCGTTTAGAACCTGATCTGCATCAACTGAAGCCATATCATTTACTGCTACTGGTGCATCGTTAACAGAATTTACCGTGATATTTACCGTAGCCTTTGTACATAACGATGGCGTGCCATCATCGCAAATCTCATACTCAAATGAATCATCACCATTGAAATCAGCATCTGGCGTATATATATAGCTTCCATCTGGGTTAATCACCAATGTACCATTCGCAACATCTGTTACTGGTGTTGTGTTAATCGTGAGCTTATCGTCTTCCGGGTCACTATCGTTTCCTAGTACAGTTGTTCCATTCAATACGCCGTCTTCATCTACTGATGCAACATCGTTGACAGCAACTGGTGCATCGTTTACTGCATTAACAGTAATAGTTACTGTAGCTCTTGCACATGCCGATGGTGTGCCATCGTCGCATACTTCGTATTCGAATGAATCAGAACCATTGAAATTAGCATCAGGCGTATAAGTATACGTTCCATCAATATTAATAACTAATGTACCATTACTAACATCTGTTATCGGTGTTGTGTTAACAGTCAGGTTATCACCTTCTGGATCACTATCGTTTTCTAATACAGTTGTTCCATTCAATACACCGTCTTCATCAACTGAAGCCACATCGCTGACAGCAACAGGAGAATCGTTATCAGAATTAACTGTAATACTAACAGTTGCTTTAGTACATAAAGATGGAGTCCCATCGTCGCATACTTCGTATTCAAATGAATCGTTTCCGCTGAATCCAGCATCTGGTGTATATGTATAACTTCCATCCGGATTAATAACCAAGGTACCGTTTGTAACATCTGTTACTGGTGTTGTGTTAATCGTGAGATTATCGCCTTCAGGGTCACTATCGTTAGCTAGTACAGTTGTTCCATTCAATACACCGTCTTCATCTACTGATGCAACATCGTTTACTGCAACTGGTGCATCGTTTACCGCATTTACTGTTATGGTTACTGTAGCTCTTGCACATGCCGATGGTGTACCATCATCGCATACTTCGTACTCAAATGAATCAGTACCATTAAAATCAGCATCTGGGGTATAAGTATAGCTTCCATCTGGGTTGATAACTAAAGTACCGTTTGTTACATCTGTAACAGGTGTAGTGTTGACCGTAAGATCATCACCTTCAGGGTCACTATCGTTACCTAATACAGTAGTCCCATTCAATACACCATCTTCATCAACTGAAGCCACATCACTTACTGCAACAGGTGTATCATTAACGGGTGTAACAGTTATTGTAACTGTAGTCAAATTACCCGTTTGCTTACTATCATTAGGCCTATAAGTGAAACTATCACTTGTTGTCTCTGAGCCATCATGAGTATAAATAAATGAACCATCCGCATTTAATGTCAATGTACCATTAGAAACATCACCAACAAAAATGGCATTAAGCGCGTCTCCATCACCATCAGTATCATTATCTAATACGCCTGAAGTAGCATCAATAGTTAATGTACCACCTTCACTAACCGAATAGACATCATTATTACCGACAGGAATATTATTGACTCCAAGTATATTAATGGTTACTGTAACAGTGTTACCATCTTCCGTTCCATCATTTACTTTGTAAGTAAAACTGTCGGTATAAGTAACAGTTCCATCATGTGAATAATCAAACGAACCATCTGCATTCAATGTCAATGTGCCATTAGAAACATCATCCACCAATATGGCTGTTATAGGATCATTTTCAATATCGCTATCATTATCAAGTACACCAGAGGCAGCATTGATATTGATTGTTTGACCTTGGGCTACACTGTACACATCATCTTGTGCAACTGGCACATCATTAATTGTATTAATAGTAGCCGTAATGGTTGCACTGTTTGAACCAGTTCCATCATTATCGTTAACCGTATAGTTAATTACTTCAACTCCAAACCAGTTGGCATCAGGAGTAAATGTTACTAATCCGGTATTATCTACACTCCAGTCACCATTGGTGCTTGCAAAGGTAGTTTGAATACCTCCGGTGGATGGATCAAGATCGACTGTTGTTACATCAACTGTTCCATCAACATCCGTATCATTTGTTGTTACGTTAACAGTCGCAGCATTGTCCTCATCAGCACTTAATACATCATTAACGGCTACTGGTGCATCGTTAATGTCATTAATAGTAGCTGTGATAGTTGCACTGTTTGAAACAGTTCCATCATTATCATTAACCGTATAGTTGATTATCTCATCTCCAAACCAATTGGCATCAGGAGTAAAGGTCACTAATCCGGTATTATCTACACTCCAGTCACCATTGCTGCTTGCAAAGGTAGTTTGAATACCTCCGGTAGATGGATCAAGATCGACTGTTGTTAAATCAACTGTTCCATCAACATCCGTATCATTTGTTGTTACGTTAACGGTCGCAACATTGTCCTCATCAGCACTTAATACATCGTTGACTGCAACTGGTGCATCATTGATATCATTAATAGTAGCTGTAATAGTAGCACTATTAGATGGTGTTCCATCATTATCGTTAACCGTATAGTTGATTACCTCAACACCAAACCAGTTGGCATCAGGAGTAAAGGTCACTAATCCGGTATTATCTACACTCCAATCACCATTGGTACTTGCAAAGGTAGTTTGAATACCTCCGGTAGATGGATCCAAATCAACTGTACTTACTACAATTGTACCATCAGCATCTGTATCGTTAGTCGTAACATTAACTGTTGCATTGTTATCTTCATCAGCACTTAATACATCATTAACGGCTACTGGTGCATCGTTAATGTCATTAATGGTAGCTGTGATAGTTGCACTGTTTGAAACGGTTCCATTGTTATCGTTAACTGTATAGTTGATTACTTCATCTCCAAACCAGTTGGCATCAGGAGTAAAGGTCACTAAGCCGGTATTATCTACACTCCAGTCACCATTGCTGCTTGCAAAGGTAGTTTGAATACCTCCGGTAGATGGATCAAGATCGACTGTTGTTACATCAACTGTTCCATCAACATCCGTATCATTTGTTGTTACATTAACAGTCGCAATATTGTCCTCATCAGCACTTAACACATCATTAACAGCCACTGGTGCATCGTTAATGTCATTAATGGTAGCTGTGATGGTTGCACTGTTTGAAACAGTTCCATTGTTATCGTTAACCGTATAGTTGATTACCTCAACACCAAACCAGTTGGCATCAGGAGTAAAGGTCACTAATCCGGTATTATCTACACTCCAGTCACCATTGGTGCTTGCAAAGGTAGTTTGAATACCTCCGGTAGAAGGATCAAGATCGACTGTTGTTACATCAACTGTTCCATCAACATCCGTATCATTTGTTGTTACGTTAACAGTCGCGGCATTGTCCTCATCAGCACTTAATACATCATTAACGGCTACTGGGGCATCGTTAATGTCATTAATGGTAGCTGTTATAGTTGCACTGTTTGAAACGGTTCCATCATTATCGTTAACTGTATAGTTGATTACTTCATCTCCAAACCAATTGGCATCAGGAGTAAAGGTCACTAATCCGGTATTATCTACACTCCAATCACCATTGGTGCTTGCAAAGGTAGTTTGAATACCTCCGGTAGATGGATCAAGATCGACAGTTGTTACATCAACTGTTCCATCAACATCCGTATCATTTGTTGTTACGTTAACAGTCGCATCATTGTCCTCATCAGCAATTAATACATCATTAACGGCTACTGGGGCATCGTTAACCGGATCAACAGTAATCTGCACTGTTGCAACATTAGATGTCAAACCTCCATCGTCATCAATTGTATAAAATACATTTGCTGATCCGTTAAAATCTTGTACTGGTGTAAAAGTTAAATTACCGAGCGCATTAATAGTATAAGTTCCAACACCAGAAATCACTAGTGGTGTACTTGAATTACCTGTATTAGTTCCATTGCTTGGATCTATCAAAACAATAGTAGAAGCTAATACTGACCCATCAACATCTGTATCGTTACTTGCAATAAAATTAATCGTTATTGGATTATCCTCATCAACAGAATTATTTAAATCGTTAACGGCAACTGGGGCATCATTACCTGGTGTTACCGTAATACTTACAGCACCATCATCGGAGGCAGTTCCGTCAGAAGTATTTATACTTAATGATGCCAATCCATCGTAATCCGCTGTTGGCGTATAAACGATGTTATTTAAAGCTGCATTAATATCACCTAATGTACCTGAAAATACCATTGTTGCATCAGCATCACCATCACCTGTTGTAAAAGCAAGGTTTGTAATTTGTGATAAAGATGCAACTCCATTAGTTACTGTTACGGTAACTGTTTGATCATCTCCATCAACATCAGCTACACTTATCAGGAAAGCACCAGTAAAAGTATATGGCGTATCTTCTGCTGTAATTACATTAACAGGATTTGTCACAACTGGAGCATCGTTCTGAGCCACAACATTTATATATACTGTTGCTACATTTGAAATAGCGCCACTATTATCCAGGATTGTATAGTTTACATTGGCAGCACCATTGTAGTTTGCTACCGGAGTAAATGAAACATTACCGATAACATCCGCCCTATAAGTTCCCACACCTGAAATTACTAAATCAGCACCACTATTAGCTGTGTTACCAGCATCCGAAGGGTCTATTAATACAATACTTGTTGCTACAACATTTCCGTCAACATCCGTATCATTACTATTAATGGTTACAACCGTAATCGGATTATCTTCATTGGTACTATTACCTGTATCGTCAACAGCAGTAGGTTCGTCATTTTGTGAATCCACAGTAATAAAAACAGTTGCAACATTAGATGTAGCACCCATATCATCATCTATAGTATAATTGACATTAGCAGGTCCATTATAATTCAATGCTGGAACAAAATCCACATTTCCTGAAGCATCAACAGAGTAAACACCAACGCCAGCAATTATAAGTGGAGTTGAAGAATTACCGGTATTGGTCACATTGCCCGGATCGATTAAAATGATGGTGGAAGCCTGAACCGAACCATCAACATCGGTATCATTATCTGCTATCACAATATCATTTAAAGATGTATCCTCGTTTGTAGAATTATTAAGATCATTAACAGCAACAGGTGCGTCGTTGATAGCCACAACATTTACCGACAAGGTAGCTTCATTAGAAACAAGCCCATCCGTATCGGCTACTGTATAATTAATTGTAGCCACGCCACTACTGTTAAGTAAAGGTGTAAAAGTAACTACACCAATATTACTAACGTTCCACGTACCATATGCATTTGTAATACTATTCTGTACACCACCTGTTACCTGATCTAAGTCAACAGAAGCTAAGTTAAGCGCATCCTTGTCGTCAGTATCATTAGAAAGTACATTTATTATAAAAGGAACATCCTCATTTGTTTCATTTGCTACTAAATCAGTATCGTCATTAGCAACAGGAGCTTCATCATCATCAATATTAGTTCCGCTTATAGTTTGGGCTCCTAAAACATTATAATTGACATCAGTGGTAGATTTGATACTAATAACAATATCAAAAGTTTGATCACCATCAATAATGACATCATCTTGTCCAGTAACAGTTACGACCTGGGCAACATTCCAGTTACCAACTTCAAAAGTAAGCTCATTTCCTAGAGCATCAATATTTGCCTCCGTTAAATCATCAACTGATAATGCTAAATCCAACACGACATCAGCTGTTGGAACTGAGTTTAAAACAACACTAAAAGTTGCTGTAGTTCCGCTTTCATCAATACTATTTGAAATAGCCGAAACAGTATATCCGGCTGCATCATTATCAACAATGGTAATAGTTCTATTATCATCACCAATTATTTTTCCACCGGTCACAACGCCTGCTGTCACAATCACTGTTTCAGGTTGTTCATCCACAGAATCATCAACTGTGGTAATTGTAATTTCACCGACCAATTGTCCAGCAGGTATTACAACAGAATTAACGTCTGGAGCATTACTTAAAACCGCCCGATTATAATCATCAACATTTGTAGCAGATCCAGTATAAGTTAAAGGTATAGTCACTGGTTGGTAAGAAGTTTCACTCAATGTTAAAGTAATAGTTGCAACTTGAACATTTTCAGCCAATAAAGCTCTGTCAACAGAAAGAACCACTCCCGGTAAATTCTCTCTCCAATCACGATCATTACCAGGATCATCCACATCTGGATAATCGGTTGGTAATTCCCCTCCATCAGCAGGGTCATTTCCAACAATGCTATCAAAAATATCATCAATACCATCATTATCTGTATCAGTTCCTAATGGTAAAATATCACTAACACCATCCCTGTTAAAATCATGAGCTTCAACAATATCAGATTTACTATCTTCATCTGAGTTGGTATCTATAAAATCTGGTTTATCATCACCATCAATATTTGAAGGAATAATTATTGTTCCTCCATTATCATCATCGTAAGCATTATCTAAACCATCCGTATCGGTATCTATGCCTAGTGGGGCAACATAACCAGATGTAGACTGTGCTTCAATATTATCAACGATACCATCAGCATCAGCATCTAAATCGTGGATGTCATAAAGCATATCACTATCTGAATCCAGAGGTAAAGATTTATCGTCGATCCAATCACCATCAACATCAGCTCCCCCGGTTTGATCAAGATCAAAGGTATCATCAATGCCATCAGCATCAGAGTCTGATCCACTTGGAGCAATACCTGAGGTTTCATAATAATCGGTTATTCCATCATTATCGGAATCAATATCAAACATGTCATCAATCGTATCTCCATCGCGATCAATTACCGTATTAAACACCCCTCCTTGATCAACATCAAATATATTATCAATACCATCGTTATCATCATCTACTCCTGTAGCGATGGTTGAGGCGGATGATTCGTATGCATCAGAAACACCATCGTTGTCTGAATCCAAATCAAGAAAATCAGGAGCACCATCACCATCATAATCAGGTTTAGTTAGAGGCGTTCCGCCATTATCAGGATCGACAGAGTCATTCAATCCATCAATATCTGTATCAGTATAGTTACTTAGAGCACCAGAGGCATCTGCAACACCTCCAGCTTCGGTAGCATCCATTATACCATCATTATCGCTATCCAGATCAAGAAAATCCGCAATACCATCTTTGTCTCTATCGTAAAGATCATTTATCCCGTCACTATTTGTATCCACCATAGCCGGAAAACCAGGTGTACTATCATCGTTATCTTTGTAATTAGGAATACCATCAGCATCGGCATCTTTACTAGGATCAAACCCAGTGTTTCCATCCTCATCTGAATCAAGAAGTCCATCATTATCAGTATCTAAATCACAGTAGTCACTAATGTTATCTTCATCTGAATCCTCATCTGAATAAACCAAGTTAAAATAGGAAACAACACCTCCAGCAGATCCATCAACTGAATTATTTCGTGCGCCTCCGTTGTGTATTCCACCTTCTCCTCCATTAGCTTCTACTATAATACCAGAAGGTAATATTGGAAGGTTATGCAAAAAGGCACCACCGCCGCCACCACCGCCAGGGCCGTGAAGAACAGCTGTTCCCAGGTCTTGTCCATCTCCACCTGAAACATCTACGGTTAAGCTTCCTTCAAACTCCTGTATTTCAAAAGCAACGGTACCACCGCCGCCGCCACCGCCGCCACCATCAATACCTGTTCCTGCAGCAGAAGGAGACGATCCTGATGCCAAAATTGAATGTCCGTTACCGATAATTTTTTTGGCTTTTATAACGATTAATCCACCACCATGGGCAGCAGATGCAGAATTACCACTTGTAACAAAACCAGCTCCTCCGGCTCCTCCAAAGAAAATACGATTCTGTGCTATATATGAAGTCATTTCAACACCACCTAAACCACCTGCCGGGGCAGCTCCATTATCACACCAGCGATCACCTCCAGCACCTCCGGCACCATAGTTAGATCCACCGCCGCCACCAGAGTCACCACTAACTCCGCCACCGCCTCCATTGGCACGAGGCGCACGTCCACCATTATAGAGAGGGTCATCAACCACAATACCTTGCCCTTTTGGACTCACATCTGCATTCGCTGATGGCCATACCATCTGAGTACTTGGATTCACACTACAATTATCAGGCGAACCATTAACACTTACGGTAACCCCTTGATAACCCCTACCTGATACATCAATGTTGGCATTAAAAGTTAAAGTACCGTCAACAAAAATGGCAATGACTCCACCTCTGCCTGTTGCAGGATTCCATGCCTCCCCAATTAAGTCTGAATTAATTTCAACATCACCGGTGTAAGTAGGCACTTTAATCAATTGCATCAAACCATCATAATCGTAGGTTCGCTTCAATTCACCTCTTGGATAAATATAATTGTTAGCGTAATCAACCTTACCAACTAAAAAGAACTCATAATTACCAGCATTTCCAATATCTGTAATCTGACCTCCACTAGCCGTGTTGGAAACATCAATGGACGCTCCTTTCATTTGCACAATTAACACTCTATCATCAGCCGAAAATGCAGAGGCATCCTCAACTTCAATTCTATACCAACAATCTTCACGTGAATCACAATCACCACAATTAGGATCAGTGACACTAATAATTTTTACGGTATTATTAACTGGTCCGTTAATTTCCTCTTGTGAAAAAATAATACTGGTTGACAATAACATCAACCACAATAAAAGTTTAATTCGTTGAGTAAAGTTTTCCATACTTCTACTTACTGGGTTTATTTTAATTAATTTTCTTCAATATCAATTGCCAAATTTTAAGGCATAGTAAGCGTTAACAAAAATTGTTAACACCATTGATACGAACTAAGCCCACTAAGGATACAGAAAATAGGTTAGCAAAAGGTAAACAATACACAAATCACGGATAAATTGAAATGTAAAGCTGATGAAAGTAAACGTTTGTTTGATGAAAGAAAAAAAAGAATCTATGATAATGAGAAAACATAGAATATCGTATACTAAGAACGTTCGGTAATCACCATTGTTAATTTGAACATCACGCATCTTGACTTATCTCGACATTCTAAATAATCGCTCTCTAAAACACTAGAGTTATAATTTTTTTTGAGAATACCAACGCTCTAATTAAGTAAAGCCTTAATATCTTTATGCGATCGGCTAATAAGCCAAAAATCCTGCAGTTTAAAAATTTGATAAAAAGATCTCTAAATTTTGTGCCGTTTCCAAGGCCAACTTTTTGCGTAAGCGAGAGCGAGTTACTTTAACACTAGCAGGGTTAAGGTATAAAACTGAAGCAATATCTTTACTACTCATTCCCATCCTGATAAAAGCACAATACTTCAATTCGGTTGGCGTTAATCCCGGGTAAGCATCCAGTAAGGTCTTTTTAAAGTTTGGATGTACGGCTTCAAAGGCTGACTCAAATTGATCCCAGCCATTACTTTTGATTTTAAAATCTATCTCACTTTGAATCTCACATAAAATATGCGAATCAACATTATGTAATTCTAAGTGATTGGCTAAATGAGAAATCTTGTTTTTAATTTCAACATTAAACTCATTTGCTTTAATTAGATTAACCGCATTATCTGCTAATTTTTTATTCTTTAAATCAATCATCTGCCGATGGTATTGCGTTAGTACCAAGGCTGAATGCACACGTGCCTTCAATTCAACAGGGTCAATGGGTTTACGCACATAATCCATGGCGCCGGCATCAAGCGCTAATTTCAAATTATCAGAGGTAAGCATAACGCCAGTAGCAATAATAACTGGAATATCGCGGGTGATTGTATCCGACTTCAAAGCTTTCATTAACTCAATCCCATTCATATCAGGCATATCCCAATCTGTTACAATCAAATCAGGTAGTTCCTTAATGGCAATAGTCAAAGCTTTTGAACTAATATTAGTCTGATAAATGGTACAATTTTGGTACGATTGCTTTAAAAAGTGAACAATGGTTTGTAAACTTTCTACCTTATCGTCAACCACCAATATTTTATAATTCGAGTACTTCATTCATTTGATTTATTAACTCGTTGTATCTACTCTCATCACAAACCTGAATAGCCTCACGCAATTGCTGCAACCAAGATGAAACCTCACAAATACCTTTCTTATCAAAATCTGAAATGACTACTTCAAGCTCCGATAGTTGATATAACTCCATAGATTGCATTGTTTGTAAAAACTCAACCAGGGTATTTTTACAATCAATGGAAAGAGAATCAATCCTGGAATGATTCTCTTTAATATCTTCAATAACAGATGACGGACTTTCTTCGACATTTAAGCTAAGAATGAAAGTTGCTCCCTTATTTAATTCAGATGAAACGTCAATGCTTCCACTATGAGCTTCAATAGCCATTCTGCAAAAAGACAAGCCCAAACCGGTTGATTTCAAACCCGTATCAAAGCCCTTGGAACTTTCAAAACGGTCGAATATTTTGCCTTGTAAATCTTCGCTAATACCAGGTCCCTGATCGCTAATTTTAAAGGTAAACATTCCACTTTTCACTTCTCCTTCACAAGTAATAATCCCATCCAGAGGAGAAAATTTAATGGCATTTGATAATAAATTAACCAATACTCTTTTTATTAACTCTGCGTCTACTTCTAACAACACATCCTGAACAGAATCATCTTTAATGGTAAGCGATCTGGTTCTTGCCAAAAACGACACTTCTTCAATGGCTTGAATGAGAATTTCAGAAAAATGGCACTTGCCCTTATTAAGTTCTAATTTACCTTGTTCATACTGATTCACATCAAGCATATTAAGCACTAATTGCAGCATCTGCTTACCAGCATTAATAATCATATTATCCTTGTCGGGAACATCAAGTTGTTTTGGTAAATTGATAATCGTATTTAAAGGATTTTTCAAATCATGCACCAACATACTATTGACATCATCCTTAAAGTGGGTAAGCTTTACCAAATCCTCATTCACTCTCTCTAACTCTTTGGCCTGATGAGTTATTTCCTCATTTCTATTTTGCAACAGTTGATTGGTTTTAGCAACTCTAATCTTAGACTTGTAAAACTGGAAAGCTAACACAAGAACAAGTAGTAATACCAAAGCTAATAATAAACTGTATATATTTCGCAACTTAATTTGGTAGCTTATTATCTCATTTTGTTGAAGCAGATTAAGGTTTTTAGCAACTGTTTCTTTTGTCAGATACTTCACCTCAAGATTAGCTATCTGTTTATTGGTCTCCTCATTTATTTGCTCATCCTCCAAGACATTAAATTTCTCTAAATAATCAATGGCGAGTTCCAGATTTCCAACACTTTTATAACATGAATAGAGCCCCTTGTATACACGTAACAACTCAGAGTTATCAATTATTTTTCGCTTACTCTTTAAAACAGTAAGATAATAATCAATTGCCTTTATATGCTCTCCTTTATCTTTAAACAGATTTGCAATATTAACTTCGGTATGAATAATGCCACTTTTTAAACCTAGTTTCTTTTTTATCTTCAATGATTCTTCGAGATAATACAAAGCTTGTTCATATTCTCCTTTACTCTTATGAATGATTCCTATATTGTTATAGCTGCGTGCAATTCCTGCTTCATCATTAACTTTCTTTTTAATATCCAGCGATTGTTGATAATAATCCAAAGCTTCGTCGTATTGCTTTAAACCTTCATAGGCCAAACCAATATTATGCAAAGGATAAGCTAAACGCGAAAGATTGCCTAACTGCTTTCTTACCTCAATTGACTCCAGATGATATTTAATGGCAGTTTTATGCTTACCTAGATGTCCATATAACAAACCATGATTAGACAGTATCTTGCTCAAGCCATATAAATCATTTTGCTCACGACATAAATCAATGGATTTCTGCGAATACTCCAAAGAACTCAAATAGTCACCAATACGCTTATACAGAAGCGACATATTACCATACAGCATGGTTAATAATTCCTTATCATTTTCCAGTTCCGGCATGGCTAATGCCTCATCGAAACACTTACTGGCCTCAGAATAATTTCCTTGTTTATAATTCAATAAGCCAAGGCTATTTAAAGTACGGCCAATTAATAATTTGTCATCCAGCTCCTTAAATCTGACTAATGCTTCTTTATAATAATAGTAGGCTGAATCTCTGCGATGAAAGCGGCCATGGACTATACCAAAGCCCAGGTAAGCCTGTGCCATTAACGATTTATCATCAAGGCTTTCGGCAAGAACAACAGCCTGTTTAAATGCCTCTTCCGCCTTCGTAATCTTTTTATTTCGCCAATAATTACCTAACTCAATGTACCATTCTGTTTTTGCTTTTACATCATTTGTTGAATTGATAAGAGCCTGAATACTATCCGCTTCATTGGCATGAGCAAACGGTAGTATCAATAGCATCAACAATGAAATAAATAGGCGATTTTGAAGCATAAAAATAATTTAACAATGTAAATTTACTATAATTTTTGAAATAGTTCATTGAATTAATAATCCTATGAAACCATCTATTTTACTAATTTTGCACTAAATACTATTATCAGATGCAATTTAACGATACAATTTGTGCCATATCAACTGCTCAAGGCATGGGAGCCATTGCTGTCATCCGTTTATCTGGAGCTGAATCTTTTTCAATTTGTCAATCAATTTTTGAACCAGCTTCGAAGAATAAAATTCTAGCTGATCAGAAAGCTAACACGGTGCATTTTGGCTCTATTGTCAATGAAGAAACAAATATTGATGAAGTACTAATAAGTATTTTTAAAGCGCCTCACTCCTTTACAGGCGAAGACATTGCCGAAATAGCTTGTCACGGTTCGCCCTATATACAGCAGCAGATTTTGCAATTGCTTATTAAAAAAGGAGCACGCCTCGCCACTCCTGGCGAATTTACTCAGCGTGCATTCCTAAGCGGCAAAATGGATTTGTCGCAGGCTGAAGCTGTGGCTGACTTAATTGCCTCTCAAAGTGAAGCAGCAAGACGTGTTGCACTGCAACAAATGCGTGGTGGTTTCTCTAACGAATTAATCAATCTACGTGCGCAACTGTTAAACTTCATCACCCTTATTGAGCTCGAACTCGATTTTAGTGAAGAAGATGTTGAATTTGCTGACCGATCAGAACTGAGTGAGCTTGTCAATAACATTGAATCCTTAATTAATAAATTGTGTCAGTCGTTTTCCTTGGGCAACGCCATAAAAAACGGTATTCCAGTAGCTATTGTTGGACATACCAATGCAGGCAAGTCAACTTTACTCAATACGCTATTGCAAGAAGACAGAGCCATAGTATCAGACATACATGGTACTACACGCGATGTAATTGAAGATACCATTAACATAGAAGGCATCACATTCCGTTTTATTGACACAGCCGGTATTCGTACCACCAAAGATAAAATTGAGAATCTAGGTATTGAACGTACTTATAGTAAAATTGACAAAGCCAATATTGTTTTATTAATGTTGGATGTGAACGATCCGGATGAAAAAATACATGAGGCCATCACCAATGTTAAGAGTCGACTAACGGAAGGGCAACAACAGTTGATCGTGGTCATTAATAAAACCGATTTATTAGAAGATATCGTGGTCGAAAACCGTTTCGATCAAGCTGCATTTCGAGAACTAAATGGCATTGACTCTCTTGTACCCATTTCGGCGAAAATGCAAAGCAACATTGACACGCTCACATCGGAATTACTTAAAACAGTTAACCTAACCGCTTTAGATAACGATGAAGTAATTGTTACCAATGCCCGTCACTACGAAGCCCTTTCAAAATCGCATGAAGCTATCTTGCGCGTAAGTGATGGTCTACAAACTGGCTTGTCTGGCGATTTGCTATCACAAGATATACGTGAGGTTTTACATTTTCTAGGCGAGATAACTGGTCACATCAACACTGACGAGGTATTGGGCAATATCTTTAAGAACTTTTGTATCGGAAAGTAAAGCCGTAGCTAATTTATTGAACACAAAAAAGGGAAGTACATGTATAGTTTGGGAGGAGGATCAGTCTTAATATTGGAAAGCTTACAGTATTAGATTATCAGGAGTGTCAGATGGAAAAACACTCTCTCAATCCTTAATCTTTGCAATTATTAATTGCATAATCATTTTAATACTTTCTTCAAGTTCAACTAGGGAAGTATCGATTGTTAAATCAGCATTTGTTGGCTCTTCATATTTTGCAGAAACACCTGTAAAATTTGTAATATCCCCTACCCTGGCCTTTCTATAAAGACCTTTCACATCTCGCTTTTCACAAACATTAATTGGCGTATTTAAAAATATCTCCGTAATATTTTCTTGGCCTATGATATTACGTGACATTGCACGAATATTTTTAGTAGGACTTATAGTCGCACAAATTGTAATCATACCGCAATTAAAGATTTATTACATGGGTAACGTAGGAAAATTAGTCAATCTCAAAAAGGATTCTCATATTTACTTTACTATTACGATTGGAAAGTCCTGACCAAAACTATAACCAGTAGGATATTGAGGGGTTAACATGTATTTATCCGTTAGCTCTGGGACACGATCCTCTACGTATGCGCGTAACTCATTGGCAGTAATTTTTTCATCACCCGAAATACCATCAGCTTTCCCTTCTAAACCCTCTAATATAGCATAAGTAAATATACCGTGCCCTAGCTCTTTCGCTTCCGATGCATATTGAACAGCACCACTGGCTAAAAGAAAATAGGTGCCAGTGCTACGTGCCAACTGAGCAATGGCTTTTTCGCGATTCCCTCCTCGTGTTTGAAAAGTAGATAAGGCTCCTCCCGACTGACAGGCATCGAGGATAAACATCTGCTTACGTGCGGGTATTTCCTTCGATAGCTCTAACATTTCCTTTGCCGACAATGCCTTTTGTGTCAACATTGCTTTATCGCCATACATTTGGGTGACATCATGTGGAATAATGTAAAAATCTTCGTCGCTATTCTTTGACAAATTCATAACACCGTGCCCTGCATAATAGAAAACAAAAACATCTTGTGGCTCTGATTTTAATGCGATGTTGGCAAAAGCTTCTGTTAGTGACTCCTTGCTCACCTCATCATTACTTAAAAATACTTCTTCAACATCCCTAAAAATAGCAGATGAGCTCTTTCGGATAGCTTTGGTATAAGCTTTCGCATCGTTAACCGCATACGATAAATTATAAGACGGGTTTTTATATTTATTGACCCCCACCGATAAAATAAAAAGTTTAGCATCTGTTTCCACTCCATCATAATGAATCTTAATGGATGAAGGGGCTGATTCGGTACGTTGTTTACTATAGGCGATGGCTGTAATATTGTTTTCACCTGGAGCTACAGCGATATTAATATGCTGCTTTACTTTTTTACCTCTACGAATACTTGATTTAGAAAATTGTTCGCTATAAACCAGCTTCTCATTGTTAAACACCCTAAGCTCATCCAAGCCACTTCCTTCATCAACAAGCGCAACTGTTAAATCAATTTGATTCTGAAACCATGCTACCGAATCAGTCTCGGATAAATGATTGTGAAAATTCTCATCATGAATATTTAAGTGAATAGAAGGTGCAGTATTAATTTGCGTGGTGATATCATTTTGTTCGTCCAGAAAATATTCACCTGCATTGATACGTGTAATAAGGTTGGGCGTATAATACTTTTCAAATAAACTTTCTACTGCCACCACTATGAGTCCCGACACATAATTGATATTCTTTATGGCCTCGGGTGTCCCATCAAAATATCCTCCAGGTGTTTTCGCTAACCAATTATCCCTATCTATTTGAATATAGGTATAAAGCTGCGTATAGTTAGCCATATCCCACACAATAATTTCGCCATCAACACTACAAGAAACCATACGCTGACTTGCAGCGTCAATTTGTATGGAGGAGACAGCCCCCGAATGAGCTTTTAAAGTTCTAATTCTTTTTCCACTCGTAGGATCCCAAATAATGATACTTCTATCATTACTTCCCGATGCAATAAATTCACCATTGGGTGCAAATGCCAGTGAATATACTCCAGAGCTGTGTCCACTTAATTTGTTCACCAACATACCCGAAAACAAATCCCACATTTTAACCATTCCATCTAAACTGGCAGTCAGCACGTACTTACCATCGGGACTATAACAAATGTCGGTGGCCAGTTTAGTGTGGCCGATTAAGGATCTAAATTGTTTCGCTACATCCACCTCCCACATACGAAGCTGCTCACTTAGGTCGCTACTAAGCACATATAAATCGTTAGGTGTAAAAGAGACTCTATAAGGTGATGCTTGATCCAAATGAGCTGAGCTATGAATCTTTCCTGTTTCAAGCTCCCATATTCTTAAACTTGAATCCCAGCTACCACTCACTATTTTGGTTCCATCATTACTAAACCGGGCATCAAAAACCAAATCACTATGCCCTTTATAAGTGCGTTTTAGCTTTCCTGTTTCGACATCCCACAGTTTCAGTTTTCCATCGGCACTGGCTGTAAGCAATAATTTACCATCAGGACTAAGATCTGTACTTATTACTTTCTTCGTGTGCCCTTGAAACCACTTCTCCACTTTACCATTTTCAAGGTTGAGCCTAAAAGCTGTTGAGTCGATGCTTCCTTTTACCAAAAACTTACCATCACTACTCAATGTTATTCCTGACTTCAAACCAAGGTAGCGAAGTATGTTGGTATGAAACCAATCGCCTTGTTTAAAAGGTATGCCATCTTGGTGCTCCTTATTCAGGTATCCTCCTAAGTGTTTTAACGATTTTCCAGATGATAAACTCCAAAGTGCCGTCCTATTAAATGTACCAGTTGTTAAAATCGATTTACTATCAGGGCTTATAACGGGTATGCATTCCAGACCATCGAATGATAAGTTTAATAACTCCTTACCGCTTTTAATATTCCATACCCACATTTCATCGTCGGCAGATAACACAACATTTTCATCATTAGGACTAAACTTAAGCTCATCAAACCAATCGGCGTCAGTTTCAAATTGGGCAACAACCTTACCTGTTTTTATGTCCCAAATAGTTACCGGTGCATATTTTGATGCCGTTGCCATGTATTTACTATTATGACTGAACACCAAATAACTTTTACAACCATCGCAGGGTTTATCTACAGTGGCATTTAAATCACGTAACTTCTCTCCCGTTTTTAAATCAAACAAAAGCACTTCTTTCTTTTCGGTAGCAATAGCAACATACTTATTATTGGGGCTAATGGCATAGTCGTACGGCTTATCGGCCTTAAACGAAATTACAGCAGCACTATCTTGTAGATTTACGCTTACCATCTCGTTTCTATCCACATATTGCAGAAAAGCATTACCGTCGTTAGTAAATGATTGCTTAGATATTACAGCCGAATAATGCTTCTTGTAATCTCCAATAAGCTGGCCAGTGTTGGCATCCCAAAGGCTTAGCAAATTACGGTCATCAGCCGTAATTACTTTACTACCATCAGGTGTAAAACAGGCCTTCTCCAACTTATTATCAATTTGCATCTCGGCCAATACCTTACCCTTTATCACATCATATACAATGGCTTTATTATCATTTGAAGCACTCACTATTTTAGTTCCTTCGGCATTAAAAAAAACGGAACGAATGGCTTCGGTATGCATCGTAAAGTTTCTAATCTCTTTTCCACTTTTTATATTCCACAGCTTTAAGGTATTATCAGCACTACCTGTAATGGCATATTTTCCATCAGCACTAATATCAACACAAGTCACATAACGAGAATGTCCTTTCTGAAGAACGGTCTGAATAGGCTCTTGCGAATAAGCCGTATAGAAAAGAAGAATAGAAAGAATGGAAATTAATGCTTTTTGCATATCTAATAATGTATAATTTGACTGTAATCTATTTACCAACTAACTTAAAACCAACCACTAATACGTCGTCAATCTGTTCGTCGTTCCTCATCCATTTATTTAAAGTGGAATTCAAAGTATCGCTCTGTTCATGCATGGGTTTCTGATGAATATCCAATAATAATTGTTGAAAGCGTTTCACCATAAATTTCTTTCCTTTAGGTCCGCCAAATTGATCGACAAAACCATCTGAAAACATATAAAAAAAAGTCTCTTCATCCACCTCAAAGGTATGTTTCACAAACTCTTCCTTCTCATATCGGCTAATCCCAATGGGTTTCTTATTGGCTTTAATACGCGTTGCTTCGCCATCCTTAATGATGATTAACGGATTTTTGGCACCTGAATACGAAACACTATTATTTGTTTTATCAATCACACACAATGCCATGTCCATTCCGTCCTGATTCTGAGTCTTCTCCTGTTTAAGTGCCAGTTGAACTTCTTGACTCAATCGCTCCAATATCAATTCTGGCGAAGTAATGCCCTCGCGTAAAACTATTTGGTTTAAAAGTGTATTTCCCAACATGCTCATAAAGGCACCGGGTACGCCATGACCAGTGCAGTCAATAGCAGCAATAATCGCTTTATCTTCATGCTCAGTAAACCAATAAAAATCACCACTTACTATATCCTTTGGCTTTAACAGAATAAAAGCATCTTGCACCACTTCATTTAACTGTTTACTATCAAGCAACATGGCTTCTTGTATTCTTAACGCATATTGTATACTGTCCGTTAAATCTTTACTCTTAGCTTCAATCTCTTTATTTTGATGAGCAATTCTCACATTCTGTTCGCCCAATAAGATATTTTTATGCGAGACTATGCGATTAGCTCTTCGTTTGGAGCGATATAGTATATAAAGCACTATAACGATTACCAGAATTAAAACAATCATTCCGATCAAATAGAATCCCATCGATTTCTGTTTCTGAATGGTTAGCTCCTTTATTCTATTCTCTCCAATAAGAATCTTGTTCTCCTTCTCTTGCTTTTCTGTTTCGTATCGCACATTAAGCTCCTCAACAACACTAGCTATGTTTTCATTGATGATTAAATCAGAATGTGATTTATAAAGCTCATGGTAATGCAGTGCCATTTTATACTTCTTTTGATCAGAGTAGATATGGTAAAGCAATTTATAACCCTCTTGTAACAGCTCACGATCTTCAATTTCGTTTGCCACGTGAATACTTTTTCTAGCAAAATTCTCTGACTGATCAAACCTTTTCCAATGGTAATAGAGGTCAGCTATTCGGTAATAAACCAGTGCTATTCCTTTTTTATCTCCGGCACTATTTTTAAACTGCAAGGCATGAAAAAAACTTTGCTTAGCTTGTTCCAACTCATTGTGTAAAAAACTAAGCAAACCTATTTGATAATAACAATTCCCTATACCGATCTTATCAACTAAATTTATTTTTATCTCCAAGGCTTCGTTAAACATCTCCAGAGCCGTGTCATAATCTTCTTTATAAAGATAAACCCCTCCGATAGAATAGATACATTCCGACAAATTTTGTTTTAATTGTTTATCCAAAGGATTCTCGAATAACAAAGTTTGGTATTTCTTTTTAGCCGTACTAAAATTATTCATCGCCTTATCGTGCTTTCCTATTTTCACAAAAAGGCTTCCTAAGTTAAAGTATCCATTTGCTAGCTCCACATAGTTACCCGTCTCCTCACTTATTTTTATAGATTCCAAACGATACTCTAAGGCTCTATCATAAATACTCCATTCTTGATATATAAGTGAAACAATATTTAATGACGAAGCCACCTTATCCAAGTTATTCTGTTTCTTATCTGTTTCTAATGCTATTATAGCCGCGTCGAGTGCCGATTGGAACATGCCTTTATTAAAATACACCAAACTAAGGTTGTACTTTAACGCAGAAAATAACTCCTTGTTCTGTATATTAAAAGCCTTCTGTGCACCTAAATCATAATAAAAAACGGCACTATCCAAAGCATTTATTCGGTGATAATTAGTCCCAACTTCTTTTAATAATTTTATCTCTTCAATGGCATCTATTGATGATATAGAAGCTCGGTATTCAAGCAAGTCATTTTGTATTTTCACGTTAATCGAATCGTATAATAGCGATGAAGATTCATCTTGACCAGATGCAACAAAATGTTGTGAACAGATTAAAAATATTATAATGGTTTTAATAATTTTCATGGACGCAATTTAAGTAAATCAATACAACACAAAGCGTTTAAAAGCCAATATTTAGTACTATTTTTGATTTCACTTTTATGGAGATTCATGAAAATAATAACATTATTACTTGGCTTTATTAGTCTAGTTCAATTATGCAACGCGCAAAATGAAGAAAAGTATTCAGCCATGATTCTTACGCTTGATGGCGAAGGGGTTTTGATTCGTGACTCGAAAGAAATTAATCTTGAGTTACCTCAGCGCTATCTCGAGAGTGACCAATTAAAAGTGAATAAAGGAAATGCTAGCATCATGTTATTTTCTGGTGAAGAGATTAATATATCCGCTGTATCTGATTACACTATCCCTATTGAAGACACCCCTAAAACCTCTGAACTATCAAAAATGGCTAACACCAATAAATCAGGTAAAAGTTTGCTATCCCAATCAGGTGTGGCTTATCAGATACGTGGTACGAGCGCTGTTTTTCCAGGCTCTTCAAAGGTTTTATTCCCAAAGAACATTGCATTAACCATTAATTACGACAATATCAAAGAATTAAACCTATCGTTAAAGCTCATTGACTCACAAACACAGAAGCTTGTTTATCAAACCTCCATAACGGAAAGTATTGTTTCTTTAGCAGAAGCTGACGTTAAAACAGGCAAATCATACCATTGGATAATTAGCAATACTCCAAGCGGGAAACCTGAAATAGGCACAATTATAATAGCAAAGAATAAGCAACTGCAGGAACTTAATATAGTAGATCAGCCAAAGTCTCATTATGAATATATGAATACTATTTCAAGCTACTACAATAAGCATTTTTATTTTGAGGCTTTACAAACAATAAATCAAGCTATAGATAAATATCCAAGCCATAAAATATATCAAATCCTTAAAAAGGAGCTGTTAAAAGAATAGATTGACAAAACTCTAAAATAAATGAAGGTTCACTATTCGTCTTTACTTCCAAATTTATCTTCAAGTTGAAACAATAATCTATCCATATGAACTTTACTTAGTTCATTGGTTACAGAATCCTTAAATACCGTATTAGGTCGATTTAAAAATCTAACTATCCCAGACACTAAACTATCCACATCGCTTGCAACGTAAGCATGAAGATCATCCAATTCAATACTGTTGTACCATAAAGAATCCGTCAAACTAATCTTATCTGCTTGTTTAATTTTTAAATAATCCAATGAATCAATTTGATCATCGTTAATTATATCGTACAGCACAGAGCTTCGTGAATGAACTTGAAATTTTACATCATTTACATAGTACTTTTTTCGCTTTATCGAATCCATAAAAGCACTTAAAACATAATTGCCCCCAATTTTTGAATCATACTTAGCATGATAACGTAATAAAATAGAATCCAAAGCAACCACATCTTTATCAATAAGGCTATCATTCAGAAATGCATTTAAATTATAGCTAAGGTAATTCGAATAGAACCTAAGATCTTTCAGGTCCTCTTCAATTAGAATATCGAAAAAAGCTTTAAGCTTAGTTTGCGCATTCTCTTTGGCTTTCTCTAATATTTGTTTCTCCTGAGCCTGAGCCTTTAATTTATTCAAACAGTTTCTTTTTACCTTCTTAGTATACTCCGGATTGTACAAACCTCCCTTTTTAGCCAGTACAAACTCAAAGCCCTCAACACCTTCTTCGGGTATAAACCAAGGATTAATGGTAGTACTTATTATTTCAGGCTGTAAGCCAATTAAATAAATAGTTTGCCGCCTTTTGTTATAGATAAAGTTCTTTTCATTAAAACTCCCAAAATCAAAACCCGCTTTTACCCATCCACGGCCAATCATTACCAGCTTTGATTTTTTATATTCTTTTATACTTCGTTTTTTTACATCTTCGTTAAAAATAGCTTGCAGCTCATCAGTTTTAACCTTATTAAACTTGTCTTTCCATTCAAAACGATTATTGGAATTACAAATAAAAACCGGACGTTTTTTTAAGACCTTAAGCCGCAATTAAAACTTGGTAATAATTTAATTCATATTCAATGGGAGTTACAT
>JAFMVD010000041.1 GCA_025499625.1 Carboxylicivirga fragile | reverse complement strand
CCCCCCCCCCTTTGTTAAGCCAATGTTACGTCTACTTTAATCCCAAATTTACTGCCCGATGCTTAAAATGGCCAGAATGTATTGTATCTCCTCATTATCTTCCACTTACTTCTTTTTCTTCCTTAACACAGACTTAAAATTGAATTAATTATGCCTTATCGCTTCTATTGCTACCACCCCCTACATTTGCCCTTGTAATTATTTGAATTATTGAGAGGGAAAAACGAAACGTTTCATTTTAATCAGAACACACACAAGGATGGTTAAAAAAACGTTCCCCGCCTGCATAAAGTAGGCAGATGAAAAATGGGAAAAAGATGAAAAAGAACATTGTTGTAATTAGTATTCTATTGTTGGCATGTATTGCACAGGTATCTGCTCAAACAGGAATATTAAAAGGAAAAATTACTGACTCGAAAACAGGTGAAGAATTAGTTGGAACAGCTATAGTTATAGATGGCACAACAGTAGGTACTATTACCAACTTCATGGGCGAATATGAAATGCCGCCTCTTGAGCCTGGCACTTATAACATACGTGTACAGTATATATCGTACGAGCCTCAGTTAAAGGAAGGTGTTGTTATTAAAGAAGGCGAACCAACTGTACTAGACTTTCAATTAGGATCTGCTGAGATGGATTTGGATGAGGTAACAGTGGTTGCCAAGGCCAATCGTGAATCGGAGAACTTTTTGATGCTTGAGCAAAAGAAAGCATCTGTCATTAAAGAAAGCATAGGTGCTAAGCGTATGTCGGCATTAGGCATTTCGGATGCCGAAGATGCCACTGGAAAAATATCTGGTGTTTCAATGAACGATGCTACTGGTGATGTATTCATAAGAGGGCTTGGAGATAGATACTTAACTACTACGATGAATGGTCTACCTATTCCTTCAGATGATGTTGAACGTAAAAACATAGACTTAGACTTATTCTCAACGGACGTAATACAAAATATTGGTGTTAGCAAAACTTACACTGTAGCTAACTATGGTGATTTAACTTCAGGTGCTGTTGATATCACTTCCAAAGCATATACCGAAAAGGTAACATTAGGTATCAAGGGTGGTGCTAACACAAATGTATTTACAAACGGCGTGTTTAGTAATTTCAAAACCACTCAGAATTTTGGCGATCAAACCTTAGGTTATTATTCAGCTCCTTACAGTACTATTGATGCAGTTCAAAAGCAAAGCTGGAATACAAACAGAAAGAGCGTTCCTTTAAATTATGGCGTTTCAATTCTTGGGGGTAAAAAAGTGAAATTGTTCGATAAGGACCTCTCTATTTTTGGTACTATATCGCAGTCAGTCTCATCTGAATACCGCACTGGTTTATTTAAAGCTTATCGCTCAAACGTTCTAAACACAAGTTATTCCGACGTTGAAGAATTTGAAACAGAATATAACACTACTGGTTTATTGAATTTTGTTTACGACATCAATACAAACCACAGCATTAACTTCAATAGTTTATTTGTTCATAAAACAACTGATAACTTATACGAAAGTGGAAGAAATGGTGAAGGCTTTCAATATGATCAGGATCCACAAGAAGAAAATGCTTTTGTGAGAGATCAGAACCTTAAACAAACTACTTTATTCATTAATCAATTATTGGGTCGCCATAGTTTTAATGATAAGAACTTATTGAAATGGGGTTTAGGATACAATACTGTACATGCCGAAGAGCCTAACCGAATTAGAAACCAAGGTAACATTGTTGACGATAATCGTTTTGCATTTGCTTACGTAGGCGATTACCAGCAAAAGAAATCACTACAAAACATTGAAGATGCCGAACTTAATGGATATATCACTGATGAGTATAAATTTGTAGATGAAGAATATAAAAAGCTGAAAGTTGATTTTGGTGCTAACTTCCGCCAAAAACAAAGAGACTTTAACTCAAAAGCTGTAGGTGTTCTTGGTCGTGGAGTGTCAGTTGAATCTGTTGATAACGTAGATGAAGTCTTACTTGATGAGAGTTTATACGAAGATGGAACACTTCGTATTAGAGATGGTGTACCTGATTTATATGATGGTAAACTATTGGTATTTGCAGGATTTGCAAGCTTCGGATTTGATGTGAATAAGGTTTCTGGTAATGTTGGAGCTCGTTACGAAATGAATCAACTCGATGTGAATTGGGATGTAGCTAACTACCAGGGACCAAACGGCGCAAGAATTGGTGGAACATCAAATAGCTACAACAATGTTTTACCTGCTATCAACTTTAAATATCAAATCAACGAAAAGAGCGCCTTTCGCTTGGCGGCAAGTAAAACAGTAACATTGCCTGAATTTAAAGAAATTGCTCCATTCGAGTATGTATCTCCAACAGGACGGGTAACAAAAGGTAACCCAGACCTCAAGAGCTCACAGAATTACAACTTCGACCTTAAATGGGAAATGTACCCAAGTGCTGGTCAGTTGTTTTCAGCTACTGGTTTCTACAAGCAAATTAACGACCCAATAAACCGCGCTCAAACAAGAGGGTCATCGGGTTACTTCTACTTTGCTAATACAGGCGAACAAGCTACTGTGTATGGCCTTGAAGTAGAGACCAGACTTGACCTTATAAAAGCAACAGAATCTGAAATACCAAGTTTAAACCTGTCGCTTAATGCCACTAGAATGTGGTTTAGTCAAGATTTATTAGAAGACTTCCAATACAATAATAAAACAGAAGCTAATATTGAAGGAGCTTCAGAGTTCATTTTTAACGGGGCATTGAGTTATGCCGATAATAAAGCAAAAGGTTTCATGGCTACGCTTTCAGGAAATTATTCATCCGATAAGGTATTTGCTTTGGGTGCACCTGAAGATAAAGTAAACAGTTCCTCCCTATTTAATAACGAAATTATTGAAAAAGGATTTGTGACACTTGACCTAGTGCTAAGCAAAAAAATATCAAATAGAGTATCACTTAAATTCACAGGTAAAAACCTACTTAATCCAAACATTAAACAAACCCAAGTAATTGAACCAATAAATGATGATCCAACTACAACGGAAGTTGTGAGCTCATATAAGAAAGGTCTTCAATTAAGCCTTGGAATTAATATCGATTTAAATTAAAACAACTAATAAATTATCCTAAAAACGATAACGATGAAAAATTTACTAATTAGACTATTCACATTAGCATTATTGGCAGCGCCAATTCTAACTAGCTGTAGCGATGATGATGATCCTACTCCAACACCAGGTCAAGATGTTATTGACAACTTGGGAAAGGGAATCATGGAAGGTTTGCTACTAGAAGATTATACATTGAAGTCATCAATGCAATATAGCTTAGATGGTGCTTTTATGGTAAGTGACGGAGTAACTTTAACAGTAGAAGCAGGAACACAGATTGTTGCTAAATCCGGCGGAACAGAAGTGTACTTAGCTGTATTGATGGGTGGTAAAATTAACATTGATGGAACATCTGCACTACCTGTTGTAATGTCTTCAGCATCTGCCACACCAGGCGACTGGGGCGGCTTAACTATTTGTGGTAAAGCTGTAACAACTGCAGGTGAAGATGCAACCGCTGAAGTTGGAGACTTTAAATATGGAGGAACAGATAATATGGATGACTCTGGTTCAATTAAATACTTGGTAATTAAAGGAACTGGTGCACAAATAAACAACGATTCTCAGTATAATGGTATTTCGTTTTATGCAGTTGGATCAGGTACAACTGTTGAAAATGTAGCTGTCATTAATGGTGCTGACGATGGTGTTGAGTTCTTTGGTGGAACTGTATCGGTTAGTACATTATTCTTACAAAACAACGAAGATGATGCTATTGACTGGACTGAAGGATGGAGCGGTACTGTAACTGACGCTTATGTAGAGCATACTATCGAAGGTTTCTCGACAGTAGTTGAAGCTGACAAGGTAAATAACAATCCTAAGTTGGTTAACTTAACTGCAGTTTCTACAACTGGTGGAACAGCACTCCAATTCAAACTAGAATCAGGTGCTACTATTACAGGTCTTTCGCTTAAAGGCTATGCAACTAGCGTTGACATGAAAGACGATGGCTCGCTTAATAATGTGATTATAGAAGGCGAAACAGCTGATCCGGCAAATAGCTATAACGGTCCTGCAACAGTTGATCCATCAGGATGGACTTGGGTTGATGCTGAGGTTGTTGAGATAGTTGAATTAGAAGGAAACGTAACAACTGATGTTACATTAGATGCCAGTAAACAATACCGATTAACAGGTGCATACATTGTACAAGACGGTGCTTCATTAACTATTCCAGCAGGAACTAAGATTCATGCTGATGCGGGTGGTACTGAGGTTTATTTAGCTGTTTTAATGGGTGGTACAATTAACATAGATGGAACATCAGAATTACCAGTTGTAATAGCTTCGGATAAAGGAATACCAGGCGACTGGGGTGGATTAACCATCTGTGGTAAAGGTGTAACAACGGCAGGTACAAATGTAGAAGCTGAAGTTGGTGGTTTCAAATATGGTGGAACTGATAATGCCGATGATTCAGGTAGCGTAACATACTTGGTAATTAAAGGTACTGGTGCTCAAATTAACGAAGAATCACAGTACAATGGTGTATCATTATATGCTGTTGGATCAGAAACAACATTTGAAAACATTGCTGTAATCAATGGTGCTGATGATGGTGTTGAATTCTTTGGCGGTGCTGCTGAAGTAACAAACATCTACCTAGAGAACAACGAAGATGATTCTGTAGATTGGACTGAAGGATGGAATGGTAAAGTTGAAAACACTTACATTTCACATACAATCGAAGGTTTCTCAACTGCTTTTGAAGGTGATAAAGTGAATGGTAATCCAATGTTCACTAATGTAACAGCTATTTGTACTACTTCAGGTACAGCATTACAGTTCAAAAGTACTTCAGGTGCAACTATTACAGGATTACACTTGGATGGATACACTGTTGATTTAGATATGAAAGATGGTGGTGACGTGGCAAATGTACAGATTGATGGTGATGCTGCAGATGCTACTTTAATTTCGGGAGAAACTAAGAAGTATACACTTAACTCAGGTAAAGATGCTGCTAAAGTTGACATCTCAGGATGGAGCTGGATCGAAGCTACTTTGTAAGATTTTAGTAATTATTTAAACACAAAAAAGCGGTCGGTATCATTCCTTCCGCTTTTTTTTGTACCCAACAATTCTCAAAGGTTTGCCCCAACGGCATATCTAAATAACAATTCTAAGCTAAGCGATTTAGGCGTGTCGTAACTCAGAGCTTATTAAAGAAATTCTACTGGTTATATATATGCAAAATAACCAAGTCCCAAAAAACCTTTGTGTCCAAGCCCCATATATCCGCATAAACCTCTTGTTCTGCCCCATCGGAAACTAATAAGGTTAATGTGAAATATAAAACCATTTTTCATGGCGTGATCCTTTATTACCGAGGTAGAGGCACTACTATTAACTGTGGTATACCCTAAACTTAAGCCACTACTTAATTTAAATGCTGGATTGTGGAGGTATTCAAAATCAACTTGAGGGGCTATAACCCAAACACTATTGGTCAATTCGTAGTTGTCGGTTTGATAGTAGTAACTGTTAAAAGTTCCTTCCTCTTTTTCATAATCGTACATTACATTTACGCCGACTTTTAACCAGCTATTTAAATAACTGTAATAATCAAAATTAATGGCTCCTAAAACAAAATGATTTGTTTCATTAAGGCCTTCTTGAGTGACATGTCCTAGTCGATAAGCTGATAGTGGTGAGTAGCTAAAACTAATCTCTTTTTTCTGAGCAATTGCACTAACGGACAGAAAGATAAGTGCAATAAGACAGATTGCATTTTTCATAAACAAGTTTGGTTTAGGTTAGAAAGTTGCAAGATAGGATAATTGTTATGAAATGTATTGCTTTGTATTTTAATGAAATTAGGTACCTTCAAACAAAAATCATATAGAAGAATATGAAGCAAGTTGATAGATTATACGAAGTGCTGGGTGAGTTACTTTATGCCATCGCAAAAGCAGATGGTGTGATTCAAAAAGAAGAGAAGGATGCGCTCAAGAATTTACTCAGCAATCATAGTTGGGGATCTGATATTCTATGGTCGTTTGAATATGAAGCGTCGAAAGATTCGTCGGTTGAAGAAATATATAATAAGGTGATTAATTTTTGCCACAGTTACGGCCCGGCTCCACAGTACGAGGAGTTTATTAAAGCGATGAATGTTATTGCCGAGGCATCAAATGGTGTTGATGCAGATGAAAGTAAGATAATTAGCTCTTTCTCAAAAGATCTTCTCGAACGATTTAAAAATGATTTAGAACGTTTAAGCTTTTATGAGCAAAGAGACAAGGAGTAGGTTAAATGATTTCTAGTGGGTTCTTGTTTATTTTGTTGTTTGCATTAAACTTAGCTTATTTACATATGGAAAAAGCCATCCTAATTTCAAAATTACTGACAAGGAGCTGTTAATTATTTATACTTATTGATAACAATAACGCTGTTACCTGATGAGTTTTCCTGAACAGCTTTTCGAGCTACAATAAAACCACCATCAAAGGTTGGTGTTAAACCAAACCATGCCCTATTCCAATTCTGCGTATCTACACTAGTTTTAATACTACCACATTTATATTCGTGAATTTCTTCATTGTCATCTGAATAATTGATAATGTGTATTCCGGTCGAGCCTATAAATGAGAATAAATTATTCTTTGGGTAAATATGTTGTCCACAGTATAAATGAGCAGGGTGCTCATATTCATAGCTCGTTTGTTCTTCCCCATTTAAGCTTGTTTTCCTTAGCTTTATTCGATAATATTCGGATCTATCTGTATAATCAAAAAGGAATAGATTTTGATTAGTGTCAACTGATATCAACATTCCGTTTGTTGTCAATGAATCAGTATATTCACCTTCACTATTAATAAAAAAGGTACCATAACCACTTTCACTATAATTGAAAGCGGTTGTAAAAATGTATTTCCCATTTAAATACTCAGTTGCATCGGAAATCATTTTATTGTAAACGTTGTTCCAAACAATTTCACCGGATTGGTTTATTTTGGCAATATACCCCCCACCTAAAGTAAATAAAAGCAAACCATCGCTAACACTTTTTAGACCACAATTACCGGATAGTTCATAATTACCGCTAAGCAAAGCCGTGTCAATTGCCTTAATAATATTCCCATTGATATCAACAACTACTACCTCATACCCAGTAAAGAATGCGTAATTATTGCCAAATGAAACTAAATTACTTGTTACTGAACCTCTCAGATCTTCATAGTCACTATTCCAGATTTCGTTGCCTTCGGTGTCGATAAAAGACAAGGATGCATAACTACCCATATTACCGATATTAGCCGATCTACGCAAGATAAGGTAGCCTTGGTTTTTTATTTCTGTAATCGATAGTGGTCTGGTATCTTTACCATTAAAGGTTAGTTGTGTTGTCCATTCAATTTCTCTCTTGGTACTCTCTTTAATATTATCTTCCCTAATGCCTTCTTCATCTTTTGAACAGGATGATAAAATAAGGATAAGAATAAATAGAAAGGGTTTAATTGAATTTATTAACTGGATTAGCATGTTTGTATAGGCTTGGTTTATATCTTATTACTAAGATAATGGTTTTTTAGGTTTTACAAAATAATACTCTACATCTCCGTGTGAAAACAAAAAGCCATCCCGATTGCTCAGGATGGCTTTCTAATATCTAAAAGCACTGTGCACAATGCACCGTGCACTTTTTTAACTACTCAGCAGCTTGCTCAATTAACAAGTTAAGAATATCTGATCCTGCTTTAGCAACTGAAGTACCAGGGCCAAAGATAGCCACAGCACCAGCCTTGTAAAGGAAATCATAATCCTGAGCTGGAATAACACCACCACAAATCACCATAATGTCCTCACGACCTAGAGCCTTAAGCTCAGCGATAATTTGAGGAACCAAGGTCTTGTGACCGGCAGCTAGTGAAGAAACACCCACAACGTGAACATCGTTTTCAACAGCTTGCTTAGCCGCTTCTGCAGGAGTTTGGAACAATGGTCCCATATCCACATCAAAACCGATATCAGCGTAACCTGTTGCTACTACTTTAGCTCCACGATCGTGTCCATCCTGACCCATTTTAGCGATCATGATACGAGGTTGACGTCCTTCTTTCTCAGCAAATTGTTTTGCTAAGTTTGTTGCTTTTGCAAACTCTTTATCGTCTGCTGCTTCTGCGCTATACACTCCTTTGATTGATCTAATTACTGCGTTATATCTACCAACAATCTTCTCACATGCATCAGAAATCTCTCCCAATGAAGCACGTTTTTGAGCAGCATCAACAGCTAATTCAAGAAGGTTGCCCTTACCTGTTTCAACTGCTTTTGTAATCGCCTCTAATGAAGCTTGAACTTCGGCTTCGTTACGGTTAGCACGTAATTTTTCCAAACGCTCGATCTGAGAACGACGAACTTCCATGTTATCCACATCTAAGATGTCGATTGGATCTTCCTTATCAAGACGGTATTTGTTAGTACCCACAATTGTTTGTGTCTGGCTATCAATTTTAGCCTGAGTACGAGCAGCCGCTTCTTCGATACGCATTTTTGGGATACCTGACTCAATGGCTTTAGCCATTCCACCTAATGACTCAATCTCTTCGATGTGCGCCCATGCTTTGTCAACCAATTCTTTGGTTAATGACTCTACGTAGTATGAACCAGCCCAAGGGTCAACACCTTTACAAATTTGCGTTTCGTCCTGAATATAAATCTGTGTATTACGAGCAATACGTGCAGAGAAATCAGTAGGTAATGCAATTGCCTCATCCAATGCGTTAGTGTGTAACGATTGAGTTCCACCGATTGTAGCAGCCATGGCCTCAACACAAGTACGTCCAACATTGTTGAAAGGATCTTGCTCAGTTAATGACCATCCTGAAGTCTGTGAGTGCGTACGTAAGGCAAGCGACTTAGGATTTTTAGGGTTGAATTTATTAACAATCTTCGCCCATAACATACGTCCGGCACGCATCTTGGCAATCTCCATGAAATGGTTCATTCCAATAGCCCAGAAGAAAGAAAGACGAGGTGCAAATGCATCAATGTCCAATCCTGCTTCGGTACCTGCACGTAGGTATTCCAATCCATCAGCCAAAGTATATGCTAACTCAATATCAGCGGTAGCACCTGCTTCTTGCATGTGGTATCCTGAGATAGAGATTGAGTTGAACTTAGGCATTTTTTGTGATGTGTATTCGAAAATATCAGCAATCACTTTCATCGAGAATTTAGGTGGGTAGATGTATGTGTTACGCACCATGAATTCTTTCAAAATATCGTTTTGGATAGTACCTGATAGCTGCTCTAAAGTAGCACCTTGCTCTAATCCGGCAACAATATAGAATGCCAATACTGGCAATACAGCACCGTTCATTGTCATTGATACTGACATTTTATCCAATGGAATACCATCAAACAAAACGTTCATATCAAGGATTGAATCGATAGCCACACCAGCTTTACCTACATCACCTTCAACACGTTTATGATCTGAATCATAACCACGGTGAGTAGCCAAGTCAAACGCAACAGACAAACCTTTCTGACCCGAAGCCAAGTTACGTTTGTAGAATGCATTTGATTCTTCAGCAGTAGAGAAACCAGCATACTGACGAATGGTCCAAGGACGCATGGCGTACATACCTGAGTATGGGCCGCGTAAGTATGGAGGTAAACCCGAAGCATAATTCAAATGCTCCATTCCCTCAAGGTCTTCTTTGCTATAAACTGGTTTCACAGGAATCTGTTCTGGGGTTACCCAGTCCTTCTTTACCCCATGTTTTTGTTCCCAAGCTTTGGCATCTTTGACACCACATGGCTTGGTTTTGAAATCTATGTTATTAAATTTTGGTCGCATGTTTATTAATTTTAACGCTGAGACGCCGAGACGCTGAGTTGTCTAACTGTTAATTCTTCTTCGAATACCATGCTTAAGCACACTTTCGTTAAAGTTAATTAACAATCCAAGTTTCTTGCCCGATAGTTTTAAGTAGGTAACTAATTGAACTTCGTGCACAGGTAAAATGTTTTCTACCGCTTTAAGCTCAATTATTAGTTTATCCTCCACTAATAGATCAATAATAAAAACCTTACTCAGTTCTTTACCTTTATAAATAATAGGAAGCTTAACTTGACTTTCAACTTTGAGACCTTTCGCTTTCAGTTCGGAAAGCAAACACTCCTCGTAAACAGCCTCTAATAAACCAGGTCCAAGTTCTTTATGCACTTCTATTGCTGCACCAATTGTCGAACTCGATAGTTTATTATATTCTTCCTCATTCATAAAACTCTGCGTCTTTGTGCCTCTGTGTTTATTTAAATATTCAACAACGTGTTAAACCCTTTCAAAGTCTCAAGTACATTTGAACGAACATTCACAAAGTTTGTGATGCCTTTGGCTTTTAACTCATCAGCACATGCAGGAGCACCTGCAACAACTAATGGCGTATCGCCTAACAATTCAAATGCTTTTGGAGCGGCTTCGGTGTATTCGTCATCGGCACTACAAAGCACTACGATGTCGGCATTAGCTGCTTTCGCTGCTTCAACACCTTCTTCGATGGTTTTAAAACCAAGGTTATCGATGATTTCGTATCCGGCACATCCAAAGAAGTTACCAGAGAATTGAGAACGTGCTAAACGCATGGCTAAATTACCATATGTCAACATGAATACCTTAGGACGTTTTGCTGCCTTTTCAGTAGCTAAACGCAATTCTTCAAATTGATCGGCTGCACGGAATATTTCGATTGGCTCAACCAAAGTATCACCTTCGCACGATACACATACTTTCTCTAATTTAGAGAAGTCGATATTGTTTGAGATAATTTCACCTGTGTTAGGGAATTGGTTAGTACCCAATAGATTTTCGCGACGAGTAGCTACTGCTTTACGACGTTTATCAGCTGTTTCTTTCACCAAGCCTTGAATGAAACCTTCTTTCAAAGCAGAGATGTAACCACCTTTATCTTCAAGCTGAACAAATAAGCTCCAAGCTTGCTCGATGATGCTATTTGTTAGGTTTTCGATGTAATATGATCCTGCAGAAGCATCAACGATTTTATCGAAGTGACACTCTTCTTTCAACAATAACTGCTGATTACGAGCAATGCGTTCTGAGAATTCGTCACTGTCTTTATATAAAGCATCGTAAGGTTGAACGGTTAATGACTGCGTTCCTCCCAAACTAGCCGACATAGCTTCAGTTTGTGTACGTAACATGTTCACATTAGGATCGAAAATAGTTTTGTTCCATTCCGATGTTTCACTGTGAATTTGCATCTTACATACCTCAACACCTGTTGGTTTGTATGCTTCAACAATTTTAGACCAAAGCAAACGAGCTGCTCTTAGCTTAGCAATTTCCATGAAGTAGTTACCACTAATGCCAAAATTGAATTTCAGATTAGAAGCCGCATCGTTAATAGAAACACCTCTTTCGATCAATTGAGCCAAGTACTCATTACCCATTGATAGACCAAAGGCTAACTCTTGTACAATAGATGCACCAGCGTTGTTGAAATGTTTTGCATTAACAGTAATCGCTCTGAACTGAGGTAAAACATTTGCTTCACCAATCATTTCTTTAGCGCGATCCATTGCTTCTTCAACTGATACACAAGCTTTGCCTTTAGTAGTAATGCTACCAATTGGGTCAAAGTTGATTGAACCTTTTACCTCAGCAAGGTTACGGTTCATTTTTTTCAGTGTAGATACAACTGCTTTAGCCAATAACTTGCTGCCGTGAGCAGCAAAGAAGTTGATTTCAACATCGTCAGAAAGGATGTTTTTCAATAAAGCCTCAATGTTCGTTTCCGTAATAAGTGCCTTATCTTCAAAAACAAAGCCTAAACTATCAATTCCTTTTGTAAGGATAGTTAAGGCTTTTTGATTGGCTACTTTTACGTCGGTAACAAGGATGTCTTGACGAATGAACCATGCATTGGTTTTTGCATTATTTCCTCTTACATAAGGAAATTCGCCAGGTTGACTTTCTAAGTACTTTAATGATTCAAGGTCTTCAGAACGATAGAAAGGCTGTACGTTGAAACCTTCATTGGTTCTCCATACAAGCTTTTTCTCGAAATCTGCTCCTTTCAAGTCTGCTGTGATTTTATCCATCCACGCTTGCGTAGATACTGGAGGAAAATCACTAAATAACAGTTGATTTGTTTTATCTGCCATAATATAACTGTTTGTTTTTTTCCAAGGCGCAAAAATAAGTCTTTTGTCGAGACTAAGCCTAAATTTTAACGCTTTTTAAGAGTGTTATTCAGCATGATTATCAATATCATATGCAACTTTATGCATATGTAGTTCGCGTGTTTTATCCAAGTGTATTCTAATCAATGCGTTATTAAGGTTATTTTTCTTTAATACTAAAAGCGTTGTATCAAAAAAATGCCAGCAATTAGGCACACTATACCTGCAATTCGTCCAAGTGATATGGGATGTACCTCAACATTGAAGAAGCCATAATGATCAATAATGCTTGCCACAATCATTTGTCCACCAATGGTAGCACCTAACATGGTACTCACGCCAATCTTAGGAATTAATATTACTACTGAGCTTACAAATATGGCACCTAATATGCCTCCAAAGAAAAGGTATAAAGGTATTTGAGTTAGGAGGCCTGCCTTCGGGATGCCTGTTCGCATAAGAAGGTTGACGGCCAAAAGACAAATGGTTCCGACAAAGAAATTTACGAACGAAGCTTGCAATGGTTGTTTTAAATAACCACCCAATTGCGAATTCATACTTCCTTGAACAGCCAAAAGACCACCGATTAAGAGAGCAACAGTAGTTAGAATGTATTTTATATACATGTACGATAATGTTTAGCCGCGCTAAGTTAAGGGAAAAGAAAGAGAGATGCCATAGTTGGGCTTCTGGTTTGAATGATTTATTATGGGCTACATGTGTATTCCGACTACTAAATTTAGCTATTTCAAAAAAGGTTGCCTTCTTAATAAGAAAACAACCTTCTGTAATACCTTATGATTTGCAACGATTATTAAAGTTCTTCGCTAAGCTTTTTAATGGTGGCTTGCATATCTTTTTCAAGTCCATCGGCTGTAAATATGGCAACACCGCTAGCTCCTTTTTCTTTTGATAAGCGAATGGCTTCCTCTAACTCTCCAGGAGTTTTAAAAGCTGGAACAAAAAGACCAGCATTAATTGGGAAATCAACATCGCGAACACCTTGTTCGGTTGCAAAACCTATCCAGTTAATATTCTCACGATAGAAGTTTTGGTACAACATAGGATAAGCAGCATCCAGGTTCCAGTCGTCCCAAGCTTGACGAACCATTTGGCGCGACATCTCAGGGAAAGGGAATACTGCCGCTGTCATCTTGTTATTGCTTTCATGTGCTATCTCCACTAACTCATTCACAAGTGTTGATACCGCATTAAGTCGATACTGACGCCATTCGGTACTTAGTTCAGGATGCTCAAAATCTTGAGGGTCTTTGTCAAATATTTTCTTAAAACCTTCGCGGGCAAGCGGATGGTAGCCATAGTCGTATTCTGGCATTTCATGATCCTGAACCAAACCATATTTAGGTTGAAGATCGGCACCTAAAATAACATCAACATACCTTACATAATCCAAATGTATTGAGGCAAGGCCTTTCACTTTAGTTAATTTCCTAACGTTGTTTTTAATATGTTCGCGCGCGCCAGGATGATGTGGGCTGAGCCACTGATAATAATCAACATAAGCTCTGTATTCCAATGAGTTTTTACCCATACGGTTTACCGCATACCATTCAGGGTGTTTATTGGCAATGGTATCATTAGGTCGATTTAAGGTCCACATCCAGGCATGAATTTTTAGTCCTCGCTCATTGGCCAAAGGAATAATTTGTTCTAACACATCAGGATTACCGTTGACAAGCACTTCACTTATTCCCATGGATTTATAGCTGTTTAACTTCTCTTCCCAGGTAGCTTTATCAAACACTTTATCAGCGCCAGTCCATGTGGCAAATACAAAATCTTTCGATTTCGATTCGGTTTCATTAATGTTCTTTTTGGGAGCATGATTGCATGCTACAATTATAAGTGCTAGAATTATGATTTGAAGAGTTTTCATGTGAGCTTATTTATATGATGTATTATTTATTTGAGTGTGAGCCATCCATCTTGGTCGATGATGAACAATTGATTAGTTGTTGGATGTTGTAATGTATATTTAAATCCATCCTTTGTTTTTTCAAAGGTAGCCATACAAGTAACATCATCAGACAATTGAGACTTAAACTGTTTAATGTAACCTTGTTTTTTTGATGACATCTGTTTTAATGAACCATAACGCGTTAACCTGAAGAAGGCATAGGCGGCTTGTTTGTAAATTAAATCTTTATCCTCTATAAACGGTACATCATCAATTATTGCTTGGTCGCTAAATTGCAGGTATCCCCATTTTTCTGGTTCGTGCATGTTGATAACGCCTTGCGGACTCCAAACCCAATTGTATTCAGGCAAGTATTTGCCATCTACTTTTTTACGACTATAGTTTCCATTTGTGATATCATGATCCCAATTAACTCGTGAAAAATTAATACGCCATTGTTCGTTGTTCATCGGGGTACTTTTATCTGATTTTTTAAGTTCCAGAAGAGGCTTCAAAGGTATGGCCATCTCAACTGTCCAAAACGAATCTATGTCGCTTGGGTCATTTAAAGTACCCTCAATGCTAATGGCCGTTTTTAGATCATCTAAATCCCAACTATTATCCGCACTTCCCCCAACTCGATATGGTTTATCCAGAGTTAAATCCCAAACAGTGTTTAAAACATTAACTTCTATCTCACCATAATTATAGGTAGTCAAAGATGGATCAAGGAAAACTTCGAAGTCATTATTATAAAAGATAACCGTGTCGCGCTGTTTAAGATTCCCCCAAATATGCGGCTCGTTCAATTTAGCAAAAACATATAGGTAGTCATTATCCCAAAGCATTTTTGCCCGCGTATCGTACTTTGGCTTTTTTATGCCCTCAATATCAATAAAAAGTGATGTGTATGGTGCATTTTCCCAATGTGAATCATCGTCTAAGCCATCAATAATAAGTGGCTCAGCGCATTTTGCAACAATATAGTTTAGAGGATAATATATCTCACTAGTTAAGTCAATGGAGGTGTGTTCATCCTGTGTTTTAGGGCTAAAACAACTGACTAAACCAATGAGAATACAGAGTGTAATAAATAGTTTCATTGTAATGATATAGGTTGAAATTCTAGTTAGTCATAGAAGGGGGTAATGTTTTAGATCCCCAGTTTTTATTCGGTGTTGATCCCATTACTAATTTAAGATGTCCACCATTTATTAAATCCTTGTGCGTAAACCATGATTGATCCAAATTGACATCGTTTAATGTTGCACTTTGGATGTAGATATTGGTTTTTGAATTGTTCTCAACCTCGACTTTAAATGTTTTATTATTTGCCAGATTAATCTCTACCATGTCGAACAATGGTGTTCCGAAAATATAATTGCCATCGGCTGGATTAACAGGGTAAAACCCCATTGAGCTAAAAACATACCAAGCCGACATTTGGCCACAATCTTCGTTTCCACAAATGCCATCAACTTCATTTGAGTACATGGTACGCAGAATCTCATTGACTTTCTCCGCCGATTTCCAAGGCATACCAACATAATTATACATGTAGGCAACATGGTGACTAGGTTCGTTACCATGCGCATATTGGCCAATTAGTCCGCTAATATCCGGTGAAGCATGTTCTCCTTTGAGACCTTCTTCTATTTTAAATAATGAATCGAGACGTTGCACAAAGTTATCTTTTCCACCATGTAATTGGACTAAGCCATTGATATCGTGCGGTGAAAACCAAGAATATTGCCAGGCGTTTCCTTCGGTATACTCATCATCGCGATGACTGGAGAAAAGCGGATCGAATGATTCTTTCCATTGTCCATTGGCCATTTTACCACGCATAAAACCGGTTGAGGCATCAAAATGGTTTTTGTAAAAACCAGCTCTTTCAATAAAAGTGTTATATATATCGGTATCGCCTATTGATTTAGCCATTTGCGCAATGCACCAATCGTCGTAGGCATACTCTAGAGCTTTTGATACAGATTCGTTTTCAAGCTCTGCAGGAATGTAAGCATATTTTCGAAGTGCAGCTAATCCTCCCTTATCTTGCATGGCACTTTTAACCATAGCATCTAGCAATACCTTTCCATCTATATCTTTTATTAAGCCTTTTTGCCAAGCATCTAGTACCACTGGAATGGCGTGATAGCCAATCATACAATTGGTTTCGTTACCAACTAATTCCCAAACAGGCAGTAAACCACCTTCGTTGTGAATGGCCATAAAAGAATGGATGAAGTCAGCTACTTTATCTTCTTGAGTGATAGTGAACAATGGGTGATTGGCTCTAAAAGTGTCCCAAAGAGAAAATACGGTATATTGGTCATGCGATTTTGCAACATGCACTTTCCCATCCTGACCTTTATATTCACGATTTACATCAGAATGAATATTAGGTGCAATCATACTGTGGTAAAGGGCAGTGTAAAATGTGGTAAGCAACTCTTTTTCTTTGGTTTCAATTTTGATTTTCTGAAGTTCTTTTTCCCATAATGCAGAAGCAGCAGCACGTTGCTTGTCAAAATCCCAATGAGGAATTTCGGCAGAAATACTTAATGCTGAACCTGCCGTACTTGCTGACGACAAACCAACCTTGATAAGCAGTGGTTCCTTTGCTTTTACATCGAATTGTAAGACACCTTGAACATACTTTCCTTTTGCATCACTGTTGGCATCTAATTGTCCGTTTATACCTGTTCGGAAAGATTTGATTTTTTGATTGCATTCAAGTGTAAAATAAACCCATTGCTCATTGGCCCATCCCTTTGATTTTCTATAACCTGAAATCACCGTTTCAGATTCTTGATTGATATAGTTTTCAACTGATGCATCCCAATTAATAGCAAGGCCTAAGTCAATAATTACTGAGGCTTCACCAGTTTCAGAAAATGTGTATTTATGCATGCCAGTGTGCGGGCTAGCTGTAAATTCAGCGTTGATTTCACCTCCGTTTAATTCAACTTGATAATAGCCAGGTTTAGCGCTCTCGTTGGCATGTGAATAAGAGCTTTTGTAATTATCGACAAAGTGCGATTCCTTTTTCTTTCCTTGATCCGATGTGTCAGAAACCACCTGCTTAGTTGTTGGCAATACAACAATATCAGCTAAATCACCAATGCCGGTTCCGCTTAAACACATGTGTGCAAATCCAACCAACTCATTGGATGAGGTATGATATCCTGAAACCCAATCCCAGCCTGATACACCGTTAACCGGGCTTAATTGAACCATTCCGAAAGGAGTAGTTGCCCCCGGAAATACATGGCCATGACCACCAGTTCCAATAAAGGGATCGACATAACTTGTAAGTGATGAAGTTGCGGTTTGTTGCTGTGTAGTCTGACAACTACCAAGTAGTATTAAAAGTAGTAAACTGAAGATGGATGTTAGTTTCATGATGCCTGTTTATATAATTCGCAATAGAATTGTTATAACAAATTCGAGATTCGCTTATTGAAAGTCAATTAATTTTAAAGAAAACGAAATTAATAAAATCAATTACAATGCTTTCTTGAATCAGGTTTAAGCGTAATGTATTCCAGTTTATGAGTTATAAAAAAGGGACATCGACTTTGATGTCCCTTTAATACTATCTATTTTTATTGTTAGTTCAATTCGCTCCAAACTACTGCACTTGCACCAAGTACCGCAATTTTAGCACCATCCAATTCTGATGGAAGTAGTTTTACCTTGTTAGCATATAAAAAGCACATGTTCTCTTCCATGTATTTTTTAGTTGGTTTAAATATGTAATCTCCGGCAAGGGCCAAACCACCAAATAAGAAAACTGCTTCTGGGCTTGAGAATGCAACAAAATCTGAAATCGCTTTGCCAAGCATTTTGCCAGTTAACTCAAATGCCATTAATGCAAGCTCGTCACTTTTTTCGGCAGCATCAAATACCATTTTTGAGGTAAAGTTACCTGCAGGTACATCACGAAGTGAGCTTGGTATTTTTGTGCTTGCAATAAGTTCTGATACAGTACGACATATGCCTGTTGCTGAGGCATAGGTTTCGAGACAGCCATTGCGTCCACAACCACATTCACGACCATCGCTATCTGTAATAACATGACCTAATTCACCGGCAAAACCGTCATGCCCAAGCACCAACTTTCCATTGGCCACAACTCCACTGCCAACACCAGTTCCGAGTGTTAACATTAAAAAATCATTCATTCCCTTAGCTCCACCGTACATCATTTCACCAACAGCGGCTGAGTTAGCATCGTTAGTTAAAACGATGGCGGGATAATCATAATATTCACGTAAAAGTTTAACGAATGGAACAACTTCTCCCCATCCCAAGTTAGAGGCACCCACTATCTCACCGGTGTAATAGTTGCTGCTTGGTGCACCAATACCAATTCCTTTTACTTCAATGTCCTCCTTAATTTCAAAAACCGTTTCATTGATTTTTGAGGTAAGAGCATCCAAATAGTTTTTAATATCAGTGTTTGTTAGCGTTGGTGTAGTTGCTTCGGCTAATATCTCTCCATTCTTATCTACCACTCCAATCACTGTATTAGTACCGCCAATATCGATACCAATTGCTACTTCTTTACGCATGATGTTATTTTTTTCTTTAAGGTTCCTGATTATGCTGTAAAGGTGTTAACATTTTTGGAGAGATAGTTGTAATTATGTCCAATTTGATTGCAAAAAGGTTCAATTCTGTCCTTAAATTGTAGTACAGATATTTTTATTAGAACATTTTTCCTTTGAACAAACCTTTCTCTCGGGCCTGTTTGCGTCCAAAGTGCCATGTTAAATCAAATAAAGGTATAATACCAACGGAACTTGATGCGTTATAGTGACCGTAGGACAGTAAGTATCCTATTGAAATGGAGAAATTTGGCAGTAAGAATGTTTGTAATTCAGTACTTTGCTCAAAGGCATGATGGCCTGTAAATTCGCCATAGAAATATTTTATTCCGCCTCCTAGTAGGAGTTGGTTGTTAATTTGCCAATCAGCTCGTACCCTGGTGTAGATAGTGCCTCCTTGCCCTGTTAATGCAGGGCTACGTGGTGCCAATACATGTTCATCAATCTCGCTTAGCCCTGATTCACCAAAGGCATATCCATAGTCCACACCAAGTCCTGCCGATAAAATCAAATAAGGTTGTTCTCTTGTGCAAGTATTATTGCGGGCAAACAATCGGCTAAATATCAATTCGTTTTTCATCGAAAGTACAAAGGGTATACTAGCAGTTGAATCGGCAATGCTCGTATAGTTTCGTTCTTTTGCCCAATGAAAGCCTGGTGTTGCTGAGTAAAAGCCATGTTTTGAGGCAATGTACCATTTGTTATTAGCCCATCTTTTTTTAAGAGTAATATTAGGAACCCAATAATTAAGAAATAGATTAGTTGACAATTCTAAATCCGGTTTTATACCATAGCGCGATGGAGATGTAAGGCTGATATTTCCAGCTCTGTGGTAAACTGTATTTGCCGATTCGCTGTGCCATAAGAGATCATCGCGGGCATCGTTTTGTCTTGCTCCCCGGGGCTGAATCGGGTTGAAAGCATTTGTTTGATCTTGATCATATGCCTTCTGTTGCCTTTTTCTTATTTCCCGTTTTGAGGTTCGCTTGTTGCCTTTGTATTTCTTTTTACTCTGTGCAGAAATGTTGAGGGCGCACATTATGCTTATTACAATGAGTATATATTTCATGATCTTTTATGGCTAAGTAATAAATCTAACGTTGGATCTTGATTTATAGTCTACAAATAAAACTAAAAGTAGTTTGCCCAATGTATTAGTCGACGAAAGTAGCAATTCCGAAGAGAAAAATGTGATGTGAATGTAAACCAAGGAAACTCTTAACACTAAAATAGTTTCCAAATCAAAAATAGTTTCCTACATTTGCGGCATGGAAGGAAAACGCCAAGAAATAGTTGCTCGTACTTTTGATCTCTATCGCCAATATGGGATTAAAAGTGTGAGTATGGATGATGTGTCCCGTGAGTTGGGCATGTCAAAGAAGACGCTTTATCAGTATGTTAAGGATAAGAATGAGTTGGTGGATCTGGTTCTGTTATATCTAAAGCAGTTTCTTAAAGATTCTTTTTCGGTTTTTCACGATGAGAGCTTAAATGCAATTGAGCAACATTTTGAATTCAGAAAACGAATGGAACCAAAAACTGGCAGATATCAACCAACTTTTTTATTTGATTTAAAAAAGTATTATCCAGCTCATTTGCAGGAGGTAAAGAATGTGAAAATTGATACTATTTATAATGCCAATATATCAAACCTTAAGAAAGGGAAACAGGAAGGCTATTATCGAGAAGATATTGATGAAAGTATCATTGCTCGTATAAATGTTTCCTATCATGTTTATACTTTCGATCCGGGTAATGGCCTATTTACCGATGCTGAGGTGACAGATCATAAAACATTTGCTGAAGTATATAAATACCATTTTAGAGGTATTTGTACCGAAGAAGGAATGAAAGAATTACAACGCTTATTTTGTGATAACAATATAACTAATGACTAATATAAAACACTTAACTATGAAAAAGCTGCTTTTGATATTGATGATATGTAGCGTATCAACTTTATCAATTAGTGCACAAAATGATACACTATCATTTTCGCTTCAGGAAGCCCTGGACTATGCAACTGAGAATGCATTTGTGAGCAAAAGTGCCGCCTACGACATTGAAGCGGCAGAAAAAAAGGTATGGGAATATATGGCAATTGGACTGCCACAAGTTGATGCAACTGGCCAATTAGCAAATAACCTAAAAATACAAGAGAATTTTATAAAAATGGAAATTCCGGGTCAAGATCCAGAATTTATGAAGGTACAATTTGGACAGCAATACAATTGGAATTTAACAGGTAATGTGAATCAGTTATTATTTGATGGTTCATATATTCTAGGCGTTAGAGCTAGCAAGGTATATGTGGAATTAAGTACCAAAGCCAGAGAGAAGACACAAATTGAAGTTAGGGAGGCAGTTGCCCAAGCTTATTATGTTGCACTAATATCGAAGAAAAATTTAGAGACCTTCAAATCTAATCTCGTTGTAAATGAGCAAACCTTAAAAGAAACAGATGCTTATTACCAAAATGGTTTTAGGGAATTGACTGATGTTGATCAATTGCGTTTGATGGTTAATAACTCAAAAAACCTGGTTCTGGAAGCGGAACGTCAGCTATTAATTGCTGAGGCAGTATTAAAATATGGCATGGGTATATTAATTGAACAACCAATTAAGTTGGAAGATAATATCGATTTTCTTCTCACACCTGTGGAAGCAGTTAAAGAAGTTAGCACTGATTTTGATGTAAAAAACCACATTGATTATTCGGTAATGATAACCCAGGAGGAGGCGCAAAAATTAGTTTTAAAGAATGAGAAAGCTTCTTATCTACCAAAGCTTAATGCTTTTTATAATTACGGCTATTATGAGTTTGGCGATTCTTTTAGCGATATGAATAATTCAGAGTCTTCTATGTTGGGCATATCTTTGAATGTCCCAATATTTTCTTCTGGTATGCGCAGGTCTAAGGTAAAGCAAGAAAAGATTAATTACCTGAAAATACAGAACGAAATGGAGATGATGGAGCAAAGCTTAAAGCAGCAATTAATAGTTGCTAAATCTAACTTTAAGAACGCTCAGGCAACTTATGCATACGACAAAGAAGGAGAACAAATCGCATTCAGAATATATGATAGAACACGAATGAAATTTGGAAATGGATTAGCAACAAGTACTGAATTATCTCAGAATGAAGGACAGTACATCCAATCTCAAATAAGTTTTATCCAGTCAACACTTAATTTGTTGGATACATATGTGTTGTATCTAAAAGCAATAAACCAATTATAACCCTAATATCATGAAACAAATAAAATTACATATAATGAACAAATTAATAGTAGCTTCTTTATTGGCTGTAATGGTAGCTTGTGCACCAGCTGGTGATACCGATAAGAAGGAAAAAGAAAAGGAGTTACAGACTTATAAAAAAGAGCTAAGTGAATTAAAGAAGAAAATTGCTAAGCTTGAAGATGAGTTATCGGATGGAAATAGCGATGGAGTGGTAACGGTAGTTGCAAAACCAATTGAAAATCAATTATACGAGCATTTTGTTGATGTAACAGGAAAAGTTGAAGCTGATAAAAATATTGTTGTTTCACCAGAATCGGCAGGTAAAATAGTTTCAATAGATGTAAAGGAAGGCGACCGAGTTAAAAAAGGAGCTGTATTGGCTCGCTTAAATACAGAGATGCTTGAACGTAGTTTGGACGAGATTAAAATTAACCTTCAGCTAGCTACGACAACCTTCGAACGTCAATCGAATTTATGGAATCAGAACATCGGTTCGGAGATGGAATACCTTCAGGCTAAATCGCAGAAAGAAAGCCTGGAGCAAAAGATGGAAGGACTACAAGCACAGATGGACATGGCTCTATTGCGCGCACCAATAAACGGCATTGTTGATAATATTATTCAGAAGCAAGGTGAGATGGCTAGTCCTTCAGCTCCATTTGCTCGACTGGTAAATATCGATCAAGTTTATATTACTGCCGATGTATCTGAAACTTACCTGCAGAAAGTAAGTGCTGGAGATGCCGTTAGCCTAGAATTTCCGGTTATAGGTAAAAGTTTTGATGCAAAAGTTTATCGTACTTCATCGGTGATTGATCCAGATTCGCGTACATTCCGTTTACGTATTAATATGAACAATTCGAGTGGTGAGATAAAGCCAAACATGTTGGCGGTATTGAAATTAAGAACTTTTGCGGCTGATAATGCATTGGTTGTTCCATCCATTTTAGTGAAAAAAGATTTCAGTGGTGAATTTGTATTTCTGGCTGAGGAAGTGGAAGGTAAGTTACTGGCTAAGAAACGTTATATCGAAACAGGTATAAAGGACAACAACAACACATTGGTTACTAAAGGTATTAAAGAGGGCGAAAAAATAATCGTTAAGGGTTATGCTCAGGTAGTTGACGGATCAGCTATTTCTCTTTAATCAAATACCTTAATCTGAATTAAGATGCAAGAAGAAAATAAAAGACCAAAAGAAAAAGTGTCGTCGAGGAAGTTTAAACCTACTTTTTGGGCACTTGATAATAAAAACACGGTATACATACTCACCGTTTTCCTGTTAATATCAGGATGGATGGGTTATCAGTCGATGCAACGTGAGCAATTCCCTGAGATAGTAATACCATATATTTCGGTAAGTACACCGCATCCAGGCAATAGCCCCTTGGATATCGAGAACCTGATAACTCGCCCCATTGAAAAGGAATTGAAGGATCTGAATGGCGTAAAACGTATGTCGTCAAACTCTTTCCAGGATATGAGTTTGATTATTGTGGAGTTCGAAACAGATGTTCCGGTTGATCAGGCTAAGTTGGATGTAAAAGATAAGGTGGATAAAGCCATCAGTGAATTACCTGATGATTTAATGGATGAACCTATTGTCGATGACATTGACTTTTCGGAGTTCCCGGTTCTGAATATTAATCTATCCGGTGATTACAGCATATTCGAACTGAAAAAGTTTGCCGAAGGTTTGCAAGATGAATTTGAAACTTTGCGCGAAGTGCGTGAGGCGGATATTCGTGGTGTTGATGAACGTGAAATAAAGATTCATGTTGATCCACATCGTATGGCTGCTTACAATATGACCTTCATGGACATTGAGCTGGCTGTTCAAATGGAAAACTTCACAGTTGGAGCTGGTGAAATAAAGGTGGATGGTACACGTCGTTCAATACGTGTGCAGGCCGATTATACCGATATGGATCAAATCCGTAATACCATTGTAAAAGAGGTTAAGGGGCGAGCTGTATATATTAAAGATGTGGCCGAGGTGATCGATGGTTTTGAAGAGCAGAGTACCATCTCACGCTTGAACCATAAGTCGGTGGTGACACTCTCAATTGTGAAAAAGAGTGGTGAAAACTTATTGGATGCTACAGATAAAATCTTAGCCATCATAAAGCAAAAGCAAGAAAGCGAAACCCTACCAAAGGACTTAACCATTACGGTTACAGATGACCAATCGGTATTTGTTCGTGATCAGATCACAAACCTAGAAAATAGTATTCTTCTGGGGATGATCTTTGTGATGATTGTTTTGTATATGTTCCTTGGTTTGCGAAATGCCATCTTCTCAGGTTTGGCAATACCAACATCCATGATTATATCAATGCTTGTATTGAAACAAATAGGCTATTCCATTAATACCATGGTACTATTTAGTTTGGTATTGGCTCTGGGTATGCTGGTGGATAATGCCATTGTGGTGATTGAGAATGTGTATCGGATGATGGAACATGGTGTTAAAACCAGTAAGGCTGTAAAAAATGGAACCAGCGAAATTGCTATTCCTATCATATCGTCAACGGCTACTACCTTGGCAGCCTTTTTTCCATTGATTTTTTGGCCGGGTATCGTTGGTAAGTTCATGAGTTACCTACCAATTACTTTGATAATAGTATTGGCTTCATCATTGTTTGTAGCACTGGTAATAAATCCCGCCTATGCATCTAACTTTATGAAGTTAGAAGATATACGTCAGAAGAAGAGTTTTCGTAAGTTTTTCTACGTGACTGGGGCAATAGCTGTTTTAGGTGTATTTGCTTATTTGGCGGGTAGTATTTTGTGGGGTAATCTTCTGGTATTGCCTCTGATTATAACAACATCAAATAAATACGTTCTTAAGCCTTCGGCTATCTGGTTTCAACATACGTTTTTGCCATTTCTTGAAGGAAGGTACGAGAATGTTCTTCGTAAATCGATGGGGCGCAAAACAAGTAAGTTTTTATTATTTGGCTCAATAGGCTTATTTTTCTTTTCCATTATCTTTTATTCAATGATGCCTTCTAATGTGGAGTTTTTCCCACAAAATGAGCCACGCACCATTTATGTTACAATGGAAATGCCTTTGGGTACCGATATTGAAGTAACGGATCAAGTTACTGTGAGTGCAGAGGAAATTTTGTATTCAACACTCGATCCTTATATGGATGTTGTTAAGTCAATTGGAGTAAGTGTTGGTAATGGTAAAGGAGGCTTGTTTGATTCAGGGCGTTCTCCTAATAAATCATTGACAACTATCACATTTCTAGACTATCAATTCCGACAAGGACATAGTACGCGCGATATAATGTCGAAACTTTCTGATGCATTCAAAGGTTTTGTTGGCGCTAAAATATTCATTGAGAAGGAGGACAATGGGCCTCCGGTAGGCAAACCAATTAATATTGAAGTTGGTGGAGATGATTACGAGCGTTTAATTGATTTGGTTGAGGATATCAAGCAAGTTATCAATGAAGATCGTATTGCCGGCATTGAAAATCTGGAAATGGATTTAAATACCAATAAGCCGGAAATGCAGTTATTCATCGATCGCGATAAGGTACGCCGAATGGGCTTATCCACTCAGGCGGTAGCAATGGCTCTACGAACATCACTATATGGTAAAGAAATAAGTAAATACAAGGATGGAGAGGATGAGTACGACATCATGTTGCGCTTGCAGGATAAATACCGTTACGATGTGTCTACCTTGATGAATCAAAAGATGAAAGTAGACAAGGAAGGTACAATTCATTTGATTCCTATTTCAGCCTTAGCAACATATGAGTATGCATCAACTTACGAGAAAATTATTCGTGTGGATAATACGCGTGTAATTACACTTAGTTCAAATGTGATTGAGGGTTATAATGCTAATGAGATTAATGCGCGCATTAAAGCCTTGCTGGATGATTATCAGATGCCTTCTAATTATAATTGGAAAATGACCGGAGAGCAGGAGAACCAACAGGAAACTTCTGATTTCTTGATTGGTGCTTTGTTATTTGCACTGGCTTTGATTGCCATGATCTTGATTACACAATTTAACTCCGGTGCTAAGCCATTAATCATTATTGGAACGGTGGGATTAAGTACCATTGGTGTATTTATGGGCTTGGGTACTTTCCAAATGGATTTCATTATTCTGATGACTGGTCTGGGAATAGTATCATTGGCCGGAATTGTAGTGAATAATGGAATTGTACTAATCGATTATGTCGATCTGGTACGAAAACAAAAGAAGGAAGAAAAGGACTTAGGAGAACATGGGCGATTAACTCGCGAAGAGGAAATTGATTGTGTTGTTAGGGCTGGAAAAACACGTTTGCGTCCGGTATTACTAACTGCAGTAACCACTGTATTGGGATTGATTCCGATGGCTATTGGATTAAATTTCAATTTCTTTAGTTTGTTTACTGAGTTAGACCCTAATATCTACTTTGGAGGTGATAATGCTGATTTTTGGGCCCCTATGGCCTGGACCGTTATTTTCGGTTTATCTACTTCAACGGTTCTTACACTTGTAATGGCTCCTGTTATGTATAACCTTGCTGTGCGAGTAAGAAATAGATTTGTGAAAGAAAAGGTGGCGTAAATATTCCTTTTAAAAGATAGATTTAAATAGCTCTTCATTAATTTGAAGGGCTATTTTTACTTTGTAAAGTAACATTCAAATCTTTTCGTATCTTCAAATCCGGCAAAATGATCTTCGATAGAAATATTCGATCACTTAAATTATTGAAATGACTAAAACGCAAGCACTCATTAATTGGTTTCAAAAATACACAGAAGGTTACCTATTATTTTCAGGTGGCTTTGATAGTAGCGCCGTACTTGGAGCTGCAATGCAAGCTAAATCAAACATTATCCCAATTTGGGTTGATAATGGTTTTAACCGTGCTGTGGCTGAAGACATGAAGATTCAAGCTCGGAACCTGGGAGCTAATGATTTGAAAATAATTACAGTCCAGCCAGGTGAGACGGTGCTTGAAAACCCTGAAAAGCGATGCTATTTCTGCAAGAGTCATATACTATCCTTAGTGCCAAAAGATGGCTTGCCTATTTTCGATGGTACAACAGCCAGCGATCTGGGCAACTATCGCCCTGGTAAAATGGCTTTGGATGAATACAAAGTATTATCACCCTTAGCTGAATTGGGTATTGTTAGTAAGGAAACTCAAGATATAGCAGTTAGTTTCGGAGCTGATCCTTTGCTGGCCGATCTGGAAAGTTGTCTGGCTACACGCATTAATTATGCCCATTTTTTAACACCAGAGCGCATTAAGGCCATCTACGATATTGAAAATTACGTGATCGAAAAAACGAATGACTTTCATGTGCGTTGCCGAATTGATGATGCCGATCATTTGCGAATAGAATTTGCAAAACCTGAAAGTTATGCGGCATTTGCCGATAAAGAATTTAGAGATGAGTTGTTTCGTTTAGGTGGTGAAGCTTGTTTATTCGTGACGGTGGATGTTAAACGTTCTCGACCTAATGAATACGATAAAAGAATCATTCAGTAATTGTTAGTTGTTAATTAATGATGAATTATTAATTAACAACTAACCACTAACAATTAAGCATTTATTATGACCTTCGACGAATTATTTGAGCAGATACAAAGCGGCGGTATCAATAAGGAACAGGCTCGTAAGCATTTTTCATTGGAATGGATGGAGACAGCTAGCCGTTACATTTTAGATGTGAACAGAGGCATGCGCACCAATATTCCTGAGATCATATATGGTGAATATAAAACCCTGGAACAAACCCTGGAACTTTGTACCAAATTATTGGAAAAACATCCACGCGTTGTTGTTTCACGCAGCCCGTTCTACAAGGAACTCAATACACACTTTAAAGATGCTTACCCGGTATTATGGTCGGTTAATGCAACAGTGATTGGTGAGATGCCCGAAACTAAAGGTAAGGTTTTGGTTATTAGTGCTGGTTCAGCTGATCATCCGGTGACTTACGAATGCGAAGTGATATTAAAAGCAGTTGGTGTTGAGGCCTTGGTTTTCGAAGACCGCGGAATAGCACACCCTACACGAGTGCTAGAAGCAATAAAAGAAGGGGTTGAAAATGATGTTTCAGCGGTGATTGTTGTAGCGGGTATGGAAGGTGCTTTAGCCCCTTTCGTATCATCTTTAGTATCCTTGCCAGTTATTGGCGTACCAACCTCGGTAGGTTATGGTTTTAGAGCTAAAGAAGCAGCCTTAACAAGCATGTTGGCTAGTTGTGCGCCCAACCTAACGGTTGTTAATATTGATGGAGGCCTACGAGCTGCAGTTACAGCGGCACTAATTGCTAAAAATAGAAACTAAGCACAAGAGCCATATCGTTTATGGCTCTTATCAAATTATCTTATCGATACTTCTACATTGTAATTACTGCTATGTAATTCTTCCGGTATATTTCTTAAATCGGAAGTATGAACCTCAATGGATGCGGAATCCACTTGATGAGTTTGCGTTAAATAGTTTTCAATTAAGAGGTTTCTGTTATCTAGTAACTTAACAAATTCGTCTTGCAGTTCTGCTTCACCAATGAGTTGTCTACAGGCCAGTCTCAATTCAAGGGTATCAGCACCGTTAACATTCTTATTTATAAAGTTGATAAATGATTCATCTGTGTTAGTCAGTTCAACAAGTTTCTGCTTGTATTCAATAATGTCAGCCTCACTTTCGGGTTTCAGTTTATTGTGAAGCATTTGTTGCTTGGCAAGATTAATAGCTAAAACATCCTTTTCTTTTTCAGGAGAAGTTTCTTGCGTAAACGAGAAGAATAAATCGGGTTTCGTGTTTAGTAATTCAGCAATTTTATCAAGCGTACTTCGCTGTTCAATGGCTAAGGAATCTTGCGCATAATTCATAGGTATATTTTCAAGCTCTTCTGGCTGAACAGATACCAAATTAGCTAAGGCATTAAAAGGAGATGCTGCTGTTTTTATCAGGAAATTCATGAATGATTTCCAAATTATTCGTCGTACGCTGAAATCAGGTTCGTTCGGATCTCCTTCTACAGGTAAATCGATAGATATAACATCCTGAGGATCTTTTAATAAATATAATGCCAAACGAATTGGGGCATTAATGCCAGTTGTATCTTTAGTTTTACCACCAAATTCTAATTCATTAATTTTAATGACATTGTTGTTAGTCATCCGCTTACGATCCATATCAATTGATAAATCGTAGTTAAAATCTCCTTGCGTGATTGGTCTGGTGATGTAATATTCAGTGTAAGGAGAAAAACTCATTAATCGCAGTTTGCTAATTTTAGCTTCAAGCGATATATCAAGCGGATCAACTAGGCTAAAGGATGTTTTGCCAATAAGTTGGCCTTGATCATTCATGTTGATATTAAAATCAATAGGTACATTTTCAGCCGATTCATTAATGCCCGTAATTTTCACATCAATATTTTTAAGGTCGTACTTAAATGGTCTGTTTAAAGTGTGGTCACTAAAAGCAAGTTGCCCATCGATTATTTGTAATGAATCCAAAGCGTAGCGAACTTGAATAGAATCATTGCTTATAGCTGTTTTTGATGTATCTATTTGCGTTGAATCAACTGCTGTTAATGGTAATAGCAGTTGCTCAATATTACTCATATCTTTATGTAATTCTGCGGTGAGGATAGGCTGATCGAGTTTAATCTTTGATATGTGGAAATAGTTATTTCCAAGGTCAAGCGAATCAAATTGAATTTCGGAACTACGCCAGATTAAAACATTCTTGTCGTTAGGCTGCCATAATCGGAAACTATCGATGGAAGTACTACCTGATACAACAATATCGTTAGTTTGTTCCATGTGTCCATCAATCTTAATGTCGGCATGAAACAGTCCTGATATGCCTTCCGCATCAATATATTGCTCTACATAGTTTGAAATGGGTTCAAGTTCCATGTTATTCATACGAATAGCAATGTTATATCGTTGTGTTTGGTGATTAACTTCTGCGCCTAAAAAAACAGAACCCTTTTCTCCAAACTCAAATTCAGCACCTACTTCAGACTGTTCGCTATCCCATGCAATTTTAGGAAGGTTTAAGTCCAAATCATCCATTAATAAACGATTGTCAATCTTTTTGTCGTAAAAATCAATTTTCCCCCTACTTAGTTTAATGTTGTATATTGAGAAGCGTAATGGATTCTGATTCAGCGTATCTTTCTTTGCCGACTTTAAGGTATCTGATGGAGGGATTAAATCATCGAAATTGAATGATTGATCATCTTGTACGATGTAGGCGTATAAACTATCAAGTGCGATGGTTGAGAACGAATATTCATTTCGAATTAATTTCCAGGGATCAAAATTGATGTGTAATTCATTAAAACCTGCGAAGGTATCTTTGCTGTTTTCTTCGTAAAGTACAAAATCAGAGGCTTTTATTGCTACTCTAAGGTAATTGATATTTAATCCATTTAAATGAACTTTACGACCAATCAGCTCTTCCCCATTTTTGTTGAGGTAGTTTTTTACAATAGTTGATAGAAAGAATAAAACAATAAAAAGTATTAATAGAATGGATACTAGCACCACTTGGTGCTTTTTTAGTTGTTTCATAGACTTGGTCAGTAAAATTAATTCTCAGACAAAAGTAGCGACTTTTAGAATAATTACAATCCCACAGTTGCATCATGTACGTGTCGTCGTTGAATTATCTGTCATATCAATACAACAGAATTAATATAGTCCCATTTATTAATGGTTGTTTTTATTAACTAAAATTTATGGATATGAAGACGATATACTTAATTCTAATAGCCGTCTTAACATTTACTTCTTGTTCCGAATCTGTGTTGAGCGACATTGAAATAATGGATCCTCACATGCTAAAAGTGAAGGTTAAGATTGAACAAAATGAGTACAACGAGAAAGAAGTTCAGGTTTTTATTCGCGATTCAAAAAATCATCCAGTTGATTTGTTAACAGGCGAAGTTATCATCAATGATCATTTGGTATTATACGATAGAGCATCTGTAAATGCTGCTGGTGCGCGAGGATATATTTATACTCCTCATTTCGATGAGCAAGTGTTTGAGGTTACCATTTATTGGAACTCTTACGATTCGCATACCTTTTTATTGAGCCCTGCAAATGGATGGCCTGGCTTTTATACAAATCATTCTTGTGCCGATCACCATCACGATGTGCATTATATAAGTGATCATTATAATTTAAAACCCGCACCATTTCACGATCATGAAATTGAAATTTCTTACACTATTATTGATCCGTATTAGTTCAAAATACTTACTTAAATAAGAAACCCATCAATGAAAATTGATGGGTTTCTTATTTGATGTAAATCATGGTTTTATGCGATTTTTTGATTGTGCTTTATTGCATCTTTGTGAGTAGAATTGATCTTTAAATAGAACAGAAGATGTCATACAAATCAGGAACAGATTGGGCAGGTAGAGTAGACAGTAAGAGTGATAAAAGTGCTTTTCGCTGGCATCAGGTCATTATGCCTGTTGATGTATCTGATATTGAGGCTCAAAAACAGGATGCAGACAGTGTCAATTTTTGCTTTTTAGGGTTTTGCTGTGACGAAGGGGTAACAAGGAATTTGGGAAGACCGGGAGCAAAGAACGGACCTGCCAGTATTAGAAAAGAAATGGCTAATTGGCCAGCCAACTTTAATCCAAAGGTAACACTTTATGATGCTGGTGATGTTTGGTGTGACGGCAATCAATTGGAAGAAGCTCAGGAAGAGTTGGCAACTGTTGTTAGTAAATTAACACAGAACGGCTATTTTCCTATTTTGCTTGGCGGAGGTCATGAGATAGCGCTAGGACACTTTAAAGGATTATTAAATATAGATTTGGATAAAACACCTGCCATTATCAATTTTGATGCACACCTCGACCTACGTCCGGTTAATGATAAGGGCTCATCAGGAACTATGTTTAATCAGATATACCAAATATGTCAATTACAAAATAGACACTATTCTTATTTATGTATAGGCCCCCAGACTTATGCCAATACGCCTAGTTTGTTTGCTAAAGCCGATGAGTTCGGTGCTGAATATATTTTGGCAAAAGATGTAGTAAGAGAGAATTTACAAAATGTAAGCGAGCTTATTGAAGCATTTGTGAAAAAGCAAGACAGTATATACTTAACCGTGTGTACTGATGTGTTATCAGCCGCCCATGCCCCAGGAGTTTCAGCAGTACAACCCTTTGGACTTGATCCGGAAATAGTATTAGAATTGATAAAGCAAATAATCCGAAGTGGTAAGGTTTGCAGCCTTGATATTGCAGAAGTTTCTCCTCGATTCGATTCTGATAACCGAACGGCCAAACTAATGGCAGTGTATATTTATTCCATAATCAATACCTTGGTTGAAATGCAACTAAATAAATAAGTAGGTGTCTTTATTTCGCGGTTTAACAATGGTCGTTGAATAACATCATATTGTCAACAAAATACCCGCACCCATGTAATAGTTGGTGTAAGTATTAGTATTTGGTTATATCTTAATAAGTTCAAAAGTAGCATTGCTAATGCAACCTTTTTGTTATTAATCGGTAAATTGACAAGAACTATATTATTATTTAATGCTTAACGTACGTCTATATATCTTTCTTCTTTTACTTTTAGTCATCGGAGCATGCACTAATGGTGACCGTACGCTTAATGTAATGAGTTTTAATATTCGATACGATAATCCGGAGGATGGTATTAATAGCTGGTCGAATAGAAAAACATTGGTTCAGGATTTCTTAATGACTGAGGCGCCAGATGTGATCGGTTTTCAGGAAGTTTTATTACATCAGTTGGAGGATATCCGAGCTTTTATGCCAGAATATGTTTCAGTTGCTGCTGGTAGAACAGATGGTATTAACAAGGGTGAAATGACTCCGATACTTTTCAATAGAAATAAGTATGAATTATTAGCATCTTCACATTTTTGGTTGTCTGACAATCCGGATGAGCCTGGTAGCAAAAGTTGGGGGACAATGTTGCCTCGAATTGTAACATGGATTAAATTAAAGGACTTGTCAAGCGGTTACATTTTTTATGTTTTTAATACGCATTTGAGTCATGTGAGTGAATACGCCCGTAACCAAAGTGCATCACTATTACTTGAGAAAATTAAAGTACTTGCCGGAAAAGCACCAGTAGTTTTATTAGGAGATTTTAATGCTCAGCCCGATGAGCGAATGTACAAAACCATTACTGGGCATTGGAATAATTACATCCCAATGTGGGATGCCCGATATGAGAGTTTAAACGGACCTGTAAACTTCCCAGGCACATTTAATGGTTTTGGCTCAGTAAAACATCAGGTAATTATTGATCATATATTTGTTAATAGTCTATTTTCAACGATTAATTTCGAAACCTATCCGATGAACAAGGACAGTGTTTTTATTTCTGATCATTATCCGATAAAAGCGGAGTTGCTTTTTAGTCTAAAGTCGCGAAGTAAACTTTCGGAACCTAAAGAATTAACACCAAGTTTGCCTGAGCCCGTTTATGAGAGCGACAAGCAAGTGTTTTTTGATAGAATGTTTGTACCCGTGAAGGTTCGTGGTAATTCAGCAAAGATTTTTTACACAACTGATAGTTCAATCCCCGACACATCATCTTTGTTTTACATTGCCCCAATTGAGCTGACAAAAACAACTATCCTTCAAGCCTATGCCTATTCCGACACAAAATATCCATCAGGAATGGTTTCGAAAACTTTTGTAAAAAAGCTGGATAGGAAGTATAAGGTGCAATCTGTAACGCCTAAGCCATCAGGAAAGTACGCTTTGGATAACTATAGCTTACTTACAGACGCAGAGATGGGAAGATCAAACCTTGATGATAAATCGTGGTTGGGTATTCAAGGGGGCGATGTGGATATTGTATTTGATTTTGAAAGACGCTCGAGAATCAAAGATTTACACATTTCAGTATTAAACGATGCTGTAAGTTGGGTTCTTGCGCCTTCATTTATCGAAGTTTCTATTTCGGATGATGGCATTAACTATAAGCCTTTTGATAAGCAAATATTAGATCCATCAACGGATGTTAATAAAAAAGAACAGCTCATTGTGAGTTTAAAAGGCAATGCTGTGGGGCAGTTTGTGAAAATAACCCTAGGTAATTCAGGTTTGTTACCCGATAACCATTATGCTTCGGGTAATCCAAGTTGGCTATTTGTTGATGAAATAGTGATCAATTAATCCTCAGTATCTAGTTCAACTAAGTAGCCATTGTGTCGCCTAATATTAATCACGCGATCGTTATCAAACATCAAGTATTGTCCTTTTATACCTTTCAGAGTTCCTTCAATCTTGGCTTCCTTATCGAAAGTAAATGAGTTAGGTTTTGTTGGAAACGCATCCACAGGAAATACTAATTCCAAAGGGGTAGAATCTTCTTTTGCATATTTTTGTAATTCTGCTGGTAATAAGGCGAGTGCTTTTTCTTTTTCAAGTTCTATATCAATCTCATTGGCCAATACGTTTTTCAACATACTACGCCAATTTGTTTTATCTGAATAATGTTGTTTCAGGTAGTTTTCGATAACACCAGCAATATGACGGTTGGGTGTTTCAGCAATTATTATAGCTTTCCAGGCTCCTTGATCAATCCATCTAGTTGGTATTTGCGTACTTCGGGTAACACCTACTTTAATACCCGAGGCAATGGCAAGGTAAACATAGTGAGGTATCAGGCAGTGTTTTTCGGCCCATGTTTGATCGCGTGATTCTCCAAGGTGGGCACGGCATTTTTCGGGATTTAGCACACACTCTTCAACTTCGGGTGCTGTTTGAAAGCAATTATAACAAAACCCTTGAGCAAATGATTTAGCTGTTTTTTTGCCACAAGAAATACAGTTGATTTGATTTTTGAATTCCAGGGAAAGTGATTTTCCGATTAATTCATTCATCTCAACAACAGAGTCTTTTAAAACCAATTGATAGTTTACTGTATCATCTTTAATGCTGCTACGCATTTTAAATAAGTTACCTGCTACCTTCATTTTGCTATTTATTGATTGTTAAGCGTATCAGTTAGTTTATAAAGTTTGTCAGAGCGTCTTATTTTTGCTTCTACGGGCATACTAAAACGTTCGCCTTTTTTGGTTTCTTCCACAGGTTTAAGGTCCACTCTTAATTCAGCCACCTTCATTTGTATAACGCCAGTGGTTGGACCGGTAATTAATATTTCGTCACCTATTTTTAACGAATGCGTTTCTACCAAAAACTCAGCAACATTAAGTTTAGGAAAGTAATTCATGCCTTTACCAATATACGTTTTCTTCTTGGTTGCCTTTGATCCATAACTGTGACTCCACTCTCCAAGTTTCTGCCCAAGGTAGTAGCCGTCCCAGAATCCGCGGTTAAACACTTCAGAAAGTCGCTTGTCCCAAACGTCTATTTTTTCTTGATTATATGAATCATCTAATACAGCAAGGATGGCTTCGTTATAACATTCCGAAACAGTTTTAACATATTCTGCTGAACGTGCTCGTCCTTCAATTTTAAAAACCCGAACACCTGCATCAATCATCTTATTGGCAAAATGTATGGTTTTTAAATCCTTTGGAGACATAATGTATTCGTTCTCCAGATCCATTTCCATGCCCGACTCTTTCTCAGTTACGGAATATCCTCTTCGGCACGGTTGCAAACATCCACCACGATTGGCCGATGAATTGAGCTGATGTAAACTAATGTAACATTTTCCTGACGTAGCCATGCATAAGGCACCATGAGCAAACATCTCAATCTGAATTAATTCACCTTTCGGCCCACGAATATCTTCTTCAATAATGGCCTGATGAATTGCTTTTACCTGATCCATATTAAGCTCACGCGCCAGTACTACAACATCGGCAAAGTTGCTATAGAATTTAAGCGTTTCAATGTTTGAGATATTTACCTGGGTTGAAATATGAACTTCAACACCGTTTTGATGTGCATAATTAATGGCGGCCTGATCAGATGCAATAACTGCTGTAACACCAGTGTCTTTGGCAACATCGATTATTTCACGCATCAATGCTAGCTCCTCATTAAATATTACCGTATTAACGGTTAAATATGTTTTTATGCCATTTTCTTTAGCAATGCCAACAATCTTTCTTAGATCTTCAGTCGAGAAATTATTGGATGATCTGGAACGCATATTTAGTTGCTCTATTCCAAGATATACCGAATCGGCACCACCTTGTATGGCAGCATGCAATGATTCGTATGAACCCACGGGGGCCATGATTTCAAAATCCGAACGTTTTAACTCTTTCGCACTCATCTTACCTGTTTTTATGATCGGTTGAAAGCACCTGTAAATAGGCTTTCGCTTTTAAACTATCTGTTTTGTTCTTGGCGTGTTCCATTTGAATGAATCGCTCAATTGAATTATCGTAAACTTGATACAAACTGTCTTCAACTATTCCCATTCCATCAGGAAAATCAAAAAAGGCAAAACTTTTAGCACCCTTATCCAGAATGTTTTTACTAAACGGGAAACCTGAATTATCAACGTCTATTTGTGATAACAATGTTTTGACCATATCTGTTTGACTGCCGACCTTATTTATAATCGTATCCTTTACACTTAAGGCACCACCTGTCCAAAGCATAGGTATATGATTATGTTCTTTCATATCATGTGTATAACGATCTGGTCCTCCAAGTCCATGATCGGCCAATAGAATAAATAAGGTATTATCCCATAAACCCTTTTCTTTAACAGCATTCATAAAATTACCAAGAGCTCTATCGGTGTAATGAACAGAGTTATGGTAATCGTTTTCGAAAACGCGTTCCATAGGCACATCAAAAGGTTCGTGACTGCTTAGTGTAAAGTAAAAATGGAAAAATGGCTGCTTAGCTTGTTCCATTTCTTTGGCTAATCTATCGAATGTATAATGATCTTGAACACCCCATTTTTCGCCTTGATATTCGCTTGGGAAATCATTCATTGATATGGTTCTTTTAAATCCCGCCTGCACTACAAAAGAATTCATGTTTTTAAATCCCATATCTCCACCATACATGTACATCACATCTTGGTATCCAGCGGCATTAAATTTTTTTGGCAAAAAAGATAATGATTCGGTTTTATGCGGATGACGAATAATGGAGTAGGATGGGAGCACTTGATAACCCGCTATGGTGGCAACCAATCCTTTGTCGGAGCGTGTTGAAGCCGCATAGATATTTGAAAAAAGCACACCTTCTTTACAAAGCTTGCTAAAATTAGGTGTGAGCGAATAGCCACCTAGTTCCTCAATAATATGAGCCGCATAACTTTCTAACAATATTACAACAACATTCGGTTTTGGTGTATTAATAATCTGTTCAAACTCCCCAGATTCACTTGTCAGTTCCTTAAAAATTGCATTAGCCTTCTCATCTGTCATAAAACTATAATGGCGCTTTGTGGCATCTAGTTTTTTGAGAGAATACATTAAATTCCATATTGGATTTAAAGCAGATTGATTTGCAAATTTATCTGATGAGAAATAGGCGGCACCTGTATTAAGAGGAGCTACGCCTAGACCACCTCTTATTGGGATTATCATTAATCCACCAAGAAAAAGAAGCACAGGTATTTGAATTAGTATTTTATTGACCGTTAGCTTTTTCTCGGTTACATTATTACTCTTCTGCTTAATTACTTTATTGTAGGCAACGATAAATACTGTGGATACTACAATAGCAGCTACCAAGAATCCTATGCTCTCGTGCCATTTAAGAGATAGAAGTACTACCAATGGAGTTTCTAAGAATCCAATAGCCTCAATGTCAATATGTCGACCCCAAAAGGAGAACAAAAAAGTATCGGACAATAAAAACACCGAAAATAGAACAATAAAAACATAGCTAAATAAACGAATGCAGCTTTTACAAAAGCGCCTTCGTATTGGTAATAAAACTAATTGCATCACAATGAGCAGTAACATCATATATCCTGTTATAGATGCATCCATACGCATTCCATGAAAGAAGGATAGAAAGATTTGTAAGCCTGAACTCTCTTCACTATAAGAGAGATTAAACAATACAAATATGAAACGATGAATGGCAAAGAATGAAACCCAAAAAATGATGGTTTTAACTAGAAAGAGGTAAAAACGTTTGACCATATTATATTGACTTATAAGGTAATTGTAAACAAGAAAGTAAGTGTTGAATTAATGACTAGTTATTCGACTTTTGCTTTCTATCACATCCCGAAATTAGATAAGCTTCCAGATTATCAGCCATTTTCTGAACGGTAAAATGCTTCTCAACATGCTTTTTTCCTAACTCCCCAATTTCTTGAAAATTATCTTTCTCAATCATGTTTTGAATACTATTGACAATACTCTCTGTATTTGAAGAAGGAATAATATTACCATGAATGGAGTCTTGCATAAGTTCACTAACACCGTTAACATTAGTGCTAATTACTGGCAAACCATAAGCCATGGCTTCCATAACTGAATTTGGCATGCCTTCATACAAAGATGGTAATACAAATAAACTAGCTCCTTTAAGCAAGGATGGAATGTCTTTTTGAAAACCTAAGAGAAAAACGTGCTTATCTAATTTTAGTTTATGAATTTGAGATTTTAATTCATTCTCTAACTTGCCTTTTCCTGCAATGAAAAAATAAACATTTGATTGTTCTTCAACGATTTTCTGAGCTGCGGAAATCAAATATTTAAATCCTTTTTGCTTGGTTATACGGCCAGTGGATAATATAATAACAGGATTTTTTTCATCCTTAGGCAGATGTTGGGCGTAATTATAGGGTGGGCTATTGTTTTCCAGTGCTTCAACACCATTATAAATAACTTTAACAAATTCGTCCCTCCACCAACCATAACTGTCGTATTCCTTTTTTATCGAAATTGTATTTGTTAGTATGCCATCGCAAAATGGTATAAAAGTCAGTTTGTATTTAATGGAATTGTGCATTAATTGCACGCCCTGTCTGCTAATTACTAATACTTTGTTTTTAGCATGGTATTTTGAAATAAATCCAGCAATTCGAGCATCTCTATTTTGACAACCGATAACTGCATCGATACCCTTTGAAACAATTAGGCGCTTCAGCTTTACGTACCCTGATAAGCTAAAGTCTGAATTAATTTTAATTGGAAAAACACGAATGCCCTCTGCTTTGCTTTCCATTTCAACAATTGAGTTGGGAGTGCAAACAATGGAGACATCATGACCTTTTGCACTAAGATTTTTAGCGGCCATAATCATCCATTTTTCACCTCCACCCCATTTGGTGCGACCAATGGAATTAATTAACAGAAGTTTCATTTAAATTTATCTATTTTAACTAGTCAAACTTATTTATACACTAATAATTTAGACATTAGTGTTTGGTAAGATTTGTTACAAAATAAACGCTTTAATCTGATATTATTTGATACTTTGATCTTTTTTTTGTCTGTATTACGACTTTTTGTATAAATAATGTTTTTTATTATGCATTAAGCCGCTCTTTTTTAGGCTTGAAATATTAATTTTTGAAGAGATGCAATTTTTGGTTTATATTTCTTTTTACCTTTGTAATGCATATTGATCGTTATTTGTGGTAATGTTGAATATCGAAATTTTAAGTGTTTAATTTTTATTAGCTTTAATTCTCTCTTATTGAGTTTAAGCTTAATATTTTTCGACTATGAGAATAGGATTTGATGCCAAACGTGCTTTTTTTAATCGAAGTGGTCTGGGTAATTATAGTCGCTGGTATATTGATGCTTTAACAAAATTACATCCAGAACACGAGTATGTTTTATACAAATTGAGAGATGAGAAAGGAATAGATTTTAAAGGTTTGCAAAATAGTGAAGTAGTGTTACCAAGAGGAATACTTGATAAAAAACTACCCAGTATTTGGCGTGCCAACCGAATGACGAAGGATATTGATCGTCAGAAATTGGATATTTATCATGGTTTAAGTCATGAGTTACCAGTGGGTATTAGTAAAACTAAAGCAACCTCGGTGGTAACTATGCACGATGCTATTTTTATGCGCTTCCCAGAACTTTATGATCGCATATATCGAGCTATTTTTAAACGAAAGTATGCATATGCCTTAAAACATGCCGATGGAATCATCGCCATTAGTCAACAATCAAAGGACGATATTGTGCAATATTTTGGCACCGATCCTGATCGTATAAAAATAATTTATCAAGGGTGTAATCAGATTTATTATTCAGATGCCTCAAGTGAAATAAAGGCGCAAGTTCGAAAAAAATATAATTTACCCGAATCGTTCATTCTTTATGTGGGAACAATTGAACCACGTAAAAATTTATTAGGCGTTTTCCAAGCTCTTGCCTTTGCTAATATTGACATGCCTGTTGTTGCCGTTGGGCGCGCAACCAATTATCTTAATACAATAAAGAAGTTTGTGACGGATAATAATCTAGATTCAAAGGCCATTTTTCTACATAATGTAGAAACAGAAGAACTGCCGGCCATGTATCAAATGGCTACGGCTTTCACCTACCCATCTTTGTTTGAGGGCTTTGGTATTCCAATTTTAGAAAGCTTAAATTCAGGAACCCCGGTGATAACCTCAAAAGGAAGTTGTTTCCCTGAGGTTGGTGGTGCGGCTGCAAAATATGCTGAATATGGTAATATTGAAGAATTAGGATCAATATTAAAAACGGTTATTTCCGATAGTCAACTAAGGGAACAAATGGCTCAGGAAGGAAAACAGCAAGCTTTAAAGTTTAGGGAAGAACAAGTAACACAGGAGTTATTAAACTATTATCAGGAAGTATTGTCGCGATAGTTTACTCTTCTGAAACAAATAATGAATAGCATAAAACATTATAAATGAAGATTTCAGGATTTACAATGGTAAAGAATGCGGGTAAACTATATTACCCGATTCGTGAGTCAATATTATCAATATTGCCATTGGTTGATGAATATATTATTGCTCTGGGCGACTGTGACAAAGGGGATAATACATTGAAGGTAATTGAAGAAATAAATAGCCCGAAGATTAAAGTTGTAGATACGGTTTGGGATGTCAAAGAGTATCCGCATGGTTCCATATTGGCACAGCAAACTGATGTTGCAAAGTCGCATTGTACCGGAGATTGGTTGCTATACTTACAGGCAGATGAGGTAATTCATGAAAAAGATCATGCTGCTATCAGACAAAGTTGTGAACATCATTTAAAAGATGAGGAAGTAGAAGGTTTACTGTTTGATTACATACATTTTTGGGGCGATTATAAACATGCTTTTACGCAGAACCATGGATGGTACCGAAAAGAAATCCGCATCGTCCGTAACAAGTCGGAAATTCACTCGTGGCGTGATGCTCAGAGTTTTAGGGTAATAGACGCCTTTGAAAAAGAAAAGTATTTAAGTAAGGAAGGGACTCGGAAACTTAATGTAGCTTTGGTAAATGCCAATATATATCATTATGGCTGGGTTCGCCCACCTAAGTTAATGGCTAAGAAAACCTCGCATTTTCAAAGCTGCTACAAAGATGATAACATCAAAGAAGCGGATATGGAAGTGATTTCCGCTATTGATTTTGGTGCCATGAATTTGATTCCTGAATGGAGTGGCGAACATCCTCCTGTTATGAAAGAGAAAATAGCTTCTTTTGATTGGACTGATGAACTAAATTATTCTAAACAACTTAATCGTAAACCTACTCATAAGCACGAAAAACCAAAATATCGCTTTTTAACAGCTCTGGAAAAATTGTTTTTCCCGAATGGTATTTTCAATTTTAAGAATTACGAACTTATTAAAAAATAAGCTTGTATGAATATTCTAATTGTAAGTAGTTCGATTATTCCAGCCCATTTGTATGGTGGAATAGAAAGAGTTATATGGGATCTTGGTTCGGAATTAACTAAGTTAGGCCACGCAATAACGTATATGGTCAATGAAGGTTCTTCATGCTCGTTTGCGAAAGTTTTAACGTTTGATAAGGAGCGTTCATTAAGTGAGCAAATTCCTGAAGAAATAGATATTGTTCACTTAAATTACCAGTCTTCTGAAACTTTTGATAAACCACATGTTGTTACTCAGCATGGTAATACGAATGATGAAGAATACCAGTTTAATCGGAATACTATCTTTGTTTCAAGAGATCATGCAAATAGGCATGGCTCAAATCAGTTTGTGTATAATGGCCTGAATTGGGATGCTTATCCAAAGCCCACATTAGTAAAGGATAAATCATATTTTCATTTTTTAGGTAAGGCATCTTGGCGTCTTAAAAATGTTACTGGCGCAATTAACATAGTACGTGCTGCAGGTGAAAAATTAACTGTTATGGGAGGAAATCGATTAAACCTAAAAATGGGTTTTCGTTTTACCCCATATCCTTCTGTTAAGTTTGCTGGAATGGTTGATAATGTGCGTAAAAGTGCTATCATGGATAGCTCTAATGGATTGGTTTTTCCAGTGCGTTGGCATGAGCCTTTTGGTTTAGCATTGACCGAAAGTTTATATTTTGGATGCCCCGTAATAGGAACTCCATATGGTTCTTTGCCTGAGTTGATAAACAAAGATGTTGGTTTTTTATCCGCTAAATCGCTTGAACTGACAGATGCTGTACGGAATATTTCACAATTTTCGGTTAAGCGTTGTCACGAATACGCTAGAGATATTTTTAATTCAAAAGTAATGGCGCAATCATACTTGCAGAAATACGAACAGGTAATTAATGGTAGTGCTTTAAATGAAGAAGTACCAAGGTTAAAAAAAGTACAAGTAGATAAGTTTCTACCATTTTATTAAATTTACGGAATAAAAATACCTTATGCACACCATCTCTTTAATTATTTCAACTTATAATCGCCCAGATACACTGGATTTGGTTCTAAAAAGTGTATTGAAGCAATCTGTTATGCCCAAAGAGGTGATAATTGCTGATGATGGTTCTGGTAATGAAACTAAAGTCTTAATTGATAGTTATAAGGATCGATTCACAATTCCTCTGATTCATTCTTGGATTGAAGATAAGGGATTTCGATTGGCAAAAAGTAGAAATGAAGGAATAAAAAAAGCAAGTGGCGACTTTGTTATCTTTATTGATGGGGATATTATATTACATCGAGGGTTTATAAAAGGATATTATACACATATTCAGTTGGGTAGTTACATGATGGGTAGCCGGGTATTATTACCCGAAGAGTATACTAAAGAACTGTTGGATAAGAAAGAATGCAAGGTGAATATATGGCATAAAGGTATAAAGAATCGCTTTAATGGATTGAGTTTTCCTGGACTTTATAAACTGGTAAAAGGTTCTCAATCACCAACCAGAAGTGTTAAAGGTGCTAATATGGGCTTTTGGAAAAAGGACTTGTTACATGTTAATGGTTTTGATGAGCGTTTTACAGGATGGGGTAGAGAAGATAGTGATATGGCGGCACGAATGATGCATGCCGGAGTTAGACGAATTAATTTTAAATGTATTTCAATTTGTTATCATTTATATCATCCTGAAGCAGAAAGAAGCAGTTTGCTCGAAAATGACAATATACTTAATGAAGTTATAATCTCTGAGGCTGTTAGGGCACAAAAAGGTTTATGTAATGACAAAGAAGAGAATTGATTTTTATTGTGCTACTTTTCTGACAGGAGGAATTGAAACCACCTTAATACAGATTCTTAGAAAGCTTGATAGAAGCAAATTTAGAATTCGATTAATCATCTTATACCACACTGTCGGTCAGGAAACCCTTTTGACCACTGTGCCAAATGATGTCGAAGTTAAGTATGTTGTGGGAAGTAAATTTTTGAACAAGCTTCGATCAAAGCGTCTTCAAGGGCGCTTACCTTTATACCTTAAATTCATAGAAGAGATATTTCTGGTTAATTTTAGACGTGTAGTTTTTTATAATTCAATACGAAGTATTATAAAGGATTGTGATATTGTTGTTGATTATGGGATGTGTTTAATGAAATGGCCTGGATTATTTTTTAATGTTCGAAAAATGATATATTGTCATTTTAGTTTAAATCATCTCAATAGATTTAACAGTAAGAAAAACCTTGAACTGGTGAAATCTTTGAACACCTATGATAAGGTCATAACTATTGCAGATGAGATGCGTGATCAGTTTGAAGGTTTTTATCCTAATGAAAAAAATAAGACAGTAAGAATCTACAATTACATTGATCAGGAGCATGTAATTAAACGATCGCTTGAAGGTGAGGAAGTCAGTATTGATCAGCAACCCTACATCTTATCAATTGGTCGCCTTGATCAAAGTCAAAAGGATTATTTAACTCTGCTTAAGGCATATGCAATTGCAAGAGAGAAATATGCGGTTAATATGCGGTTAATAATATTAGGAAAAGGACGTGACCTGCAAAGGTATAGTGAGCTTTGCAGGGAACTTGCTATTGAAAACCATGTTGACTTTAGGGGCTTCGAAGAAAATCCTTTTTGTTGGATAAAAAATGCCTCTCTTTTCGTACATGCCTCATTTTTTGAAGGTTTACCAACCGTTGTGGTTGAAGCATTAGTATTGGGAAAAAAGATAGTGGCAACCCAATGCGAAACAGGAGTTAAAGAGCTACTTGCAAATGGTAAAGCTGGTTATCTGTGTATAGTTGGAGATGAAAATGAGCTAGCCTTGAAAATAGCTGAAGCGCTGAATAACGATGCGTCTAATCAACGAATATTAGATGAGAGTCAGAAGGTTTTAAAGAACTTCTCGATGGATCAAACTGTAGGAAAGCTGGAACAGGTTCTTCTATCATAGTTTATTTCTTTTTAGCAATTTTAATACATTCAATAAGCCTTGATAAAAATGGTAGCTTATAGTTTTTGTACCAAAACTTATACTTCCTGTTTTTAAAAAACCACACGAAAGTATAAAGTGAGAATTTCTTATGCAGAACCTCTTTGTATGCTAAAATGGTTTTTTTGGCGAAATGTTGATCTTCCTGATTGAGAGCATTATGTTCAAGCATGCTTTCTAAAAATGAAATTTGAATATTCAAATTATCAGCATTAGTACGTTTTTTTCCGAAGAAAGAGCTCTCTTCGTGACTGCGTTGATAGATTAAAGGTTGGTTAATGAATTGTACTTTCCCATTATAATAAGCTACGAGGCCTAACCACCAGTCATATAGCGTGTTTTTTGGAAATGGTGAAGCTAGTTCAAATAGCTTTTTATGCATCATAATTGTGCAGCCGGTAATGTAATTACCCATAAGCAGATATTTGCTATTATCGCATTTGCTTGCGTTTCGCTTTTTATTTATAGTTAAACTTGGTAAGGGAAACTTGTCAAACCATTGAACAGCATGATGCATCAGAATTGTATCTTCTTCCCATTCTGAAAGCATTTTTTCAATTTTGTTCTCAACCCATATGTCATCCTGATCAGAAAGCGCAATGTATTCGCCCTTACATAGATCAATAGCACGATAAAAATTGGAGTTATAACCTACATTTATTTCATTGCTATAAACCCTAAGTCTTGAATCTTTCTTTGCAATCGATTCACATATCTCGATAGTTGTGTCAGTTGAGCAATCATCTACAACTAAAACTTCTATGTTTTTATAGCTTTGACTTAGAATTGAGTGTAATTGATCTTCAATGTATTTTTCACCATTGTAAGTGCAGATGGCTATGGAAACTTTCCGATTCAGGTATTTTTGCATTTTATCAATACTAATTTAACCAGTTATGTGTTATTAATAATCCAAGTATAGCCGATTTTTCTAGCTGTGAATTGATTTTACTTTTTTAAATAGATATGAGAGCTTGGATCTTAAAAAACGGTACCTGCTTATTTTTAATGACCAGTTCTTATTATATGTCTTATCAACATAAAAATAACTAATCCTGCCAGTGCTCGATTTTAGTTCATTTATAATGAAATGCTTTTGTTGCTGCTTAATTTTATTTGCAATTTGTTTTGTTATTTTATCATTTCTTTGTCTTGAAAAGTATCTTAATAAGGCTATAAGTAATTTAATCCATTCAATCATTCTTGATTTTTCAGCCTTTGTTGACCAAACTCCTCCAGAATGAATTCTGTATATCGCCATGGTTTCTGGTAAGTATTTTATTAGACCCTTTTCGGCGCTCAGCATGTTAAGGAAATAATCACCTACTATGGAGTAGAAAAACTCAGGAGGTGGTGAAACAACATTTTCACGCCTATGCATAACTGTAGGTGTGTGAATATAGTTACCTCTAACAATTAAATGAGAAATACTGGTCGACTCACTAGGAACCTTCGTTATAGTATCTTTTGTAATTCTGTGTTCCTTTTGCAAAAATACATCTGCAGCATGAAAACAAAGTGTATAGTCTGGATTACTTTCTAAGAAGTCAGCCTGTTTTTGAAGTTTTAAGGAATCTGTCCAATAGTCATCTCCTTCGCACATGGCTATATATTTACCTCTTGCTGACTCTCTGCACCATGCGTTATTAAAACGGAATAGTGTTTTGTTACCTTCCAAATAGTTAGATGTATTTCTATCTCGGATGAATAAGCGTATAAGATTGGTGTGCTTTTCTGCATATTTTTTACAGATAGCCAAGGTATCATCATCTGAACCATCTTCACCTATTATTATCTCAAAAGAAAAGTTAGTTTTTTGACTGATAATACTATTTATGCATTCGTCAATAAATTTTTCGTGCCGATAAGTTGGAACAACCACCGAAACTAATGGACATGAATTATTAACTTCTTTGTCCGTCCCTAAATATTCCTCTTTCGGTTCAAATCGCTCATTAAAGGCTTTCCAAACACTATCCATTCTAAGTTAATTTTTTTGAAGGATTTCCAGCAACAATTGTACCTTCTTCAATATCTTCTAATACCATTGAGCCACTTCCAACTAAAGAGAAGTTTCCAATTGTTGTTTTTTCACGGATTGTTGCATTTAATCCGATGTGACAGGCTAATCCTACAGTAACATTGGCTCCAACAACAGCATTAGCTGCAAGGTGTGCAAACCTTTTTAAAGTACTGTCATGAGCTAAATAAGAATTTGCCAGCATAATACAATTGTCTTCAACTACTGTATCGGGGCCAAGCTGTGCCAGTGGAGCTATTAATACGCCATTTCCAATTTTACAAAAGTCTTTTGGTATAATGGCGGAGGGATGAATTAATGTAGCAAAACGATTGGAAGGGATATTGAGTGATAGCAGTTTGTTGTATACCTTTTTTTCATTTTTCATTCCAACGTATGCAACAAAAAACAAGACGTCTTTTCTTTGTAAAAACTGGCTCACATCTTTACTTGTGCCAATTACCTTATATTTTTTAAATTTTCCTATTTCACTTCCAATAGGTTCAATGTCGTTTAAGAAACCTAATACTTCATATTCTCCTAAATCGCAGGCAATGGATGCTGCTAACATACCAATGCCACTTCCTCCCAATATTACTAGTTTCTTCATCGTATGAATGTACTATGCTTTAATTAGAGAAACAATATATTCAACTTGTTCCTCCTTCATGTTGTGGTGCAAAGGTAAACATATCACTTGATTAGCCATGGTTTTGGCAATACTTAAATGATCAGATGGATGTTGATTAAAGGGTTCAAAGTCGGTTAGTAGTGGGTAGAAATACCGACGACCAAAGACTTCATTCTGTTTTAAATGTAGGTATAATTCATCGCGACTTTTGCCATATTTATCCTGATTCACGAATATTGGGAAGTAAGAATAGTTGTGATCTACTCCCTCTGGATTTGGCATCATCTGAATACCATTAATTCCTGCAAGTTGCTTTTGATAAAGTAGGCTAATTTTTTTACGTTGGGAGATGGCACTATCAATTATATCAAGTGCCGCTAAGCCATAAGCAGCCTGTACTTCATTCATTTTACCATTGATGCCGGCTGCAATAACCTCGGTTTCACCGTTGAAACCAAAGTTCTTGAGAAGATCAATTTTTTTCTTGGTTGCTTTGTCATGACAAACAATAGCTCCTCCTTCGATGGTGGAGAATGTTTTGGTTGCATGAAAACTTAATATGGAAAGATCCCCCCAGTTTAGAATTGATTGTCCATTCTGTTTAATTCCAAAAGCATGAGCAGCATCGTAAATGACTTTTAGTCCATGCTTATCAGCAATGCTCTGAATTTTCGAATTGTCGCAGGGATTTCCGTAAACGTGTACCGGTAATATCGCAGTTGTATTCTCAGTAATAGCTTCCTCAATCTTGTCGCAGTCCATATTACACCAGACAGGATCAATATCAACAAAAACAGGTTTAACATTATTCCATATCAGAGACGTTGAAGTTGCCACAAATGTATAAGGTGTGGTAATAACCTCACCTTTTATATCTAAAACTTGCAACGCTGTTTGAAGAGCTAAAGTGCCATTTGTAAAGAGAGACAGGTTGGGGACATCAAGGTAATCAGCTAGTTTTTTTTCTAATCTTTTATGGAAAGAGCCATTATTTGTTAGCCATTTGTTCTGCCAAATCTCATGTAGATAATTATTGAAATTATCTAAAGATGGCATTAATGGTTCTGTAACAAGGATTTTTTTGCTCATTATAATATTTCAAGATTTTCGTTTAGTATAAAAGCAAAAATACCGATTTATTTTGAGAGGTATAATTTGTTAAAAGTACAATTTAGTGGACAAATTTATGAATTATAATTAACCTACCTAGTGAAATTGCTTTAAGTTTTTAGCTGCATCAGTTCATCCTAATTGATGAGTGCGACTTTCGCAATTTTCCATGGCATCGATGATATTGCAGATTTGTTTTCCATAAAGATTTAATAATATTTTATCTTCTATTGTTAGAGGATAATTTTTTTAGTCTAGCTCCGAGACAAGCTGATAAATTTAAAATTTTCTTCTTATTTTTTTAGTATTAACATCCATTAGTGCTAAAGCTGTAAAAGATAAAGGAAATTTTATATTTTTATGCTGAATTTAATTAATCTGTGAGATGGCAATTCCAAAGACGATTATTCAAACTTTTAAAACAGATAAGCTCCCTTTAATTACTAAATGGCATATTCGTCAGTTAAAAAAGAGGAATCCAGATTATGATTATCAATTCTACGATGATGACAGAATTGATGCTTTTATTCTAGATGAATTTGGTAATGACATATATACCTTGTTTAAGAAGATTAATATTGGGGCGGCTATGGCTGATTTTTTTCGTTATGCCATTCTCTATAGAAAAGGTGGAATTTACCTTGATATCGATAGCAGGATCACTAGGCCTATAGGTGAATTTATTTTACCCTCTGATAAGGCAGTCATAACGTTGGAAGGCAATTTAAAGTTTTACGTACAGTATGCTTTGTTTTATGAACCAGAGCATGTGTTTTTGGAAAAAACATTAGATATTGTAATTCGTAACCTCAAAGAGAATAAATATCCTTACAATACGCATCAAATGACAGGTCCTTCTGCATATACTGAAGCTATAAATAGTGTAAAAAAAGAATCAACTGATTTATATAGAGAATTAAGTTTTGATTACGCCAATAATGTAGAATTTAGTTACCCTATGAGCAAATTATTTTTATATGGGATTAGCAGAAAAAATCACTGGAAAAAACAAACTCAATTAACTCCGGTAATAGGAGAAAAAGTGTAAGGAGATATTTACAACATTATATAGTTAGGTAAGGTGCAACTATATTTTCGCAATTAGTCTGATATTTATTGTGAACCTCATTAAAAATGAGCACTTACATCCATCATTACTTATTTATTCTTAATTTTGCTAAAAGCTTCTAACTTTTGACCATTTCATATGTTATTAGCGATAACCATCTTTTGCTAACCCGATAGCTATCGAGGGAGGTTAAAGTGTAAGAACCATAAAAACATTAACCATATATTATTTTACGACGCGACATGAATCGAACAGAATTGTTGTATAAAGTTTTAAAGGATAGGGTACTTCTTTTGGATGGCGCCATGGGAAGTCTCATTCAAAACCATAAGCTTGAAGAAGAAGACTTTAGAACGGATCGTTTTAAGAATCATTCCTCGCCTTTAAAGGGAAATAATGACCTGCTATCTATTACTCAGCCTGAAATAATCAAGGGTATTCACACCCAATATTTAGAAGCTGGATCAGATATAATTGAAACAAACACGTTTAATGCCACATCAATTTCGCAGGCCGATTATGCCATGGAAGATGTAGTACTTCAGTTAAATAAACAGAGTGCGATAATAGCTCGTGAAGCGGCAGAAGCCATAAGTACCGACGAAAAACCACGTTTCGTTGCTGGTGCTATAGGGCCGACTAATAAAACGGCATCATTATCGCCTGATGTTAATAATCCTGGTTTTAGAGCAGTTTCGTTTGATGATCTTAAGGATTCATACCTTGAACAGGTACATGGATTATTGGATGGAGGCGTCGATTTATTTTTGGTTGAGACCATTTTTGATACCTTAAATGCTAAGGCTGCCTTATTTGCGATTGATGAAGGATTAAAAGCAAAAGGTATTGAAAAAATGCCTGTTATGGTTTCGGCTACTGTGGCTGATGCCAGCGGAAGAACCCTTTCTGGTCAGACCATGGAAGCCTTTTTGAATTCAGTGTCTCATGTTGACCTGTTATCGGTAGGATTAAATTGCTCATTTGGAGCCAACGATCTGCGCCCTTACATTGAGGAGTTAGGAAAAAGGGCACCTTTCAAGATTAGTGCTTATCCTAATGCTGGTTTACCAAATCAATTTGGGGAGTACGATGAAACGCCACATCAAATGGCGCCACAGGTAAAAGAATATCTCGATAATGGTTTGGTGAATATTATTGGTGGTTGTTGCGGCACCACACCTGACCATATTCGTGAGTTTGCAAAAATGATTGAGGAGGCGCAAGTTCATAAGGAAGCTGAAGTTGACCATGTAACCCGTTTAAGTGGTCTCGAAGGATTAACATTTTCGAAAGAGCTTAATTTTATTAATGTAGGTGAACGAACAAACGTAGCGGGTTCGCGTAAGTTTGCCCGTCTTATTCGTGAAGAAAAATACGAGGAGGCTCTTAATATTGCCCGCGATCAGGTTGAGGGTGGCGCTCAAATAATTGACGTTAACATGGATGATGCCATGTTAGATGCCAAAAAAGAGATGGTTACTTTCCTAAACCTGATGGGATCTGAACCTGATATTTCAAAGCTTCCAGTAATGGTCGATAGTTCGAAATGGGAAGTGCTTGAGGCCGGATTGAAATGTTTACAAGGTAAGGCAGTCGTTAATTCAATTAGTTTGAAAGAAGGAGAAGCTCCTTTTGTTGAACAAGCTTCAAAAATAAAGCAATACGGAGCAGCTGTTGTGGTGATGGCCTTTGATGAAAAAGGACAAGCCGATACCTTTGAGCGACGTAAAGAAATCTGCTCAAGAGCTTATAAGATATTGACAGAAACTGTTAAATTTCCACCTGAGGACATCATTTTCGATCCAAATATTTTGGCGATTGCTACTGGAATTGAGGAGCATAATAATTACGGTGTCGATTTTATCAAGTCTACTAAATGGATAAAAGAGAACCTACCATACGCCAAGGTGAGTGGAGGTGTAAGTAACTTATCTTTCTCTTTTAGAGGAAACAATGTTGTGCGAGAAGCTATGCATTCGGCCTTTCTATACCATGCTATTCAAGTTGGTATGGATATGGGTATCGTGAATCCTGGAATGCTCCAGATTTACGATGATATTCCTAAGGATTTATTAGAGCATGTTGAGGATGTTATTCTAAATAGACGAGAAGATGCAACCGAACGTCTAATTGAGTTTGCTGAGAATCTTAAAGATCAGAAAGTAGAAGGCAAAGAAGACAATCGTTTAAAGTGGCGCGAAGGCAATTTGGAAGAACGCTTATCTTATTGCTTGGTGAAAGGTTTTCCTGATTTTCTAGACGAAGATTTGATTGAGGCGCGTGAAAAATATGAGTTTTCGCTCGATATAATTGAAGGTCCATTAATGGATGGCATGAATGTGGTTGGTGATTTATTTGGCTCAGGCAAGATGTTTTTACCACAGGTTGTAAAAACAGCGCGTGTCATGAAAAAAGCAGTAGCCATTCTACAACCTTATATCGAAGCTGAAAAAGAAGCCGCAGGTTCGGGAGGATCGTCAGCAGGTAAAATATTAATGGCCACCGTAAAAGGTGATGTTCATGATATTGGTAAAAATATTGTTGGGGTTATTTTAGCTTGCAATAACTATGAAGTTATTGATCTTGGTGTGATGGTACCAACCGATAAAATTCTGAAGGAAGCCGTAGAACACGATGTTGATATAATTGGATTAAGCGGTTTGATTACGCCATCGTTGGAGGAGATGGTAAGTGTGGGGCGTGAAATGGAAAAAAGAGAGATGAAGTTGCCATTATTGATCGGTGGTGCTACAACATCAAAAATTCATACAGCTGTTAAAATTGAACCTAATTATAGTAATCCAGTCATTCATGTTAAGGATGCCTCCAAAAGTGTTCAGGTAGTAAGTGCCTTGTTGTCGAAGAAGGAGAAGGACAATTTTGTTGAGAATATTCGTAACGAATATGAAGGGTTGCGCGAACGCAATTTAAACAAGAAGCAAGTGAAACTACTACCAATTGAAGAAGCCCGAAAAAAGAAGCATCAAATTGATTGGAGCAATACCATTACTCCACTTCCAGCTGAAATAGGTGTTCGTGTGCTCGAAGACTATCCGATTCATGAAATACGTAAGTTCATCGATTGGACCTTCTTTTACCAGGCATGGCGCTTAACTGGCAATTACGATGGTATGGATAAAGTGACTGACGATGCTTCAAAAGAAGCTTGGTTAGCACGATATAAGTCGGAAGATGCACGTGCTAAAGCTGAAGAAGCATTGAAATTGTATACCGATTCGCAAAATATGCTGGATCGTATCGAGAAAGATAAGATGTTGCAAGCCAATGCAGTATTTGGTATTTTTCCTGCCAATAGCGTAGGTGATGATATTGAGATCTATTCAGATCAATCAAGACAGGAAGTTGTTACAACTTTCCATCATATACGAGAGCAGCAAGATAAACCTGGTAAGGAAACCTTCCATTGCTTAAGCGATTATGTGGCGCCTAAGGAAAGTGGTCGTTTCGATCATTTAGGTGGGTTCGCTGTTACGGCTGGCATTGGTATCGAAAAGTGGATTGAAAAGTTTGAAGCTGATCATGACGATTACAGTAGTATCCTGTTGAAGTCATTGGCTGATCGTTTGGCCGAAGCTTTTGCCGAATTGTTGCATTACAGGGTTCGTACCGAGTTTTGGGGTTATGCACCTGACGAAGAGATTGATCATGAGAACCTTATTCGCGAACGTTACAGAGGTATTCGTCCGGCCTTGGGTTATCCTGCATGTCCCGATCACAGCGAGAAGCGCCTATTGTTTGATTTACTGCAGGCAGAAGATAATTCTGACATTACTTTAACCGAGCATTTTAGCATGTTGCCAAATGCATCGGTAAGCGGTGTTTATTTCGCCCATCCCGATGCTATTTACTTTGGAATTGGTAAGATTGGTAAAGATCAGGTGGATGAACTAGCGACTCGTAAAAACACATCGGTTGAGGATGTTGAAAAATGGATTCCTTTGAATTTAGATTATAAATAGTAGAATACATGAGTGTAGCTGATCTTATAAAAGCAGAAGACAAAACAGCTTTTTCATTTGAATTATTACCGCCCTTAAAGGGCAACAGCATTGATAAGGTATTTTACACCATAGATCAATTAAAGGAGTTTAATCCGCTTTATATCAATATTACTTCGCATCGCGATGAAATGGTTTACAAGGATGTTAAAAGCGGTTTGTTTGAACGTCGTGTGGCGCGAAAACGACCTGGAACAGTTGCTGTAGCAGCTTCCATTCAGCATCGCTATGGTATTAAAGTAGTGCCTCATATTATATGTAGTGGTTTTACCAAAAGTGAAACGGAATATGCTTTAATCGACCTTAACTTCCTTGGTATTCATGACGTGCTTTTATTGCGTGGTGATAATGCCCATCGCGATAAATATTTTAAGCCAGAAGAAGAAGGAAATAACTATGCCATCGATTTGGTTCATCAGGTGAACGAGTTAAATACTGGCCAGTTTTTAGATGGTACTTTGCTCGATGCCTTTGAAACGCCATTTGGTTATGGAGTAGCTGGCTATCCTGAAAAGCATGAAGAAGCTCCCAATTTGGATTCGGACTTGTTTTGGTTAAAGAAAAAAGTGGATGCCGGAGCCGAGTATATTGTTACGCAAATGTTTTTTGACAATGCTAAGTATTTCGATTTTGTGGATCGATGTCGTGCCATTGGTATTAAAGTGCCTATTATTCCCGGTTTGAAACCAATTACTTTGATGAATCAGCTTACCGTTTTACCCAAAATATTTCATGTGGATATTCCTGAAGCTTTTGCTCATGAAATTCGTAAGTGTAAGGATAATGATGAGGTGAAGCAAGTTGGGGTAGAATGGTGTATCCAACAATCTAAGGAGCTTATGGATAGGGGAGTGCCACTCTTGCACTTCTACACAATGATGGCTACCAATAGCACTAGGAAAGTAGCTGAGGCAATTTTTTAAACTATATTGTGATACATAATATAAAAGCCGATTTTTCAATTGAAAAATCGACTTTTATATTTTCAGAAACATGTTCTATTTTTTTACCATATAAGCTTTCGCTCACCTAGTAAGTTGCCTCTATACCATTGGCCATTCTCAATGAATAAAATTTCACCATTTTCACCATTTTTAATACTTGTGTCAGCTGCAATTACTTTCGTGTCGAAATAGTGTTCTACTTTATCCATAGACGTATGTCCAACAACAATACGATTGGCGTTGAAATGAGTTAACACACTATCAACTTGAACTGTAGTTAAGGTTGTGTCGCGAAAATAACCTCTGTACCAGATTGGACCTTTTGATCGCGCTAATAGGGATAAATCAGGATTGGCTCTGATACTGTCTCTTTTGTTATCAATAATGGATTCGGCAAATGTGGTATTGATATCATTAATGCTTAATCCTGCTCGCATAAGCTCAGGTGATAAACCGGCATGATTGAATACGATGTCGTTAATTTGTATGGCTACAGGCTGTTGTCTAAGCCATTGACCTATCCAACTGTCCGTACCATATAATTCGTCGTACGGCCTATTCAACAATCGTTCTGTCAACTTATAGTCATCATGAATATATCTTAAGTCGCCATTAAGAACCATAACATCATGGTTGCCTAATAAGTAATGAACCTTTCCACCTTGCTTACTTGCTTGTTGTGAAAGTTTAATGATATGCCATAGGGTTTCGTTAACCTTGTCGCCGCGGTCAAAGGCATCACCAATAATTACAAGATGACCATCTTTATAATTCCAATTAAGTTCCTTATCGATTAGTTTATTGGCAAGCATAAGTTCGATGTACAAATCGTATTGGCCATGAATATCGCTTAACACTGCAATGTTTTGTACCTTATTAAAGTTTGATTCTGACTTCGTAATTAAACTATTTATTTCAGCGGTTTTAAATTTGAAATTTGGGCCTCGAGTGATATGTATTGGTTTAGATTGTAAAATAGAGACTTGTTTTTTTGAGCTATTTTCAACCCACTCAACACTAACACTATCCCCATTAAAGAATAAATAAGGTCCATCGCTTATTAATTCTTCACTAGTACTTAGTTCTACCATGATTGGCTTTTGAACCAGGTCGGGATAGAATTTAAGAATAATTAAAATTGCTATTGCAATGCTTAGTACGAGTAGAATTCCCCACTTAAATAATTGCTTCATTTTCTTCTTTTATAAATATGTATGACAAGATTAGGGTTTTAAATTAGAATGCCCAAGAAAAGGAGGTTATCCTTTTGTAAGCTTCCCCAAAAACTGGACAGTTTAAGAGTAGACAAAAAAGTTTTAATTTTGAACTGTATTTATGAAACGAAAGACATTTACCCCACA
>JAFMVD010000040.1 GCA_025499625.1 Carboxylicivirga fragile | reverse complement strand
CGCCGCGATAGCTATCGCGGGAAGCGGCGACAAAGGTAAGAACTTTTATCCGTCCTTTCCAAATGTTTTTTCAGCTTTTTTTGAAGTTTATTTTTAAGTACTAAAATCGACCCAAATCCTTTTCTTCAATCCGAAAAATCATTCCAAAATGTTACTCCTTTTCAGCAGCCATTGCTGCCTCTGTGCCCCTTAATCAACCATGTGTTTCTCTCAAAGCGGGTGCAAAATAACGGATAGTTTTTGACAAGTCCAAATTACTTTGAAAGGTTTTTTGAAGAAAGTTTTTACAGGGGTTTTTAGGGACTGGATACGTGGGGGTTAGAGAAAGAAAAAAAAGAGGCTCCAATTGCGAACCTCTTTTTAAACGACTAATATTATTCTGCTTTAATGTCCTCCGCAACACTTTTTCTTTGTCGCCTTAGAACAATCTCCCTCCTTTAATTCGGAAGCTTCAAATCCTAATTCTTTGAATGCAGCAACCAATTTTTCACCATTGGTTTTATCCACCTTATAAGTAATAGCTACAGTTTGCTTCTCGAAATCGACTTTTAGATCTTTGATTCCTTTCTCATAAACCATGTTCTTGTTAATCTTATTAACACAGCTCTGACAGTCCATCTCTACTTTATAAACAACTGTTTCAGTTTTCTTTTTGTCATTTTTTGCTTGTGCCGAAAAAGCAAGCAAGCACAAAACGATCATCAAAACACTTTTTAAAATTTTCATTGGATTTTTATTTATCTGGTTATTACTATTCTCTATCTATAAAATAACGAAGGCCAAAATAAATCCTTCTTCCTAATACAGGCCCCCAAGTTAATGAGCTATCAAATTCAGAACCGAAAGGATCATCGCCTGCAATAATTGGATTCGGCTGTTTAAAGTCTGCTAGATTTTCTGCGCCAATATACACATTCCACTTGCGAAAGAACTTGGTTACTTGCGCATTCATTATTTGATATGGTTCAAATCGATCTGGTCTTTGGTTGACTGGGGAGTTCTCCAAAGTAGTTGGAACACGACCTCCTCCATTAAACTGCAGAGTGTAATCGAACTGCCATTTCTTTAAAGGCGTTGCATACGATAAGGTAAGCAAACCTTTATATTTGCTATTAAGTGGGCGCTCCATCAAAACACCATTATATGTTGTTTTAACATCGTTCATGCGCCAGGCTCCAACCACATCGAGTCCACGTAACATTTCGTACTTTGCCTCGACCTGGAAATTATTCGCATAAGATTTTCCATCTAAATTATAAAAGGAGATTAAACGTGCACTCTGATCAGCATCAGCTACCAGCTGATTGACAAAATCTGTACGATAGAACTCCATATTAAAAGTTAGCTCTTTACCTGCTACATCAAAATACTGTGTAATATTGGCTCCATAATTCCAAGCCTCTTCAATATCGATATCATCTGCAATAAGCAATTGTCGGGAACTGGCTAACAGGTAGCTATTTTCAGCCAATACATTAGGACTACGAAATCCCTTACCAGCCGATGCCCTTAATATGGTTTTGGGGGCAATGTTATATTTGGCATGTAAACGAGGTGTAAATAATGTTCCATAAATATTATGAAAGTCGCTTCTGACGCCAGCTATTAACGTTAAACGTTCAGGTATACTATATGTATATTGGAAATACATTCCTGGAACGAATTCATCTCTCAGGTAATTATTACTTGTGTTTCCATCGCGATAATCCATTTGAAGTAGCTCATCAAACATATCACCCTGAAAACTTAAACCAGTTGTAAATTTATTGTTTTCATTACCTATGATTGATTGAAATAATAAATTGGCATAAAACGAATTCTGTGTGGCATCATAAGTTTTTAATCCATAAAATGAATTTTGCTTATGGTGCGACCAATTAGCCACCAGGCCAATACTGCTAACTTGATCCTTAAAAATATAACCTGCCTTACCGAAAGCCTCAAGTCGCTTCGTATCAATCTTAATTCCGTAATACTCATCAGATGGTTTATTGTCATCAAACTCCATTTCACCACCCAAACGTTCTTCATCGATAAACTTAAGTCCCAACTGCGAAGTAAATCCTTTCTTATTATTAAAATCCCAACGATTCATAAGGTTGAGCTGACTAAGCAAAGGTTCGTCCCGAAATCCATCATCATTTAAATCATTTGACATCATGTCTTTTGAGTAATGAGCAAAAACAGCGGTTTTCATCTTATCGTTAACATGAATCGAACCGTTCACATTAGCCTCGGCACGTCCCATATCACTGCCAAATAAATTAAGAAAGAACTTTTCAGAATCGAGCGGCTTTTTATATTCCACATTTATTTGACCAGTTAAAGCTTCAAAACCATTCACAACAGTTGATGTTCCTTTAGATATCTGTATGGCATCCATCCAGGTACCAGGAATATACGTCAGCCCATATGGTGTAGCCAAACCTCTGAAATTTGGCATATTCTCCGTCATCATTTGAACGTAATTTCCAGATAATCCCAATAATTGAATTTGTTTAGCTCCCGTTGCTGCATCAGAATAAGCTACATCAACCGATGCATTTGTTTCAAAACTCTCGCTAAGGTTGCAACATGCCGCCTTACACAATTCCTCACCCGTAACATTAATTGTAGCAATGGGATCCAATCGTGACAAGTAAGCACCTGGCTTCTTTCCTGCCACTTGAACTTCGTCCAATTGTTGATCAGGTAATAACTCAATCTTAAGATTTTTCTTATTCGACACATCAATGGTATCAGTTACATATCCGATATAACTAACTACCAAAAAATTCTTCCCCGACACTCTAGGCACATTAAATCTCCCCGATCCATCACTAATTGTACCAGTTTGCGTTCCAGACCAATACACATTAGCACCAACCAATTCAATGGTTTCACCATTTTCCTTTGCTTTAATTACACCTTTTAACTCATCTGATACTTGAGCTGATGTAATTGAGCAAACAATTAGAGCAAACAGCCCCATGATTACTTTATTCATTTCCCACTAATTCATTCAAGGGATTGCAATTTCAATCACCTCTTAAATACTAAAGATTGTTTCTAAACTTGCTCCAGATTATGGAGACTAAAATAAATGATTAGTGAATCATAAAAGGAAAACGCAGTTCTCGGCCAAGGATGGTTCATCCGGCACATAGAGATTTACATTTTGATAGAAGAAACTTTTTTTAGAATCGGCAATCAAACAGCTATGTTGATGCAAATCTAACGGATAAAACAAATCGATTTCCGCAACTTTATTTTTTTGAATTGAGTTGAAAACAGTAACGTTAACTTCAATCCGCTTATATTCTTCGTTGCAGCAACTAGTACCTTTAAAATGTTCATGTTGAAATTCCTCACTTTCACAGCAAGACATTGATTCATGAGAACAACAGCAAGGCGTCGCTTCACCATGTGAATGCATGTGTTCATGCTCAACCTTCATGATGGTAGCAACTGTTTCATATTCATTACACGAAAAACAATGATGCTTAAAAATATTTACCCCAATTAGGGATGGAAGCATTACAAAAAGTAGCGCCCAACTAAGAAAGTGATATTTTAATACATTCTTCTTCATGTCTCTAAAAGCAAAACAACACAAAAAATAAAGAGTATCAAAAAAATGTAGCTTAACCGTGACATGACTTTCGTCAAAACACATCCCCTCATATCCACATTACACTGTCTACCTATTATTTACACCGATTGACCCGAGTGTGTTATTTAGATGTTAAAAATCAAGATAACTATCCTATTTTTGTAAAAAATTAAAAACACAAATATATGCCATTCTCTAAATGCTTCATCTACAATCCAACTTGCGACATGGCTGTTGAGAATGGAACAAATAGTTATATGGCACCTGAAAACCTCCGTATTTTCGAAAATGACATATCTCCCTTAATGGCCTTTCTTGGATCAAATAAGGATAAGATAATATGTAATTGCGAACTTAATGAACTAAAGAATTTCTGGACTTCTCTCAATTTTGATTATCCACAAGTATTAAAACAGGAAAACGCTTTATTAACAAATCATCAAAACCAAATCTACCCATGGGGATGGAGCCAACTGATAACGAAAAAGTTTAGCAAAACTAAAACTACCACTCAATATTGGCCCAACTTCTCTAATCAAGATACTAAAGAGCTGTTCAGTAGAATAACTACTTATAAATTAGCAAAAGAGCTATCAAAGCTAAAACAAGCTAAACATGATTTCATCCATCCAATTAGTATTCCCGAAAAAATCATTCAAATAGCAGATGCTGAAAAAATGCTAGCTCTTAATCCCAATGGAATAGTTTTAAAAACATTGTGGAGCTCATCGGGCAGAGGACTTATATTTGTTCGCAATAAAAAAGACCTGTCTATTACTGAACCTTGGTTAACATCAAAAATTAGGCAACATCAATTTGTTTTAGCTGAAGCAATTCTTGATAAAGTACAAGATGCATCGCTGCAATTTATTATTAATGAAAATAATGAATATGAGTTTTTAGGCATTAACTATTTCGATGCAGATTCACAGGGACGCTTTGATAAAGAGTATTTTCACACACCTAATCATTTGCAAAATACCATACCAGATACTGAAGGCTGGATTGGTGAGGTAGCTAACATGATCATTAATTCGATGAAGGCTATTCATCTCCATAATAAATACAAAGGGCCCGTTGGAGTAGATGCCTTATTTTTCAAAACACAAAGTGGTGATTTAAAGTTTTATCCTTTAATTGAAGCGAACCTAAGATGTAATATGGGCTTAATCAATTTAGCTCTAAAAAAACGCATCCATTCTAAAGCTCAAGGTTCCTGGAAAATTGAAGCATTTAAACCGGGAGAGGCTGCAAAGTTTTATAAAGATCAAATCAAGAAAAATCCAGTTGTATTAAGAGGTGGCTTAATTTACAAAGGTTTTATACCATTGACTTCTTTTCATGAGAACCAGCAGTTTGCTGCCTGGGGACTTATTCCTTAAACTCCTTTGAGCTCGGGAAGTATAAATTGTTTAATGGTTTTTATGGCCTTGTTGTAACCAATCTCAACCAATTCATCTACTTTATCGTAATCCCAAAAATGATAATTTCGGAGCTTCCGAGGTTCAATATAAAAGTCGCAATAATTACGGCTTAATTTAACGTTCTGCTCTAAAGCCAAGAAAAAAGAACGTTCCGCAATGGCTCTTGAACCCTCCACCTCATCAACAATGCCACTGTAATTAACATGAACACCAATTACTCTATCACATCTTCCCATCAGACATTCGGACGGTAGGTTATTAAAAAGTCCACCATCAATATATGTTTGATTATTTATGCTCTGTGAAGGGAATACAAATGGAATTGATGCTGATGCAATAACATACTCGAACAACTGTTGCCCATGACTAATAATCTCAACGCGCCCTGTATTGAGATTAGAAACCGCCACGAATAATTTCTTATTTAAGATCGAAAAATCATTCTTCTTAATCTTCTCCTCGAATATTTCCTTTAAAGGATTCAAGTTAAATAAACTGCTTTTCAAGAAATTAAATCCGAGTATTTTATAAAATTTCTCATCTCGTAATATCTGTTGCATTTCGGTAGGTGAATACCCAGCTGTATAAAACAATCCAACGATAGCTCCCATGCTAGTACCAGCTACAACATCGGGAAAAACACCGTGCTCTTCCAAAGCTTTCAATACACCTATATGAGCTATTCCACGTGCAGCTCCTCCACTTAATGCTATTCCTATTTTCATTGTTGCTTTATCCATACTATTAACAAACGTAAAACTAATTAAAAATAGACAACAACTCCATTGGATGACAATTGCACTTTACTAGATGGATAATGCGTAAAAATATAACCACTTAAAAAACCCAAACCAGCTCCTAAGACTGTATCAGACAACCAATGCTTATTTTTATACACTCGGGCAATAGCAACAGAAGCAGGCACAATATATATCCAACGGCTATAGGTTTCGGCATAAGGTGTAAAAGCTGCAAACGCCAATGATGTGTGTCCTGATGGCATAGACTTGTAATGATCTTCGCCACTAAACGGATGAAACGAATAGGCTCCCTCATCCATAAAGGGACGTGCTCTTCCAAGCGAATATTTAAATAATTCGGTAGCTAGCGCTGTAGTTGCAATACTCTTCATAGCATTCCAGGACGTGCGCTTTAACTTTTCATCTTTAATTATATGAGCAACTCCCCAAGTAGCTCCAACACCGGGCACAATGAAATATTTCTCGCCAAAGAAATTACTAACATCAGTGAGTTTATCCCCAAAATCCGTTTGATTATTTTGAAACCAATCATTAACGGGCTTATCTAACACCAAGGTTAGAGCAACACTTCCTACAACAATTAAGGATGCATTAGTTACATTCTTATTAAATTGAACCTTTTCATCCTTTGGGTACGAAAGATCATTCTGCAGTTGCCCACTAACAAAAGCGAAATGTGCAATAAGAACAAAAAATAGTAGTACTCGATTAATCATACCACAAAAATAAGTGAGCTTGCGAGATTACTAACATAAAAAACAACAAATGATTTTAATTCTTCTGCAAAGCTTAATCATTCCTTAACAGATTGCATTTAATAAGGCAATACTTTAGCAGCTCGATTGTGTATATGGATAAAGATGATTTCGGGGACGATTTTCTATGGGGCACTACCATTAGTGCGTTTCAAAATGAAGGTGCAGCTTTAAAGGATGGCAAAAAAGCTTCCATCTGGGATACCTTCACTGCTAATACAGATAATGTAAATAACAGTGATCAAATAGGTGAAGCGACCGCATTTTACACCAACTTTGCAAAAGACATTGCATCAGCTAGAGAACTGGGTCTCAAAATTTTCAGATTCTCACTCAGTTGGTCTCGCATTATTCCTAATGGTACTGGAGAAATCAATAAAAAAGGAATCGAGTTCTACCACAACGTTATTGATTGCTGCCTCGAAAACGAACTCATACCATACGTCACATTATACCATTGGGATTTGCCTCAATCAGTAGAAGACAAAGGCGGCTGGATCAACCGCGAAAGCATAACATGGTTCACCAATTATGTGGAAGTTTGCATAAATAACTTTGGCTCCAAAGTAAGCAATTGGATTGTCATGAACGAACCAATGACCTTTGTAGGGCTTGGTTATTTTATGGGATACCATGCTCCAAAAAGAAAAGGAATTGTTTCATTCATGAAAGCGGCACATCATGTTGTTATGAGTATTGCTGAAGGCGGACGAGTTATCAGACGTTTTCAATCAAATGCTAATATTGGTATAGCCTTATCTTGCTCGTATATTAAACCCATTAATAAGCTGCCCAAAAACGTAAGAGCTGCCAAACGAATGGAAGCTATGTTAAATCGTTTCTTCCTTGAGCCACTTTTGGGTTTGGGATACCCTTGTGATGCCATACCAACCTTAAACACCATCCGCGCCTACTTCAAAGATGGTGATAATGAAAAAATGGCATTTGATTTTGATTTCATAGGCATTCAATATTATTTCAGAGTGATTGCAAAGCACAGCCTGAATCCTCCAATTCTATTTGCCAACGAAGTGCATCCCACTCAACGAAAGGCAAATTTAAACGCTATGAATCTTGACGTTTTTCCGAAAGGCGTATATAAACTCTTAAAGTTTTATTCAAAATACCCACAAATAAAACAAATCATTATTAGCGAAAGTGGCGTCTGTTACCCAGACCACAAAGTGAATAATCACGTGTATGACGCACGACGACTTCAATATCACAAAAGCATGCTCAAACAAGTACTTAAAGCCAAACAACGAGGCATTAAGGTGAGTGGCTATTTTGTTTGGACATTGGTTGATAACTTTGAATGGCGCGAAGGTTTTGAACCTCGCTTTGGATTAATACATACCGATTTTGAAACTCAGGAACGAACCATAAAACACTCTGGGCTATGGTTTAAGAAATTTCTGAATACTTAGTTGGCCAGATAAGTGAACATAAAACAGCCAATATAAAGGCAATTACAAAACTTGATAAACGCTCAGAAATTCCAGTCGGATCGCTTAAGAAGGTTTTCCAAACAATGGATGAGACTGTACCGCCAATTAAGGATCCCATTAGGCCAGCTAGCGAAAAACGTTTCCAGAAAAGCAACAGAATAACGGCTGGACCAAATGAAGAACCAATACCTGACCATGCGTAAGAAACCAAACTATACACCGTTTCTTCGAGTGATATGGCAAACATAAAAGCAAGTAAACCTACTATTAAAATAAGCGCTTTGTTTAAAAGTAATTTCTTCTCTGGGATAAACTTCTGCATTGTAAAACTATTCACCACATCTTCGCCAATAGCCGTAGAAGCAACCATTAATTGAGAAGAAGCTGTGCTCATCATTGCACTAACCGCTCCCGACAATAATATACCCGCCAATAGAGGATTAAGCAGGGTAACAACCATAGTTGGCATTATTCGTTCAGAGTCAGCAAGCAAATCGCTCATCACATTTCCTAATAATCCATTTTTGGCCAAAACATAACCAATCAAACCAATGGCAAATGCACCAACATAGGCTAAGCTAGTCCATATTACAGCAACAGTACGACCTTGTCTGGTTTCTTTATCACTTCGCAGCGCCATCATTCTGGTTAATAACTGAGGCTGTCCCGTATAACCGAAAGCCCAACTTAAACCATTTAAAATCAATAATACAGAAAACATCCCTGCACCTCCGGCATCAATGTAATGTTCAGGCAGCTGTGTCAATACCTGTTGCACATCAACTCCCGCCTGAACCGCTACAAAATAAGCTACAACAGGCAATACAACACAGGTTATCACCATTAACAAGGCTTGAAAAGCATCGGTAGCTACCACAGTTATAAAACCACCCAACATTGTATAGATGGTGACAAGACCCGCACCAAGTACCATTCCCCAAAATGGATCGATGTTAAATGTATTATCGGATATTTTACCTGCCCCAGCAAACTGCGATGCGATGTAAAGCATAAAAAAGAACACAACGATTAACGACGTTGAGAGACTAATTAATCGATCATTCCCAGGAAAACGTTTCATAAATAATGATGGCACAGTCATCACTTTATGGCGTTCGGTATATTTTCTCAGCGGTTGAGCCATGAAAAACCAAATTATAAAAACTCCGGAAACACACCCTATTGCTACCCACAATGCTGCCATTCCCTCGGCAAAAGCAAAGCCTGTTAAACCCAATAAAAGCCATGCTGATTCCCCTGTGGCTCGCTCCGATAAAGCTAGTGAGTATCCCGAAAGCTTATTGCCTCCAATAACAAAATCATTATTACTTTTTGACTTGCGTGCACTAAAGGCAACAATTACAATTAATAGAATTAGGTAGAGCAGAAATATTATGGTCATGAAGCTTGATTTTAATATCAAACTACAGCTTTTTCTTTAAAACACAAAAAGAGGGTGTATCAAATACACCCTCTTTCTATATTAAAGCCTACCAACCAATTATATGAAGATAGACGCTAAAAAATCTCTATTTCGTTTTATATACCATCAAGGCTGAATAAACAGCAACACTTTGATCAGAATGCCCACTATATTTAATGTCAATCAATTGATCGCTAGTGATTCCTTCTTTCTTCAAAAACTTATTTATTTGATCATCCAAAGACTCATCAAAATCATCTGTACCGGTATATTGGAAATGCTTCGTAATAATATTGCTCATAATATTGTTTTATAAATTGCACATCTTATACCTACTACTACGCGCACTTTCTTTTTTTGATACAAAAAGTGATGCCTTTTTTGACAAATTTAACGTTTGCTTACTCCTGTAACTTCATCCATTCCATGAACGAACTAAACTCGGAGTTGTTTTCAGTCACCCATAATAAAACTTTATCCTTATGCATACAATTACTAATGTAATGGCTATAAACCTCAACATGTCCGGCATTAATCAGCAAACTAAAAAAATCAACGTAATAGATATCGAAGAAATCTAATTCTCCCGTTTTAACTTCATCCAATAATTTAAACAACTCACTTGTTTGCTGAGCTAATTTATAGGGCTCTTCAAGTTTCTTTTTTTCATCATCAACCATATAGGTGGCGGCTATCAAACCCAAACCCATATTAGCCATTGCCAAACCTGAAGTTGAAGACAAATTACTTATGGGCACTTTCACTTCGTTGCCGGTTTGCATAGCTGCACCGCGCCAATATGCCTGCAAATCATCAAGTGCCTCAATACTGCGCTCAGTATCTTGTTCATACAATAAGAAGAAGTACAGTGGTAACATTCGCTTTAAACGATCACCTCTTGATCCCATTATTTTTGACAACAACAAATGACTACTCATATGGTATTGATTCAATTGAATGGCCCGTTGCACTTCTGCCTGAGCCAAATCAACTTCCCCTTGATTTAAATACGTAAGTGCTATATTATAATGCAATAAATGCTCATCGGGATATTTCTTTATCGCTTTTTTGTAAAACTTAATGGCTTGTTTGTCGCGCCCAACATTATCAAGAGCTGCGCAAAATACTAAATAGGCTTCCAGTTCATACTCACCTTCTTCTGCCAATACCAAACGGCTATAATGCAAAGCATCGTCCCATAGTTTTATAGCTGAGGATGAATACGCCATTTCGTACTTAGCCCTAATACTTGTTTTATCCATCGCCAGAGCTTGCTTGAATTTACTTCGTGCATCTTCGTACAAACCATGATCATGCAATGCAATGCCTTGTTCAATAAGTTTATCCACATCGCTCTGCTGAGCCAATACATCTAAACTCAAAATCACAACAAAAAGTACCAGTATTATTTTTCTCATGGTGTAAGTATAAAGCTTTCCCAACAGTCCATCAAATTATTTAAATGTAGCGCCGAATGATTAACTTTATTTAACAGCCAAATTAAGAAATAGATTACACTCCTTTATATGATTTCAAAACCGCTTCCACTTCGCGCACAAAAATCCCTTTATTAGGTTTTGATGGTGCATACACATATCCTTCAAGCATTAAGAGTTGATTATTCTCTTCGTCGATATAGAAATAATCGACAAATGGCCCACCCATAAAGTCGCCTTGAACCTTCCACAAGCCTCTGAGCTCAACCCATTTTTTTCCACCAAACGTACTCTTATTCACTAAAACCGGATAGTTTTCTTCAGTTGTCATAAAAGAACCTGGGTTTTCACCTGGCACTTGCCTTTTTAGTACATTATTTCTAAAACGAAGCAAATCAACACTTTTATCCCCTTCGAGCGAATCCAATGAACAACGGTAAACAAATACACCCAGGTGACTCTCCAAACGATCAATTGAAAGCCAGGTAAACTCTTCATCTTGTTTCTTTAATTCAAAACCTTTGGGAAAATGCATACTAAAAGGGTAATTGCTGGTAATGGCATCAACAGCCAAGGGTTCAAATGTTCTTATGTAGGATTGCACCAGTGAATTAATATCGCCCCCATAAAAGAAGCCTTTGATGGTAGGCCATTTTTGCATCAACAACTCTTGCAAACTTTCCATATCCTTGGCAACAACTTCGGCAACCTGCTGATTTAAGGCCCACTCATTCTTTCTATATTTAACTTTATTAACAGGCGTATCGCTACGAACCGAAACCAAAAGAATATTACGATAGGTTCGAAAATGGCGTTTAAACTGGGAAAAATTAATGCGTGTTTTCTTAAACATTGTTTCCTCTTGCGGCAATGCCGGAAAAGTATCATCGAGCATATCCCCCAAGGTATTGCCCACCTGTGATGACCAATTAACATTATCAATTACCAAAAGCAACTCACCAGGTGCACCCAGTGGTCTCGGCTTAAAACTCGATCCGGATGAAGTGCAAGCTGCAACAATAAATATAACAGTAACAACAATTGATAGAGTTATAAAACTCATACTTGATTTTGAAAGATAATTTCGCATAGCACAAAGAAAAATGTACTGTGCAGTTCGTTTGTTTATTGTATTGCTATCACTTTAGGCACGGATTAACAATTTATGTTACACGATACTGCACAGTACTGGTTAATATATCGGTTAGGGAATACTATTGATATGAATTACTGAAGGCGAAAATTAACAGGAATGTTATACGATACATTCACTGGTTTACCTCCTTGTTTACCCGGTTTCCATTTGGGCATCATTTTAACAACTCGTAGTGCCTCGGCTGATAAGTTGGCATCCGGGCTTCTTACAACCTGAACATCAGTCACACTACCATCTTTACTAACCACAAAGGCAACATAAACTCTGCCTTGAACACCAATTTCGGCACAGATAACCGGATACTTTACATTAGAAGCTATGAATTTCAATAACGCGGCATCTCCTCCTGGAAATTCAGGCATGCGCTCCACACGAACGAAAACCTTGTTATCCTCAACTTCTTCAACCATTGGAGGTAATTCAATGGCGCAATTAATATCCTCTGGTTCACTAATAATATCAGGAATGACATCTGTTACAGTCGGATCATCTGTTATAATAAGAACCTCCGGTTGAATTGGTTTTATCGGTTTTGGTTTTTCTACTTCTCTAGTGATTGGCATCATCTCTTCAGGATCATCCCATATTTCATCATTTTCAACAATTGACAGACCACTTTCACTCGAACTCCACTCGAAGGCTACAAAAACACAAGCCAAAGAAATGATGATCCCTATCTGAAAAAAGATGCTTCTTTTTTTCTCCAAATCTGCATGTTTATATTTTTTCGTTTTCATAATGTGAGGTTTTAGAATTAATAATCTAATAGCGATGGTTTGTTTAATTCAATGGCTGTACCAAAATCAACAAATACTTATTTTAAGGAGGAAAATAATCCACAAACACCTAATAACATACAACTTACACAAACAACTATCATTTTCACACACAATTACAGAGTTTGTTTTTGATGACTTTTTGCGCCCAATGGGGCGATTTTAATGGGGCGTTTACTGAGAAACTGTTTAAGTTTTAAGCATAAAAAACCGGTTGGTTCTGTTTGTCGATATAATATCGGAAGTTGCAGGGTCATTCAGAACCGACCGGTTTTTATTTTTTATTACCTAAAAAAATTGAGATCGTTATCTCGGGAGCTTTCTAAGGGGTCAAGGCCTAGATTGCTCAATGTTGCGTTGATGCGTTCATCAACTCTGAAAAATTAAGGAACAACAGTAAAATACTCTTAGATAATTATTGTAATACAAAACGTACTGGCACCATGAAAGAAACTTTCACCGGTCTTCCGCGTTGTTTACCTGGTTTCCAATCAGGTAGTGTTTTTACTACTCTGACGGCTTCCCGCTCCAAATTTGGATCAGGAGAACGCAAGGACTTAACATTTGTTACTTTACCTTTTTCGTCAATAACAAAAGATACAGTAACCATTCCCTGAACACCATTCTCTTGACAAATGACAGGATAGCGTACATTTTGATTCACATATTTAAGAAGAGCGGCATCGCCACCTGGAAATACTGGCTTATCTTCCAAAACATAGAATGGTAGCGGATCCCCTGATTCTTCCTCTTCTTCCAATTGACTTAAATCAACTTCGAAATCTTCATCACTTTCTGAATCTTCAATTTCTAATTCTTCATCAAGCTCAACATCATTATCAACAATTTCTAGTATGTCAGAAACAACTGGAGGCGGCGGAGGTGGAGGCGGCTTTATTTCATCTTGAACAGTAATTGGAGGCGCTTCTTCTTCAACAACCTCCTCTTCTACCCAGAATTGACCTTTACCATCAACTTTCGTTGTCGACCATTCAAAGGCAACAAACACAACACCGAGGGTAATTATCAATCCCATCTGAAAAAACAAAGAGCGTTTATTCTCAAGGTCTGCCTTTTTACTCTTTTTTACTTCCATTGGCATATGATTTATAAATTAATACTCGTGCCATTAAATAATTTCATCAGCTCACCTGATCGGAAACCATGTGCTTGACACATCAACGCTTAATGAGAATCAAGCGGCATACCAAAAAAGCAACAGCACAGAAATTCCACCACACAATGCAACCCCTAAACACTCATTAACTGACCATTAAAACACAAGTCAATAAATTAAGAACAACTAGCTAGTCAATTTATCACATCACGTTTTGCGCCCACATGGGCGATAATATGCTGTAGAAATAATTATCTAGGGTTCATTTAAAATGAGTAATTTTGTACACCGAATAGAAAATACCACATATGTCGACAAAAGTTCCTGGTAATAGAAATGTAAGCACTGATAATTCGATGCAGAATTTGCACGAAGCACTTAATGAGTTTGCTGCTAATATGAAAGGTACTTTCTTTAAGGTTGTTGTTGTAAACGAGCAAAACCTTATTACACAAATCTATTCGAATACTACTAAACTTAACAAGCTAAAACTAAACAAAGGCGATAATTGGAATAGCATTAGTAAAAACATTGTCTGGAGCAATGAATTGCCAAATGAAGGCTTATTGAGTGCAGGTAAACTGGTCTATAATATTCTTAAATTTCAGAATAGACAAATAAAACTACCTTTTCAAATCCATTTAATTTCTTCTATTGATGTTGATTTTCCATGGTTAAACATGGCCATGTCGGCAATCAATACAAGTATTCAAGCTAAATTCAAGGATGCTTCGATGCAGAAAAAGATGGACGATACTCACCAGTTCACCTTTGCCATCATGAATGCTTTAAAAGTTGGAATTATTTCGGTGGATGAACAAAGCAGGTTATTATACGCCAACAACCTGGCATGCCAATGGATAAATATCCGCCGTCGCGAATTACTAAATATTCATATCAAGCAATTAATACCGAGCTGGACTAATATTTATCAGATTGTGAGTTCTGGCAAGAAATTCGTTAACGAAGAAATTGCCATAAATACACTTGATCAGCGCATCAAATACAATGTCACTGTAAGCCCAATTTTAGATCAAGAACAAACGAAGCTAATTGGGCTAGTCATTGCCATTCGTGAATTAGAAAATGTTTATCATCTGGTTAATAAATACACCGGAATGCAAGCCCGTTTTACTTTTAAAGACATCATAGCCAAAAGTAAGACGATGCGCAAATTGGTTGACTATGCTCAAAATATTTCAGATAGCCCCTCCACCGTGCTTATTGAAGCTGAAAGCGGAACGGGTAAAGAGGTATTTGCGCAAAGCATGCACAATGCCAGTAGCCGTAGTGAAAATGGCTTCGTTGCCATCAACTGCGCTGCCATCAGTGAAAACCTCATCGAAAGCGAACTTTTTGGCTACGACGACGGCGCTTTTACAGGAGCAAAAAAAGGAGGTCATCCGGGTAAATTTGAATTGGCCAATGGGGGTACCTTATTTTTAGATGAGATTGGCGACATGAAACCAGAACTTCAGGTTAAGCTTTTACGCGCCATCCAAGAAAGTGCCATAACACGTGTTGGCGGAGATAAAAATATTCCGGTTGATGTTCGCATTATTGCTGCTTCAAATAAAAACTTAAAAGACGAAGTTGAGAAGGGTAATTTTCGACTTGATTTATATTATCGCCTGAGTGTAATACCATTAAAAATACCTGCATTACGTGAACGAATGGAAGACCTGCCATCCTTAATACGCTTCTTCCTGAACAAAAAGGCTGTTCGTCTACAAAAGGAGATTCCACAGTTACGCTACTCTATCCTACAACAATTTCTGGATTACGACTGGCCCGGAAATATACGAGAGCTTGAAAATGCAGTGGAGCAGTATGTCAATCTCGATGGCAATATTTCCTTTGAAAACCTCAAGCTTAAAAAAGAAGAAGAAAAGAAAAAAGATCAAGTGGATCAGAAAACTTCTGACACAAAAACATTTCAACTCAGAACAATGCAAGAAATGGAGCGTCAGTTAATTTCAGAAACGCTCGTACACTTGAATTACAACATTACACTTTCGGCAAAAACGTTGGGCATTAGCCGAAATACGCTGTATTTGAAAGCCCAAAAACACAAAATCACCTTGCCAACACGAATCGTTCAGAAATAATTCACTGATCAACTTTAGGACATTAAAATTTTATAATCGTTCAGTTTTAGGACAATCCGAACACGTAAAAAATAATAAGCTAAAACTCCCAACTCCTTCCCCCTTCATAATCTGACACATACACTAAGTGGCATAGCTTTGGATATTAGACTTACCAAAGTTAATAGCCATGTCAACAACAGGTACACATAAAATACTTATTTGCCTTGGTAGCTCCTGCTACTCTCGTGGAAATGCTGATAACCTAACACTCATCAAAGACTATTTGGATGAAAATGGCTTGGATGCAAGCATCGATTTCAGAGGTCACCTTTGTAGTGAGACCTGCAACAAAGGACCTGTTATCGAAATTGACGAAACCGAATACGAAGGCGTTACGCAAAGTAACATACACTCTATATTGGCTAATCACCTTTAATAAAGCAAATGAAATTAAAACCAATATATACCGAAACCAACGATTGTAAAGATTGCTATAAGTGCATTAGAGAATGTCCGACCAAGGCAATTAAGGTGAGCGACGATAAGGCATCGGTGCTTAACGAGATGTGTATATATTGTGGCCATTGTGTTGCTATTTGTCCAACGGGCGCAAAAAAAGTAAGAGATGGCTTATCGCGTGTTAAGTTATTATTAAAGGGAAAGAAAAAAGTATACGTCTCATTAGCACCATCTTTCACCTCGGAATATGGCGATAATCAGAAGGTACTTGTTGATGCCTTATATCAATTAGGTTTTGATGGCGTTTCGGAAACAGCCATTGGTGCCCAAGAAGTATCAAATCAAATTAGCCACTACCTTAAAGCACGTCAGTCAGGCGTATATATTTCTTCGGCTTGCCCGGTAGTTGTTGAGTTGATTCGTAAATACTACCCACAACACACCATGTCCATCACGCCGTACATGTCGCCAATGCTAACACACGCGCGTCAACTGCGCCGTTGGTACGGAAATGACATTGGTGTTGTTTTTATTGGGCCTTGCATTGGAAAGAAATCAGAAACGGATGATTCAGCTGATTTGGTTGATGTAGCCATCACCTTTAAAGAATTAAACAACTGGCTCGAATCAGAAAACATATCATTAGAGGCTCTGAATAATCAACATAAATTCACATTGAAACCTTATGAAGCTCGTGAGGGTGTTATCTACCCATTTGATGGCGGTATGATTGATACAATAAAGCAAACCGGCAACAGTGGAGATAGCACCTTCATGAGTTTCACTGGTCAGAACATGGTGCGTAATGTACTCGACAATTTAGATGAATTTGGAAAAGAGAGTCCTCTGTTTTTAGAATTATTAGCCTGCGAAACGGGTTGTTTGAATGGTCCAGGCATGAGCACGCAAAACGACATTGCCATTAAACACCTTAAACTTAATCAACACTACCAGCAAAGGCTACAATCAGATTCAACAGATATTACCAAAGAGGATAATTTAAATATAGAACGCGATTTTTTCAACATTGAAACGGTTAAACCACAAGATTTCAGTGCTGAAGATATTAATAAAGCCTTGCTGAGCATAGGAAAGGCAAATGTAAGTGAAGAACTGAATTGCAGCGGTTGTGGATACGATACCTGTCGTGACTTTGCTCATGCGCTTCTTAGCAAGCACGCCGAAACAGGCATGTGTGTTTCTTACATGAGAATGGTTGCCCACCATAAAGCAACCATACTATTGCAAAAAATTCCATCAGGTGTTGTCATTGTTGATGATCAATCAAAAGTAGTTGAGATGAATGCCAGCTTTGCCCGTCAATTGGGTAATGACATGGAAATGTGTTTCGAAGCTAACCCGGGTATGCGTGGAGCGGATTTAAATAAACTAGGCACATTTGGCAAATTATTTCAAACTGCTCTGGTGACTGGTAAAGAATATTACGAGTTACCCATTCAGGAAAACGGTAAACATCTACAATTATCCATCTTTAATATTCAAAAGCACAAACTGGTAACCGGTATAATACAAGGTACACAGCAGCCCGAATTTCACAAAGAAATTGTTGAGAAACGCACACGGGAAGTGATTAAGAAGAATATGGAAACGGTTCAAAAGATTGCTTTCTTACTAGGTGAGAATGCCTCGTTTACCGACTCTTTGCTTAATTCTATTTTAGACGCTCAAAAACTGGAAGATGCACAATAGGCACTTTTACATAGAAGCGGAATTTAGTCAGGAAAGCAAGGCTTTGCAGAATGTGTGTGGCGACTCATGCGAATCGCGTAAGCTTAAAGAGGAAGATCGATTAATCACGGTTTTGTCCGATGGTTTAGGATCGGGTGTAAAAGCCAACATACTCGCAACCATGACCACAAGCATGGCTTTGCAGTTCACAGCAAAAAACAATCCACCCGAACGCACTTCTGATTTTATCATGAAGACCTTGCCCATTGACTCAAAGCGTCAAATAAGTTATTCAACGTTTTCAATTGTTGATGTCAATTGTTTTGGTGATGCAAGCATCGTTGAGTATGATAATCCATCGGTTTTACTACACCGAAAAGGGCAATTCATACAAATTAATAAAACAGTAAAAACCATAACTCGTCCCGATAGTCGCCCGGCAAAAGTTTTTTATTCGAACATAAAGCTCAATAAAGAAGATCGCATCATCATGGTATCTGATGGTATAACCCAATCGGGAATGGGAAGCAAACGCGCGCCCTTTGGCTGGGGCGAAGATGGCTTACGCCATTTTATACAACAAACAATCAGCCAGCAAACCAAGATATCAGCCCATCGATTGGCGCGAAAAATAATGCAACGTGCCCAGGCTAATGATGCCAATGAACTTAAGGATGACGCCACTTGTCAGGTTATTTATTGCCGCGAGCCCCGCAAATTACTACTGGCATCTGGTCCGCCTTACTATAAAAATTATGATGCTGTATTGGCCGAACGCATAGCCAGCTTCGAAGGCAAAACGATTGTTTGCGGTGGGACAACATCAAAAATTATTTCGCGCGAGTTAAAGCGAGATATTTCCGTAGAGCTGGACAATTACGAACCAGGATTGCCACCTGTTGCTTGTATGGAAGGTATCGATCTGATGACCGAAGGCATTTTAACCTTGGGTAAGGTGTCGTCAATTCTGGAAAAAATCAAACACAATGTGGTAAAAGGCAATGGCCCAGCCGAAAAAATGGTAAAACTACTCTTAGGCAGTGACTCCATACTAATATTGGCAGGTACACAGATCAATAATGCCCATCAGGATCCCAACCTACCAGTTGAATTGGAAATAAGACGTAACGTGATAAAAAAGATTGCTTCCATACTGGAGGAAAAGTTTTTAAAGAAAATTGAAATTGAATTTTTATAGCATCAGCAATGACAGATAAACAAACTTATAAAGTCCAGATATGTTGTGGCACCATGTGTTACATAATGGGAGGTGCCGAAATTCATTTACTCAATGAAAAACTACCTGTCGAACTAAAAGAGCGTGTTAGCATCGAAGGTATTCCTTGTCTGGGCAATTGCGAAGATAATGCTGAGAAAGCGCACCCTTGTGTGCTTATCAATGGCGAAACAATGCCAAAAGCAAGCATACAAAAAATCATAAACCACCTACTTAGCACCATTCATTAATGACCTATTATAACAACGCTGTAATTACCAAACGAGAACTACTCGTTCGACTCATTAAGTTGCTCAATGATGATGAATTATTTGAGAAAATAGATCGTATTCCTCTTGAAATGCGCCCTCGCACCAACTCACCCATTCGTTGCTGTGTACATAAAGACAGAGCTGTGATTAAATACAAAATAATGGCGATGCTTGGTTTTAACATTTCAGATGAAGAAGATGAATTAACACCTCTTAAAGAGTATGCACAAAAAGCCATTGAAGGACATAGCCTCACAGGCGACTTTTTAACCGTGGTTGATGAGGCATGTAGCTCATGCGTTCAAGTAAACTACACGGTTAGTAATCTGTGTCAAGGTTGCGAAGGTCGACCTTGTCAGGTAAATTGCCCCAAAGATGCCATTACCGTTATAAATGGCAAAGCCAATATTGACCATCAGAAATGTGTCAACTGTGGTTTGTGCCAGAAGGCGTGTCCTTTTCATGCCATTGCCTATTTACCTGTACCTTGCGAAGAATCGTGTCCGGTAAAAGCCATACGTAAAAATGCGGAAGGCATTGAAATTATTGACTTTGACAAATGCATTCACTGTGGTAAATGCATGATGGCTTGCCCCTTTGGAGCTATTTCAGAGAAATCACAAATCCTCAACCTCTTCTACAACATCAAACACAAAGAAGAAAAAACCATTGCCATGGTTGCACCAGCGGTATTGAGTCAATTTAAAGCCAATTCATCGCAAATATTAAAAGCTATTAAAGCCGTTGGTTTTAGTGAAGTAATTGAAGTAGCCGAAGGTGCCAAACTAACTACTCAAAACGAAACGGAAGAATTGCAAGAACGACTTTCGGAGGGGGCACCATTTATGACAACGTCTTGTTGCCCCTCATACGTGGCATTAACAAGAAAACACATTCCTGAAATACAAAGCTATGTGAGCCACACCCCATCACCCATGGTATATACAACCCGAATGATTAAGGAAAGATTTCCTGATCATAAAGTCGTATTTATTGGCCCATGCCTTGCAAAAAGACGCGAAGCATTTGAAAGTAAAAATATTGATTACGTTTTAACCACCGAAGAGCTTGGTGCCATTTGGGGAGCACTAAAGATTGATGTACTTAACATGGACGACAAATCATGCGTATCAAATAGTGTTAATGCCGAAAGCAGAGGTTATGCAGCTTCAGGTGGCGTAACACGTGCCATACAATCAGTATTGGCTAAGGATAATAACCTGGCAACGCAACAGATTGATGGCCTGACAAAAAAATCGATTAAGCTTTTAAAAACGTATCCGCGCAAAGCACCTAAAGCTTCGTTCATTGAAGTAATGGCCTGCGAAGGAGGTTGCATCAATGGCCCTGTTAATCTGGCTCCCAGCAATGTGAGCCAACAAACACTTATCAAGGCCATGAACGAATTAGTTACTGAATTAGCATAGCTAAAGGTTAGCCTCTTTAGTTGTTTTTTATATACATTCCATTGGTTATTGACCTCATCGGGCACAACGGTGCTTAGATGAGGTTTTTTTTACGCTGTATTGTCAATAAAAATAAAAACTCTTAATCAACAACTTTATGAGTCATATTAGTATAAACAACGATAAACTTTAAAAAAGCATTATAGCAGAATAAGGGATAATTATTTATTTTACCTGAACATGTATGTGATCATCATGCCTAACTGATTTACATCCATGATATCTTATCCTATTATCTTTCAATCCAAGCCTATATTTCAAATGTGGTTCTATAAAGATTTTACTTGCCGGTTTACTCTTTAATAAGGCTTTTATTAATAAGGCCGTACCTTTTTCAGAAAAGTTAAGATCTTTATTAATTTCTCCAAGAGTGAAATATTTTGGAAAACTATATTGATAGTAACCGTTATTTAAGCATTTCCTAATTTGATTTGGTTCAGATTTTCTCGGTTCCTCGAATACACCATAACCACTTACCGACTTAGTCTTACAAGATATCTTACCTTCTTCATCCTGATACACAAGTGCAAAATCAATTTTCTTTCCATCGTTATGACTTAGATGTGGAGGTAATGGAAACTTATTGATAAAAGGAAAATTAGCATCTAGATAGTTGATGCAAATTTCAGTTCCTTTTAGTTGATTTTCAGCATCATTTAATATTTCATTTATTTCTGGAACCACATAATTCCTATTCAATAAAACTGTCAAATACATTCCTGGCCGGATTTTATCAGAATGCCTAATACGTTCGCGACCAAATAATGGTGCCAGAATTGGCACCAACAGGTAAGTTAATAATAAATAAACAGTTGAAAATAAGAGGATAGATTTAAGAATGAATCTCCTATTCCAATATTTATTAATCAAACTACTAATTATTAAAGCAATACCACCAATTTGAGTTATCAAGATCAAAAGCGTAAAACTAACTATCCAGATTACTATTTTAAATATCTTCATTCTCTATAATATGACAGGATTAATTAATTTCTCCAAACTTCACTTAGCCCCACCCTTACCCAATATCCTTCACGATCTCTATCCCAAACTTTTTAATTTTTCGCTTCATGGCATCGCGACTAATGCCTAGCAAAGCTGCTGCCTTCGTTTGATTAAGGTCAGATTGTTTCAGAGCCTGTTCAATCAATTGGCGTTCATTATCATCGATATTGAAACCAGCATTTACCACTGGACTGGCACTTGCCTTCTGCGTATTCTCACCTTTCAACAAAAAGTCATCCGGCTCAAGCGTATCATTATCTGATAGTATCATAGCACGCTCAACCATGTTACGCAATTCGCGCACATTACCCGGAAAATGGTAGGCTTCCAGTTTCTTTACCAAGTCAGGCGAAACACCCAATTTCTCTTTCCCTTTCTTCTTTGCAAAATTGGCTACAAAGTGATTTAAAAGAGGTAGTATATCTTCCTTACGCTCGCGCAAAGGTGGTATGTTTATTTCGATGGTGTTGATTCGGTGGAACAAGTCAATTCGAAATTCATTATCATCGATGAGCTGCTCAATGTTTTTATTGGTAGCTGAAATAATACGCACATCAACAGGAATCTCAACATTGCTACCTACGCGTTTTATTTTATTCTCTTCGATGGCGCGTAACAACTTTGCCTGAAGCGCAAATGGCATATCAGCAATCTCATCCAAGAATAAGGTTCCCTTATTAGCCAATTCAAAGTAGCCTTTCTTTTCCTCACGCGCATCAGTAAAGGCACCTTTTACGTGTCCAAAAAACTCACTTTCTAACAAAGCAGATGGAATAGCTGAACTATTAACCGGTGCAAAGACTTGTTTCTGGCGAGGACTTCCGTAGTGAATGATTCGCGAGATAATTTCTTTACCAGTTCCATTTTCGCCCGTTACCAACACATTCACATCGCCGTCTTCCGCGGCTTTTAATGCCATCTTTAGCACTTGCTTAATCTGAGGACTAACACCTACAAAATCCTTCTCAATCAAATTCTCCAACTGCTTCGATACCAATACTCCTCTATCTTCAGCCGCTTCCAATTTTGATTGCAATTGTAAAAATTTCTCGGTACGCTCAATGGCCAACTGAATGTCCATAATCTGAAAAGGCTTACGAATAAAATCAGATGCGCCTTGACGCATGGCCTGAATCACCATGTCCATATCACCATAACCACTAATCATGATTATTTCAAGATTGGGATATTCACCTTTTACTTTTGTAAGAATATCCAATCCATTCATCCCCGGCAACATCACATCTAATATCAATACGCCCGGTCGTTCTGCCTCAAGGGTTTTAAATCCTTCGGCAGGTGTATTAGCCGTAAAAACCTTAAACTTACGTTTCTCCAGGTGGTATTTTAGTTTTTCGGTGATTCTTGATTCATCATCCAGAATCAACACTTTTAATTCGTTCATTATAGTTTAGTCTTTTTATCGTTCATGCTTTGATACAGGCAAAACAACACTCATTTTTGTCCCCTCATTTGGCTTACTTTCTATTTCAATGCGCCCATCCATCTCCTTCACCAGACTATAAGAAATGGATAAACCTAAGCCCGTGCCCTTACCCAGTTGTTTACTAGTAACAAATGGTAAAAATATATCGGTTTGCCGCTTTGCTGCAATCCCAATTCCATTATCAATTATTTCGAGATAAACTGATTCGCCCTCAAATCGAGTTTGAATGCCCACTTCCATTTGCCAATCCGAATCATTCTGATGTCGCTCTTCAACAGCATCCTTTGCATTTGAAAGTAAATTATGGATTACTTGTTCCAGTTTATGCGGATTACCAAGCACCATTGGCAAAGTTTCAGCCAACTTTAATTCAAGTTTAATATGGTGATTAGCATACTGGTTGCCTATCATTGACACCGCACTCTTAACACAATCGGTCACACAAAAATCTTCTTCAACTTCATCCTTTTGTCCACTACTGAAAATTCGGATGTGGTCTACAATTTGTCTTACTCTAACAATATCTTCAAAAATCTCAGCTACCGATTGGTTTAGAAAGTCTTTATTAAAATCACTCTCGGCTAGCTCATACTTAATACTCTCTGCTGATAAGGATATATTTTGAACCGGTTGATTGATTTCATGTGCTATACCGGCAGCTAACTCACCAAGTGAGGTCAAACTTGATTGATGCATAATTATCTGCTGCTGTTCTTCTTGTTTTTTAAGCGCATCTGCTATACGTTCTTCCAGGTTTTTTATTTCCTCTCGCTTTAAATAATAGCGGTAGTAAATAACGAATACTAATATGGAAATAATTAGAATAGTAAAACCAAAAGATAAGCGCCAGCGTCCAAGATTCTCTTTTTCGAGCTCCAGTAAGTAATTCTTATTCTTTGCCTGCAATATTTCATTCTCTCGTTTCTTTTCTTCTAATTCTTGTAAAGCCAACACATCTACGAATTGTGTAATATTCTCTTCCATCATCATAGACTCAGATAAAGTAGAATACAAGATTCGATAATCATAAGCACGTTTAAAATCACCTAAAGCATCATATATTTCAGATAATGCCAAATAATTATCACGCAAAAGATCATTGGCTTCGGTTATACTCTGAGCTAATGCAATACTTTTTTTATGGCTATTTATTGCTAAGTTGAATTCTTTTCGCTTTGAATAAATAAGACCAATATTAAGCAAACTCATAGCGGCCTCCCAATGGTCATTTTGTTTTATCTGAATTTCAAGAGCTTCCCGGTAATTTTTAAAAGATTCATCCAAATCTCCCTTGAAGAAATACGAATTGGCCATATTACTAAGAAGTATAGCTTTATTCCGATGATCACCTACTTCTTCCAATATAGTTTTCATGCGATGAAAATAAACCAAAGCAGTATCGTACTCTTCTTGAAAAAAACATATTTCACCAATGTTACCAAGTAACAAAACCATTTCATTTCGGGCATCGTCTGACTCATCTTGCTCAACTATGGCCAATGCCTTTTTATAATAATTCAAAGCCATCGGAAAATCAGATATGTTTTTATACACATCTGCCATTTTTTTATACGTTTCCGAAATATTATCCCAATCCTTTTCTTTAATATAGAGATTAAGGGAGCGCTTGTAACTCTTCAATGCTTTATCTGACTGCTTCAATCGAAAATAAGTAGATGACAACATTGACATACTTCTGATATCACCGATATTTCGGTAGGTACTAAGCGACTTACGATACGATTGCAGAAGTTGTTCATAATCATTGACAAAATAATAACCCATCCCTAAGTTATTATAGGCCTCTGCCTCGGCTCGCTTATCGTTTTGTTGCATCGCCATATGCAAAGCTTTCTGAGCATAATTTATAGCACGTTGTGGGTCGGTGTAAAGGTGAGCTCTCGATAGTTGATTATAAATATCAACCTGCTCTTTGGCTGAAGCATTTTTTAATTGCTCTAACAAGACTTTAGATTCCTCGGTTTGTGCACTAATTGATATGATCGACAAACAAAAGACAAAACTCGTTATCAGAAAGCATCTTTTTAAACAATTAATCATTTGATCTGGCTTAGACGTTGAATGGCATTGTGGTTTAAAAGTAATAAAGATTTTACGAAATGGAAGCATGCCTTAATATACTTGCAGTGCTTATAAAAAAGAATTGAATACTTACAATGTATTTTATCAAAATCAGTGTTCTCATCAATGTTTTGATGGCAGATTTTTATCATGTTTTTAGGCCGTATTAAGTCATTGTTTGCCTTATGGTTCGCACTTACATTTGCAGCCTAAAATTTCGATAAAACTATGACACGAAGAATCGTTTTGCTTGCAGTGTTAGCAATAACAGCAGCTCAGCTAAAAGCACAACAAAGCTTTACCATTGATATGGGTACGGCATCAAACTACATTGCACATGGTCGTACATTAAGTAGCAACCTCCCTTGTTTTCAACCGAGTGCTACATATAGTTTAAGTACAGGCACGGATATTCTTGCATGGTTTAGCCTACCTTACGATCGCCAGACTTCGTTTAACGATGAGTGGAATATAATTGTGAACCAAAGCTCCGACATCTTTACAAACAAGGGCAATTGGAAAATGAATTTACATGGCTATCTGGACTATTGGGCTAATCCCAACACGCAAAACCCAGCTGTAGAACCTGACTTCTACAATGGCATGAAGTACAATGCGGGTATACATAAACCGATAACTTTAAATGCTAACGAATCATTAACTATGACGGCGGGATATGACTTTTATTATTATCAAACCTTTGGTTCAGGAAGAGATATTCTAAGAGATGCTGGTATTCATGAGTTTTTAATAAAGTTTAACAAATCTTTCAAAAGTTTAAACTTAGGCGCTAAGTCAGTGATTAGCAATAATCGTGGAGCAATCAACCCTAACATTATACCAGGATGGGGCTTCTTCTTACAACAATTGTCAGCTAATTTTAAAATCAAGAAGGTATCTTTGTCAACCTCTATTAATTATCAATACACAATAGAGGAAACCTTACACAAGGATAATCTACTTTGGTTTACTTTAAATATAAGCCGGGGTTTCAAGATATAAAGACATTGCCTAGCAATGGTTAGGTTAATAATGGTGATAAAGGTGTAGAGCTGGTTCTGGCGAGCCGGCTCTGCTTATTTTACAAACTTGATTAGAGCCATACTTCATCCACCACCTTCTTCAAAAAGCGTCTTTGATGGTAATCATCATCAACAATTACATTATTAAAAACAATTATATCCAGATCAATCTCTCGTGGCCCATATTTAGGACGAGTTCGATCCCTTCCAAGGCGATCCTCGATGCTTTTTAATTGTTTGTTTAAATCACCCTGGTTTAATTCTGTACGAATCAATACAGCTCCATTGGTGAATACAGCTTGATTAGTAATACCGATAGGCTCTGTTTGAATAAACTGACTCCGCTTCATTATCTGTCCTAACTTAGTCAGATCACTTAGCGCTAAGTCGATATTCTTAGCTGCATTTATATTTGAACCAATACCAATTACTACACTATTCATAATTTATCACTAACGTTGGGCACTTAAAGTAATAGAAACACTCTCAGAGAATCGTAAAGCATGCATTTTATCAATTTCCACTTCTGAATATGACACACGCTCATAGGTCATTATTGTGTCCAAAACAAGGCGTGCCAATGCTTCAATAAGATTAAATTTACTTTTCTCAACCTTCTCAATAATCTCCTTTGTGATTGTTCGGTAATCCAAGGCGTCTTCGGGCTTATCACTTTTTTCTTCTTTATCCGAATCGTATTTGATAGTAATATTAATGATTAAATCCTGACGCTTTCCAATTTCGTGAGGATTAAAGCCAACACAGGTGCGAAGTAATAGATTCTTGATTTTTAAAGTTCCCATAAGCTTAGATTTATGAAATTCTCAAGTAAATACAAACCAGTCTTAAAGCAAATGTTGGCCAGAATCAACAAAGAGTATCTGCCCAGTAACGCTATTTGCATTAATTAAATATGTTAAAGCCGTACAAAGGTCCTCCAAACTAACTTCCCTCTGTAGAGGAGTAGCTTGAACCGCCGATTCAAACGTTGAACTATCCGGACTGTTGGCAGGAAGCACTGGTCCGGGTGCAATAGCATTTACGCGAAAGTTAGGTGCCCACTGAAGTGCTGCCATTTTTGTAAAATCTCCCATATTTTTCTTAGCCAGCAGGTAGGCACTATACGATGTTGCATTGGAGCATATGGAGGCATCCAGGATATTTATAATTTGACCTTGTTTCATTCTATTTTTAAATACCTTTCCCATCATATATGGTGAGAAATAATGTATCGCCTGCATTTCTTCCAGGTGAATAGTAGTCGCCTCTGAAATAGCCCCAGAATCATATCTGCTGGCATTGTTAATTAACAAATCAACAGGTCCAAAACTATTTATAATATCTTCAAAAAAATCAGCAGACTCTTTCCAATTCACCAAATCACAACTAACCATATTGAATTCTTGATTTGGAAACCTTAGGTTCAATTCAGCCACCAACTCTTTGGCTGCATCTACACTCTTATTAACATGTATCACTACACTCCACCCCTCTGATGCCAGAAACTCAACTATACCTTTTCCAATACGTTTGGCTCCTCCCGTAATAAACGCTCTTTTAAACATCAATTGATTATTTTATGTATGAAGTAAGTTAAACAAAAAAACCGATGATAATAAAAATTAACATCGGTTTCTAAAACAATTCTTTACCTTATATCTATTTGTCTTTTAACATCTCCTGAAGTTTCTTTCGCGTAAAGAAAATGCGACTCTTTACAGTTCCAATAGGCAGATCCAACTTATCGGCTATTTCCTTGTATTTAAAACCTTGAGTATGCATTTTAAAAGGTACCCTAAAATCATCATCTAATTTTTCAACCTTTGATGACATTTCCATGACAGCATAAGCATTCTCAGGCGTTTCTGATGCATAATTATGCTTGTAAGCTACGCGAATTGCATCTTCGGTACTGTCAAAGGTATTTCGGGTTTTCTGATCGCGTCGATAGTTATTTATAAAGGTATTCTTCATGATTGTGAATACCCAAGCTTTGAAGTTGGTATTATTCACAAACTGATCACGATAAGTTAATGCTTTCAATGTCGTTTCTTGAAGTAAATCTCTTGCATCACTATCATTAGCCGTCAGACTTAGGGCGAAATACAATAGTTTATCTTGTAAACTCAACAATTTTTGATCAAACGTTATAGCGGTCATAGTGTCTATTTTTTTTGCTGTTGCACTCTAAAATTATACTTCTAACATTTTCAGATCGTTAATTCTTTTTCTGAAATTGTTCAACAAATATAAATCAAAATCCAACACTATGCAATAATAAAAGATGATTTTATCTTTTATTAACTATTAATATCTAAATAATTTTAGCACTAACCCTATACTAATTAACACCTTGCTAACAGTAAAATAGTTCAATATAAATAAGAGTGAATAATCCAAACTGGGTATGAATCACTCACGGACTTAGACAAGCAAAAACGAAAAAGGCCCGCTAATAGCAGGCCTTTCAAGTAAAATATAAATATCTTATTACTCCTTCACAAATTTCTGAGAGAAGACATCTCCATCCACTTCAATAGTAATCAATTTCATTCCTTGCTTCAACCTCTGCACATCGATTCTTTGACTCCACTTCTGCACATCCTTAAAGAGATTCAATTCCAACTCCTTAGCTCCAGACATGTCATAGATCGAAACTGTTACCTCTCCATCTTTAGTAGTATCTAATTTAAGGTTAAGATAATCCTTAGCCGGATTTGGTGAAACATCAATCGTGCCTTCTGGTTTCTTTGTAGTAAAAATACCAGTTCCATCATCCTGAATACGCAGATTATCAATTACCCAACCGTATCCTACTGATGCATCATCTGAGTACAATCTGAATCGCACAAGAATAACATCTCCAGCAGCAAATGTATCGTGTAAACTTATTGAATGGCTAACAAATAAATCTGACGAATTTGGCACCTTAGAGATATCTCCATCAGTAAAATCTGTCCACTTAGTAGAGTAATCTACATCATAACCATCTGCAAGAGGTAACCAATTAACACCGTCCTTAGATCCTTCAACTATAACATAATCCAAGAAACCAGCGTCTCCATAGGTCGATCCAGATTCACCCGCGTCCACAAAAGCAATGTCCTTGTATATCAACTTGGCAACATCAACATCATCTGAAATAATTATCGGAGTACTTAAAGTATACGTATCATCAGTATTTTCAACATATTGATGTGTTGAATGAATGGCATAATTAGTAAATAATAAGTTGTTAATTTCAAAGCTACCTATAAAGTCAGATTGATTTTCTTCAAATGAATTTAGGTACATTTCAACAGCCTCACCCACCTCGAAATTATCAACTTCAATGTAATCTGACACAAGCATTTGACCATTTACGTATCCTTTTGCAGATACATCAAATTTATCTTTCGTAGGAGCTTCTTCTAGTTCTTCAATAACCGTCCCAGCAGCAACAGTATTATATGTTTCAAATAATACACCATCAACATACAATTCAACTACATCATAAGCTTGTTTCAATTGCATTTCTATGGCAACAACTCCTTGAGGATTTTTTCCACCTCTTAGTATGAGGTTTTGAGTCTCAGTTGACGATTCCTGAATAACTAAATCATCAATAACCCATCCATATCCCGTTGTAGCCTCATCGGAGTATATTCTGAAACGAATTAAGATTAAATCACCTGCATTAAAAGAATCATGTAGGTTAATTGAATGCTGTTTAAATAAATCGGTAGAATTTGGTTTAGCATTTATATTCGATCCAGCAAACTCTTTCCACTCGTCAAAAGCACCTGAATCATATCCATCGGCTAATGGCTTCCAGGTAATACCATCAGTTGTACCTTCAACCACTACATAGTCCCAGAATTCTTTATCTCCAAAACTTGAATTAGCTAAGCCCATTTCAACGAGTGTTATATCGCGATATGATAAAACAGCTGCACCTGCATCTGCCATCACTTCAATAGGGTAATTCAATTGATATACCAGATTTTGATCCACATCATAAGGATGCGACGTATGAATCGCCCAATCATCAAATAACTCATTTGAGATAGTATATCCTGTGCCTGTAAAATCATCTTGCTTTGTTGTAAACGGATTTACATACTTTTGAACAGGCGCATATACCACATAATTATCCATCGTAATAACATTAGAGATGGCGCTTTGCGTTTCAAACTTACCTTTTGCCTCAATGCTTATTGTTTGACTTGTAGACGAAAATTCAACTGCATCACTAAAACTGCCTACAGTAGTATTTTCATAAGTTTTAGCAAGCTCACCATTGAAGTATAATTCAACAAGATCATATTCTGTTTCAAGTTCAAAATTAACAGCAATCTTTCCTTCTGGATTCTTACCTGCTTTAATATATGGCTTTTTAAGTAGCGCTGGTATTTCCGGAACATCAAGTGTCCAGACACCCAAACCATGCGTTGCAACAACCACTTGTTGTCCAACAATTTTCATATCCCAAATACATACAGCAGGAAATCCATTATCAGCAAAATGCCAACTTTGACCTCCATCAGTCGATTCAAATATTCCAATCTCAGTTCCAGCCCAAAGAATATCAGTATCATGCGGCATAACAACCAATGAATAAACCGCTACATTCGGAAATCCGTTAGTACTTGTACCACCACTAAACTGTGATAAATCGGTCCAATTCTCACCTTTATCTTCGGTATAAATAATTTTTGGATGACCATTTTGCGAAAATAACACATAAATACCATTCTCGTTGGTAGGGTGAGCTATCAAATCAGCAATATACGCACCTACACCTGTTGGTTTTCCCATAACGGAAAAGCTAAGCCCTTCATCAGTTGAATAAGCCAATGCATTACTTCCTGAAATGGCATTACCAGCCCACACATATCTACTATTAACCGGACTAATAGCTACATGAGGCAAATCACTACCATAATTCCATGTACCACTAGGCATTGTAACCAAACTCCAATTCTCTCCAAAATCTGGCGAACGCCAAACACCAGATGCTCCACCAACAAACATCAATTCAGGATTCGATATTTCGTTTGCTATTCTTGTAACAAAAGGAGCATCATTACCTACATCACCAATATCAGCAGTTATCCATGACTGACCACCGTTATATGTAATTTTAATTTCATTATTATAAATAGACATGGCCAATTTGTCCGGATCACTTGCATTCCAAGCGGTTTCAAATCCATCACCACCCCATGCATTATCCCAAACACTTGCTTCATCAGGATCCTCAGGCGATATCCACGTACCATTATCTTGCATACCTCCAATGTAGATATTTTTGCCAGGGTGTTTTGAAACTCCATAGAGCTGTGACGTAACATATCCTGTAGTTCTTTCTTCCCAAGTCACTCCACCATCATCAGAAATAAAAACACCTCCATCATTACAATTAACAATTCGGAAAGGATTGCCAACACTTTTAGTGATACCAATATTGTGATGATCAGCATGCGAATAACGACTTGATGATCTTGGGTACCAAACGCTTAATTTGTTTGATGTGATAGCTCTCCTTTTTAAAGCATACGTATCTAGCGTAATGCTCGCTGTTGGCAAGTTAGCCCCATCCCAAGTGTAAGTATCAGAAACAACTGGATTCAACACTAGGAATCGATTATAACCAGCTCCTTCACTCATCGCAATATCAGATGATGCATTTGAAGCATCATAAGCAACTGCATGAATATAAATTTGTTCTTTTGTATCTACTCCTGGTTCAAAAACATTATCTTCAACATCATCGCGGAACGAAACCATTAACTGCTCGCCACTTGCTTTATCAATAACTTTAAAAGGAACATCAACATAGTCCTGATATACCATATCAGCTAATGCAGGAATAGAAGCTGTTGAAGTTGTTATGAATCGATGTGCCTTTTGCGAGATACCTGATCCAAAAGTAATTTCTACATCTGTGTATAATGTATTATTATCAGATTCCATTTTGATACCACCAGCTACATACTCTCCACCGATATCACTCCATGATAAGAAGGAAGTATTTTCTAATTGGACATCAAACACACTAGTTCCGGTCGTATTTTCTTCGTCACCAAGTGTTACACTATGAAGCTCAAGCCCCCCAACATAAATTTTAGTTTCGTCATCGGGACTAACAGCCAAAGTATTATTATACCAACCTTGACCACTTAAAAATTCAACTTTCTCAGCTACTGTTGTCTCTTCCCAATTATCTCCACCATCAACGGAAACAAATAGTTCAGATGAACTTGTTAAACCGTAAACATAATCTGGATTAATAGTGGAAGTTGCCAATTCAATCCTACCTCTTTTAATTTCTTTAGAAAGTTTCCATGATTTTCCCGCATCAATAGAAGTAAGTATACCAATATTGTTATCTGTAGCAAACAAAGTATTAAAATCCCCAGGCTTAGCTCTTAAGTCCTGAACCTTTTCTTCAGCACTATAAACGTATTGCCAATTTAGTCCACCATCGGTACTTCTTTGAATACCAGTATTTGTAGCTGCTACAACAATATTTTCATCAACAGGATCAATAACTAAACGACTCACATAAGAGAAATCTGAATTGTCAATAGTAGAAGTCAAATGTACCCATGAATCTCCACGATCTATTGACTTAAAAATACCATTTCCTTTAATCGCATCAACGTTACCAAATCCTTCTCCTGTTCCCGCATATAATACATCATGGTTTGATTCAGCCATAACCAATGAAGCCACAGATAGATTTGGCCAATCCATAGTTAAACACAACCAACTCTGACCTCCATCTGTTGTTTTCCAAACACCTCCACCAACTGGCCCTGTAAACCAAGTGTTGGCACTGGCATCATCGGGGTCAATAACCAGTCCACGTGTACGACCACCAACGTTACCTGGCCCACGTTGCTTCCAATCAAGAACTTTTGAAGCTTTTAGTTGCGCCGACTTCAACTTTGCTCTTTTTAATTCACTTAGGGCATTATTAAACTTGTATTCAACATTTGGGTCTCCCCCTGTTTTAAGTTTATAAATATGCTCCAGGAACTTATCTGGTTTGTCTTGTTTTGCATATCCATTTTTGCGACGCTCAATTTTAGCATCGATCTGTTCCTGGATTAATAATTCGGAAGTCTTAAGCGTATTCTTGGTGAGTGCTTTATCCTCTGAACGCATAAAAAACATCCCTAATCCGATAATTAATAGGAAAATTAAAGCTGAGTAAATCTTTCTCATGTAGGTTTAATTATTAATTGGGTTTTTGTGTTAATTTCTCTAAAGTCTTCACATTGATATAATAATGTTTCATTGCATTATCAATATCCTCATCTAATGATTTAACGCCTGGGCGAGATTCTATTACAACGTACAAATCATTATACCATTTAACACTGGCATTATATTTTCGTTCGGTATAAACAATAGTCCCTTTTTGGACATCATATATACTATAATTTAGCGCATTAACAGGTAATTCTTCCGACGTTTTATTGGTCTGTTTGATAATAAAAAATGTTTCGGAAGTATTAACAACTGTTGTAACATCCCCATTAAAATGCGCCTTTATTACCTCATCTAGCTTATTTTCGTCAGTAGTTTTTTTTACTGTCTGACAACTTACAAGAATAACTAAAATAAACAATAGGTTTAGTGCCTTCATATTATATGTGTTTTTTTTATAACTAGAGCGGTGTAAAGGTAAAAAAATAGTATTCATTAACAATAACTTGACTAATACATTCGCTACAGTTAATACTTAAAATTTCGTTAAGGTTACGCGTCACACAGTGCCCTTTTAATTTAAAATTAAGATCAAAAACAGCATTAACAATGACTCGCTTTATACATCTATTATTCGATCAAAAATTACTTATTACTAATAGTTTGGATGATTAGAACCTGTATAAATCAAAAACAGACCGAAGTTTATTTTATCTAGAAAAAACCACCAACTATTAGGTTTTTCCCTTTAGCAAGATCAGGGAATATCATTGCCAGAGCAGGGGCAATTTTCTATAGGCAACAACTGAATAAAGGTACAAATACTAAAGCTCCACATAAAAGAAAGAGGGTGTTAGCAAATAACACCCTCTCTCAATTAAATTCTATTTAAATTAGAAAGTTACGTTTCCTGAAACATTTTATCTTATCGTTTTAGGAGATAGTTTTCCTTGAATCTTAAAATTATGCTTAGGTTTCACTGTTCTCTCTATGGATGAGATCGGAGATGAAACTTGTAAATGTTCAGAACTTGTTGATTTAACACTTGCAGAAGAACTAGCAACTGGCGTGAACAATAAGTTATAATAACCACTTATAAAACCACCAGCTAAATTTGAATTTAATAAATACCCGAAAGCTTCACTCGTAGGAGCAGTAGATAATTTACCCTGTATACTAGACTTAAATGCTAAAACGGCAGTTGTACTAACATCACCATCATTATTAATAGTTTGCAAATCAACATCGTAATCTCCAAAATCAGCAAGCACTTGCGGTGCAATTGACATAGTACTAGTAGCAGGATCGAAAGTAGCCAAAACCTCTTCAGCATATTGCAGCCCAGTAATTACAAGACTATTGTCTTCCGTACCTTCAGCAATTACAACAGGTACATTAGCATCATCTCTTCCGGTAAGAGCGCTCGGTCCAGTCATTACAAAATCTCCAATAAAAGCACTGATGTCATAAGAAGGCTCAACTTTAGCGTAATATTGCTTCTCAGCAAACTCACCAACGATGGTTCCATCCTCGTAATGGAAAACAACTCCTAAAGTATATTCCGTTACACCATTATCCCCAACAATAACCGATGATTTAATGTCTCTACTTTGTGATATATAAACAGGCTCACCAAAAACATTAATTCCCAATGGTTGCATCTCAGGAATCAGGATAGCATCATTTTTATAATAAAATGCCAAACCTTTACCTTCAGCATATAAATCAGCAAGATAATACAGATCTTTATAATCACTTTCGTCATTTTCTGGATCTGCATCAACTGCCTTAGCAATTGTTTGCTCCCAACTATCATTTAATGCCATTGAAGCAAATTCACTTACTTCACCCACAATAGTCGTGTACTCCACATCGTTGAAGTCCTCAATCTTCAGGTTAGCTGCAATAAATGCCTCTTTAGTTGTATATATCGTCGTAGGAGTAGACGAAGGATACTTGGTTCCAGCATTATAATCAGGTAAACTTAAATAGAGTGCACCAGAACCAAAAGTAATTATACCATCTTTTATCTGACCAACTTCACCATCAACAGATCCTATCGACTTTATTCCATATCCCCAGTCAACACCAATTTCATGTCCGCTCATTACTACATCTCCAGATGTACCTGAAGGATCTGAAATTTCAATAGTTGTATAATAATCCTTTGTCTCATCAAAATCACCAGGATCATTATAAGGATATCCGTCATAGATGCCATCAGCATCTTGTCCAGTTGCAACATCATATGCATTTTTAAAGCGATAACGAACCGATGCACCTAATTGTGCTTTTTGTGCTTCCACATACATCGGAAGAGATCCTACACCAAACAAAGCAGCAATAGCGCCATCTACATATACCATTGGCTCCGCAACATCTTCCCACTTAATACGTGAGACCATTGTAGTAACATAAGGTTTAGCAGATCCATAAGGATTAATGTAATTATCACCTTCAACAGCAAGTTTAAGATCATAAGCTATACCTTCTCCCGCCTGAGGAAAAGTTACCTTAAAATCAACTTCTGTCTCACCATCAGCAAACGTTACACTTGAAGGTACAACAAATACGTCATCCTTATTAGTTTCAACGATAATAGGTACATCAACACTACCTGCAGATAAAGTACGCGAAACAGTTAGAGTAAGCTCTAAAGCATCCGCAGGTTCTAACTCAAACACTGCTTGATTTGAGCTTGGAAAAAACACCCCTTGACAGCCTTCTGGGGCTTGTGGACTTGGTGTAACCGTATCTTCCCACTCACTACATCCTACAAATAATGTAGTCATCGCGAAGAGAATAGCTATATATAATTTATTAAATTTCATATAATCAAATTAAAATGTAAAACATAATTACTCTTCATCAGGAACCGGCAGCGGATCTGGTGCTGAAGGATTATTATCACTTTCGCTCAAAGCTGGGTTTGCTTGAATTTCAGCCTCAGGTAAACGCCATAGCAAAACATCATCGCCAGCAGGAATATTAAATACCATAGTAGCATTCGGATAACCAGCTCCTCTACGGTCAACTCCCTTATTAAGACGCATGATATCAAACCAGTTTAAACCTTCACCCCATAATTCAATGCGTCGCTGATTAAACACTTCTTCCTGCACAGCTTCCGAACCAGTAGCAGAACAAACATAATCAGGATCACGGTATGTTTTAATAAAAGTCTCAAGCGTTGTTTTACCATCGCCTCCACTCATGGCTTCCGCCTCAGCCTTAATTAAATACATCTCTTCGATACGCATCAAAGGAAGGTCATTGGAGTTTGTCTTTGTTTTTAGGACATTAGAATAAGGAGCAAACTTCACTTGGGTGTAAGCAGCATAACCATAATCCTCCATCGTCTCAGCAAACTCTTTAGTTAAATTGTCAGATAATTTATTTTCATCTAACCACCAACCTTTACGTACGTCAGAATTACCTATTAAAGCATAAAGCTTTTTACTAATCTGGCGTCCACCATTAAAGTTTGCATATCCATAGTTAAATGATCCCATGTGAGATATCCAATTCACAATCTGACTAGTCACAACACGATCCGTTTCCGCAATCATTATACCCCACATCCAGTTGGATTCTTCAACCGTCCAAAATGCAGGTTTACTAACATCATCTATACTTGCAGGCGATGCATCTGATTTATCAATAGCACTTGTTGCGTCAGCAGCAGCTTCAGCATATTTATGCATTGTTAAATTCACACGAGCACGTAAACCATAGGCTACAGCTAAACTAACGTAACGTTTATCATCACGCACAACACCCTCAGCCTCAGCATCGGTTAATAAATCAACCGCAGAGTTAATGTCAGTCATAATTAATTCATAAACCTCTTCGACTGTTGAACGACCAGCACCTTCAAAAGCTACACTAGTAGCATTTTTATCTGTTACAATAGGTACACAAGGCTTGCTTTGGTTACCTTCGTAATTAAACTGGTACAATTGTGCTAAAATCCAATAACTGAATGCACGCGTAGCCAAACCTTGACTTAAAAAATATTTAGACGTTGGATCCTCTGTTGCTGGATCAATCGCTGCAATCACATTATTACAATTTGCAATAATTTTGTATTGATTATTCCATATAATCTGTGACTCTCTTGAAGTATAAACACGGTCAGAATACTCTAAGCTACTGGTTGTCCAGTTATATCCATTATCTTCTTGCACCATGTCATTACCATTGGCATCAGAGAACATCATTAAAGACGGAAATCCAATGTCATGATGATTTACACGATTAAGTGCATCTTCATTAGGAGCATACTGACTAAACTGAGCATAAATACCTGTCACACCGGCCGAAGCCTTTGACGGATCAAGACCATAGATCTCCAATTTCTGATCGGTCGTGATAACATCTCCTTCAGGAATCGTATCTAGATTATCCTCACACCCACTAAAAAACAATAAGGCGGGTGCCACTAACATATATAATAATTTCTTTTTCATATCACTTATTTAAGTTTTTAAAACACCAAGTTTATACCACCCGAAATAGTACGAATAGGCGTATAACGCGCTGTTGTTGCAGAAGTAAAACTTTGGCGTGGATCTAATCCTTTTCGTTTTGACCAAAGTGCTACATTTTCAGCCGCTACATAAATACGTAATTTCTGCACTTTTAAACGAGATACAATGTTAGACGGAAGTGTATAACCAATGGTTATATTATTCAAGCTTAGATAATCTGAACTTGTTAAAAAACGAGTTGATTGACTACTTGCATAACGATCGTTTGCATTCATACGCGGCACGTCCGTATTTGGATTTTCTGGTGTCCAGGCATTGTAAATGTCCTTATGCCAGTTTTGACCAGCACTACCAGGAGTTCCACTATGCATTAAACGAGCATAACCCGAATCATAAATCTGACCTCCTAATTGATATGAAAACAATACAGATGCATCAAAACCATAGGCATTAACCGAGGTGCCAAATCCACCATAAACTGTTGACAACAGGTCATCAGTCGCAATTTTATGATCAGCTGCCTGCGAATAATCAGCTGTACGTTCACGTACGCCGGCATCATTTGTCGTCCAATATTCTGCTTCCCCGGTTTCAGCATTAACCCCTGCATACTCCACTAAAAACATACGATACATAGACTCACCTTCTTCATAAATACGAGCTCCATCAATTAACTCACCATTTAACTCAGGAGACAGTTTATTTATTTTATTTTTAATGAAAGTGGCATTTGCATTCACACTCCACTGTATATTAGATCTTTTAATGATTGTGTAAGCAAGGTCTAGTTCTAAACCCGAATTGGTCATCGAACCAATATTCATTGGAATTGTATTATATCCAGCGATACCGGTTACCGGGGCATAATATAGCATATCAGATGATTTTCGTCCAAAATACTCAACTGTACCACTCAAACTATTATTAAGCACGGCAAAATCAACACCCGTATTATACGAAGTGGATGTCTCCCATGTAATGTCTTTATTACCCTTATAATCCAAAGTTCCATCAGCAAATACCCCCTCAGCTCCACTTACTTTCCATTGATCAGCGTAGGCGTAATAGTTTCCGATAGCATCGTTTCCTTGCTCACCATAAGAAGCTTTTAGCTTCAACATATTAACCCAAGGTAAACCATCCATAAATGACTCATTACTGATTAACCAAGCTCCACTAGCCGAAAAGAAGTTACCCCAACGGTTATCTGGGTGGAAACGAGATGATGCATCACGACGATACGCAACATTAAAGAAATACTTATCTTGTAATGAATAGTTAATCCGAGTAAATATACCTTCGGTTGCATAACTGTCTTTCGAGCCACCACCTCTGATGTTGTCAATTGCATTATCTACGTAATAACTCTCTGGGTTATATAAATTATTTCCAGCTGCGTAAACAAGCTCATACTCATACTTATACCCATCATAACCAGCTGTAATATCAAACTGATGTTGATCCTGTATCGCGAATTGATAATTAGCAACATATTGCTGATTAAAACCAAAAGTCCTAGAATTCTGTTGGTATGCTGATCCATCAGGAGCACTTTGCCCCATATAAGTATTACCTAGGTCATAATAGCGTTCATTATTCACATTCAAACCATAACGTGCATTAATTTTTAAACCTTGAATAGGTGAAATTTCAGCAAACCATGAACTGTTTATTACGTCACTTTTGATGTCAGTATTATTATACGTTAAGTCACCAGCTGGATTCGCTATCGACATAAACGCACGGTCCATGTTAGTGCTCTGTCCGTCACCATAATCATATATCTTACGACCATTATTTAATAAAATACCTTTCGTTTCAGCATCACGAACGTACAACGGATATATAGGAGCAATGTAATTAGAGATAAAGAAAGCATTACCACTAGAGGTTGTTGATACTTGTTCTCCAGGATAATCACTCTGAATATTATTGATACTTACATTAGCACCAACTTTTAACCAGTCAGTTACTTTCTGATCACCTCTCAAACGACCTGAGAGACGAGAGAAACCAGAACCATCTATCACACCTTTATCATCTAAATAATTAAATGAAAGGTAGTATGAATTCTTGTCGGTTCCAGCAGAGATAGACAGATTGTATTCTTGTCTAGGATTGTTTTTAAATGTTTCACCGGCCCAATCATCAGGAGTATAATAATACTCTCCATCACTATAACCCAAAGTCGCATTAGGATTCAATTTACCGTTGTTTCCAACTAAATACTCCCCATCAGGTAAAGTATATATTTGATATCCCGAACCACCTTCAGAACCTGTCATGATTTTGGAGTTGGCATAAATATTAGCGTCAGCCGGGGAATAACCTAAATTATAAATACCAGCATTGTAAATAGCTTGATAGCTATTCTCAATATAATTCTGTGGGCTTGTTAAAACTTCGTAATTCTCAACAGCACGTGAATTCATACCATACTTCGCATCAAAATTTATAACAACTTTTCCAGATTTGGCTTTCTTAGTTGTAATCATGATGATACCATTTGCTCCACGAGCACCATACAATGCAGTAGAAGCCGCATCTTTCAATACAGTCATCGATGCAATATCTGAGGAACTAATTGATGATAAATCACCATCAAAAGGAACCCCGTCCACAACATAAAGAGGATCAGAGCCAGCGTTAATAGATCCAACACCACGAATACGAATGGTTGCATCCTCACCAGGCTGTCCATTATTACTAAGCACCTGAACACCTGCCATAGTTCCTGACAAGGCCTGAGAAACATTGGAAACCTGACGCTTTTCTATTGTCTCAGCATCTATAACAGCAGCAGAACCTGTATACGATCCTTTTGTAGAAGTACCATAGGCTACTACGATAACTTCATCAATGTTTTCAGAATCACTGCTCATTACAGCATCAATTTTAGTCTGACCTGCAATAGCAATCTCTTGCGAAGTCATTCCAACAAAAGAGAACACCAAAATTTCGGCATCATTTGGAACAGATAAATTGTAGACTCCATCGGGTTGTGTTACCGTACCTACAGTTGTTCCTTTTACAAATACTGATACACCTGGTATGGGACTACCATCGCTTGCATCAGTCACAGTTCCGGTTATATTTGTTGTTTGAGCTACTAAAGCTTGCAAACTAACTATAACCATAAACGAAAGTGCTAAAAGTACTTTCTTCATAGACTAAAGGTTTAAAATTAATAAATAGGACAATTAATTGTTTTGTTACAATTATGCCGCTAAATTAATAAAAAGTAACAATAATTGTATGCTATCATCATATTTTAACCATGATTAGCATCATGCTGTTTTATGACGAGCAACACTTTTCTTTCAGTCTAAGCGCGTTGAAAGCTGCTTTAGTTACAAATTAAAAGAATATTTAAATCTTCACCTCCAAATCGACAGGAATCAATATGTTGTTTTTAATTAAAATAAATTTGCATTTTTTAACAATTAACTCTCTTTAGACCCTAGCTACCACAATTTGTTTAGAACCAAAAATAAAACTCTACTTACTTTATATTATAAAAACATCAAGTAAGTAGAGAGATTGTTCCCCCTCTTGCACCAATCCTTGAACGTTATTAATAATAACGAACTACACCATAAAAAAAGTGCAACTAGAAAAATCTAGTTGCACTTAATTAAAATATTTCTTTATAAGAAAACCTACCTACAAAGGTGCAGATGGATTTTGATCATCTTCAGTCATATTAATATTTGCATTTATCTCACCTTGCGGTATCTGATAAATCCAATTAACATTAACCGAAGGCTTATCTTGTTTGTAACCATCAGCATATAAACCAGAATCAGCACCAGTTCCAATTAAGTTTCCATCTTCATCCTTAATAGTTCCCTCACGATTTAACTCTTCATCGTATCGCAACATATCTAACCAACGGCGTCCCTCGCCCCATAATTCAATTCGACGATGTAGTTTAATCTCCTCAATTAAGGCATCACCTGTATTAGTAGATAGAACGTATGCTTCGTCTCTGGCAGAAACAAGGTCAAATAAAACCTTGGCAGCTTCAGCATCACTTCCTCCGGATCGAGCTAAGGCCTCAGCCTCGATCAAATACATTTCAGAAGCACGCATATACAGCACATCATCCGGATCAATGGTTCCAGGGTTTGCATTTAAGAACTTAACCGACATATGAGGATACGTTTCAAAACGACTTGTCATTCCGTAAGTTTCTATAACTTTATCATACTCCGCCCAAAATCTATCCGAATTTTCATCCTCATTATAATTAGGGTCATTCGACCATCCATCAACGGTATTCGGTGCTAATGGTAACCACAAATCCTTACGGTAATCAGTATCAGCGATTTGAGAAAACAACTCAGTATTAATAATCTTAGGGTTGGTTCTGTTTTGTGTACCGTTAAAGTTAGTCCCAATAAAATAAAACCATGCACGATAATATGTTGTTTGGTCACTAATAATGTCACCAGCCCACATAACTTCCGTGCCAGTAATCACATTAAATCCACTTTTATATTCAGCTTCTCCCATTAATTCATAACCGGCTCTAGCCTCATTAGCGAAACTTGCTGCTTTACTCCATTCGCCTTTAACAAGAGCAACACGCGCAGCAATACCCTTAACAGTATTCATATTAAGGTGTGATTTATTTGGCATATTCTGAGCGTTTTCCATATGAGCAATTGCTTCAGTTAAATCCTTTTCAATTTGCTCATACACTTTCGCTACCGTTTCTCTAGGTTTTCCTTCATAAGGCAATGCCGTTTCTAACATCACTGGCACCCCAGGATCCGTAGATGGATTACCCCAAGCATAACTATTAGCAAATAGCTGAACTAATCTAAAGTAAGAATAAGCGCGATAAGCTTTGGCTTGTCCAAGAATACTAGACATCAACTCATCTTCAAATATATCTTCAGATGCATTAATGATATTATTGGCACTACCTATCATATGGTAGTAATGATGCCACACCCATTCAACTTCACCACGATTAGGGTTAGTATGAACAATCCATTTCAACTGGCTTCTAAACCAACCATTACCCGAGGTAGTATGTAAAGCATCACTTGCAGGAAATTCTAACATTGGAATAATAAAACCTTCTCCTGCATATGTATAATTGGTTGAACCAACTTCTAATGGAGATTGAGAGTACATAGTTCTATGCATACCATTTAACGACGCCAACAAACTGGTTGGAGAAGTAAGAGCATCTCCTGGTGAAACTGCATTAGTTGGTTTTGTTTCTAGAAAATCATCAGAACAACCAACAGATGCAACAACCAATAACCCTAATATGAGTTTATTAATATATTTCATCATAACTTTATTTTTTTAAATCAATCTCAATTAAAATCCAACATTAACACCAATAGAGAAAACTCTACTTGGTAAATACACGTTACTAGTAGTACCTCCAAAATTTTGCTGTGGATTCATACCTTTTCTAGCAGTAGAAATAAATAAATTTTCCCCTGTAACAAAAGCCCTTAAACTCTTAATACCTAAATCACTAACAAACTTCTGCTTGAAATTATAGCTTAAGTTGATATTCTTAAATGATAAATAACTTGCATCAGTTAACCAACGATCTGAAGTTGGAGCCAAATAACTATTATCAAATTGCAAACGAGGAATGTCATTTGATTCACCAGGCGTTCTCCATCCTTTAAGCTGATCGACATGAATAGCATTACCATATTCACCTTCATGCATTAAGTCACGATAAGAATAATCCATTATTTTGCCTCCAATTCCATACGTGAACAAGAATGTCAGTCTGAAATCTTTGTAACTTAAGGTATTTCCAATAGACCCGAATAAATCAGGAATAGATGAGTCTCCGGTATATCCTTGCTCTGAATCTAAGTAGTTTTCTGATAATACAGGCGATCCATCTTCATTGTACTGAGGAACCGTTTCACCAGTTTTATCATCAGTTTTCCAAACGTGGAATAAAGCTGCACCCGTTTCAGAGTTAACACCATAATAATCGTAAGTAAAAAAGTCATAAACAGAATGTCCTTCTGACCAACGCTTAGATCCATCAATATATGGGTCAGGAATTTCAGTTATCTCATTCTTCAATGTTGACATTTGAAGGTCAATATCCCAAGTAAAGCTAGCCGTTTTAATAACAGAACCTCCAATGCCAATTTCAAATCCTGAATTAGCCATTGTCGCAGCATTTCTTGGCTGCTGTGCTAAACCTTGAGATAAGGCTAGTGGCACTTCATACAATAAATCTACTGAATTACGTCTATAGTACTCAAGTGAACCATGCATACGATTATTTAAGAGAGTAAACTCTAATGCCGCATCATAACTTGCACTTGTTTCCCAGGTAAGAATAGTATTACCTACATCAGACCAATTTAAACCTGGCTCACCAGCGTTTGGCCTAAAACCATACTTAGCTTGATAAGCGTAATATCCAGCAATTTTATCATTACCAACCTCACCATACGATAATCTAAGTTTTAACTGATCTATCCAAGAGATATCCTGAATAAACTGTTCCTGATCCATTCGCCAAGAAGCTCCTACCGAATAGAAATTACCCCATCTTTCATCCGGGTGAAAACGAGAAGATCCATCACGACGGAATGAGGCTGAGAAATAATACTTATCCATATAGTTATATTTCAACTGCCCCAAATAACTTTCAAGTCGATAATCGGATGAATACCCTGATAAATCGGTTGGTGTAACAAAATTATCATACTCATAAATCCCCTTGGCAGTCATCTGAGTTTTCATTCCTGTCATGTCTGAATAATTACGATCATAACTCTCATGGCCTACCATAAAGTCAAAATTATGCCCCTCTCCAAATGACTTAGCGTAATTTACGATCTGATTGAATGTTTCAGTTGTTCTTGTAAATCTATCTTGGCTATAGCGTCCTGTAGGTGCACCATCTCCAACAATCTCGTTCTCAAATTCAGAATCAATAGAATTTAGAATATCCAATGAGTAACGCATGGTAAAAGACAAACCTTCGTACAAGTTGAAAGTCGCATATGAGCGATTACTAATTCCGTTAGTTTTAGCCAAATTATCATTATAATCAAGCTCAGCAATAATATGACGACCAGGGTTTGCTGCGGCAGGGCGTTTGTTAATTTCAAACTCATTATAACCACCACCTAAGTCATAGATTCGCTGACCATTAACATCATGAATATATTCATGTGTTGATGGATCAACAAGCCATACAGGATAAATAGGCCCCATATTACGCGCGAAATAAAAAGGATTACCATAGCTTGTGTTACCAGTAGTACCCGATGCTAATCCTTTTTCTGTAGCATAACCATAAATATTAGTTCCCAGTTTCAACCATTTCGTTGGTGTAACATTAACGTCCATACGAGCATTTGTACGTTTATACTTAGAACTCACTATGTACCCCGTTTCATCAAGATGACCAATAGAAAACATAAAATCGTGGTTTTCACCACCTCCATTAGCTGTAACACTATAGTTCTGACGTTTACCGGTTTGCTCTAAAGGCTCATACCAGTTCAAGCCCGGCATTGTAACCCTTGCATTAGGATTAATTCTCCCATCAGTACCAACAATTTGATCATTTGCTACATTAAATGGATTATACTTTAATTTATCGTAAATCTCTGCTGAAGCTTTAATCGCAGCATCTGCAGGATCCATGTTTGATTTACCAAAAATTAAACTATTCTTGTAAGATTCAAACATCAACTCATAATACTCCGAAGGGTTTGCAGTTTCATAATATGGTATTGCCTGAGTAACAACACCAACCACGGCACTAGCATTAAAATTAACTTTTGAACCAGCTCCTGATTTACCCTTTTTAGTTGTTATCAACACAACACCGTTGGCTGCACGTGAACCATAAAGTGCTGTTGAGGATGCATCTTTAAGAATTGTCATAGATGCAATGTCATTCGGATCAATATTCTCCAAACCATTTTCGTAAGTTGCACCATCAACAATAAACAAGGGATCGGCCGTACCGTTTAGAGTACCAATACCCCTAATTCTAATTTCAGGTGAACTACCTGGCTGACCCGAACCCGAAGTTACCTGCACACCGGTTGTAGCACCTTCTAAGGCCTGAGTTACGGAAGTAACTGTTCTACTTTCAAGCTCTTCTGCTCCAACAACACCTGCTGACCCAGTAAAAGATGACTTTTTTGCGGTACCATAAGCTACAACAATAACTTCATCAAGATCTTCGGCATCACTTTTCATTGCCACATTAATTACTGAACGTCCTTCAATAAGAATTTCTTGGGTACTCATCCCAATAAATGAGAAAACCAAAGTTTCTGCATTTTCCGGTACCTCCAAAGCGTACGTTCCGTCAGGACGAGTAACTGTCCCAACCGTTGTTCCCTTTACAAATACAGAAATTCCTGGGATAGGAAACCCATCTCCTGCATCAGTAACTGTTCCAGTTATTTCTGTTGTTTGAGCCATTAATGACTGCAAACCACAAATAACCACAAACGAAAGTGCTAAAAGTACTTTCTTCATAGACTAAAGATTTTAATTAATAAATTATAAAAATTAATTACGTGTTTAATTGCTCTGCAAATGTAACAAAACCGAGGTGTTTTAAGCAAATTTTAACAGTTATAAAAATCAAGATCAGATGCTATAGACTGACACATCAAACTACCAAGTCCTTATTTTAAAACATTTTTCACATATATACACCACATTAATATCAATTTATCACAAAAACATCACCATAAATTTCACATGCTTTTAGACACTTTTTAACAGGTCGCATGTTTTTTTTTTAAAAAAACCGAAACTATTAAGCTTCGGCTCTAAAAATCACATGTCGATTAAGTTATTTCTTCGTCTGATTCAAAACAGAAGTTGCCGTAGCAATAATACCGGAGACATCAGATAAGTTAGAAGGTATAATCATTGTATTATTCTCTTTAGCTAATTTACCAAACTCGCCTAAGTATTGTTCAGCTACTCGCAAGTTCACCGCATCCATGCCGCCTTTTTCATTTATGGCCAAAGCTATTTCTTTAATTCCTTTCGCCGTGGCACTAGCAATTGCTTCTATCTCCGACGCCTTACCTGAAGCCTCATTGATACGTTTTTGCTTTTCACCTTCCGAACGTGCAATCAACTCTTGTTTATCACCCTCTGCTACATTTATTTTAGCTTGCTTCTGACCTTCTGATTCGGCAATCATAGCACGTTTTTCACGTTCCGCACGCATTTGTTTCTCCATGGCATCCTTAATACTCTGTGGAGGCGTAATATTCTTCACTTCATAACGCGCTATTTTTACGCCCCAGGGATCACTTGCCTTATCCACCGCATTAACAATACTCGTATTGATTGTTTCACGCTCTTCAAACGTTTTATCCAAATCTAAACGACCTATGACACTACGCATCGTTGTCTGAGCAATTTGAATAGCAGCGAAGCCATAGTTATCGATACCATATGAAGCTTTCTTGGCATCCATTACCTGCAAGTACAATACACCATCAACTTCTACAGCAATATTGTCTTTTGTAATACATGATTGCGAAGCCACATCAATGGCCGATTCCTTTAAAGTGTGCTTGTACGCAACTTTATCAATGATTGGCATTAGAAAATGAAAACCAGCCAACAAGGTTCCATTATACTTTCCTAAACGCTCAATTACATAGGCGGAACGTTGAGGAACAATTTTAATACAAGATAATAGAATAATAAATACAACTACGCCAAGACCAATGGCTACAATAGTTGGAGCATCCATAATTTAAAAGTTTAGAGTTAATGATTATTCAGGTTCCACATTTAATTGTAAACCTTCTTTTGATTTGATAGTCACTTTCTGACCTTCTTTGACATTGGCAGTTGATGCAGCGGACCAACTCGTCCCTTTAAATTCAACTTTACCGTTAAGTCCTTCATCAATCTCGGCAATACAATAGGCCGAATAACCAATAAATTCCTCATCAGGATCTGAACCTCGAACGGTTTTCATTGTCATGCGATTCAAAATAAGCTTTCGAAGCAAAATAAGGCTAATAATAGAAGTGACACTAAAGATGACAAACTGTATCCCCAGAGATGGTTCAAATAAATAAACACATAGAGCTGTCACCCATGCACCAAGTCCGAAAAAAAGAATAAATACACCAGGTATTACAAATTCGAGAAGCAATAAGACGACTCCGGCAATGAACCAGACCAGTGCTACATTAGATAATATTTCCATAAAGTTAGGTTTTAATTAGCACTTAAATTTACGGAAATAACATCAACTACAAAACAATAACAGCAGAATTACGGAATTATAACTACTCCTTTTCTTCTTTTTTATTTTGATGAAAAACAGCTAAACCACCTGTAGAAGTTTCTTTGTAAATATTAGGCAGATCATGTCCAGTTTGCTTCATCGCCTTAACCACCTCATCGAAGGTAATACGATGACGTCCATCGGACAATAGTACATAGGTGTTATGATTAAGTGCACGAGCAGCCGCAAAAGCGTTTCGTTCGATACAAGGAATCTGTACCAAACCAGCAATAGGGTCACATGTTAAACCTAAATGGTGCTCCATACCCATCTCAGCAGAATATTCAACTTGATAAATACTACCACCGAATAATTGAGTAGCAGCAGCCGAAGCCATGGCACATGCTGTACCAACTTCTCCTTGACAACCAACCTCAGCGCCGGAAATTGACGCATTATGTTTTACCAGATTACCAATTAAACCAGCGGTAGCTAATGCTCTTAATATCTTTTTATCTGATGCGTCGTAATATTTTTGAATAAAATACAAGACAGCTGGCAATACACCACTTGCTCCACATGTTGGAGCAGTAACAATGGTTCCTCCGGCAGCATTTTGTTCCGAAACAGCTAACGCATATGCAAATATCATTGAACGTCGTTCCATGCGTCCACTAAAATTCTTAGCTTTTGTATAATAGGCTGACGCCTTACGGGGTAGCTTTAATGCACCTGGCAAAGCACCTTCTTCATCCAAACCAGTTTGAACAGCTTCTTTCATCACCGTCCACACCTTCTCCATTTCAGACCAAATCTCTTCCCCTTCAACCTCAGCAACGTACTCCCACAAATGCTTTCCATTGCTTTCGCACCACTTTAAAATATCATCTAAAGTTGTTAATTCATAAATGGCAGATGTTTCTTCTTGTATGAAATCATCAACAATAGCTCCTCCTCCAACACTGTATGCTGTCCAGCTATCTAACTCAATGCCCATATCGTTAAAAGCAGTGAATGAAAGCGCATTTGAGTGACGTGGCAAAAAAACATGCGGCTGCCAATTAATCTTCAAAACTCTTTCAGCAAATACTTGCTCAACAGCAAAATCAGTGAGATGGCCTTTACCCGTAGCTGCTAAACTACCAAATAAAGTCACTTCGTATCTGGCTGCATCTGGCTGACGCTCCAAAAACATTTCGGCAGCTTTCTTTGGCCCCATAGTATGACTACTTGAAGGCCCACTTCCTATCTTATAGATTTCGCGAATTGATTCCATCATAACAACTGATATTTTTGTCAAATTTAAGGAGCAATATGGATATTACACATGCTTTTCATCACTTTAATGAAATCTTTATCTATATAGTTAATCATGTTATAAAACAGAAATTTACTATTTGATTTTCAGAAAGTAGTTCCTAATTTTATACAACACCAATCCTCAATAACATGTCATACCCCATTCCCAAATCAACAATCATTAAGCTTTCTGAACAATTTAACGACACTGTGTTTCAATCAAAACCCTCTAACTACTGGGACAAATACCTCCACTCCGGAACTTCTTTATGGCTCGACACAGGCGATATAGTTTCGGCTAAAAAAATCTGGGCTGAAGAATTCTCTGCACTGACAACCAATAATACATTGTTGAATAATGAAGTACAAAAAGGCATTTATGACAACACAATTCCTGTTATTGCGAAACACATAAAAGAGAATAAAGGAGAATATAATATTCAAGACATTGCCTTTTGCCTAAATGCCATTCATGGACTACGTCTGGTTAAAATATTCAACTGTAATGTCAGCGTTGAGCTTCACACCGATATCGCACACAACATTAATCAAATTGCTGAAGTCGGTGCAAGTCTACATTCTATTTGCCCAAAACACTTCATCATTAAAGTACCTTTTACTTCAGCTGGCTTAATTGGTGCACGTAAATTACACGACAAAGGCATACCAGTTAATTTCACTCTTGACTTTAGCGTTCGGCAAAATATTTTTGCGTCAGTAGTAGCGCAAGCCCAATATTCAAATGTTTTCTTAGGCCGCTTGGGCGCCTATTTAAAAAACAACAAACTAGGAGAAGGACTTTACATTGGAGAGAAGGTCACTTTAGAAACTCAGCACTGTCTGCGTAGCTTAATCAATAAAAACATCAGCAAAACAAAATTAATAGCGGCGAGCATTCGTTCGCCAGAACAATTGCAACATTTGCTAGGCACCGATATTTTTACTATCCCGAGTAAAGTAGCCGATGAGGCAATAAAGGCCAAACTAAATATTGACGGCTCTCATATCAACGAAATACCTGAACCGGAATTATTCGATGAAAATGATGTAAAAAAGCTAAGACTGAAGCACCTTTGGCAGGCTCAAGATCATGAAAAAGAAATAGTATTACATTTAAACGAAAAATTACCAAATACCGCAGCTGAACTTGAAGAATACGCTCACAACCATGGTTGTCACGATTTATTCCCGAAATTGGATAAGAAGGAGCACCAAACACTTCGTGAGGATGGCAAAATTCCAATTCATAAGAAATGGAATCAAAAAATAATAAATCGAGAAATAGGCATTGATAGCCTTTTGAATATTGCAGGACTATATTCCTTTATGCATGATCAGGCACAATTGGACAAGCGTATTCAGAAATACATATAAAACAAAAGCACTGGATAAAAACCTAAATTATCCAGTGCTTAAAATATTCTTTAATTTCCCTACTCTTCAGTTGAGCTTATTTCTTCTTCTCGCTCAATTGGTCGAAGATTAGCAGGTATTTCTTCATTCACCTCATCACCTTTGAAATAAGGAAAGAAATCTAAGATTGGACTTTCGGCAATTGCATTGATATCAAAATCAACAGTCATACCATTCATTCCTTCATGTATTTTATCAAAAGCATGCTTTACATCATTAGCCATCACAAGAATCTGATTACTAATCTTTTTTTCCTTTCCTGAATTTTCATCCACGGAAACGTACGAAATTTTACTCTTAAACCAACGATCTCCATCGTCGTTTGGAAAAATCTCGGTGTAATTAGCCTTTCGAATATTGGTTACAATAAATTCCCCTCGAATCATCATCTCCATTTCTTTGTAAATACGCGATTCAGCCTCAGTAAATGAAACCGCATCAATCAGATACGTTTCACTAACCTTTTTATTAGTTCCTGACTGTTCATCTATCTTCTCGTACTTTACTTTACATTCAAACAAATTCTGCATATTTCAAATTTTAGCCCACAAAGATAGAATAGAATATTTTTCAAGAAAGGCTGTTGTTAAAAATATTTAGAATGCTTCAGAAAAGGTAGCATAAAAGCCCGTTTCACTCTTTCCAATTCCATAGTCAATACGAATATTCATGCGTGGTTGGATTTCCACTCTTAAACCAACTCCTCCATTAGGCAACCAATTATTTTGTACATCCAACGATGGCATAACAGAACCAGCTGCCATCCAAACAACGTAGCCAAAGCGACTATCGTAATTCCCTTTCTTATTTAGTTTTTTCCGTTTAAACATATGCCTGTATTCCCCAGTAAGACTCATTGAATTTTTGTCGCGAAAACGACCCAAAGTATAACCCCTCATATTGTAAGGACCACCAAGCATTGCCATATCCGACCAAGGCACTTCTCCCCCGAAATTAAAACGACACTTTGCTTGCCAAGCCAAGGTTCTTCGTTTTCGCTTAATTGTTTTATAGTGCCGATAATCAAATTCAAAAACACGATATTTTGTATTACCGCCCAAATACTCTTGAAAAAAAACCATACTCGCACTAAAGTATTTACCACTATAAGCATTCTGGACAAAATCTCTTGAATCGTATTCAAACACAAAACCAAGTCCCGTGTTTAGTACATCCGAACCACTTCGTAAAACATACTCGTCCATTTCCATCACTGGATTCATGTCAAAAGCTTTGGTTCCATTTAAATCAATGATACCGCCCAAAAACATATCTCCTTTAGTCCGAAACATAAAACGTTGATTGAATCGCCAATAACGTCGCGTATAAAAAGTAGTTTCTCGCGATGTTCTTTCATCTAAACCATTTTCGTAACCAACCCCCCAATAGTTATCAGGCATTTCTTTCATGATGAACTCTCCAATGGTTCTAATATTATCATCGGCCCAATAAATAACATTTTGAATATTTAATGTAAAGGAACCATTTGAACTATAACCAACAGAAAAAGGCACCGAAGATGTATTAAGCAAATTATTCCATCGCTGTGCCTTGAAAGTAATCAATCCTCCAGCTGTAAGTAGAAAGTCAGTCTCTGGTGTATACGAAGGTGCAACATATGGCATTATCTTAAAACCTTCACGTTCAACTTTAGCAAATCGCAAAGAATCTAAATTATCTAACAAGCGATAACTCAAAGTATCATCTTGAGCATAAACATGGCTTGTAACGATTAAAATCATTACTAAAAACCCAAGATGCATCCTCTTAATCTTTATGCCAAACACTATTATCTATATTTTTTCAAAAAAAGAACATCCCAACAACTCACCATATCCCACTCACTCACTGATGATTAAATAGAATAATTTGTAAGATTTGAATTTTTTTAATAAAAATTCAAAAAAAGCATACGTCCAAAGGTAATCACAATTGTCTTATACATGTAACAAAAAAACAATAAGCTATGAATGCTAAAGCGATAAGGCGAAATTTGTACAAGGTTTTAAGAAAGACCGGAGTACCAAAAGAGCGAATTAGTGAGGATGCCTCTTTTCGTGACGAGCTATTTGCTGACGAATTAGACATGAATTTTTTCTTGTTTTTCTTAGAAACAAGATTTGATCTTGCAATAAAAAATGACGAGATAGTGCAATTAACTTCTGTAAAATCTACAATTGATTACCTGCAGAGACATTGCGCATAAGATTTTTTCAATGACCAATCCCATGAGGTTGCTTTCAAAACAGACAATAAACCACTCATTTATCGTCCCATCAACTATTTTGAAAGCAGCCTTAATTTTTACCTTCTAGTTATCCTGCTTATTTTTAAAAACCTTTTCGATGGCCTCGTTGGGTTTAATTATATTGTAGTTTCCCCAAAACTCGATATCTGTTTCTTCAATCTCATCAGCAAGAACATACGATTCTTTAAAGGATTCGGACCACTTAAAACGGTCACCTTTATAAGCAATACAATTACTGATAAGTAATTCGGAAATAGCCCTGAAATCAGAGTTTATTTTCTGCCTTTTATCTACGATATTAATAATAATGACTCCAGTTACTTTATTCAAAATCCATTTATCGTTGACAAATCTATAATCAATTGAGTAGTCGGCATACTTAGGGCGAGCTTTAACTTTACCTGATGTTTTCTTAATTAAGGCCTTTCGACTATAACGTATGGCGCGTTTTGTCAAACTAAAATCGACATGAACAATGGCGTAACTTTTTGAATGTATAAAAAATGTACCCTCGTACAATAAGTCCCCATTATCGTCTATCGGCTTGAACTTCACCTTGTATAATACATCATCTCCCCTAAAATCAATTCCATCATATTCGTATTTATATAATGATTCTTCCTTTGGAAAAAAATCAAGATAACGGGCTATATCAATTCTTGAAAACTGAAATGGCCCACCTTCGAGCTTAAAGTCCACATTTTCCATTTTCTGCAAATCATCTTGCTTACGCCCTTTAATAAATCGAGCCCGCTCCATGCTTGAAGCCTTACCATAATCTGGTTTAGAAATCTCGATTATTGCCTCTGATACCTGCACGTATTCCGCATCCTGCAGTATTGATTCTCGAAAGAAACCTGTTAACAGACTTTGCTCATTCCAATAATTCTGTTTTTTATTCTCAAGAACGTTAAATAATATCTCATTCACCTCTTGATACTTCACCTCAATTTCAGGTAAATGAATATCATGACTCGTTAATCGTACTAGCAAAACACTATCAATACTCTCAACTGGGATAAAATGATTATCATAACCCAAAAATGAAAATGCTAAAGTGTCCTTATTAAGTTGATTTGGTATAACAAACTCAAAATCACCATTGCTGTTTGTAATAGTTCCAAGCACCTTATTTTTAACAGTTATATTAACCATTGGTAAAGGACTGCCTTCAACCTTATCAATAACCCTCCCCTTCAGCCTGAGATAAGCATCACGCTCCGTCTTTAAAGCTTTCCCAATAATAATCTGATTATTAAGAAAGGTAACAAGTACTTCATTAGAACTTAATACTTGTTTTATAGCCTCAAACGGGTGAATTCTTGAAAAATCAACAGATATGACACTATCAACAGGAATGGCATTCACATCATAGGCAATATCTATTTCCGACTTTGCCGTAATGGAATCGATAAAAGCAGCTAATTTTATATTATCGAAGCGCAGATTTACTTCCTGACTAAGAGACATACTGTGAACACACAGTAAACAGATCAATAATACAATACATTTATCTGAACTCCTCTTCATTCAATAGTATAAGTTAAAATACATCAGGTAATACGGACTTACAAGTGCATTAAATTACTATTTTCTCATGAATTATTGAACACTTGTAATTTTATATTTGCCCTCGCTTAAGCGATATTCGAGATTAAAAGGTGCACATACCGACTCAAGTACATGATTTATAGTGTAACGACTAAATGTAGCATTCAACACCATGCTATCGACATAAATTGCTGAATCTAATTCTATATTTATGTGATAGGCATTCTCGATTGTATTAAAAACCTCGTTCAATTTGGCATTATCAAATTCAAGCTCCTTGGTTTTCCATGCCTTATAATTAACGTTCTCAATCGTCCGCTTCAATAACTTGTTTGTTTCAGCAACAAAAATAGCTGATTCTCCTTTTTCGAGCGTTACTAACATATCTCCATGCCTCACCTCAACTTTACCTGATGATACAGCAACGATGGCATCCCCATTTGAAGTACTTTCTTTTACATTAAATGATGTGCCAAGTACTTTTATCTGAATTTGCTTTGTTTGTATTATAAAGGGTTTTTCTACATCTCGTGTTACGTCAAAAAATGCTTCTCCTTCTAATTGTACAGTTCTATTACTTTCATCAAATTCCTTCGGGAATTGAATTCGACTACCAATATTTAAATCAACTACAGTACCATCAATTAGTTTTATTGATTGCTGATCATTTTTAGCAATAATTGTCTGTTGATTGTTAGTCGTATTGTATAAGCTAAAGGCATAATACGATGCTAATATTATAATTAAAGAAGCAGCAACTGATATAAAACGTTTCAAAGAAATGGATAAGCCGCCTTTAGTCGACTGCATGTTCTCTCTCACTTGATTCCATGCCTTATCCGTATCAACAGTCTTTAATTCTTGGGCATATTTAGCATCATCCCATAAATGACTTAGTTGATCGTGCAAATCACTATTACCTACCAGCTCCTCGGTTAAATGCAATTGCTCTTCCTTGGACAATTCTCCCGAAATGTCTTTTGCAATTAATTGCCAATCAACCTTATTTATATCTTTCTCTTTCATCATTCTATGTAAAGGACATTCTTAAAACAATTTACCTGGAGTTGCTAAATTTACACGGACGATTTTTTAGAGATATTAAGACCAAAATAATATCTTAGAAAAATGAGTACACAGAAAAAGTATTACAGTA
>JAFMVD010000003.1 GCA_025499625.1 Carboxylicivirga fragile | reverse complement strand
TCACCATTTTGGTATTTTCACCAAATGGATGATTTGCTTTATCGTTATGCATTTAGGCTATTTTTTATTATTCGAATGCATAGTTTGGGTTAATGCAAAAGATCGCTGTAAACCTAGTACGACATAGCCGTCATGGCAACATTATTAATCCCCTACGGGGAAAACCAGCACCAATATCACAGTTCTACAAATTTGAAACCGCTACGCGGTAAAAAAGACGTAGTTATCTAAATGAATAAATGAGGTGATGATGTGCGCTATACATTAAAATACAGAAGGAATACTAAAAGCAGACTTGCTCGTAGAGCATTCCTATTTGTAGAAAACAAGAGGCAACATGAATTTTGCTCGTAGAGCATCAATAATAAAATTACACAGAGAAGCCAAAGTACAAAGGGTTTTTGGAAATCCCTTAATGCAAGAGATCACTGTAAACCTAGAACGGCAAAGCCAGCATGGCAACATTATTAATCCCCTACGGGGAAAACAAGCACCAATATCACAGTTCTACATATTTGGAACCGCTACGCGGTAAAAAAAGACGCAGTTATCTAAATGAATACATGAGGTGATGATGTGCGCTATACGTTAAAATACAGAAGGAATACCAAAAGCAGACTTGCTCGTAGAGCATTCCTATTTGTAGAAAACAAGAGGCAACATGAATTTTGCTCGTAGAGCATCAATAATAAAACAAAAAAACAGCAGAGGAAATTTATGGATGGTAGTTTTCACCCCTATAATCCTCTTAAAAGTGGGTGAGATTAGTTAGACAGATCAAGTGAAAATTGAGGCTTTTGCAACTGTTTTTATACCAATTTAAATCCGAAATAACTGATATAGAAATTTGATAATTATGGCTAGGCAATGTCAATAACCATTACTGAATTTAAGGTGGGAGTAATTCAAATCGACTTTAAAGGCCAGCGCCTGCTATGCTTTATTACAGCTTACTGGCAGCAGTTTCATTATTATTCAAATATTTTTAATACTTCACTAGAACTTATTATTGATTCAAATTCATCAAATGTCTTTCTCACATCTCCATCACTATCTTTAACATCCTTTCCACAATAAAACTTTATAGTAGTTACATCAAAAAACTTATTAATAAATCCCTTTTTTGTTTCTACAAACTGAATTTGCTCTATTTTTATCAGTTTTGTGCTGACATTAAATATTCCTCTCTCTATTTTTAAAAAATCTTTCGTTATTGTGTACTTTATATTTTTAAACTCTAGCATCCTCATGGTGAATAAAAAGACACTTTGACCTACTGTAATTATTAAAACAACAGGTAAAACCCATGGTATTATCTCAATATCCTCTTGGATTGAAACAAATTCAAAGGATAAGTAAATAATAGCCAAAAAAACAAGATTATAAATAAATGACCTTATGCTATTAAGTAAGTAAGCTTTAAAAAACGGAGTACCTTTCCAAATTGTGTCATTAATATTTGTCATCTTTTAAAAGATATATGAGTCTTGATTCACCGTACTATTCGATAGAAACCTGACGTGATTTTGGGTCGCTAATTTTCGTATCAAAGTTTGTTTCAAAGGGATTAAGATAGGATTTTCTAACAACTATCCCCCATAACACCTCATCAGAATTTCAGCTGGTTTAATTAATTATTTGCGCATTAACAACCACTCGGTAATATTAACTGATGATTCCAACCCCATTCTTTTTCGTACACGATAACGAGCATTTTCTACACCACGCACAGATAAGTTAAGAAGGTGTGCAATCTCCTTACTGCTCATATTCATTTTAAGGTAAGCGCAAATTTTTAGATCCTTTGGGGTGAGATTAGGAAACTCTTCTTTTAAATTCTTTATGAAATTATTATGTGCCTGATCGAAGCGTAATTCAAAATCTTCCCAGTCGTCATCCTCAATCTCACTCTCGATAAAAGCCAATAAGGTCTTAAGTTTCTTTTCAACTTTATCAGAAGCAAAGGCCATAATAACAACGAGTTTTTCTTTTAACTCATTTAACTTCTCATTCTTGTATATCACTTTTGTAGCAGCGGCAGAAAGTTCCTTGTTTTTTATCTCCAGTTCATCCTTTAACTTTGCTTCAATAAAATTGGCGCGTTCAATTTTCCTTATTCTTTCCTGTTTCTCTATGTACCTTTTTTTCTCTGCTTTCACCTTTTTATTACGTATGGTCAATACCACATAAAAGACTAATACGATAATTAATAAATAGCCAATAAATGCATAAATAGTGCGATACCAAGGTGCTAATATGGTAAATCGATAAGTGAGTTCATCGCTCTCAACGCCATATACATTCATTGCTTTTAAACGAAAAACATATTCTCCTTCACGCAGGTTGGTGTATTCCTTGTATTGAACATCTCTCCATTCGGACCAATCATCATCAAATCCTTGCAGATAAAATTGGTATTCAATATCATCAATGTTTTCGTAAAATCCCGAAGAAAAAGTGAACACTAAATCATTGTCAACAAAGGGCAGTTCAACCACCTCATCATTCCGTTTATTGCAAAGGCTAGGTACATTATCATCATAGATAATCCGATTACGTGTGCTTGTTACAACACTTCTCAATAGCACATTGATGTTCTTATTGCTTTTATAATGTTGATTGGCATCATAAATTACAACGCCATCTTTAATACCAATTATTGTGATGCCATTATCGAGGCTTTTAAAATTTTCGAATCCCGGAATATAAAAACCATTAAGCTTATTAAAGGGATTGGTTTCAATGGAGAAACTACCATTATTATGCCGTCGCAACACACCCGACTGTTCTCCTATCACAAACCAGATGTTTCCTTTCGGATCTTCGGCCAACATTTTACAATGACCATCACCTAACAGATCTGTTAGTTTTTGATGCTTAATCATCAAATCAGTACTTGCATCGTATTTAAATATACCTTGTTGTGTTCCAAAAACGACTTCTCCCCAAACCTTGAAAACGTTGTTGTAAATGGATGATGGTAAACCTTTCTCCGAATTGTAGAAGGTGATGTCCTTAACGTTCTCCATTTTTGAAGAAAGCTGAATACGATAGATGCCCTTATAACCATGGGCAACCCAAATATTATCAGTTTCATCAATGGCTATCACGCGACTTGATTCATCAAATCCTTCAATTTTATTCTGAAAAATCAAGCTTCCTTCCACATCCCTAAAAAGCACCAAACCTGTGTATGTACCACCTATCCAATGATCCGATTTATTCATTAACTGTTTGATGGCCCAAGCCCCATCTCCATCATATAAAATGGATGAATTCTCTCCTCTTATCTGTGAAAATCCCTTTGAATGAGCCACTATCAAATTAGAATTAACATTTGTTACGCTCCAGTTAATTTCAGAAGGCGTTTGCAACATCCGATAAGTACTATTGTCAGCATTAAAATCCTTTGCAATCAAACCATTGTGAGTTGCCAATACAATATCATTCTGGTATTGGGCTGCTGAATAAACCCCGATTGGCTCATCGGCATTTGGTTTAAGCTGACGTAAAGGAGTAGATAGTTCAATGAAGTCGATCCCTAATTTATTGGCCACCCACAAGTTATTATCTCTATCCGAAAAAACTGCCCTTATTTCATCATTCTGTAGACCATTCTTTTTTGATAGGTTCATTTTAACCTTACCGGATTGTTCCATAACAAACACGCCCGAATGCATTGTTCCTATGATGTAATCTCCATCGATCCTAAGATGACCACTCGTAACATTAACCTGGTTGAAATTAAAGCGATTATCCATTGGAAAAGCTTGCAATGCTTGCCCATCCCAAATAAATAAACCTTGCTCGTAGGTGCCAATTAAGTAATCCCTTTTATTGATTGGTAAAACAAAACGTACATCCACATCACCCAAGTCGTCGAGACTACATAAAAGGTCAAGGCGATCATTGTTCAACACAAATAATCCTTCCCTATCATGTATAATAGGCTGATTGTATACCTTGAATAAGCGATTGATACGTTTATCTGTTTTTATTACCTTGATCTCATCATTTTCGTAGATGTAAAGCGCTTTCCAACTTTGAAAAATTGTTTTACCATCCAGAACAACGATATTCCATACATCGTTAAAATCACGATGTTCCTGAGAAACTTTATCTAGAAGAGAGTGAAAAAGTATATTCGAAACAGAATCACTATCAATAAAACCAAAATCGCCTTGAGCTCCTACAAACAAGCGATTATCAGAATTGAAGGCCAAGGATTTAATGTTAGAACGGTTCGTGGCTACCTGAATCATCTTCCATGTTTGCCCGTCAAATTCCAAAATACCAAACTCATTGGCAAAATAAAGGATACCCCTATGATCTTGAACTATCTGGAAATTGTTATTGGATACGCCATAGTCACGCTCCGCGTAATTACTCACGAAAGGTACACCTTCTTCCAAACCAATGGATTGCATTGAAATAGTAATAAGAAGTAGAAATAGTAGAAAAGTGTACTTCATTATGCGTAGCTATAATAGTAATTGAATTTCAACAATAAAAAAGTAAGTTAAGAATAATTTGCAAAACATAAAGAACGGTTCATTATGACTATCATTTTTAGAGAACCGTTCCTTAGCTTTTATTATCGCTTCATTTTTAAATTAAAATTGAAATAGGTCAGTGCACGCCACAACCACTCAAGAGGTCCGTATGTATAATACTTAAACCAAACTTTGCAGAACATTAATTGCAATAGCAAAAATACCACCGCATATAAGAAGCTAAGTGTATTGCCAAGGTATTGATACAAACCAAAACCGTAGCCATAAAAAAGTGGAACGCCAATTAATGGTTGCGTAACATAACTGGTCAAACTCATTTTACCATACAATGATAAGTTTTCGAATATTTGAGCTTTCTTAAAACGCAAGTAAAGCAAGATAAAACCATTTATCCACATTACTAACATCGACATATTGGTGAAAATACCAGCCAATTCAGTTATTAAAGATTTCTGCGTATCATTTATAGTTATCCAATTCACTAATCCTTTTTGTACAAACTGGAAAAGCACCATCCCTATAAAACCAATGAAAAAATTCTTCCAAATCTTACGCTTGTTCGACTCGAGATTCTCGAAGTAGCCAGTCCGTCCGAGTAGCATGCCAACTACAAATAAACCAAACAATTGATATACTCGTGCGGAAGCAACCGTCCATTTAATTTTGGTAATGATAGCAAAGGAGGTATTATGCTTCACCACTTCCCAGAAAGTTCCACCACCAAAGGTATTGGATGCCCGGGTCCAATCGCCCCAGTCGCGCTGAATAGTGAAATCAGTATCGATGAAACTGTAGACCAACTCGTATAAACGTGTTACATGTAATAATAAAAGCGCTGCTACCAAAACTAAAAATCGAGTAGGTACTTTGTAAAATAGTATTAATGGTAATCCCATGATGGCATATATCATTAGAATATCACCCATGTAAATAAGCGTATGTAAATAGCCCAAAACTAACAGTAGAACCAAGCGCCACGCAAAACGACCTCTGAAATCAATGCCTTTCAATTCCTGATTGCGCATTTGAATGTAGAAACTAAAGCCAAATAAGACAGAAAAAATCGCATATGATTTCCCAGCAAAGATGAAGAAGGTTACGTCGTGAATTATTTTATCAAGGCCTGATAATACAGCTGGATTGTAAGTGGCTGGCCAAAAGAAATCGAAATGCTCCAAAGCATGAAGCAGTAAAATACCTACCAGGGCAAATCCGCGCAATGCGTCAACAACAACAATTCTGCTCTTGCCCATAGTAGTCGGTTTAGACTCATTCATATGTAATACTATAAAAAGTTAAAATACTCTAGTATTATGCCGACACATAATCAAAGGGGCTTTAGAAGTGAAACGCACTAAAAGCACTTTTGATTAGTAACGGTATAAAATTTAGGTTTATCTAATGCAAAAATATAAAAACTCAGCACTTATTAAATTTATAGGAGCGGCTCTTTACTACAAAACCGTAATAAAGAGCCGCTCCCTTAAAACACTTAATTATTATGAAAAGACTATTTACTTTATCTCAATCTCAATAGTCTCTTTGATATCACGTGATGATGTCCCAATCATTAGCGAGTATTTACCAGTCTCTAAATTCCAATCATTTATCTTCTCATCATAAAATGCCAATGCGCTGGCAGGAATTTCGAGCTGAACAGTTTGAGTTTCTCCACCTTCCAGCTTAACTTTAGTGAAAGCTTTAAGCTCTTTTTCTGGTCGCATAAGTGATGCATCTTCATCATGAACGTATACCTGAACAACTTCTGCACCCAACACCTTGGACGTATTCTTAATTTCTACATCTACCTTAATTACATCACCTGCCTTATAAGCTTTTTGATCAGAAGAAGCACCTGAAATAGAAAATGACGAATATGACAGGCCGAAACCAAATTCGTACAATGGTTTAATTTTCTTAGTATCGTGCCAACGATAGCCTACTAAGATATCTTCTTTGTAAACTTGGTCATTACCATCTCCAGGGTACGATAACTCATCGAAGGCATGCGCACCGTTATCTTCCAACTTTACTGGAAATGTAAAAGGTAACTTACCAGAAGGGTTAACATCACCCGAAATAACATCAGCCAGTGCATGCCCTGTTTCACTGCCCAAATACCAGGCCTGCACAATAGCTTTTGCTTTATTTTGCCAAGGCATGGCTACCGCATTACCACTCACAAGAATAACTGCGGTATTTTTATTAACTGCCATAATTTCATCCAGCAATTCATCTTGCCCAAAGGGTAGATTTAACCCTAAGCGATCACCATTCTCGCAATCCTGCTCATGATTTTTATTCAAACCTCCTACAAACAGAACAATATCAGCTTGTTTAGCAACCTCAACAGCTTCTTTTTTTAGTTTATTTGCATTTAGTTTAGATGGAATGACACGACCATAAGCTGATGCCCCGGAGGCATAACCCATAGAGTGTATAATGTTAGCTTTCGAGAACTGCTTTTGAATACCTTCCAAAGGAGAAATTTCATGTATTGTTTTTAATTCCGATGAACCACCACCTAAAGTCATCATGCGAGTCGCATTTTCACCAATAACAGCAATGGTTTTTGTCGTCTCTGCATCTAATGGAAAAAATGCCTTATGATTCTTTAATAACACAATACCTTCCTGTGCTACTTCGCGTGCCACATCAAAATGCTCTTTGTTACCTTTTCGCCCATGTGGTCGTTTAGTATCCATATTTGTACGGTACATCAATCGAAGAATGCGACGTACCTTATCATCCACAACACTTTCATCAATCTCACCACTTTTTATCATTTCAAGAAATGGCTTTGCCAGATAGTAATAATCGTAGGCATTTTCAGTTGACGATGTCAAACCATCAGTACCGGTACCCATCTCAATATCTAAGCCATTTAAAGCAGCTTCTTTTGTATCGTGCGCACTTCCCCAATCGGTAACAACAACACCATCAAAGCCCCAATCGCCCTTGAGAATATCATTAATTAATACGTCGTGATGACTGGTATGCTGACCATTGTATTTATTGTAAGCACCCATTATTGACCATACATCACCCTCTTCTACTGCCGCTTTAAAAGCCGGCAGATAAATCTCGTGTAAGGCTCTGTCGCTTAATTGCACATTAATATGCGAACGCCACACTTCCTGATTATTCAACACATAATGCTTTACGCAGGCTGCAACACCATTGGTTTGAACCCCTTTAATATAAGGCACACACATAACAGATGCCAGGTGTGGATCCTCACCCATGTATTCGAAGTTACGTCCATTAAGTGGTGTTCGATAAATATTGACGCCTGGTCCGAGTAGTATATCTTTTTTACGATAGCGAGCCTCCTCACCAACAGCAAGTCCATACTTATATGATAATTCTGGATTAAAAGTGGCTGCCAAACATGTTAAGGCCGGAAATGCAGTACATGAGTCATTGGTCCAGCCAGCGTAATTCCAACTATCCCATTCTATTTCTGCTCTTACACCGTGCGGCCCATCCGACATCCAAATTTCAGGAATACCCAAACGCTCCACTCCTGCCGAGCTGAATTTTGATTGAGCATGACACATCTTGACTTTTTCTTCGAGTGTAAGCCGATTCAAAATAACTTCGATCTTACTTTCAATCTCCTGGTCTATGTCTTGACCAAACACATTAGCACACGCAACGCTTGCATATACAGCAAATGCTATTAAATACTTATTCATAATATAATCATTAAGGTTATCTCTAAGACAAAAATGGGATAATAAATCTAATTTACCACCCCATTGTAAAATCTTTAATTACTTTTAAGAGAAGCTGTTAAAATGATACATTTTCCTTTTCCTCATAAGTTTTGAATTCAGGGATATAGTAAACTTCTTTACATTTACCAATCAGCTCTTTAACATCTGAATGACTTAATTCATCGTGAGTGATGTAAGGAAACTTGATTAAGGGATGCTCAAGAAAGAATCCAGGAATATCTGCTTCATCCATTGTTTTTCCTTCGGGTACCCAGCCATTAATCCAATTTGGCATGTATTGCTTTAATAATTCACGGGTGTCTTTATTATCCCAAAGCTCCTTAACAAATGTGTATTCATCCACCATCAGTGGTACTTTTTGTGTCGAATTTAATCGAACTGAAGCGGTTTCTCTAATATCTTTGGACGAAGCAGCGACTAATAATTCGAACTCCCCACTCTCAGCAATCCAAATACTTCGTTTAGCATCGTAATAGGAGAAATCGCGCCCCAGTAATTCAAATTCAATTTGTTTCGATTCGCCAGGCTTTAAACTTACTTTCTTAAAACGCTTCAGCTCTTTCTCTGGACGCTGCAAGCTAGAGGCAACATCTGACACATAAAGCTGAACTGTTTCTTTACCAGCAACTGATCCTGTGTTTTTAATGGTAACACTTACGTTTAAAATATCCTTATCGCTAATTTCATTTTGTGACACTTTTAAATTGGAGTATTCAAATGTGGTGTACGACAAGCCATGCCCAAAAGGAAAAAGTGCATCAATCTGTTTTTCATCGTAGTAACGATAGCCTACAAAAATGCGTTCTCCATACAGTACTTCACCTTGCTCACCTGGGAAATTAAAGGCCGCAGGTGTATCTGCTAATTTAACTGGGAAGCTCTCAGCTAATTTACCTGATGGATTAACCGTTCCAAAAATAACATCAGCTACAGCGCCCGCACCAGCTTGCCCGCCAAGCCAAGTTTCCAAAACAGTCGACACATCGTTAATCCATGGCATAGCAACAGCGCTACCATTGGTTAAAACGGCTACTGTATTACCCTGAACCTTTGCTACCTCTGCCATTAATTTATTATGCGCAGCAGGCATATCTATGTGTTTTCGATCAATACCTTCCGATTCATAATGCAATGGTAAACCGGCAAAAACCAAAGCAATATCCGATTCCTTTGCTAGATTCACAGCTTCTTCAATCATCGAGTAATCATTATCATCTTTTAGATTATACCCTTGGGCATAACTTACCCTTACTACTTTCCCATATTCCTCTTCGATGATATCCAGAACATTATCAAGCTGGGTTGGCTTTACCTCGGAACTGCCATTGCCCTGATAACGGGGATTGGCAGCAAACTCACCTATGATGGCAATTTTCTTGTATTTTTTCTTGGTTAATGGTAATACATTATTATCATTTTTAAGCAAGGTTATGGCTTGTCCATGCACCTCTCTGGCAAAGCGATGATGCTCTTTCACATTTTGGTCAACATTATCCTTATCAAGCGACTTTGCTTTTAAAACGATGGTCAGAATCTCTTTTACCAGATTATCCAGTATCTCTTCTTCAACCTTCCCATCCTTCATGGCTTGAAGTAATATTTCGTCGTTTACATCACTTACACGTGGCATCTCAATGTGCATGCCTGCTTTTAAGGCCTCTACCCGATCAATAACTGCAAACCAATCAGAAATTACAATTCCCTCAAATCCCCATTCTTCTTTTAAGAGCTTGGTCAGCAGATAAGGGCTTTGTGTTCCATACTCACCTTGTACTCGATTATAACAAGCCATCACTGTCCATGGCTGAGCTTTTTTTACGGCAATCTCAAAGGGTGTAAGATAGATTTCATGCAGCGTACGATTATCCACATCAGAATTCATAAACATACGCATGGTTTCCACATTATTGGCTGCAAAATGTTTTAAAGATGTTCCGACACCCTGACTCTGAACTCCATTGATATAAGCAGCTCCTAATTCCCCAGATAGAATCGGGTCTTCGGAGAAATACTCAAAATTACGGCCTCCCAAAACAGAACGTTTAATATTCACCCCAGGATCTAAGAGTACATTCACACCTAAAGCCTGACACTCTTCTCCTAAAGCTTGTCCAACTTTGTAAATTAAATCCACATCCCAGGTAGCTGATAAGGCTGATGCGGTAGGAAAACAAGTGGCAGGATGCTGATCGCCATAACCAGCCTTATTGGTTGCCGGAGCACGACGTAATCCGTGTGGACCATCGGCCATCCATATCCAAGGAATATCTAATCGATCAATGGGCTGTGTACTCCAGTCATCACGACCCGAACAAAGCGATACTTTTTCTTCAAGTGTTAATTGAGAGACAAGTTGTTCAACTTGTAATTTTATGGTTTCGTTTTGTGCCGACATAGTCACAGTAGTCATAAAAACAATCGTCAATACATATAAAAACTTCATTTTGAATATTTTTTACTGGTCAACTAAGCCTAAACTCTTGATAATAAAAAGTGGGGCAACCATCAGAATCTGCGATTATTCTTTTTGTAAACAGCTTGTATTTCCCGATAAACAAGTTGTTATGGTTACCCCATAAACCAATACTAACTATAACTCAAACTCCCCCTTGATAACTTCTGCTGAACTTGTTCCAACCATAACATCAAATTGACCTGGTTCAACAACATACTCCCCATCAGGCATGTAAAATCCAAGTTCATTATCAGTTAATACAAACTCAACTATTTTTGACTGACCTCCAGCCAAAGCTATTTTTTTAAATCCTTTAAGTTCCTTAACCGGACGAACTATACTGGCGACATGATCGCGGATGTATAACTGTACGACTTCTTCACCCACTCTTTCACTAACATTTTTCACCTCAACACTCACCTTAATTTCTTTTTTATTAGAAGCATCAAGAGTCAAATTAGAATATTCAAATTCAGAATAACTTAAACCGTAACCAAATGGGTATAACGGTAGGTGACTCTCGTCCATGTAGTGAGGGTAAAACAATTCTCCATCAGGACCAGGACGACCTGTATTGAAATAATTATAATACATAGGTACCTGTCCTACATGACGAGGAAAAGTCATCGGTAATTTTCCGGATGGATTATAATCTCCAAATATGACCTCTGCAATGGCATTTCCAGCTTGTATGCCCAGTTGCCATGCTTCCACAATTGCAGGCAAATGCTCATCAGCCCAAGTGATAGCTAATGGACGACCATTATTAAGCACTAATACAATATTCTTATTGACCTTATAGACTTCTTCCAACAATTCCTGTTGAAGACCTGGTAAATCAATATCTACGCGCGAACGAGCTTCTCCACTATGCAAGCCATGTTCGCCAAGAACCATTATTACAACTTCAGAACGCTTTGCCAGCTTAATTGCTTCCTTAAATCCACTCCTATCCGTTTCATTAACTTCCAATTCTATTGGAAAGGCAGTTGGCCCTGTTACTAGTTTAGCACCTTCGGCATAAGTTATATTCGACGAGTATTTTTTCAAGCCTTCTAAAACGGAGACAGCCACATTATCGTCACCTGCCATTCGCCAATTGCCTAATGGACTATCTTTATCAGCAGCCAAAGTACCAATAACTGCAATTTTTTTCTGGTCTATTGAAAGTGGTAAGGTATTGTTTTCATTCTTAAGAAGAACAATGGATTTTTTAGCCATTTCACGAGCTGCATCCATATGATCCTCATGATAGATTAATTTCTTTTCACGTGCTTCATCACAGTACTTATATGGATCGTCGAATAAACCCAATTCGAATTTCACCTTTAATATACGACGTACCGCATCATCTATAATTGATTCGGGTACTTTTCCATCTTTAACATGTTGAGCTAAATACTTAACGTAGGCATACGATTCCATGTCCATATCAGATCCAGCCATAGCGGCTAACTGTGCAACATGCGCAGTATCTCTGGCAAAACCATGATCAATCATTTCTTCGCCACTGCTCCAATCAGAGATAACATAACCTTCAAATCCCCATTCACCTTTAAGGATATCGCGCATTAAAAATGAATTACCTGTAGCAGGAATTCCATTAACAATATTAAAAGCGTTCATAAAGGTCTTCACATCAGCCTCTTCAATAGCAGCTTTAAACGGAGGAAAAACTACATTGTAAAGCGTAGCGGTTCCAAGATCAACCGTATTGTAATCACGTCCTCCTTCAGCAAAACCATAGGCAGCAAAATGCTTAGCACATGCAGCAATGGTGTTAACAGCCGATAAATCATCACCTTGAAAACCTTTCACTCGGGCTACTCCAATTCTTGATCCCAAATAAGTATCCTCTCCAGCTCCTTCCATTACTCGTCCCCAACGCGCATCACGCGAAATATCAACCATTGGAGCAAATGTCCAGTTAAGTCCTTCGGCTGATGCCTCAATGGCAGCAATACGTGCCGACTTTTCAATGGCCTCTAAGTCCCAACTAGCTGCTTCAGCCAATGGAATTGGTGATAAAGTTTTATGTCCATGAATGACATCAAAACCGAAGATCATTGGTATGCCCAGACGAGAACTGTCAACGGCCAAACTTTGCATTTCTCGTACATTCTTAACACCTCGTACGTTTAACATAGAGCCCACCAAACCACTTTTGATGTGCTCGTATTTATTTTTTGCATCACCTTCAGAAGGTGCAGGCCCGGTAACATCGTAGAAACCATTATACTGGTTCATTTGACCCACCTTTTCTTCAATGCTCATTTTACTCAGTAGAGATTCTACTTTATCATCAATGGAGGTTCCATTATGATTGTTCTCAGTTTGATTGCAAGCTATTAGGACTAACAAAAAAAGTCCAAGACTAAATACCAACCATTTATTCATAACATCTGTATTTTGTTGTTTTATTTTTCCTGATATACCCGTACATAATCTATCTCCATTTGACAAGGAAATATCGAATCGTCTACTCCATGCAATCCGCCCCAATTGCCTCCAATTGCCACATTTAAGACCAAATAAAAGTGCTTATCAAACGGCCATTTTTTCGAATCATTATTCCGTTTTCGAAACGTGAACACTTTCTTCTCATCAATAATAAAATCAATTTTATTAGCTGTCCAATCAATTGCATATACATGAAAAGCTGTTTCCGCATCTTTAACACATAAGGCCTTTGACTTTTGAGTTTTACTGATATGATTATAAGCCTCAGTATGCACTGTGAAAAATATTGAATCAGGTTCGTAACCTACATGTTCCATAATATCAATCTCCCCACTATTTGGCCAAGATCCATATTCATTATTTGTAGGTAACATCCAAATGGCAGGCCACGCACCTTTTCCTCCTGGAACTTTTGCTCTCACCTCAATACGTCCATATAACCAATCACCTTTACCTTTTGACACAAGTCTCGCAGATGAATACGGTACACTTACGGTAGAATCAATATTAGCCGCAATTACCAGAACCCCATTATTGACATAGGCATTTTCACTATGTGCATCAGTATAATGTTGTAATTCATTATTACCCCATGCCCATTTATTGCCCTCAGTGTCGTAGCCCCATTTGCTTGAATCAGGCATGCCACTGTTATTAAATTCATCAGCCCATACCAATTCATAGTCTGGCTTGACCTGACAAGATATTGTAATTAATATTAAACAAAGTGCTATTAAATACTTCATAAGGTTTACAGATTTCTGATCTAAAAAAACAAATCAAGACATCCTTAATTATCACTCTGTTTTGGTTAAAACTAAACTCATTTTAATAACTATTCTAGCTCATATACTCTGATATAATCCACTTCCATTGTCTGCGGAAAAATCGAATTATCAATACCTTGAGCTCCACCCCAATCTCCGCCAACAGCAACATTTAGAATAAAAAAGTGTGATCCATTAAAAGGCCAATTCTCTGAGGTTTTATTCGTCGGATTATAGGTATGCACAACATTCTCTGGTGAATCAACATAAAAGACTAATTTATTTGCTGACCAATTCAAGCCATAAACATGAAACTCCTCCTCACAGGTAGGCAATGACATACTACTACCATTTCCATTAGCGCCTGAACCAGCACTAGTGTGAACCGTTGAATGTACCACATTAGGTTGATAGCCTACATATTCCATTATATCCATCTCTCCGCAAGCGGGCCAATAATTAGATTCAAAGTTGGCACCTAACATCCAGATGGCAGGCCAAATACCCTTTCCAGATGGTAACTTAGCTCTTACCTCAATCCGGCCATACTTAAACTCTTGTTTCTTATATGTAACCATTCGGGTAGATTTGTATGATCCACGTTCCTTATTATCATCAACTTTTTCCGCTGTAATAATTAGTTTTCCATCCTTAACTTCAACATTATCTCCATTCGTATAATACTGCAATTCGTTATTACCCCAACCATTATCTCCGGTTCCGACCTCAAGAGTCCAATCACTAGTGTTAACAGAAGTTCCATCAAACTCATCCGACCAAATAAGTTTAGGATCATAATTAGGGTCGTCCTGATCAATTACCACTTTTTTTGACATTGACTTGTTATCAGCCAAATCACTGTTACTACCCCATATAGTTAGTCGAACATCATACTCTCCTTCTGATCGATAATTGTGTACTATAGTCTTTCCATCTGACGCTGGCATACGATCAGTTACTTCTCCATCACCGAAATCCCAGCGTACATGTGTAAATTCGCCACTTGAATTATTTTCGAAGACAATATCATTAGGGTTAGTTACATCTGGTGAAAAATCAAAAGCTACTTCATAAGTACTAGCTTCATTCTCCTTCTCACAAGCACTTTGCCCTAAAGCAATGCTTAGAAGTAGCACTAACCCAATTAATTTATTTTTTTTCATCACTGTATTTATTGACATTTATTCTCGTATTAAATACTTATCCAATTCTCTTCTATATAGATTTTAAAACCTTAAACTTCTTCAGAATTGCTCCTCCTTTATTAAAAACAAACCTGATCTTAGCTTCACCTTCAGGTAAGTAAATCTGTCTTACTTCAACCTCACCCCAATTATCTTTATCCTTATTCAATTGAATGTGCTTTGCCTCAATTTCTCCATTAATTACGATGTTAATTTCTCCACTTCCAGTTTGATTTGCTGAACTTATTTTTAGGGTATAATACCCTTGTTCTTCAACATTAATGGTGTATTGTAACCATTCTCCAGCCTCAGTCCACCCAACAAAGTTCTCTCCATTTTTCATACCAATATCAACACCATCATTTCGATATTGGTTTCCTGTATTCCATTTAGCCCTACCACTATTTCCTGTTGCATTTTCCGATGACATATCGTGATAGGCAAATCCATCTTTTCCTAAATCATAGTCCACACATTGGATCCATTCATTTAGTTTATGATTTACAAATGGCTTTGTTGCTTCATCATTACCATTATGCAACATGGCATAAATAACATCGCTAGCAACTGTGCAGTTTTCTACTTTATGAGCTTCGGCATACTGCATAACCGCCTCATATGTTTCTTTTTCACCTAAAGGTGTATTGCCTTCTTTCCATGATTGAATAAGAGCGGTATAACTTTCGTTAGTTTTAACTCTAAACACATTATTCAACCTGTATTTTTTAACTGGCCACCACGACCAGCCTATGTTGTTTTCTTCAAATAGCTGTATAGCTTCAGCAAACCAGTGATTTGAGTTTTCACCAGATTCACTCATCCATAGAGGTAAATTAAATTTATCCCTCATCCTAATCCATTCAGCAATGGATGCTTCATTATTTGTATTCCAATACTTATGGTAGGTTAATACCATATTATTACTATAGTTACTAAGCAAGTGTGTTTCAAAGCCTTCGTAATTATTTCCCCAGCAATTACCCGATATGAATACAATATGCTTTTGATTGACTTCTCGTATTGCCTTTATTAAACGTAGATGCATGTTCCAAAGAGCCTCGTTATTCGTACATCCACAGCCGTTATTATTTCCTGTTTCATCCACATTCCAGTTGGTTTCGTTAATCAAATCAAAACCTCCAACCCATGGATTATTTTTATATCGCTCAGCTATTTTAACCCAAAGAGCCACCAACTTATCCTGATTCTCTTTACTTTCCCAAAGTGAAGGTTTAGTCGAGTCATAATCACTTATGTCGGCATTTTTCCCTTGTCCACCAGGTGCTCCATGCATGTCTAAAATGATATACATCTCATTCTGCTCACACCACGACACTAATTCATCCAACATTTGAAAACCAGATTCCAGCCAGGTATTTTTTATTGTACCATCAGAATTTCTGGATTCATCTTCAATAGAATGAGTAAACCACTTATAGTGCAATGCCGGACGTAAAGCATTGAATCCCCATACTTTCATGGAATCTAAATCGGCTTTAGTAAAAAGATGTTTAAGCCAATAATCATAAAACTTATCAGTTTTATCAACTCCCATTGTTTCGTTTAACCTAGTACGAAACTGAGTGTGCGTATGAATGCCTGCAACAGTAGATTGCATCATGTAACCTTCTTGAATCATCCAGTTACCTGTACCAATACTTCGAATGATGAAAGGCCCATCGTCATTGACAATTTGCTTATCCCTAACTCTAAGCTTTCCTTGTGAAAAGACCGGAGTTATTAAAACAATGAAGAATAAAAGAAGTGTGTATTTTAATTGAACCATTTCGTAGGTATAAAACTAATTCAATGTTACGCAATCAAAGCACCAAATTCGGGTCATCAAATGCATCAAACTACTAGTTAATAAGATATTATCCGACTCACGTTAGAGCCGGATAATACTTCGTTTAACCAAAACTAAGCCTTAGATAACTAAGCGCCTATGAAAAAAAATTATTCTGCAGGTATGAATACCCAAACCCATCCTGTTCCTCCACCATTGGTGTCAGTAAACAGAACCATTTCATCTTTTGTTAATTTTATGATTTTATACTTTGAATCAGGATTAACTCTATCAGCGTCATACCCAAGAATAGGCTGCGTTTTAAATGTAAGAGCAGAATAGTCTGCATTAAAAGAAAAACTTCCCAATGCGCCATCGCCGTCCATTGAAGTATAGTATGTATAATTAGCGGCTCCATTTAAATCGAAATGCATTTTACCATTCGCATCTCCCGGAGGACAGCAAGTTGCACCAGCATTCCACCATATTGCTTCATAATTGCCTGGGTCGGACATTGCCCACCAAACAGGACCTCCGCCACCTTCCCAAGGGTTGGCCTTATGAAATACCCATGACTTACCACTTAAATCATCACCTACAAGGTCGTAATACGCTTGAGGAAGGGGTTGATCCAACACATCAATCTGAACATCGATAGATTTTGAGATATACTCTGTATCTGAAGGATTACCATTAGGCATGTAGGCTGTACTTACATGATAAGTAAATGTTGATTTTCCTGGTATTGGATAATTTACCTCTACTCGGTCAGTAAACTTTTGATCAATGTTATAATCCCAATAACCTGTTACACCAGACGTTTTCATTCTAATGGATAAACCATTTCCTCCAGGGGTTGACTGAACAACCTCAAGTTCTATATTATCAGGGTTAAAGCTATTAGATAACTCTTTCCTATCCTCTATTGGCTCACAAGCGGCAAACAGTAATACCATTGCGCCTAAAAGCAAACTAAATATATTTTTCTTATTCATTTTAGTAATTTTTAAGTTACACAATTGCTTACCAACCAGGATTTTGTTCATAGACACCATTTGACAATCTCACTTCAGATTCTGGAACTGGCACCAAACCCTTAGTTACAGGACGGTACTGCACACTATATTTAGAAGCTACACCTGAATTATCTACATCCACTTCATTTGAATAATAGTTATTGGCATCATTTTCAACATCACCCCAACGAACCAAGTCGAACCAACGTAAACCTTCAAAAGCAAACTCGTATTTGCGTTCTTCTTTTAATGCTGCCAAAGAATAAGATGTATCAGTTAATCCAGCTCTACGACGCACTTCATTCATACCGTCAGCTGTTTCTGTTAATTCTGAGTGCATTAATAATACATCAGCATAACGCATATAATAGAAATCCTGAGCTGCCCATAATTGCATTGGATCACCATGATCCATATCATATAGGTAGTAGAACATCCCTTTTACTCCATCAGGACCATCATGTTGAATCGTAGTGTACTTTTTATTAAACATGCCAGTTTCATGGTCACCCTTATTATTCTGATAACCACCCGTTCCTTGATCAGCATCTCCCATATCTAGTATCGAACCCTGCTTACGCTCATCAGCATCATCCCATTGGCTCTTTAATAGAGGGTGGATGGTTCCCCATCCCCAACCTTGTCCGAATGGTTGCATTGAGTTATCACGAATACCAAAATATAGACAAACAATATTGTTATAATACTGACCTTTGTTCCAATCCCAGTTACCAAAAGCATAACGTTGAGCAAACATTACTTCTTCATTTCCACTTCCAACATTAGAGTTGTGTCCGTCCTGACCTGCCCAAGCAAGACCTTCCGTCTCCGCCCATGGTAATACAGGGTGCGTTCCGTCAGGATTATATGCTCTTGCATTATCGTTAACATGTGAATAGGCCCATAGGTTTCTGAAATCATCCACTAAACCAAACTTACTGTTAGCCATACAGTCATCCAGATAAGCAACAACATTTGCTTTGGTAATGGTGCCTTCTCCTTCTGGGAGAATAATTGCTGATGTTGCTTTCTTTTCTATGTTAGTCATATAACCAGTATAAAACAAGAAAACACGAGCCATATAAGCTTCAGCTACCCATTTGTTAGCATGTCCATATCGATCAATAGATATTTCATTTGCAGGCACATCAGGTAAAGTTTCAATCGCCTGTTTTAAATCAGAAGCAATTGTACCAAAAGTTACTTCATAACTTGATCTTGGAACATCGCGAGGTGCATCAGTAGTAGGTATAATTGGCATACCCCCAAAGAATTTTGCCGCCCTAAACATTAAAAAAGCACGCATAAAATAAGCTTCTCCAATCGCTTGGTTTTTGAAATCTTCAGCTTCTTCTTCTGTCTTAAAGAAAGTTGAAAAATCAACAGTAGTTACCGCTTCAATAATTGCATTACAACGATATACCCCATTATAAGTTTCTAACCATAACGCCTTGTAAGTATCCTCATTAGGATCTTCAAAATTATCAACCCACTTAGCTGATTTATCATCAGGACCACCTCCACCTAACATTAAGTCAGATAAAAGGTTAGCAGCTACATGTTCGTTACTATGCGGACCATCGACATATAGTGCGTTATATACGCCACCCATGGCTTCCTCTATTTGTGCAGGCGTTTGATAATATGAATCTAAACTGGCCTGAAACAAGTTCTTTTGATCAATGAAACTGTCGTCACAACTTGATAGTCCCATCGCCATCAAAATTCCGATGCTATATAATATCTTTTTCATTAGTCTTAATTTAAAATTAGAAAGTAACACTTACACCCATCATTACTGTACGTGGTAAAGGATACAATCCTAAATCCACTCCAGAAGCCCAACCTGCATCGTGTCCAAATCCTACTTCAGGATCCATGCCTTCGAAACCAGTAAAGGTATACAGGTTATTAAATGCTACATACAATTTGGCACCTTGTACCCAATTATAATTCGATAATAACTTATCAAACTTATACCCAACTGTCAAGTTGTTAATTCTCAAATAATCTGCATCCTGCATGAAAATATCAGAAATATAATTTGTATTACGATGCGATGAAGAACTTAAACGAGGCATACTGTTTGAGGTTCCTTCACCATGCCAGCGACCAAACACTTCAGTCGTATAATTCTGATCAAAACGATCGGCAAATGAACGGTAGGATTGCATAACTTGCATGCCAAACTTTCCAGACATCGTTATGGCAGAATAAAATCCTTTGTATTCTGCATTCAATTGAATACCTAATTCAAAATCAGGATTAGGGTCACCTAACATTACTCTATCCTTATCATCAATTGTACCATCACCATTTTGATCAACAAATTTAACATCACCAGGGCGTTGATCTTCAAAATAAGGTGAACCTGCATTTGGAGCTCCCTCAGGTGCTACATAAGCATCAACAGCATCTTGGTTTTGAAGTATACCATCTGTTTCATAACCAATAAAGAATCCTATAGGTTGGCCAACTTGAACACGTGATATATCAGATGTTCCTTGAGATAAAACAGATCCAGGTCCGTAAATAATACCTTCACCATTATTAAGCTCAGTTACTTTATTTTGATTATAGGCTCCACTTAAAGTAGCACCATATTTAAAATCTCCTAAATTATCATTCCAAGAAAGAGACAATTCAAATCCTTTATTCTCAACAGCACCTGCATTTCTTGAAGGATAACCTGCTCCAGCAGTACCTTGAATCGGAACATTTTCCACTAGCCAATCCTTGGTAGTTTTCTTATACCAATCGAATGTGAAACCTAATCTAGAATTGAGAAAACGTGTATCCAAACCAAAGTTTAACTGTTCAGATGTTTCCCAAGTAATATTAGGAGTAGGCACGTTAGCTGGTACTGTTGTTAAACCCGAAACGGGCTTAGTATCACCAAAGAAATAACCAGGATTAATATAATCAATGTTTGCACTATACCTAAAAGCACCAATTCTTTCATTACCATTTTGACCCCAACTAGCGCGTAGCTTACCAAAAGTCATAAAATCTAAATCAGAAGCAAAAGATTCTTCAGTAAAAATCCAACCAGCCGAAACAGACGGAAATGTTCCATACTTATAACCTTTTCCGAAATTAGAAGATCCATCATAACGAACGGTCATATCAAGCAGGTATCTTTCTTTATAATTATAAGATAAACGTCCAAAATAAGACATCATACCTCCACCTTGGTCTCCATAATCTGCACCCCAAGTATCAATACCTTGCGAAGTTTCACCTTTTTGAGCATTATTTAGGTAGGCATATTCTGGCGTTCCATATATTGTATTAGCAATACGACCACCAACATTCATATTACTACCATTCTTAATCATTTCCATACCAGCTAAAGCCGAAATTTTATGTTCAGATATGGTATAATCATATGCTAAGGTATTAGTAAATGTATGATTTACCCCTTGATAAGCACTTTGTTGAGCAGCATCATTTGCTTGTGAATATAGTGTGCCTAAGGCAAAAGTAGGCGTCCATGAGCGGCTATTGCCGTACCAAGCTGATAAACCATAGGCCGATCGGAATACTAAATTCTGAATTGGCTGAATTTCAGCAAAAACATTACCTACAATAGTATTTCCTTTACCCCAATTATAATTATGGCGATAATACATCACAGCTAAAGGGTTGTGCTGATCATTTGCCAAGCCGTCCATAGTAGGTGTAAAACCATGCTTATCTGGAGATTTATCCCAATAAGCAGGCATTAGAGGATTTTGCACAATTGCATTGTGTAAATCATTCCAATAAATATTACCAGTAGCAACTGCACGATTCTCAGTATTGTTATAAGTAAAGTTTTCACCAATTTTTACAATATTGAATCGATCATTTTTGAATAATACCATTTCAGAGTTAAAACGAGCCGTAACACGTTTAAATCCAGCATCCGTAATTTCACCACCGATTAATCCACCTTGATCGAAATACGAAACACCAAGTGCATAAACAATGTCTTCACCAGAACCAGTAATATTAACCGAATGACTTTGTACTGGTGCGTTTTTTTCGGTCATTTCATCGATCCAATTAGTACCTTGCCATCCTTCTTGAAGTCGGCCCCATACATCTTCACCAAGCTGTGTTCCTAAATTATCAGGGTAAGTATTATTCAACCAGGAATTATTTTTAACAATGCTTTCCCAATCATTCGGAGCTAGACCGTCATTAGTTCGACCTTCATCCATGATGTACATGTACTCCTGTGCATTTAATGGTGTTACATTCTTATAGATATTCTGAACTCCATAATAACCATCGTATGTTACACGTGTTTTAGAACCAGATTTGGCCTTTTTGGTGGCTACTAAAATTACACCATTGGCAGCACGTGATCCATAAATTGCTGCAGATGCCGCATCTTTCAAAACATCGATAGACTCAATATCACCAGAGTTCAGATAATCAATATTATCAACTTGAACTCCATCAACAACATAAAGAGGTTGGGAATTACCGATGGTACCTAATCCACGAATAGAAACCTTTGTTCCCGCACCTGGAGCACCATTGTTACGCGTAATGTTAACACCAGGAGAAATTCCCTGTAAAGCTTCCATTGCAGAACCAGTATTCTTTTCTACAATTTCATCTCCCTTAACATTAAGGTTAGCACCAGTTACCAATGCTTTTTTCTTAACACCGTAACCAACCACAACCACTTCGTCAAGATCAGTCATATCAGATGAAAGTGATACATTAATAACTGTACCTTCAATAACTTTCTCTTGAGATAACATCCCAACGAAACTAAACACTAAAGTTTCACCTTGATTAACTATTAAAGAGTAATTACCATCAATAGTGGTAATAGTACCGTTTGTTGTTCCTTTAACAACTACACTCGCACCAGGAATGGGTAAGCCATCCGATGCATCTGTCACTGTACCTGTAACAGTTATTTCTTGCGCCTGACTACTAAGAGTCAGGAAAAGTAGGAAAATCCCTAACAGATGTTTCATAATTTTTGGATTTAATAATAAATGATGATGACAAACATACATCTCATTTGTTAACAAACCCTAATTTTACAATACACATAAACTTCACCAACCTACTCAAAGAAACTCACATAAAACTCACACCTAAAATACTATAACACTCTTTAACAATGATTTATAAAAATAAAACATGAGAAATATCATTCACATCAAACACTCACACCATCCACTTAAGGAAGCAACATATTTTAACACAACGTAGTAAAAGAGTACTACATATTAGTAATGTACAAGCTCAAATTATCACCGTGATTTAAGTTCAGTTTCTGACGAAGGCGGTAACGATTGTTCTCAACAGCTCTAGACGAAATATTCATTAGACTGGCAATCTCCTTAGAAGTCATACCCATTCTGATATATGCACATAACTTTTTCTCGCGTGGTGACAACTCGGGATGTTCTTCAGCTAGTCGAAGCAAAAAAGACTCATGTACCTGATCCAAATGAAGCTCAAAAATCTCCCAGTAACTTTCACTATCAATATCTTTATCAATTTTTCGGATGAGACTCTGAACTTTGTTTGTTAATTCTGTTTTATCTTCAATTTGCTTGAGTTTTTTAAGTTGTCCTTTTATGCTCGTCAAAAACTCATTTTTCTTAATGATACTCATTGTGGAATTAGCCAACTCCTTTTCTTTATGAACCATTTCATTCCGAAGCTTCTCATTACGCATACGAATCATTTCTTTTTCTGCATTCAATGCTTCATTTTTAAGAGCTTGCTCCTTATCATGATAGTGAGCACGTTGTTTGATTATCTCTTTTCTGCGACTGACATCAATTCTTTTATTGATTATCCGCAACAACAAAAAAGTGGAAAAAAGAAATGCAATAATATATACAAGCTTTGCCAGCATGGTTCTATGCCATGGAGGTAGCACTTCAAACTTAAAAGTAAGTGCCTTTGACTGCACTCCATATCTATTTCTCGCTTTTACTACAAATTCATATTCCCCTTCCCATAATTTGGAAAAATGTCGTGTTGTTTTCGTATCCCATGCATGAGTTTCTTTTTCTTCTCCTCTTAACATTGTTGAATATTCAATCCGATCATCCTCGTAATAGGGAGCTGCAAAATTGATTTCAAAGGCATTATTCCGAAAAGCATACTTAGGTATAACATCTTGCTCAGAAAGGCCAACATCATCTTGATTTAATACATAAGCCAAGGAGTCCCCCTTACCTTTAAACGATCTAATATTAACTCGAAATGGCTCCCTGTAGTTTTTCTGATCATGAACGGAATAGTGAGCAAACCCATCCTCAACTCCAAATAGTGCATTATCCTCATCAGAACCCAACACAAACTCAAAACTATTCACAAATTTATCTTTCATGGATTTAAAAGGATGGTCAATCTTCTTATATGTTCCATCCTCCATATAGCGCAACACTCCAACCTCACCTTGAAAGAAAAACCAAATATTACTAAACGCATCTTCGGTGATCATTTTTGGGAAATGGCCTTTTTCAAAATAGGCATCTAACAAAGGGTATGGAGTTGGCAGGTTTGTTTCTTTATCAATTTTAAAAATCCCTTCCTCGCCTGTAAAAACACAAAAATCATTAAGCCTACACAAGACCAATCCTGCCGAATTAACTTTAAAAGCATCATTACCTATCGTTTCAAGGCTAACTACCTCACCATATTCACTATCAAATCTCAATCTAAATACACCCTCGTATCCATGCGACACCCATAAATTGCCATTCTCATCCCACTCCATAAAACGTGCCGACTCATTAAACCCTTTAATTTTAGATTTAAATGCCCAATCACCATTTACATATTCAAACAAAACAAGACCATTATAAGTACCAGCTAATAACAATTCAGGATAACCTTTTATGGTTCGAAAAGTCCAAATTCCATTAACATCAGTTGGTGTTATTAATTTAGCTTCTCCATCTACTATAGAGTAAGCCCCTAAGTTATGACCACAAATTATCCCATTATTAGCCTTCAACAGACTCCATACCTGCCCATCAGTTCCTTTAACTTTTACAAAATCGTCACGTGTTTTTAAAGGATCATACAGTTTCTCTTTATTAATTATATAAAGCGCTTGATTGGTTCCCATATAATAATCTTCACCATCAACTATAATGGTATAACCCGTACCAATATTATAATACCCTTGCAGATAAGTTAAACCTGCATTGTAACTTACTCTAACAATTCCATTGTCAAGACCTGCCCAAATACTACCTTCCCGGTCAACAAAGACACTTAATACTGTATTGTTATGCAAACCCTTATCCTTATCGATATGCATAACAATATTTCCTTTCTTATCAAGAATAATCAATCCAGCCTGAATACTTCCATAGATCAAGAAATCGTCTAAATATGGAGTGCTACAGAAAATATTATTTTCTTTTAAAATAGCATTAGCAGGTACATTCCAAGGGTTGATAGTATGCATATCCCATAAATACAATCCATTTTTCATGGTTCCTATTACGATCTTACTATCCGAGATACGCAGAATAGAAGTAATTAGCTTATCGGAAAAAACATTGCCTCCAGAAACCGGATATATTTTTGTTCCCCTAACTTGCATTAATCCAAGTTTCTCATCATGAACCAACAACAAGTCATTAACGAGGTATGAAGAAGTAAATCGACTATTTGAAGGGATAGAACATACAAAATTATCATTTTCCAAAATTGTAATATTGCTTTCTGAATGAAAAACGAGCTTATTTCCCCACCTATGTGTATTCCAATAATTACCACTTGGCTCAACATCATCAATATCCATCATTGAATTATACTTCAAGTGATTCAAAGAATCTTGAGCGTAGTAACCAAACTCATTATATGAACAAGTATAAATACGATGATCTATCGCCTCAACACTGCGAATAACTTCCGGCGCATTATCGGTCAACAAATCCCAATTCACACCATCATAAACTAAAATACCATCATTATTAGCAAAATACATCAGGTCATGCTCATCCTGAGTTATCTTCCAATTTTGTGTACCTCCACCATATTGTCGCCTATTGAAATGTTCAATTTCTGGCAAGCCAACTTTCTGTGCTGAGAGAATTGATGGTAAAAAGAAAATGATGAATAAACTATGAAGATATAATCTGCTCTTAAACATATAATGGCAATTTATTTGAAATGTACTAAAAGCTTAGCAATTCTCAAATTTCACCTTATAAATTACAACTTACTTATAGAAGTGTTAGTAAATGTGATGGGTGTGATTAATCGATTGACATTTGTGACACCAATAATCATTATGCGCTGTGCACTCTGCCCCTAATAATATTATAAATAGCTAAGAAGAAGAATTTTATATCTGTCCAATAAGGACTCTTCCTTTTATGTGAGAAGTAAATTCGCTCAGCTTCAATGTTTCCCTTATCATCAGGCATCGCAAGCGAAACATACGGAGGGATGCATCCTGGCTTAAACTTAACTCTTTCGGTTTGAACATCCTCAGGCAATTCAGTAAAACGAGTATGACTTAATGGTCGAACGCCAACAATGGATAGTTCGCCTCTTAATAAATTAAGTATCTGTGGAAGCTCATCCACCCAATACTTTCGTAAAAATCGACCTAAATATGTCAAACGAAAATCATTGGCCGGCTTACCATGCTTATTATATCCGTTTAACTGAATCACGAAATCTTGAAGATACTCTGAAAAAGGATGCATAGTTCTGAACTTGTAAACTTTCATCAGGTCCCCATGTTGTCCAATTCGATCCATTGCAATAATCCAACGCCGACTGCTTTCCTCAGTCATAACAGGCTCTTGCGTTTTCATCACGCAATAATAAAGGCTGTCATTAATTAATTTGTAGTCTATAATCGAGAAACCTGCATGCACTAATCTACCCAAGGTTTCCGCAACTCCATAGGCGTTTTTCTCTTTACGAATAAATAGTGACCTTCGCAATGGAACTTTGACACATCCAATATACAAGCCCGACATAGGCAGTCTGGCATTAATCTCTTGTAAATATGATTGCCCACATTGGAAATTTATTAATTCAAGATCTACTATTGAGTTAATTCGGGTAATAGGAATATCATTGAGCCTTATCTTAGCATTAATAACAAATGCTCCATGCGCTGAAATAGGAATGTTTTGCTTAACAAATTCAGAAACCACTTTTGATGTTTCAAGCAAGCGACTTACATTAATCGACTTGACATCAGTAACACTCTTCAATTGAGCATTAAAGAGTGTAGAGTCAGTTTTTCTATTCGCATTTGCCTTCATCGCTTCAAATCTAATCAAGTATACTTAAATAAATCAAATACAATGAATAAAACTTGACCAATTAAGGTATTGTATACACTAATGCTTTGAAACCTTCTTACCGGCAGCGTTAACATCAACCTTCGAAGAAAACTCAATTACATGAGGTATTTTATAGTTCTCTAAATGATCTGAACAATACTCCTGAATATATTTCTCAGTTATATCTTCTCGATCTTTATTAATTACAACTATTGCTTTAATAGCTTCACCGAGCAGATCATCATCAATGGCTTCAATTGTGCAATCAATCACCCCTGAAATACCAACAATAACTTCTTCAATTTCTTTGGGGCTCACTCGTTTCCCACCTACCTTAATAATCTCCTTACGTCTGGCAGCGTGGTAAATGTATCCATCTTCATCAACTGTAGCCAAGTCACCGGTATATAACCAGTTATTCCGAATTGCTGAATTTGTTTCTATTTCATCCTTAAAATAGCCCTCCATCACATTATCACCTTTAGCTACTATTTCTCCAATCTCATTTGGCTTGACCAATTCTCCAGCGTCATTAACCACCTTCAGTTCAACCCCAGGAATCCCCTTACCAATGGATCCAAACTTGTTTTCTAAATCCATAGGTGGAAGATATGAAAGACGTGCGGTAGCCTCAGTTTGCCCATACATCACATAAAACTCAACTTCAGGTTTTGACTCGCAAAACTCCTTTATAAAAGCAGTATGCAGTTTACCACCAGCTTGGGTTACATATCGTAAATTCGGAAAATTGGTATTTTTGAAAGAATCTGACTTCCTAAGCAGAATTTGGAAATGACTTGGCACTCCTGCAAATCCAGTACATTTGTACTTTTCTAAATCACTCAGCACTGACCCAAGAAAAATAAATGTATTATTTAATACAATACTAGCGCCAATTTTAAGATGCGTATGAAGTAAGGACAGGCCATAACAATAAAAAAATGGCAACACAACTTCCATTACATCATTCTCTGTAAGTTTTAAGTAGTCAATTATGGAATCTGTATTGGCGATTATATTTTTATGCGATAACATGACACCCTTAGGCAAAGATGTTGAGCCTGAGGTGTAAATTATCTGAGCCAGTTGCTCTGAATCAAAATCACTTAATTCAAAATCGACTTCTATATCCTGCGACAGAATGGCTTCATAAGAGGACTCATCCCAAACTGATTCATCAATTAAGTTAAGTCGTTTTTTAACCTGCGCCGACATGAAAACACAAGTGCTTTCACACTGCTCTTTTATATAGTCGTATTGTTTAGCCTCAATAGCTGGATTCAAGGGAACCGCCACATTGCCCGACTTCATTATAGCAAGATAATTAACAACAAAAAAAGAACTATTAGGGGCTAATAGTAATACTTTTCTTCCTTTACCAATATTATCATTTATCCAAGCTGAAACTTTTGCAACCCTTTGTGATAGGGCTGCAAAGCTAAGCTCTTCTGATCGGCCAAGTATAAAATTAGCTTCTCTTGAAAATTGATCTTTTAATAAAAAGTCGACGCAGTTCATAGTTTAACAAGGATAATCGTGAATAGGAGCTCTACGAAGGTAATCAGTTGTTTTCATTTTACGCTCAAAGTTTCTAAACACCTTGATTACTTCTTCAACGCTTAATCCCATTGCAGGAGCAACTTCTTCGGGTGTATATTCATTTTCCCAACCATACCACAATAAATCCATATCTTCAAATGGCATTTGATAGAAAAATTCTTCCTGTGTTTGCTCAGCCGAATAGGTATCAGTAGTTGGTGTTCGATTAATTATTTCGTCTGGCACACCTAGGTGACGAGCAATTTCATACACTTGCGTTTTATACAAATTACCTATTGGCATTACATCAGCACCACCATCACCATATTTAACAAAGAAACCTTGTTGTACTTCATGTTTATTTGGCGTACCCAGCACAGCATAATGTAAGGCCTCGGCATGATAATACAACATTGACATACGACAACGTTGCTTGAAGTTTGAAGCCGCTACAATTTGTAAATATTCAGCCATCGGCAAGCGGGCACTTTTTTCAGTACCATCAGCAAAAATAACAGTTACATAGAAGACTGCAGGTAAATTCTTTTTTATCAGTTCCGTGGGAATACCAATCTTCATTTTATCAGTGGCAGGATTAAATTCAGGGATAACATTTTTAACCGCCTCATCTCTTCTTTGATAACATTGGAATCCATCCAGTGCACCACTGATATTTTCCTCAATAACTTTAACCCCAAATTTCTTGCATATCTTTTGGGCAAATTCTTTACTATCAGGACTTGAATCTTTTTCGGGTAACATTACTGCAAATAACTTTTCAGGCCCAAAAGCCTTTGTAGCAATAGCCAATGTAACCGCAGAATCAATTCCTCCACTAACACCGATAACACCACCTTGACGTCTTAATACTTGATTGACATCAGCCTTAAGCTTCTTACATATCTTGTCTATTGTAGCATCAATATCCTTTAGCTTTATAATATCTCTTGAAAAAACTTCTTTTTTAGTAGTACTCATATTCGTTTTCTTAGATTTGTTTATTTCTAATTATTCCTTTTGTATTTGAACGTTTGATTAGGTCAAAATCCTGAACATATTGTTTGTAAAGTATCTGCGTACTAAGTATTCCTATAAAAGCCATATTATCATATTCCGAAATAGCTTTCCCCGATTCAAGTTTCAGCAAGAGCAACTTAACCGTATCGGGATTAAATAACCCAGCTTCTCGAACCACAAAAGGATTCATATACTTATCCACCAAAGCACTACCCGTTTTTAGTATTGCAGGAGCAATGGGTGCACGATAAGCTTGCTTAGGCCTGTTAACTACACTATCGGGTAGTTTACCTTCCATCATGCGTTTCATAATGTACTTTTCATTCATCCCATTAAGTTTAAAATCATTGGGCAGAGAAGCACAAAATTCTATTAATCGGTGATCTAAAAATGGATATCTACCTTCGATGGAGTTAGCCATTCCTACTCTATCTCCCTGTGACGATAACAAGTAACCCGACATAAACACATTAGACTCGATATACTGCGCTTTCTCCAAGGTGCTATAGGATTCAATTTTATTGGCTATTTTATTAGAATATACTTCAACGGGATCATAATCGTTTATTTGATCCTTGATCTCACTTGAGAAGTGACCGCTCAAATTATGGCCATTTTTCCATCTTAAAAGGTGCGAATAAACAGGAGAATCGGTTTCCTTTAATTTATAACCAAAAAACATTCTCAACATAGCCGGTGTTGCATTTCGAAGCTGAGGTATATAAGGGTATAATTTCTTAAGCAAGAGTGGTCGAATTTTAGAATCGGGATATCTGGCCCAAAACTGTCTAACCAAGGCTTCTTTAAATATATTGTAACCGCCTAAATTTTCATCAGCACCCTCACCGGTTAAAACCACCTTAATACCATTATCTCTTACCAACTTTGATAACTTCATCATTGGAATTGGAGATGTTCGCATCAAAGGAGATTCAGCATGCCAAACAGCTTGTTCAAGCAGCTCAGGAATATCGGCATCCTGACATGCAACTGAATGATGTCGGGTACCAAAATAATCAGCAACTTCCTTCTGATATGCCGATTCATCAAAGTCCTTATTCTGAAATCCTATCGAAAAAGTATTTAATACATCAGGGCGGATCTGATTAACAAATGAAGTTGTAACACTTGAATCCAGGCCTCCACTTAAATAAGCTGCCACTTGAACATCTGCCCTAAGTCGTAACTTAACCGAATCAGTCAATAAACCTTTAAACTCCTCAATGCCTTCTTCCAGAGTCCCGCTGAATTTTTCCTTTCCAAAGTTATTTTCCCAATAACGTTCTACTTTAACCTTACCTTTTTTATAAATCAAAAAATGGCCGGGCTGTAATTCAAATATGTTTTCAAAGACAGTCTGTGGTGAAATACTCGTCCAAAAAGTAAAGACCTGTTTAAGCGCCTTAGCATCAATCGCACGTTTGACACCTGGAAATTCAAAAATTGATTTAATTTCTGAACCGTATACAATAGCATCCTTAAGCTGCGTATAATAAAGAGGACGTATACCGACTCGATCACGTGCCATGAAGAGCGTCTCGGTATTTTCATCCCAAATGGAAAAGGCAAATTGTCCATTTAACTGCTTTAAACACTCAGAGCCATACTCTTCATACATATGCAGTACAACCTCTGTGTCACAATCTGTTCTGAAGACATGTCCTTTTTGAAGCAACTGCTGCCTTAATTCCAAATGATTATAGACCTCACCATTATAGGCAATCCACAAGTTTCCAAGCTTATTTCGCAACGGTTGCTGTCCATGTGCTAGATCAACAATACTTAATCTAACGTTACCCATGCAACAAGCATTGGATAGGTATAAGCCCATTTCATCAGGTCCACGATGCTGAATCCGATTCAGCATTCCGTTTAGAACACTTTCTGATCCATCTAAATCAAGCAAACTCGAAGTATTAGCAAAGCCGGCAATTCCGCACATAGAGGGAGTTGTATTTTAGGTGAGGTTTATTAAATAAACTAAATCAACTTGCTACAGCGGTCTTTTGACTTACAAATGTAAAGATACGCTCCACACTTCCGAAGTTTTCTTCCTGTAATTCTGAATCGTTTGTTGTGACACCAAATTCAGACTCAATAAAATTAATTAGCCCCAAAAGACCCATTGAGTCAAAAATACCTTCATCAAAAATCAATGTATCATCTTTGATAGTTGCCGCATCTGTAAAAGTAGCCTCTGCTATAAAATTCCTAATTTTTTCTTTCATTTTTTAATTAATTACAAAATTCAATAAAACAAATTTATATGTGTTTTGCCTTAAATACTAACTATTGACTTAATGAGATTCAATAGTTTGTTCGACTAACGTTTTTTATACATAACCATGCCCTTTTTTATGACTAATTTAATATCAATAAATACACCTGTTAACATTCTATAGCTTAGACGTAGTAGAAGAATTATACTTACAACCTTGGCAAACTTTTTTTTGAAACAACGATTTTTAAAAATTGAATTGATAAAGTTTGTTCATTTAAATTGAAATACCCTCATTGTCTTAATAAACACAAATCAAATCTAAAAGTCAGGTTATATTTTTTAAAACTTTATATTTAAGAAGAATTAATAATTACCTACACAAACTTATACAATGAATATTGACCACATCGGAGTAATAACAAAATCGATAGAAAACAGTATTAATCAATGGACAAAAACTTTTGGTTATAAACAGGCAACCAAACTTGTTAATAATACCAGACAAAAAGTCAATGTCGTTTTTATGAAGAAAGAAGGATCCATAGATATTAAATTAGTTGAACCTTCATGTGAAACATCTCCTATATATAAATTTGCCATGCGCGGTGGAGGCCTACATCACCTTTGTTTTAAATCAGATAAACTCGATAATGCCGTAGATTTTTTAACTGATAACAATTGCTTATTAATTTCTAAACCTCAACCAGGTGAAGCATTCGAGAATGAAAACATAGCATTTCTGCTATCTGCTAATAATTTAAACATTGAACTCATTGATACTGACAAAAGGGCCAATAAAATAAATGGTTGAATGCCTTAACATTCAACCATTTTTATTTTCATTACCCGCGAACAATAATCAATTTACGTAATAATCACTTTTTAAACCGTATTGATGACCATAAGAATATCCTTTCTTTGTCAACGGCAATCCATTCAAACAAACATTTAAATTTTTCATCTTCTGAACATTCTCACTATGTAATACATTTAAGAATGCACTTCTAGGAGTATAGTTATGACGAGTTGTTAGAATGTTCACATCCGAATATTTCGTCAGAAGCACTGCATCAGACACCAATCCAAGTGGTGGTGTATCAATTATAATAATATCATACAATTGCTTTAACTCTGTAAATAAAACATCGGTTGCTTCACCGGCAATTAATTCAACCGGATTCGGTGGAACTTCACCAGTTAAGATAACATCTAAGTTTTGAACATTCGTTTGTTCTATTAGGTGATTACGTTTGTCAAGATCATGATCATTAACCAAATACCTACTTAAACCATGGCTATTAGCCTTTAAATCAAATATCTTGTGTAAAGTAGGTTTTCTTAAATCAAACCCAAGCAGTATTGTCTTCTTGCCTAATTGAGCATATGATATTGCAAGGTTGGCAGAGCAAAATGATTTTCCTTCACCAGGAATTGTCGAGGTCATCATAATAGTATAACAACTTGAGCCCTTTGTTTTATAAAACTCCATCGATGTTCTGATACTCCTATATGCCTCTGCAATAGCTGAGCGCGGATGAATCATAGTTTCAATTCCTTTCACTTTCTTACTTTGCTGTGGAATAGAACCTATTATATGCAATCCTAGACCTTCTAAGTCATCCTTATCTTGGATTTTATCGTTAAAGAAAATTATTAAAAAAATAATACCTGTTGGAATAAAAACACCTAAAAACAAAACCAGAAAGCCAATTCTTGAGGAGTTTGGAGACATCCTTCCAACATATATTGCCGATTCAATAACCTCATTATCTGGCAAATTAGAAGCCTTAGCTAGTTGTGCATCTGAACGTTTTTGCATTAAGTATGTATACAACTGCTCACTCATTTCAAAATTACGCTGTATATCTAATAATTTCTGTTCAGTTCGGGGGAGTCGTCTAATTTCATTACTCAAACTCATTATACGATCATTCAAATCATTCAGAGATATATTTGTAGTACTAATAAGACTCCTTGTAATTTCAATGATCGAATTTTTTATGGTCTCAATGCGCCTATCTATGCTCTTGATATTGGGGTTATCTACTCGTGAATTAAATTGTAAACTGGCCTTTTCAGCGTTTAAATTAGATAATTCTGCTATTTGAGTTGAAAGTGTAGGATCATTAACATTTTGAGAAGAGGGAGCTGTTATCTGTTGGTTAACATCACTATTTGTCTGAAGATAATCCAGTAAATAATTGTAATAATCCAACTGATTGGTTAACAGATGCCTTTGTGCCTCTAATTCTTGAGATTGCTCAATAATCATTTGGCCCTTCATACTCACATTCATAACCTCGTTTCTGGATCTAAAGTTCTCCAGAACTTCCTTAGCTCTATCCAATGAATCAGTTACTCCAACTAATTGGTTATCTATAAAAGTAATTTTATTATTAGCGATTACATTCTTTTTCTCAAGTGTATAATTAACCGAATTTTGAGCCAGTTTATTAAGAAAATCAATTCCTTTTTGAACATTATTCTCAGTAATGGAGATTTCGTAAATTGAAGATCGACCTACAGGTTGAATTTTCAGTTTTGATTTATAGTGTCGAACAATTCGTGCCTTTGAATTAAATTTAAATGAATACCTATTATTTACATACAAGCCATCCTTAACCATCGCTTCAACCGGATGGACACTAAAAGCAAAACGTGGTTCTTCAATTTTTTCAAAAAACTTAACTTTTCTTTTATATTCTTTGTCCCCTTCAATGGTTAAATAAAACTCTTTATCGTTTATGAAATCTATGTGAAAAAGGTGCCTACTTAAACGAGTCGATGTCGTATCAACTAGAACTTTAATTGGAGACCTCTTATAAATTTCAGAGGTTAAAAGCAAACCAGACATATAATATGAAACGGAAAAATCAAGCTGATTTATTGTTTTCTCAACTTGGTTAGATGATGTTAATATTATTAGTTGATTTTCCAATTGATTTTGCCCCCCCAAACTAACACCTGACAACACATCTTGCTCATCACGACCACCAATAGTTGCAGAGTTATTACCTCCACCAGATATTAGTAATTGAGTTTTTATTTTATAAATAGGAGTACTGGTGCGATACATATATATACCAAGTGCTATACATATACTTAAACATATTGGGATCCAATACCAATAACTCGATGCTCTTAATAGTGTTTTTACTAAATCAAACTTGCCTGTACTTTGTATATCTAATTTATCCGACATTTTACTTAGTAATTAATTATTGGTATCAAACTGAGTTAAATAAAACGTATATAACAAAAGGGTGGTATTAATGAACGTTAAGGCTAAGCCAATTGGAATAGCACTTAAATCCCAAGATTTTAATCTACGAGGTTCCACGTATACAATATCACCAGGTTTCAGGTAATAATAAGGTGAAAACATTATATTTTCATCCAAAGTATTTATTACTACCATTTGTTTAGTATCACCATCTTGACGAATCAAACGAACTTTTTTTCTGTTTGAGAAATCAGTCATATCACCTGCCATACTTATAGCTTCTAAAATATTAACTTCTTCAGCATACAGTAGAAATCGCCCAGGATTTACAACCTCTCCAATAATTGTAATATTATCATTTAATAACTTTACATTTACGCTACTTTCTTCAATAAACTTACTTACCGCTAGTTGAATTTTATCGCGAATTTGATCTAAAGTTAAATTTGCAACATAAATTTTACCTACAAAAGGATAATTGATTGAACCATCTAAATCAACACGATAACCAACAAGACTTGCAGCCATAGCGTTATCAATATTTGAGCTACTATTACCCATATCATTGTTTAAGAATGCTGAAGTTCTCGAATCAAGACTGGTAACTCTAATAAATAAATTATCATTTGGCTTAATTAAATAAGAAGACTTTTCAGGATTATAAGTATTTTCTATCTCTTCTAAATCTTTAGCCAAATCACCTTGAAGGTAAATAGATTTCTTTAACGAGACACATGAACTTAAAGATGTTAGAATGACAAAAAATAATATTAACTGTTTCATTATATTGTAATTTTCTTTCATATATTTTTTATACGACTTCGAAATAAACCAATCAAATGAAGTGGCCTCAACAAAGTTTGAACAAATATAGTTGCTAAGGATTTAATTTAATCAGTCTAAATCCTTTGTTAGTCAAAAAACTATAGTTCTCCCAAAATATTGGACAGCAAGTTTAATTTGAAATTATTAAAATTGTAGTCATGAGAACACGAAGAAAATTCACATCAGAATTTAAGGCTAAGGTAGCTATTGAAGCGGTTAAAGAACGAGAGAGTGTAGCTGAATTAGCGAAGAAATACGAGCTTCATCCCAATCAAATAACAAATTGGAAAAAAGAGTTTCTAAGTAATGCAACTAATGCCTTTACATCAGATTCTAAAGTATCCTCTGTCAATGAGGATAAAGAAAAGCAAAAGTTATTTGAAGTTATTGGTCAGCAAAAAGTCGAGATTGATTTTTTAAAGAAAGCCTTGTCCTAAATATTGGGCTGCACCAACGTCATGCATTAGTCAACAAGGCCAGTAAAAAGCTAAGTATCAAAAAACAATGTAATCTACTGTCCTTATCTAGGTCAGGCTATTACCATAAGCCCAAAAGAGAATCTACTCTTAATAAAGAATTAATGGAAGTAATTGATAAACAACACATGAAGTATCCATTCATGGGAGTACCTACCATGACACAATGGCTTCGCCGTGATATGAATTACTCGATTAATACAAAACGAATAGAACGCCTTTATAAGCTCATGGATATATGTGCCATTGTTCCCGGACCTCATACATCCAAAGGCAATAAGAAGCACAAAAAATACCCATATCTACTACGCAACCTAGAAGTTAATCGTACCAACCAGGTTTGGGCACTGGATATTACTTACATTCCGATAAAAAACGGATATATGTATCTAATAGCCATTATAGACTTGTACAGTAGATATGTCGTAGGTTGGTCATTATCAAACACGATGGAGTCAGAATGGTGTATGGAGACAGTCAAAAAAGCAATAGCTGAGCATGGTTTACCTGAAATAATTAATACAGATCAAGGTAGTCAGTTTACTAGTGAGGTATTCACAAATTATTTACATGAAAATGATATAACCATAAGCATGGATGGGAAGGGACGAGCGACTGATAATATCTTTATTGAGCGCTTATGGAGAAGTTTGAAATATGAGGATATTTATCTCAATGCATATGAGAATGGACTTGATGTTTATAGAGGTATTAAACGGTATTTTATCTATTATAACGAGGTGCGAAGGCATAGTTCAATCAATCACAAAAGACCTAAAGAGGTGTATTGTGCGGCTTAATTTAAGCATCAAAAGCAAAAGTATAATCAACCAAAGAACCCGTCAAGGGTATATAAACGGCCTCGTTCCTCTGCCTCCCTTGACTGAACCTTTAGATTGACTATGAAATAAGCTTATGATGTTTAAACAAAAAAACTAAGTTTGTGAAAAAGTTGTCCAATCATATGGGGGAATTATAATGTACATAATACACACCAAGAGGACCAAAACTCAATGTAGTATTTCAAAATTAGAAACATAAACCATACAAAAACATCGGTTCAACAGCTCTAGATCATTCACTAAATACGTTTAATCAATATGTTACAGCCCTTCTTACACACTCTTAATAAATTTCACATAAGCTTTCCATAACTTTATATGTGTTTTTTTACCTTTTAACCAAACAAACTGAACATTCGTCATAATCTAAGGTAAATAGTATTCAAGTTACTCTTTATTTATACGATCATGTCATATATTGCACCTAAGTTAAGAGCAGTAGAAATCATAAAAAGGATAAATGATATTGCTTATATAAACTAGAGTTCTTTAATTTTTTACAAGAAGAATACTATTTACTAATAAAAGTTCTTTATTCGAAGTTGTTAGGTGAAACGGTTTAAAATCAACCGTCTTGAAAGCTGTAGAGTAATGAAGAAACAATTATTGAGCATGAAATCATTATTATTAAATATTTTTAACGGACGAATAGTCTCACCTTGGTTAATACTATTGATTGATCTAGTTATTGTAATAAATGCATACATCCTAGCTTATATCGTAAGATTGAACGTATTACTTTCATCCTATTCTGCTTCTAATATTATTCTAAGTAGTCTATGGGTTGTTTTTGTATTTCTAATTGCATTTCTTATTTCTGGATCTTTTAAAGGAGTTATCAGACATAGTAATTATAGTGAATTTAAGCTTATGGCAATAACTTGCCTTGGAGCTTTCATATTCCTACTAGCTGCCAACCAAATAATTATAAAATACGATTTAGCTTGGATACGAGTATCTAGGCTAGTTTTGATGCTTCATTTCTTTCTATCCATAATACTGACGATTGGCTTTAGAATGATTGTAAAAGAAATGTACATATTCTTAACTAAGAAACAAACGTCGCATAATGTGCTAATATATGGTGCAGGTGATATGGGACAGATTACAATGGAAGCCATTAAAAATGATAAAGACAACCACTATAATGTTGTTGGCTTTATTGATGATAAAGCTTCAAAATGGAACATTATGCTTCATTCTTGTCCAGTTATGTCGTGGAAAAAAGCACTGGAAATAAACGAAGATAAACAAGTTCATAGCGTTATATTAGCTATTAAAAAAATTAGTGTCCAGAAAAAGCATGAAATAACGAAAGATTGTCTCGATAAAGGTTGGAAACTAAAAGTGATGCCTTCTGTTGGTAATTGGGTAAATGGTATTTCAAATGAGAAACAAATTAGGGACATCAGAATTGAAGATATTCTCGGTCGAGATGAAATACAATTAAATCTTGGTCGTATTATGATGGGACTCGATGGTAAGGTTATTTTAGTAACTGGTGCAGCGGGTTCTATTGGATCTGAAATAGTAAGGCAATTGTTGCGTTTTTCAATTCAGAAAATTATTATGGTTGACATTGCGGAGTCTGCATTATATGATTTACAACAAGAACTGCTACTCAGTCACAGTGATGCGCCATTCGAAGTGGTTTTGGCTGATGTTACCAATAAAAAACGTTTAAATGATATTTTTGAAGAATATAAACCAGAAATAGTGTTTAATGCTGCTGCTTACAAGCATGTTCCACTAATGGAAGCATACCCTTATGAAGCGATTAGAGTTAATATTGGAGGGGCTAAAGTGTTAGCAGATTTAGCTGTAAGACACAAGGTTGAGAAATTTGTAATGATATCTACTGATAAGGCGGTAAACCCAACAAATGTCATGGGAACCTCGAAAAGAATATGCGAAATCTATATTCAAGCTCTATCACAAAGGCAGGACATTAATACAGCTTTCATAACAACACGCTTTGGTAATGTTCTTGGTTCTAATGGTTCAGTGGTGCCACTATTTAAAAAACAAATAGAACAAGGAGGACCTTTAACAGTCACTCATAAAGATATCACACGCTATTTTATGACAATACCTGAAGCATGTCAATTAGTTTTAGAAGCAGGTTTCATGGGTGAAGGTGGAGAGATTTTCCTATTTGATATGGGAGAACCTGTTAAGATTGTAAACTTGGCTACTGAAATGATACGACTATCTGGATTAAAGGTTGATGAGGATATAAAAATAAAATATACAGGGTTACGACCAGGTGAGAAATTATATGAAGAGCTTCTAGCTTCTAAGGAAAACACCTTGCCTACTCACCACAAAAAGATAATGATCGGAAAAGTGAGGAAGCATGATCATAAAAAAGTAAATAAACAGATTGAAGAAATGATGCTTGCACTTCAAATTGAAAACCCAAAACTTCTTGTTACTAGAATGAAAGCTTTAGTTCCTGAATACAAGTCTCAGAATAGCGAATTCGCTGAGCTAGATAAACAATTCGAAAGCAGTGCTAGTTAAATATAGATCGTTAGATTTTAGATTTAGAGATATTAGATTTATTTACAAAACACTCACAAGCGTCATATTACTTTACAACAGTGACAATCTAATTATTATAAAAATCATGGTTTGGTCTGCGTCAGGGCTTCGAATTGCATTTAGCTGGTATTCCAGAAATTGACATCTATGATAATTTGGCATTGCTGATTTCCAAACTATTCCATTACTCTGTAAAATCCCAACGGGATTTAATGTTAATAAGTCCGAGTTGCAACTCGGGGATACTTCCAAACATATTAAAACAACCCTGACAAGGGTTGAATTAACAGATATTCACCAATTAATAAATTAAATTACTCTACCACACTACTATCACACCAATTCCCCTCTGACACTAGGAAATTTAACAATTCTATCACCTTCAGCCCATTATTCAAACAGACATAACATCTCTTGATTATTTTTTTATCAACAATCTTTGGTTTTTTATAAACAAATGGGTACCCTTATAAAAAAGTATTTACTATTTTCACAAACCGTAAAGAAAAGTGTGTTATTAATGTATTTTATTTAGCGTGTTTAAAAAAATAAATTTATTTTTCAAGCTAATAATTTCATTATAGTTTTCATTTATTGCACAAACTGTGATAAACTCCTTTTGTTTTACAATCATCATAGACAGACTAATTTTATTGAAGTTAAGGGCTAAATACATTCTAAGACTTTAACTTTATTAGGAGCTTAAATTGATTTGACGAACACTATTTATTTATATTTTAATGCCACTATTTATTACTTTAATTCACAATTTTATTTGATGATTGATAACCATTTTTAATTTATGCCGTACTATGTGCTAAACACCTCAATTATTGTTGAAATGAAAAGTATAGTAACTTTAGTGGCGGCCTATGTGGCATGTATAGTGAGTGTTAGCGCACAACTTGATACTCAATCTGGAACAATGAATGACGTTCAGGTAATTCAACTCTCTGAAGAGGTGTATTATCAATTGGACTCAACTTTCACATTTTCAGAAAACAATGGAGAATGGTTAGTTGATAGTAAAACATCATTTATTTATAATGATAATCGTAAAATAAAAGAATCACACACACAAGCTTTCCAAAGCAATACATGGTCTAATAGAAGTCAAATTTTTTATACTTATACTGACGAATCCAAATCTTGGACTAAAGAAATTCAAAATTGGAATAATAATATGTGGAATAAGGTTTGGAAAAAACACTTTATTCAAGATGAAAACAAGAACGAATTAAAAATTGCCTATTCAGAATGGTCTGCAAATAATTGGGAGGAAATATGGCAACAAGATCAAAACTACAATTCTGAAGGAAAACTTGCTTCTTACCAAACAAGAAAATTAGACGAATCTACTTCTCAACTTAAAGACTACTGGAATTATAGTTGCCAATATGATGGTGAAGGCAATTTATTACAAGTCAATAATAAATCGTATAATAAAGAATCGGGAGAATTACTTGACGAATACGAATGTATACTTGAATATAATTCTGAGGGATTGTTAAGTGAGCAAATCATTGATTGGGATAACACTAATAATGAGTGGAAAATTATAAATCGAAACACAATAGATAATTCTCAAAATAATATTACCATTAAAGTAAGTGAAAGTTGGAATGAAGAATCCAATGCATGGATGAAAACCATGAGGGTGACAGAAACCAGCGACAATAGTGGTAATGTTTTTGAAATAAAAAGAGATTATTGGGATAATACTAATGAAGAATGGCTTCCTCATAGAATTGACAACATAGTTTATAATGTTGATGGAATTAAAACAGAAGAAATAACATTTTACCCAAATTCATCACTTAACACATGGGAAAGTCATTCTAAAACTGTTTATCACTACAAAAAAGTTAATGATATAGAGGAAGAAGAAACTACACCAAACCAGGATTTAATCATTTATCCAAACCCAGCTGACAAAGAGATCAACCTCACTTTTACAGGTGATGCTAAACAACTTGAAATTTATAGCATGGATGGAGCCTTAGTACTCCAACAGCAACTTCCTAACATATATCAAGCCATCAATGTTAGCACCCTTCAAGCTGGCGTTTATATCGCAATTGTTACCTTAGAATCAGGACAAGCAACCACGAAGTTTATTAAGAAATAGTAAATTTTAATTCTTAATAAGAGCTTAGACTTAATTATAATTACCATTTAGCAAATCATAGAGAGATGAGAAGAATTATATTAACAATATTAATCCTGTCAACCGTAATATCAGCAAATGCGCAGGATATAGGGGGAGATTATTATGTGGCGCCAAAAGGTCATTCATACTCAGACATGGGTGAAGCTAGTGATAGTAATGATGGTAGTTATGCTCATCCATTTGCCACATGGCAACAAGCATTTCTAACAGCAAAACCAGGTGATGTTGTATATTTCAGGGGCGGCACATGGTATCCTAAAGAAGTTGAATTTCAGGCAGCTATTTGCCTGATCGACCCTCTAGGAGAATATCACCCGAGCAAACCAAGAGGATACTCTGGTGAAGAAGGAAAGCCTATTAAATACTTAAATTATCCTGGAGAATATCCAATTTTAGATTGTAGACATATAAAACCTGATGGCAACTACTTAGTTGGTATATCAATGCATTCAGTTCACCACATTACGTTACGTGGTCTTGAAATAAAAAACATTTGGTCTCACGGTAGATCTGGTGTTCAAATTCAAGGTATTACAAGTGCTACCGCAAGTTATCGCACCTTTGAAAATTTAAAGATACATGATTTAGGCGGACGTGGAATGGGATGTAGTAGTATAGTTGGTTATTTAGGAATAGAATCTGATACCACTCGTTGGATAAATTGTGATTTCTATAATTTAGCAGATACACTAATGAGTCACCCATTTAATATGAGTGACGGAGTTAAAAGTGATTGTGAAGTTGGTGGACTTTTATTATACGAAGGCTGCCGTTTCTGGAATTGTTCAGATGATGGTCTCGACGCAAGTGGTCCTGGAAAAAAAATAGTTAAGAATTGTTGGTCCTTTCATAATGGAGTGAATTTTGATGGTATTAATGGAGCTCCGGTTGATGATGGTAACGGATTTAAACTCGGAGGTGTACGAGACACTATCGAATTCTCCAATTGGGAGATGTACAACTGTATTTCGGCAGGTAATCTGCGCTTTGCTATACACGCATTAGATTACACGCCATATTATCGTAATAATGCAAGGGTTTACAATACCTTATTCTACAAGAACGAAGAAGGTATATTTAGTTTTGGTAACAAAAGTAAACCATGGCACGATACTGAGTTTTACAATTGTATCACTTACGAAAACACAAGTAGACAAATGGGAATATTCGAATGGGGATATCCAATTTATACGTGTAACTGGGATTTTGCAAAAGGAAGTGTTCCCTACAAAATACCTAATGATGTATGTACCGTAACTGATGATGACTTTGTTAGTGTAGATATCAACGAATTATCGTCTCCCCGAAAAGCTGATGGCTCACTTCCTGATGTTAATTTCTTTAAACTTGTTGCAGGTTCAGATTTAATTGACGCTGGAACAGACTATGGAAATGAATATAACGGAAATGCTCCGGACATTGGCGTATTTGAATATGATGGAGGAGCACCCACAGCAAAATTTACGGCTAATCCAACTAACGCTGAGATAGATGAATTAATAAGCTTTGATGCTTCAGCTTCAAGTGATGATGGTAATATTGTAAGTTACACTTGGGATTACGGAGATGAACAAGAAGGAACAGGAGTAAATTCTTCGCATAGTTATACAGAAGAAGGTTCTTACATAGTGAAATTAACCATTACGGATAATGAAAACATCAAGGCTTCAGTTTCTAAAACTATAACTATTAGCAAACCGAGACAGTTAGAAATTAATGAATATACCCCTAATCCAACAACAGGTTTGGTAACAATAACTTACTTTTCGCCAAACACTCAAAAAGTAGCTGTAAGTGCTAATTTCTCAGATGGTACGCAGGTGGTATCGTTTGATCACGATGCTACAGAAGGTGAAAATAATCAAACTACCGTTGATTTAACTAATGAAACGTTAGGACAATATACTATAACCTTAGATGATGGAATAACAAAGGTTTCTTGTTCTGTAACATTAGAGGATGATAATCCTCCACCAGTTGAGCAAATTGAAATTATTAGTTCAACAGAAACCACTTATGACATATTCAATGTAACCTACTTTGTACCTGAAGATGGTAATGTTGAGATTGAAGTCTTTAGCTCTACCGGTTCTAGAGTAAGAAATAAAACCGAAGCTGCTGTAAAAGGAAATAATGAATCGAGCCTCAGTTTAATAGGCTTAGACAAAGGAGATTATAGAGTTTCATTGTACGACGGTACAAATTCTGTAGATTGCTATGTTGAAGTTCTTATGAAAGAAGAAGTAATTAAATTCGAGATTTTATCTGGATTACCAAATCCAACAGTTGATTTGTTTGCTATCGAATTTATGTATCCTGAAGTCAAGTCAATTATTTTTACGGTAAAAGATGAAATAGGTAAAGTTGGTTTAATAGACACCTATCAAACAAGTAAGGGTAAAAACAAGGCAGTGCTAAACCTGTCTAGCCTTCCTGCTGGTAATTACACGGTAGAAGTAAGCGACCAAAGTGCTGTTATTATTCTAAATGTAACAAAGCAGTCTTTTTATCAATAAGCAGAGATGAAAATAGAACAAAAGGCTATCTGAAATTTTCAGATAGCCTTTTGTTTATATAAAGGAAATATATGCAGTCGTTCAATCCGATGTGGAATAAATTGTATCATTCGAATGAAATAAACATTAATATTATAACTTTGTTTATCTCAAAACCCATGGTTTCAATTAATGCTATGCACATGAAATATTTAATTTCTTTTCTGATTATATTAATACCATCAATAACATTTTACTCTTGCAATGAGGTTGATAAAACAAATAATAGTAAAAAAAACTCAGATATGAATATTATCTTTCTCCATCATAGTACTGGCAATAATATATGGAACGGAACAAAACGCACATTCTTTATTAAAGCAATTACCAGAGTAAGTAAAAAATTGGCTCAAAAACTGACAAAGGATCCTCAGTTGCCAATTTTCATGAATAATTATAACTCTGAAAACAATACGAATTATAAAATTACTGAACAAGCTTTTCCTAAACGCGCACCATATGGATGGAATAATTATCCTTACGACTATTATAATATTTGGGTGAAAAATGCAGGTTCTGAACCATTCATGGAAGAACCAACTTTAGAAATTTTGGCTAAAGAATATCAAGTAATTATTTTTAAACATTGTTATCCAGCAAGTAACATTAAAGCTGATCTTGATTCTGCCGATATTAATTCTCCGGAGAAAACGCTTGCTAACTACAAACTTCAATATAACGCACTTAAAGAAAAAATGCATCAATTCCCTGACACGAAATTCGTACTTTTTACGGGTGCAGTTCAAGTTAAGTACTATTTATCGGAAGAAGAGGCATTAAGAGCTAAACAATTCCATAATTGGATAATTAATGAATGGTCAGAAGCTGATGATAATATTTTCCTTTGGGACCTTTATGCACTTCAAACAGAGGGTGGATTATATTTTAAAGACGATTACGCCTTGACGCCTCATAACTCTCACCCCGGAGGTAATTTTTCAATAAAAACATCCAAATTATTCTTTAATAGAACTATCGACATCATAGAAAACAACGGTAATAATACTAAGCTCACCGGTGAGTCGTTAAACTAAAAAATAAACCCTGATTAGAAAGATTCTAATCGGGGTTTTATATATAAATAGATTATTTGAACTTAACAAACTTAGTGCTACCACTTTTGCCGTCTGATAAAACAAGTAAGTATACCCCTTTAGATAATTGACCAATATTAAACCGGCACGAATTACTCAATACTTTTTTTTTATCCAACACTCGTCCAGAAGTATCATACAAACTCACAGTACTTCCAATATAATTATCTTCAAACTTTAGACTTAAATCATCTCCATTTAAAACAAGCGTAAAATCTTTGTCCAAGTTAAGATCGTTAATCGCTGTTGGCGTTCCATCCCATCCTAACATACGTGCAAACAGCCACCAACTTGCTTTGGCAAGTTTCAGCTTTCCTGCATCACCAATATGCGCCTCAATAGGAACTTGCTCATTCTCAGGGCTAATAATCGGAAATGTCTGCAATGTACCATTATTATCTCTCCAGGTAGTTGTACTTTGAACACCAGCATCATTATATGTTAAAATGTCCGCATAATCCAATAGATAGTGAGTTCCACTCAACCCTCCCACATAATTACGAATATGCTCCCACTTTAAATAAGCTTGATAACCGACTTCATCAATTGCCAAATTACCAGCATCCGTATCAACAGGGCCAGTAGTCCATATCATTTTAGTGCCAAGGTTATTATCAGCAATATAATCTTCAAATTCATGCATCGCATCAATATAGTTTTGCATAGTAACCCGATTTCCTGTTAGAGATACATCACCAGCATCAAGTCCCCAGTTTTCAGAACCATCGATACCTGCTTCCGTTTTTCCTGCCCAACGCACATGATAAACAGGATCATATTGACCAGTTGGCTCTTTCTGACTAACTTCATAAGACCATCCATACATAAACCCAAACAAAGTCCAACCACCTTGATTACTATAACTCAAACTTGTTTTTACTTGCGAAATGGCAGCATCATTTGTCCAAAAGTCATCAGCAACATCATACCATGACCAACCTGTAGTAGATTCACGCGTACCCCAATGAGCTGCATTAAATCTAAGACCATTGGTTAAGCTTTTACTAGGGGTACCGTATGTTTGTTTATTAAATTGGAACTTACTATTTAAATCCTCGAGCAACTGACCTCCATTCACATAGTTAGAGCCATGACTTGCACCAACCATAGCCACCCATATTTTTTCCACCTTATCTATCCATTCCTGAGGTATTTTATCATATTGATCAACTACAGTATGATCAGCAACAATTATTTGAGCTGTACTGAAAAGATAAAACTGTCCTAAAATCAGAGTTAGTATGAGTTTTTTCATCATTCTTAATTTAATGGTTATTTGGGTTAAATTATAAACAAACTATTATTAAATAGTTAAATATCTGAAATGATTTTATTAAGCAAGTTAGTTTGATTAATTAGCTTAATCAACTCTTCATTAAAAATATTTACCCCTTTTTGATTTAAATGATTATCATCAAAAAAATGAATACTATCCTCAATGTTTATATTCTTGTTAAAATTATAATAGTTACCATGGCTAGTCATCAAGTCATTAAAAATGTCAACATTCACATAACTATCGTACAAAACAGAACTAACAGGAGCAAACACTAGCAGTAATTCCGAGCCATTATTATTAATTAGTTGTATTATATCCTCGAAAGCCTCTAGTTGTTCATCCAAAAAAATAAGCTCCTTACTACCTATCGAATCCCCAACAAATTGCTTATTCAATTTAGTTTCAACATATCCCCCATTAATATATATATCAATTCCTTTTACCTTTGGTTCAATGTGGTTGTCATGAATACCAAAAAAATCAGATATAACACTATAAAAAAGAGTATTGTACACTTTCGTATGATTTACCTTTAACGAAAGTTTAAGAATTTCAAAATTAACCTCATCATTCGATATAATGTCAAGAAAGGACTCCATGCCATCAATGGTCATTATTTCAGGATATACCTCTAGAATTACCAATTTTGGGCCTAATTGATCTAAATACTTATTTAAAAGAATTTTTGTTTGCATTGGTGTTTGGGCACTCGTTCCTAAGTTAAAAGTTTTATACCCATTCGCTTCAAAATTTCTTGTATCAAACCCCCTATATGCATGAGAAGAACCTAAAAACAATATATCAACATCACTAACAGTTTTAACCTCTTTCAACCTTGTATATGTGTGCCCGAAAGAACCAATTCGATAATTAAAATTTGTCTTTAGTTTCTCAGGTTCAAACTGAGCCCAAATAACAAGTAAACTTAAATAGCACACTATCGAAAAAAGAGCAAATGATAAGAGAGTTAAAAAAAATCTTTTCACAATTTATACTTTAAAACTGAAAATAAATAAATGGACTTTCGCTGGTTTGCATAAATAAACCAATCATGAAAATGATACACGAATAAAAAGCCCATCGAATAGGGCGCTTATAATTATGACCTAAGTTCTCAATGGCATACTTACCCCTTCTTCCATTCCACTCAATAATCACAAAAATTGCAATAAGAATTAAAGTTGTTAGTGCCCCACTTAAATTTGGAAAAAATGGCTTCATAAATAAAGAAGGCGATAATACTTTAATAATAATATCAAATGCCTGACCTACATTTTCTGCTCTAAAGAAGATCCATGCAAATACAGTCAATAAAAATGTGATAATAATGGCGCCAGACTCTCTTAATCCCGGTAGAAAGGATTTATTAGCAACTATTTCAATGTTCTTGCGATTATTCTTAGTCAGCATCAATGGAAGAAAATAGATAGCGTTTAAAGCTCCCCAAATAATGAAGGTCCAGTTTGCACCATGCCAAAATCCACTCACCAAAAAGATGATGAATGTATTTCTAATTTTCATCCATGTTCCACCTTTGCTCCCGCCTAATGGTATGTATAAATAATCACGAAACCAGGTCGACAATGAAATATGCCAACGCCTCCAAAATTCGGCAATATCCCGTGAGAAATATGGAAAAGCAAAATTCTGCATTAAATTAAAACCAAACAAGCGCGAGGTACCAATAGCAATATCCGAATAACCAGAAAAATCACCGTAAATTTGAAAGGTAAAAAAGATGGCTCCAAGAAATAGTGTGCTCCCAGAGTAGAGTTCACTATTGTTAAAAATAATATTAGCGAATTCTGCACAATTATCAGCGATAACCAGTTTTTTAAAAAATCCCCACAGAATCTGCCTTAATCCATCAACTGCCTTTGAATACTCAAAACTACGTTTTTTATAAAACTGTGGTAGTAAGTTAATGGCCCTTTCAATAGGACCAGCAACTAATTGTGGAAAGAAACTCACATAAGCCGAAAAAGCAATAAAATCCTTTGTTGGTTCAAGTTTATACTTATAAACATCAAAGGTATAGCTTAGGGTTTGAAACGTATAAAAACTAATTCCAACAGGTAAGATAATGTGTAATGAACTAATCTGAATGTCTCTGCCAAAGAAACTAAATGCAGAAGTAAAGTTATCTATAAAAAAATTATAATATTTAAAGAAGCCTAAAAAACCAAGGTTAACACAGATGCTAGTCCATAACAGAACTTTCCGAATATCTTTCCGCTCTTCGGTTCTTAGTCTATGCCCAATTAAGTAATCAACGACTGTACTAATAACGATCAATAACAAAAAGCGATAATCCCACCAGCCATAAAAAACATAACTGGCAGCTACTATTAATAAATTCTGCAGTCGAAGGTTTCTATTGCATATAAACCAATAGAGTATAAAAACAAGCGGAAGAAATACGGCAAAATCAAGTGAGTTAAATAACATTTTACAACAATTAACCTACGTCTAAATTATATGACAGATGATATACTTAATTTACTTCCATTTAAACACTTTGGACGTACCTGGCAATACCGTACTATTGTCGGGTACATTATTATATACTGTTGCATTAGCACCAATAATAACATTGTTACCAATCGTTATTTTTCCAATAATAACAGCTCCCGCAAAAACTTTTACATTATCCTTCAAGGTTGGAGCACCTTTATCGGTACCACCAATTGTTACTTGTTGAAAAATGGTACAGTTTTTCCCAATTGATTCAGCACCAATTGCACTTGCAAAACCATGAATAATGACCAATCCCTCACCGATATTTTGGGATTGTATATAAAGGGTTGATTGTTGGCGACAAATGAAATTAAAGAAAAAAGAAAACGGACGAGTTCTGTAATAAAAAAGATTTCTAAACTCTTTACAGAATGATAACATATAAAGTAACCCAAAATAAATTCCGTACTTTTTATCCATATTATCTAAACCGCGAATAATATCAGCTTTTATTACTTCTTTATTTGGATGTAACAAAAACAAAATCAAATGTGGAATACAACGAATGGCATTTATAAATAGTAGTATGTATTCTTGTGGGGAGTTCATATCGTAATATTATTTAATTTCAAAATTTAAACTATATAGTAAGTGATAAATACCACCATCACTATTTATACTTCAACAAATTTACTTATAAAAGGCGTCATACCATTTACAAACATATCAATATGCGCAGTAGTCATAGTACTATTAATTCCCAAACGAGGAATTGAATGTAATTCGTTGACTTGTTTTTTAAAGATATTATCCTTCTCAGTTGTAAAAGCCATTTTAAGACCACACTGCTCGGCTATTACAAAATCTTTTTCACCAGCCTCATTTTTTGTTCCATAAGGATAAGCAAAATACGAAACGCTATCTCCTATAACCTCTTCCAAGCGTTTAATCGACCCCTTAATCTCCTCAACCACCTCTTTTTCATCAAGTTGCCTTAACGCTAAATGATTAACCGTATGTGCTCCTATCGTTGCAAGAGGATGCTCACTTAACTCCTTCACTTGATCCCATGACATAATTAATTCATCATTCAAACCGTAAAGGTCAATATCAGTATTTTCAAAAATCGCATTTACCCTATTCCGATACTCGTTCTCACTTTTACTCTCTAAAAGCAATACCTTTATCTTAGAAAATGCAATTCTTTTCTCCTCTTCACTGCTTGTATGAAATAAATACTTTTTATCATCATAATCAAACTCTATTGTATCATTCTTAAGGATATATTGCTCCACTAGATACCACCAAAGTGTGACTTTTTTATCGGAATAACCTGTTGTTACAAATACCGAAAATGGTGCATTATACTTTTCAAAAACAGGTAATGCATGCGTTAGGTTATCAACATAACCATCATCAAAGGTAAAGGTCACAAATCGTTTAGTTTTTTTACGTGAGGTTAAACGCTCATAAAATTCATCAAGCGAAACCATGTCAATATTTTGAGAAATAAAGTATTGAATTATTTCTTCGAGAAAACTTTGAGTTATTTGTAAACCTTTTGTAATTAGATGACCTTCTTCATTCTGAATACGATGAAACATTATCGCATGTCCAATTCCTCCGTAAAAGGGACGAAACAACTTATGAATTTTAGTTTTTTGTATGCGTTCTGCCTTATTCATCCGGTTTCAACTTCTATATTAAAAACAGCTTTTTATAACGTTACATATATTCTCTCTATCAGTTTCTGAAAGGTTAGAACCAGAAGGAAGACATATTCCAGTTTTAAACAATTGCTCAGATGTTCCATTTAATACACTTGGATAAGAAGAGAATATTGGTTGCATATGCATCGGCTTCCACAAAGGTCTGGATTCTATATTATATTTCTCAAGCGCTACTTGAATATCGGAATAAGTAACCTTAGTTTTGTTTTCATTAATAAGCATAGTTGTTAACCATCTGTTAGAGAAAAAATCACTACTCGGTTCTTCTAGAACTTGCAAACATTCGATATTTTCAAAAGCCTTTTTATAGAAAACGCCATTGGCTCTTCTTTGTTGAACTCTTTCATCAATTACTTCCATTTGACCACGTCCAATCCCCGCCAGCACATTGCTCATTCGATAATTATAACCAATCTGGCTATGTTGATAATGTGGTGCATTATCCCTGGCTTGGGTTGCTAAGAATCTTGACTTTGAAATCAAAGTTTCATCATTTGAAAGTAAGGCTCCTCCACCCGATGTTGTAATAATTTTGTTTCCATTAAATGACAAGATTGCCATTCTTCCAAATGAACCCAATGCTTGCCCTTTATAAGTACTTCCCAGCGCTTCGGCAGCATCTTCAATAACTGGAATTTTATACTCATTGGCAACACTCATAATTTCATCCATCTTGGCAGGCATACCATATAAATGAACAACCACAATAGCTTTAACCTTACCAATGGTACCATTCTTTTTTCGTTCCACTAAGGCTTTACGAAGTAAATCCGGATCCATATTCCAGGTTTCCTTCTCACTATCAATAAAGACAGGCACAGCACCCTGATATACAATTGGATTAACAGATGCCGAAAAAGTAAAAGTGGAAACAAGTACTTCATCTCCTGAGTTAACTCCTAACATGATTAAAGCTAAGTGCAGGGCAGCCGTACCAGAACTCAAAGCAGATGCATGTTTCACATTGCAATACTTTGCCAAGATATTTTCCAATTCATTAACATTAGGTCCTAATGGAGCAATCCAATTCTGTTCAAAAGCTTCATTAATGTATTTCTGTTCATGCCCAGACATGTGTGGGCTAGACAAATATATTCTTTTCAAAGTATCACTCATAATAGTTAAATCTAATTATTTAATGTTCTTCTAGACTGAACGTTTGTATTTGAATTGCACTCAAACACAAAAACTCTTTCCACAATAACCCAAATTAATTGATTGAAGTAATTTTGTTTAATTCTTCACTGACAATACTATTAAGCACTTTTTGTCCATAGTTATTAATATGTAAAGGGTCAGAAAAATATTTTCTTTCTGAAATTATACTATCCACATTCATATTTAAATATGAAATCTGACTATTAGACAAACTATACGTTTCTAAAAAGTCGTTAAACTCTTTATAATCATTAACATTAAAAGTTCTCAACTTAGCATTATAAACAGGCATATTTACAAGTATAACTTTGGAATTTTTAGAAATTATTAAGTCAATCGCTTCTTTAAAAATCGCAATATTAGATTCTTTCATATAAATATTCACTGCTCCTTCACTCGCTTTAAGTTCTTCGTCAATGCGAGAATGTAGCTGACTTGTTTTTACATTTTGAAACTTCCCCAGGTAGCCTTTAATAATATTCACAATTAATCGAGAATCAAATCTCGATGTACGAACTATTTTACGAATATAATATTCACGTGTCGTCGCAAATTCTTTAATGTATACATTTATTGATTCATCATCCATAAATGGAAAGAATGCCGTATAGACATTTGCCGATGTTTCAACACCGGAAAAAATAACAGGCGACAACTCAAACACTACAGTTTCAAATCCCTCAGGATGTTTATGGTAAACTTGTTTTATCATTTCCAATCGCTCTCTGATTGAAACGCCTTCGTGCGAATAATTACTAACGGTTAACCCTGTTTTATTTTCAACCACATTTCTGTCAAAACCAGACATAAACATTGAAGAACCATTAAATAATACCTCAGTTTGTTTTTCCAAACCATAATACTTATTTAAACCTCTCAACAGTACTGTCGACAATCCAAAATCTATTATAAAAAATGCTACAACCAGCACGAGTAATTTTATAACAAAATCCTTTTTCTTCATTATATTAAAATTGAAAATAAATAAAGTTACCTCCTTCAAAAACACCGAATAATATTATTCCAAATAGAACCGTTAAGTAGGCGGCATAACGTAAGTATAATTTTCGATTCCAATAAGAATTGAACGCAACAGGCATAAATTCATTCTTAAAATCTTTTATAAGTAGTAAAAAGATGCCAATAAAAGAATATAACAAGGTTGTTAGATCAAGATATGGGACACCTATATTCGTAAATAACTTATCAAAAATTGCCCAAGAATCTTCAATTGTTACAGCTCTACCGAATATTTGGGAAGCCGAAAACAATACAAATGTGACCAACATACAAGAAAAAAGGTACAGTGAACTTTTCGTTAATTGATACTTTTCTTCAAGCCTAAACCTTCTTTTGTGCAGTAGCGCCTCTATACTTAAAAAAGTACCTTGCGTAAGTCCCCACATTATCGATGTCATATCGGCGTGATGCCATATCCCACTTAAAAGAAAGGTTACCATTAAAGCTATTATTATACCAAGCATTCCAATTTTTCTGAAAGCAAAAGATAATGGAGTGTAAACATAATCAGTTAACCAAGTTATTAACGACATGTGCCAACGACGCCAAAACTCAGCCATACTTGTTGCAAAAAATGGTCTATTAAAATTTTGCATTACATCTATTCCTAAGATCTTTGCAACACCTATAGCGATTAACGAATAACCACCTAAATCAGCATATACTTGGAAAGGATAAAGTACTGTGGCAATTAATAAGCTAGTTCCATTATGACCAAGAATATCACCATAGATAGCATCAACATATATTCCAATTCTATCAGCTACAACTAATTTCATAAAATATCCCCACAGCATCATTTTTAATCCACCCGAGATATTACTGAAATTTATTTGTTTAAGGTTTTTGAATTGTGGTAACATATTGCCCGCACGTTCAATTGGACCTGAAAGAATTAAAGGAAAGAAAGCAGTAAATAAAGCCACTCGACCAAAATGTTTATCAGCCTTTATGTCTTCATTATAGACATCGATAGTATAACCAATACTCATAAAGGTATAATAGGAAATACCTATGGGGAGAATGAATTTTATCTCAGGTAAAGGCCACCTAAGGTTATTCAATTCCAACAATTCGAGTAATTCATTATTTATTATTGTAAAATACTTAAAAAAGAATAGTGGCACTAAAATCAAAGCTACATTAATCCGCATCAGCAACAACTTCCTATCTTCATCTCCAGTTGAATCAATCATTCTGGTAAAAATATAGGTTGAAGCTGTGATTGCTAATAATAAGATTGCATAAACAGGCTTTATATTAATGTAGAAAAAATAACTTGCCCCCAGTAGCACCATCCACCTATACTTAACAGGCGTTAGGTAGTAAAGTAAGATTACTATGGGGAAAAAGATGAAAAAATTAAAAGAAGTAAAAAGCATATTATCTACTTAACATTTTGAATTACTATACAATAACTACACTCACAAATCATCTCCACTGTTTCACATCAATGGTATCTGAATAAACAATATTCATTATACTATCAGCAATAAATGGTCGATAGTGAAAAGTTTCATACCAATTGGTATAATCACTTGTTATGAAGTTTTCTCCTGTAAAATCGTAAAGGTGATCACCAAAAACCATTTTTAGACTACTCTTATCCTCTGGTGAGAATTTAACCTGATCGTAAATTGGACTAAGAACAACCTTGTATTTAGTATTATTCCGCTCCAATATCTCTTTTATTTCCTTTAGCATTTCAATATGTGAAGCTTGTAATTTTTGCTCTTCTTCATACGACTCATTCTCCTGCTCGTAAAAGATATGTCGGTTCTCCTTATAATATTTTGCAGTGTTGCTATTTATTTGAAGATCTAATGTGTCCAGCAGAATTTGATTATTCTCATAATCAATAGAGATACCTCCATCTTGTATTATTCCAGAAGTCAAAGCACTTTCTTGTCCAGTAATCATATACGAATAATAGCCAAGTAAAAACTTGAGCTCAAAATACGATTTAAAAAAAGTAAAATGAAATTTGAACCAACTCTCCTCAGAAACCAATGGGTGCTTAATATTCAAATGTTCGTCATAATTATCATTGATGCAAACACCATTTCGGCAAAATAAGATAAAAACATTATCAAGATTAGTTCCCCTCTTCTCTAAAAACTTTATCTTCTTATAGATTCCAAATAATGATTCTCCAGAGGCATCAAATACAAAAGGTTTTGCATTTTCATCCAGATACTTCTCCCATGACCTAGCCTTAAAGGCTATTGCTCTCGAGCTTCCAAAAATAAAGGAATTATAATCGTACTTCTGATCTAAAAAAATCTCGGTTGATATATAATCGCGATTAGGAACAATCTCAGTATCATAGAAGGTATCATATTCTCCAACAATCTTAAATGGATCAAAGTGAATGTAAAGCCCAATAAAAACTAACAGTGGAATAACCAATGCCGTACCAAAAACGACTATTTTAATGTAAAACTTTCTCATCACTAATATTTAAAATAGATAAAGGATCCACCATTGTTAAAAACCCCCATCAACAATATCATATAAAACACAATTGAATAAGATAGGTAGCGTACCAAGTTCTTATCAAATACCCATACCAAAATTCGAGGTTTAAACTCATTCTTAAAATCTTTTAAAAGCAATACACCAAGCCCTAAGAGCGCAAAGGCAAGAGTTGTCATATCGAGATATGGGACACCTCTATCAACAAAGATTTTATTAAATATCATCCAAGATTCACCCAAGGTATCTGCTCTACCAAATACCTGTGAAGATGTAAATAAGATGAATGTAGTAATTATGCAAAAAGTAATGTATAAAGCTCGGGAGTTAAGTCTGTATTTTTCCTCAAATTTATTTCTCCGTTTATGAAATATAGCTTCAATACTTAAAAAAGTACCTTGTGATAATCCCCACATAACTGAAGTCATATCAGTGTGGTGCCAAATACCACTTAACAAAAAGGTAACCATTAAAGCAATTATAATTCCAATCATGCCAATTTTACGAAATGTAAAAGACAATGGTGTATAAACATAGTCTGTTAACCAAGTAATTAATGACATATGCCATCGTCGCCAAAAGTCAGCCATACTTGTCGCAAAAAATGGCCGTTCAAAATTCTGCATAACATCAAATCCCATAAGTTTAGCCACACCAATGGCGATTAATGAATACCCTCCTAAATCGGCGTATACTTGAAAAGGGTAGAGTACAGTCGCTATTAATAAACTATTCCCATTATGACCAACAATATCACCATATACATTATCAATATATATACCTAAACGATCGGCAACAACTAATTTCATAAAATAGCCCCAAAGCATAAATTTTAAACCAGCCGACAAGTTATGAGCTTTAATTGATTTAATATTTTTGAACTGCGGAATCATATTTCCGGCTCGTTCAATTGGGCCTGATAATATCAAAGGAAAGAAGGCTGTAAATAATGCAACAATACCCAGATGTTTTTCTGCTTTTATATCTTCATTATATACATCAATTGTATATCCAATACACATAAATGTGTAATACGAAATTCCGATTGGTAATAAGAAGCTAACTTCAGGTAATGGCCACCTTAAATTATTAGCAACCATTAGATCCAACAATTGATTATTTACAAAGGCAAAATACTTAAAAAATAAAAGTGGCAACAGGATTAAGACGATATTGACTCGCATCAATAACCTTTTTTTATCTTCATCGGGACTTGAATCAATCCACCTTGTAAAAATGTAAGTTGACAGCGTAATGAACAGAAGTAAAACTACATATACAGGCTTAATGTTAATATAAAAGAAGTAACTAGCTCCGAGCAACACAATCCATCTATACTTTACCGGAACCAGATAAAATAACAACAGGACGATCGGGAAGAAAATAAAAAAATTTAACGAGGTAAAAACCATTACAAATACGAATTAATCATCTATTTCTAATATAATCGAACAAAAAATGACATAAGGCATAAAATAAGTATCATTTCATCATCCTTCAACGAAATTATAGCAATGCAAAAATAGAAATTTTGTCAGCGCTACAGGGCAGAATTTGGTCAATTTGATAAGTGATCTATTTGCACTGATAAACTACATTAAAATCCCCATCAAACAATAAAAGAATAGGCTCTCATCATTTACTAAATAAATAGTAAACAAGAAGAGCCTAATAGTCTTTTACCAATAAGTAGTATCCTATATATCAATACATAATATAGTAGGACTGCTAATTACACAAGCTATACCTTTGTCAATAAGATATCTACCATGTCACCGACATTGCGCATCTTATTCAATTCCTTTAATCTAAATTTAACTGAGTACTTTTCTTCAACTTCATTTATTAATAACATGTGAGATAATGAATCCCAGTTTTCAACGTCGTTAGCTGTTAGTTCATCAGTAACTTCAAGCGTATCGTTATTAAACACTTTTCTAAACAATACTGTCAATTCCTTATACATTTCAGCTCTTTCCATAAGTAATAGTTTAATTAGTTATAATTGTCTTTTTAATAATAATTTTTTGTTAGAAGGCAAATATTTTAACACAGTTAAATCCTCACACTCAACCGAATCAACCACCTCAAAACCAATTTTTTGATTCGCTTTTAAAGCAGGTATATTACACTCAAACACCTGAGTATGCGCTATTTTTATTTCAGGGTTCTTTTCTTTATAATAAGCAAATATCTCTTCTGTCAGTCGACCTAGTAGGCCTTTCTTTCGGAATGATTCAATAACATAACCTGCCCCTTTCTGTACAGTACCATCTATGTAATCAATGTGAACTTGATTTAATAATCCACTCACCTTTGCAGCCTTTTGTATTGCCTGAGGAGGTAACACAAAACTTAACAAGTTACCTTTCAATTTACTCGACGCTAATCCTTCGCTACCTTCAACCCAAGCGCTTAAAGCAGCTACTATTTGGTTATCTGACTCAGCCACCATAAAACTAGACACAGATAATTCACAACCATCTATCTCTTCTTCAAGCACCTGCGTTAAATAATCTTCAGTTTCTGCTTCAGTAACTCCGAAGATCGAACTATAAGATAACACTTCTGTACCACTCTTTTCAGCTTCAATAATAGTTTTAACCAGAAAAGGTATATCTGCCTCCGTCGCATGACGTATGTTAATATAATCCATCACTCAATTGTTTTTTTAACTCTAACCGATCCGTTTTACCATTCGTATTAATTGGAAACTTTGAAACAAATACAAACTTTGATGGTATCATATATATCGGCAACTTTGTTTTTAAATATTCCTTGACTACAGCTTCATTATTTGGCTCTTCATTTTCAATGAACATGGCAATTTCATCAGTACCAAAACTGTTCTGATACACAACTGCAACTGCATTACTACCTTCAAGTACGTCTCGCACATGACATTCAATCTCGCCCAATTCAATTCTATAACCTTGAATTTTAACTTGGTAATCTAATCTACCACTTAGCATTAAATCACCCTGATCATCAATATAACATGCATCACCAGTTTTATAAAAACGCATTTGTTCATTATTGTACTCAGTAGTAAAAAATGAACTTTCATTTTTCTCAGGATTACGCCAATATCCTAAAGTTACTTGATCACCGGCTACACAAAGCTCTCCTTTTTTATTCTTTGGTAAAATTTTACCTTCTTCATCACAAATAATAGCATAAACCCCATCCATAGGCTTTCCAATACAGAACATTCCATTTAACTCTTTATTCTCTCCTTCACGAGTGTATAAATTATGAGTACAATAAATGGTAGCTTCTGTTGGACCGTATAAATCAAATATTTTAGCATTTGGAATACACTTAGACCATTCATCAATTAAACTTAAAGGTGATGCTTCAGCTGTTAATATATTATACCTTAATTCTGGCAAATCAATTTCATCGAAATATGGTTTAAGAAACCTGACCATAGATGGCGCCATAGCCCCAAATGTTAACGCTTGCTCTTCAAGCAACTCAGAAGCATAGCTATATTTTATTCTATCATGAGGGATGGTGTACATACATGCTCCCTTTGTTAAAGGCACAAGAAAAGATTGAACAGATACATCGAAAGTTAAATCGAAACATTGTAAACATCTATCATTCTCATCAATCTCAAAGCCAATATCCCAGAATGATTTTAAAAATGCACCAACATTCTTTCTAGTAATAGTTACTCCTTTCGGAGCACCTGTACTCCCCGAAGTAAATAAGATATATGCTAATTCTCTATCATCAATTTCGCTAAGTTCCAGATTAAGACTCGAAAACTCTAAATCTTTAGTTTTAATCGTATTAATGGAATCAAAAAAAGATTTATCACTTGAGTCAACAATCCAAGAAACATCAGCCTGTTTAATGATCTCTTCACCTCTATTTCGTGGATGTCCTGGATGAATCGGAACATAAGCGAAACCTTCCATCCATAACGCTAATATAGATGCGTAAGTTTCAATATCATCATTCGTAATTAAGCCTATATTTTTAGACGGTGTATTTATGGATTTTAGCTCTTTTCTAATTTTAGAAATACTTTCACCTAATTCTGAATACGTATAGTGCTTCTCATCAATAAAAAAAGCATTTCTTTGAGAAAAAGATTCAATAGCATTAACTATTGGTTGTAAAATGTAATTTTGAAACATAATTTCTAATCCTTAAGATTTATTATCAGCGACTTAATTCTTTATAAAAAATAAACTTACCATTTGATGGCAACAACTCATTAATCTTTTCATTATTTGAATTGTATTCCTCACTTAGCTCAAACTTCATCAGTTTAAAGTTCTGAATGGAGGCTGCATTATTTGCAAAAACTTGACAATATACACCTGTTGCTTCAGGGTGTAGATTAATTTGTTCCTGACAGAGCCTAACTAAAAGTAAATTCCCTTGATGCTCGGGCGCAACATATGCGGCTCCCAACCAAAAACTACCAGGTTTATATTCTGTGGACAGCTCGGAACAAATATGGTTTAATTTATTAGCCCGCATAAGAGCTTCTCTAGGCAATAAAAAACCTAACAGATTACCTTTAACATTTACTGAGGGAATTCCGTTTAAGGCTTCAACCCAAGCACTAAGCGATGCAACTGGTCTACCTTCGTATTCTGCAACAACAAAACCCGACAACCATAAATCACAATCTTCCATATCTTCCATCAACGCCTCAGACAACAAACTACGGACTTCAGCTTCTGTCAATCCAAATAATGTTGAATAACTTAACCTATCAGTTCCCGATTTCTCAGCTTCAATAATGCTTTCAACTATAAAATCGATGTCGGATTCATTCGCTTTCCTGAATGTATAATCTTTCATATTTTAATATTTACAATATATTGAGACGACAGTTTATGAACTAATTGTATCGCTTATAAAACTAGCTAAGGATTCAACATTTTTATAAGGACTATCAGGTCGGCCTAGAGCTTTCTCATCCACTAAATCAATTCGAGTTTCGAATCGCTCGTAAACCTTTTCTTCAATACTTATCAATAAATTTGCGAGACTAAGCGAGCCAAAACAACTATCCTGCCCTATTAACATTGTTGTTTCTTCAACTATTATATTGCATTCTAAATCATTCTTATTTTGATTTTTGATGCAATCAAGTATCAACTGTATAACTTCTTTTTTCATGCGTCAATAATTTATTTTCATTATCCATTTGAACACGAACAATCATGCTCAACAGATTAGACACCCTCTATCAATGTGTAATTCTTTCTTAAAACACGTCTACTGTTTATTAAACTAATTTTCTCAATTGTGGCCTATCAACCTTACCATTAATATTCAATGGAAATTCAATGTCACAAATCAGTTTTGTCGGACACATGTAAACTGGCAACTTAGTTTTTAAATAATTTGCTAATTCCTTTACATCAATTTTTCCCTCAATAAACAATGCTATTTCTGTATGACCTAATCGATTATCAAAAATAACAGCCACTGCGTTATGACCTTGAGAAAATTCGCGTGCTAAATGTTCTATTTCACCCAGCTCAATTCGATAACCTTGCACCTTTACTTGATAATCCAATCTTCCGGAAAGCATTATATCAGAATCAGAATCAATAAAACAAAGATCTCCTGTTTTATAAAATCTTTTCTCTTTGCCATTATATAGTTCTATAAAAAAGGCTTCCTCATTTTTCAGTTCATTCTTCCAATATCCTTTTGTAACAAGTTCTCCTGAAACGCAAAGCTCACCTTTCTCACCCTTCAATACCTCCTTATTGTCTTCATCAACAACAAGAATATCAACACCGTTTAAAGGCTTTCCAATTGACAACATCCCATTTAAATGTTTATTTTTCTTATTCTGGTAAAACTCAGAATATGTGCAATATATGGTCGCTTCAGTTGGACCATATAAATTATAAATATTTGAATTTGGAATGCAATCCTTCCATTCCTTAATTAAATCAAGAGCTGATGCCTCCGCACAAAGAATATTACATTTTAAATGTGGTAAATCAATCTCTTCAAAATATGGGCGTAAGAACCGTATCATCGAAGGAGGTGTCGCTCCAAATGTTAATTCATGATCTTCAAGTAATTCAACAGTATATGTTGGTTTTATCTTGTCATGACCTACTGTATAAGTACAAGCCCCTTTTTGTAGTGGCACCAAATACGATTGAATTGAAATATCAAATGAAAGATCGAAATACTGTAAACACTTATCCGTTTCATCAACTTGGAAACCAATCTGCCAAAAAGCACTCATAAAGGCAACCAAGTTAGCTCGTGTAATGGGCACGCCTTTAGGTTTACCTGTGCTACCAGAAGTAAATAGGATATAGGCTAAACTATCTTCATTGGTATTGACTGGCACAAGGTTTAATTCGCAATCAGAAAGCTCCTTACTCTTAATAATGACAACTTCCTGATAATGACAATCCAGTGAAGAATCAATAAACAATCCAATTTCCGCTTCTTCAATAATTCCTTGCCCTCTATCCAAAGGATAACTAGGGTGAATAGGTACATATGCCAATCCTTCTAACCATATTGCAAAAATTGATGCATATGTCTCTAAGTCATCATTAGCCATTAATCCAACGTTCTTGCCTTCAAAGTCAGATTCTTGTATTCTTGCTCTAACCTTTGATATGCATAAGCCAAAATCGCGATACGTATAATAGGATTCTCCTATCATAAAAGCATTACGATCCGCAAACTGCTCAATAGAATTTAAAACTGGATTTAATATTTCTTTTACAAACATCATTATTCTTTATAAAACCACGAATTTAGAAAAGTTATTTCTAACTAAACAATTGTGACTCCTTCATGATAATTGGTTGCTCATCCACATCGCGAAGGAAAATCATGTCTTTTTCAAACTCATACAATTTGAATTCCATATCGAAGTTAGGATCTCCATCGAGCAATCTAATCATATCCTCAGGAATGTTAGCTCCACCAGCGGCATATGCTTGAGTAAATGCAACAAAACGTACATTAATCTCTGTCACCATAGGCTTACCATCAGCATCTTCTTTTAAATCTACCGTAAAAAAACCATGCTTTGGTGCGCCTGTCTTTTCAATCATAGTTTCAATAGCCTGCTTGGCAACATCAAATACACCCTCGTCATTTACTAAACGTCCAAAACACGTATTACCTGTTATTCCCGATGGGGAAACCTTTGACATGATGTAGTAAACCCTTTCAGCAATTGCACTTCTAACTAACTTACCATTATAATAAAGCATCTTACAGCCTAGATTTCTTCCTGGCAGGTATTCACTAGCCAAAAACTTCTCAACATTTGGATTTATTGTAATCCAATTTTTTAAGTCACCAGCAGATTTAATCAGCATTGAACCAAGACCACTTGAGCCTAAGGCACTTCTTATCCAAAATGGATAGGCCAACTTCCCTTCTTGTTCATCAATGTCAGCATCTTTATCGATGGTAAATGACTTTGGAACTATTCCTAACGGCATTAAGGCATCGGTTAATTGTGCTTTATCAACAATAACAGATGCGAGGTTATAATCAGGCAATAATACTTTACAAGGAAAATCATAACTTTGAGCTCTTTTGGCCCACTCTACAACTTCCAATTCAGGGTTTATTATTGCAATATCAATTTTCTCTTCTTTTATTATTTTATCAATCTCTTCCCAATAGTTTGGCGCATCAACACGAGGAACTAAATAAGTTTTATTAAACAACTCATTCATATAAAGTCCAATGGCGTACTTATTAATATCAGTGCCAATGATCTCATAACGTGCATACTTACTATATTTTCTTAATGAATGTGCAAAACTACGTGGAGTTACACCGCCTACACCAGTAATTAATATTTTCATAGCTATCAGGTTTTATTAATAATGTTATTGTATCTATTTTAAGATATTAGTTTTTACTACCAGTAAAACGTGGCATAGCCACATCCCCTTCATGCGAAATTCCTTCGCGCTTGAACACTTTAAAAAAGGTTAAGAATAATATTTTAATATCGAGCCAAAAACTTCGGTTCTCAACATACCAAACATCCAACTTAAATTTATCGTCCCAAGATATTGCGTTACGACCATTAACTTGTGCCCAACCTGTAATACCAGGTAAGACTTCATGACGTTTATTCTGAAAATCGTTGTACAATGGCAAATAATCCATCAACAAAGGTCGTGGTCCCACAAGGCTCATCTTTCCAATTAAGACATTGTACAAACCTGGTAATTCATCCAAACTCGAACTTCTCAGAAAAGCACCGAATTTTGTCATACGTTGAGCATTGGGTAAAAGCTTACCGTTTGGATCGGTCGCATTCGTCATTGACCTAAATTTATACATATTAAAAGGCTTGGCATCTTTACCTGGTCGAACCTGTGAAAACAATACAGGTTTTCCATGATAGATCAAAACAAACACCGCCGTTATTAATGAAACAGGCAATACAACTGTCAATCCAAGCAATACTACAACTAAATCAAGTAGTCGTTTCATATAATTCTAATTTACTTTCATTTGCCATATGGAACTCTCAAGTAAATTTTATCATCCTTCTGTGTGAAAATTTAGATAATCAAATTTACATGGTCGTTTCATGTGTAAATATTTTATTAGTCACATGGGCGCGCTAGCAAACGCACTCGCCATGAACTTATTTATTAGTAAAGTTATTTAATACTTTTTTTCTCTTACCTGATGATAATACCGGAATTTCATCAACATACTCAATCTCAACTTTGGCGCCTTCCCCTAAATAGGCTGCAAATTCTTCCTTTAATTCTTCAGCTCGACTAAATTCACCGTCAAGATTTAAAAGAAACTTATAGTCTGTTTCAGAATTCTGAATAAACTGATATTGTTTTACCTCTTTGTATTTCCACAGGTTATTTGTTACAATGTAAGAAGACATCAGAGAACCAGAAGTATCGTAAATCAAATCCATCTTTCTACCTTCAATACTTTTAAATACCGGTCTAATATCACCAAACACTTCTTTTTGATCAAGTACACCTATATCGCCAGTATCGTAACGAATTAGAGGCATGCAAAAGTTGAACAAATCAGTAATGACTATCCGACCAGCTTCTCCATATGCAACAGGTTTATCAGAATCCAAATCTAGAATTTCGACATGGTAACTAGCATTGTTTATTAAAAACTCATCAGAACCATCATTTAATTGTTGAGCAATAATGCCATTTTCCATGTTAGAATAACGTGAAACGGCATTGGCATTTAGATATTTTGAAATCAATTCTCTACTAGCCTTGCTAAAAGCCTCAGACATTGCGATGATTGCTTTCACATTGTGATTTAGTGGCTTTAATTCATTCTTTTGCATATAAAATGCGATAGCATCATAAACCGACGAATAGGCCAAAAGAGCTTTTGCACTTTTATCCTTTTGTAATGCTTTTACAATTTGTGGCAAAGTCTCATCATCAAGTATGGATACATCAATCGGAACTATATTTTGCATCTTCTGCAGTAGACTGCCCTTTTGATTGACTTTATTCCAGATTTTGAAATAGAACAACTTCTGACCAATATCAAAACCAGCGAGCTTACCAAAATAAATGGTATCACTGGTATTACGAATGCTTTTACGAAGATCTTGTTTTATCGAAAATGGAGTACCTGTTGAACCACTGGTTACAACACTTTTAAATTCTTGATAGGACTCATTAGAACTTACGAATTGCGCATCATTATCACGAATCAATAATTTATTTACTACCGGAAAATCAGTTAATGTAGTGCTTTCAATACCATTATAATATGGAACACTCTCGCATACATGCTTGAGTAGTGTTTTTAAGTAAGCTCCATGCTGTTGATTTGATTTAGTACCTGAATAATGCTCAACCTGCTGTTGCACATCATTAAAGTGCGATCGTAACTTACCTCCTTTTAACAAGTCCATTTGCCAAAAGGCTAATGCTCTAACTTTATCTCCTATACCTGCCATTCGTAATTAATTACTTTATTTCTGACTCACAAGATCCATTAACTCAACCGAATTCATGAATTCAATATCCGGCCAACGTTTTTTCACTTCCTTCAGTAAACGCTTAAGATCAGATAATCCTTTTTTACGGTTTTCGACTGAGATATGTCCACAATAATTAACCCGGTGTGAACTTATAACAGCAGGATGCTTCATTCGAAAGGCCACTTCAATCTGCTTTAGTGTATAATTTACCCAATCAAACCCTCGATCTTCACATGGTTCAAAAAGCACATTCCGGATGTTATAGATCATCCCTAATTTATTCTTCTTGCCGATGTAATTAATCTCTTTTCTAAACTGTCCTTCTCCAAGGTGTTCATTCTTGATGAATGGTGTATCAAGGTATTTTATTCCATTTCTATGAAGATGCTGATGAAGCGAACTATGCTCTGGCTGCCCGGGGGCGTTAAAGTAGACTGAGCGAAATCCAAATACTTTCTCAAAGGCATTTAAACCATCCTCGATAATAGGTCCAAAGTTTAAGGTTTCTTCTAATTTCCAAAAATCAAAAGCTGCACTCCAGTCGATTGTGGCATAACCCGTGCTTGAGATACTTGTGTAAGAACGATTCTTTAAAACCGTCAATATTTCAGGATCACGTTTTGCCAACTTCTCATTTAATACTTTCAAGCTAATATGCTCTCTGCCGTGAAATTGAGGCATAAGATAACCTTCATCCATTCCCTTTTTCCATAAATCCCAAGTCCCTGAATAGGCCTTATCGTCACGGTCTGCTAACTTTTTAAAAGTCTGCGGTAGCAATTCATATCTGTATTCTTGATAATCCTCCTCGACCATTCTATCATAGTCAATATTGCATGGTACCGAGAAAGCTGTTACTTTGGCATGCTCCCCATTTTTACCTTTAACAGAGTCAAGGGTTTCGTATAGTATTTCTAAATCTTCACGATTTTCCATCGCATCATAAGCATCAAACCTTAATGGCACTTCCAAACCAGCTTGATCCATGCGTTCCCTTGCTTCTTTTGAGTCTACTCTAACATTTCCATAATCATCAACCGCTAGTACAAGTATTTTACGATTAGTCTTCCAACCTAGCAGGTTTTTAAGGTGAAGTTGGACATTAGTTTTGAGCGTATTAATCATGGACATTTGATGTATTAGAATATTCTATTATTATTTTGATGCGCTCATGTGCGCCTCTCTTATTTGATCGGCATTTGCTGAAGTAAATTTCTTAGCTTCTTGAATGGCATTTTCACAATACTCAGCATATAGGTTTTTATCGTCTTTCAGATTCTGAACAAAAGCTGCCATCTCGTTAATATGATTCGAAGTAAAAGCATCGCCAGTTTTACTTGATTCAAGCAAACGAGATAAATCTGAATCTTTACCACCGATGCAAAGAATAGGAGTACCCGCACCTAACAAATTAAATGTTTTACTTGGTATTGAAACGTTAGCTAAAGATTGAGAAAGCGATACCACGCCTAAATTAGTCGCAGCCAAACCTGCCAAAAATAACTCAACTGATTGTTTCGGAAGTAACTGACAATTGTTCAATTTCCTCTGTTCAATTTCCTCATTTAGCATCTTGTATTTCCAGCCTTGTCCCGCAATTACTATCATTATATCATTGTTATCCTTCAATTGCTCAGCTAAATCGACCAAAGCTTCAACTTCATGCTCTTTGCCCAAATTACCAGAATACATAACGATAAACTTATCTTGAAACCCATATTTCACAACGAATGGATTATCCTTAGTAGAATAATCGGGTAAATTGAAGCCTGAAGACCAAGCTGGAATGACTTTAATTTTCTCTTTATCAACATAATTACTTAAACTATCAGCCATTCCTGAAGTTAAAGTAACCAACGATTTGGCATACTTTAAATACTTCCGATTAACCGATGTCCAAAATTTAATGATAAAATTATCATTCTTTGTGAAATTACCCATGTGTATTGCATCTGGGTATAAATCTAAAACCAATAACGAAAAACATCTTTTCTTTAGAAAAGCTAATAGGAAAACTATTGTTGGTGGATTAGTGGAAAAAAACAGCTCATATTTACGATACTTTGTTAGCACATTAAAGAACACCTGTATTGTTGCAAAAATCCATGATATGGCTCTTGTCAATGTACTCTTACGGTTGTATTTATATAGGTTATGAACCTTTATTTTTTCACTAAGTTCCGAATCCATACTCACAAGATAGCCTGTCATCAAAACTATTTCATCATACCCTTTGGCAAAGGCATTGGCAATATCAATAGACAGGTAACCCGAATCTTGATTAACTAATACAATTTTCTTCTTCATTTCTCAAATAGGATTCTTAATTGAAAACTTTCAAGAAGTTTTCAGCCTCAACTTTTATTCTCTGTCCGTAGTCTTCATAAATCTTTGCTTGCATATCCCTCTTTGGCATTTCTACTAAGATGTCAGCTAACTCCATATATTTTTCAGCGTTAAAGAACTTAGCAAATTCACCCACTTGTTCAATATTGACAGGAATATTTGATGCTACAACTGGCACCTGCAACGATCTGGCATCCTCAATAACCGTACTCCACCCTTCAAAAAGACTAGGCTGAATAATGGCTTGACTATTTTTCATCAATTGAATTTGATCTTGTCGAGGAATAAGCTTCAACATACTTATTTGATCTTCCAATTGGTTTTCTTCTATTATCCTCAATAATTCGGCGATATAAGGTGATTGCTTATTCTGAGGAAAACTTCCTGTAAAGACGATGTGCTTTTTAACACCTCTCTTCTTCAACTCTGCCAAGGCTAATAAAACGGCTTTATGGTTTTTATGCGTGTGAAATTGATTGCATACCATAAAATACTCATCGGGACAATTGTACTTAGAATTAAGCACTTCTTTGCTTACTTCTTCAAAATCTTCATTTATGGTAACAAAATGATAAACATGTATTTTTAAACGTTTCTTCAGTTTGTAAAACTTCGAAAAATCATCTTTAACAGCTTGACTCGAGACAACTAAATCCGATGTGTTTCGCAACATAAAAAATAGACGAATAGCTCGATGAATTAAGGTTTCTTTCGTGAAAAATTCAGGATAATACTTGTGCTGTAAATCTGCATACCAAGCAATAACCTTAGCCTTAGTACGTGTTTTAATCGGGTAATTTCGATTAGGATAAACCGCATCAAGTTCATGTTCCTCGATGAGATCGTCGACAAATAAGTTTTTTCGACTCATCCATGATTTCCAAAATCCTTTGATAATGGATGGAGTCGTCTTTTTTACAAATGTTATATATGGATACTTTATATCTCCTAGATGTTTCTCTAATTCGCTTGTATAAAAGAACACGACTTCAGGTTTATCCTTATCGTCTAAGTAATTTAAAGTCTTTACTAGATTAATTACATATGTAATGCCACCCATCCAGGTAGCTTGGAAGTCGAATAACAGTCCTAATTTGACTCTTTTATCTCCGGCTTGATTTGTCATTTTATACTTAGTTAATGCTTTTTACCCATTTATAATAATCCTTTAAACCATCATTGATATCAACTTCAGGTTTGTAACCTAACTCTTGTAAACGAGATATATCGGCTCGCCAGTTTAACGGATCTCCTTTACGATTTGAGCCTGAAAAACGATAATCTACTTTTTCATTATAAAAGCCAAAGAAAATACCAACAGCATCTTTTATTTTGACTTCTACGCCATTTGCTATATTAATAATCTCAGCTTCAAAACTTGTGTTCTTAGCAACTAATTCAATGGCTCTTACTAAATCATCTACATGAATAAAATCGCGAGACTCCTCTCCAGTACCAAATAATTCAATGGACCCTTTAGTTTCTGTCTTTTTATTCAAATCCCAGAATAACTGTTTCATTAAGCCCGTTCCATAAACAGAGAAGATTCGTAATGAACACGTCTTTATCCCAAAAAACCGATGGAACTCTTCACATATTTGTTCAGCTTGGTGCTTATGAATTCCGTATGGAGATAGTGGGCCTGTAGGATCACTTTCCTTTATAGGTAATTGTTGTGGATTACCATATACGGCAGCGCTACCAAGGTTGATAAATTGACATGCCGATTGATACTTATTTATCGCTGAGAGAATATTAAATACATTAACTGTATTTAGATAATAATCTCGCATCGGATTTTTTATCGAATCAGGTACACTTGCTGCTCCGGAGCAATTTACACACAAGTCAAATTCGTTATTCTGAAAAACATTATTAAAATCAGAATTAGAAGCATCTATTAAAAAATAAGTATCCGCTTCTGCATAATCAACAACTACATCCGCTCCCCAAACAGAATGCCCATTACTTTTAAAGTGTTTTACCAAATGTTGACCAATAAACCCTTTTGAACCAATAACAACTACCTTCATCTGTTATGTTTTTGAGTTATGAAATTATAGAAGCGCTCTCCTATGTGTTCTTTGGAGAAAGCTTTAATATCACTCTGCCCTTGGACACCAAATTCAGCTCGCATGGTGGCATCATCCATCAATTTTGACAAGTTCGTCTCAAACAAATCGTCATTAAAAAGAGGAATCAGAAAACCATTATTTCCATCATTAATCATTTCAGCTGGTCCGGCATTACAGTCGTAGGCTATTACTGGCAAACCAGAAGACATAGCTTCTCCAATCACATTTGGAAAACCCTCGGAGCTTGATGTAAAAGCGAAAATTGAGCTCTTATTTAAAATTTCATCAATGTTATTCTGCTTTCCCGTAAAAATTACTTGCTCCGCGATATTTAAATCACTTGCTAATTGTTTCAAACGATCCATATTGTTTTGCTTCAAATGATCGTATCCAACCAACATTAATTTCCAATCGGGATTAGCTATTTTTGCAAAAATCTGAATCAAGCGATCTTGATTTTTACTTTTGATTAAGCGCCCAACCATTACAACAACTTTATCTCTTTGCAACTCTGGTTCCGCCATTTTTATTTCTCGAATCGGATTACCAATAACAGCAATGTTGTCATGTAAGGTGTGCTTAAGAAAAATATCTTTCCCTCGTTCCGTTTGCAGTATTACACCTGTAGCTTTAGGATACAACCAATGACGTAAAGCATCGTGCAACTTCCCAAGACTCTTATCTGGTTGGCTCCGATCCGAAACGTAGGTTTTGTAGTTTAATCCGAGTAGTGATAGTAAAAAGAAGTTATTCCAATACTCACCAAAACTCAATAAGGTATCAGGGCCTAATTGCTTAACTTTCTTTCTTAAAAAAAACAATGTTTTTACAGTACTGAAAAAACGTTTCTTGTTATTAAATTCAAACGCCGGTTTATGTATTGTAATGTTATCAGGAACAGAGAAAAACATTTCACGTGTTATTCCATACAAAATCAAGTGTACTTCAACATTTGGTTTAGCTGAAAAAATCGCCGCCAATTCCGACATAACACGTTCCATCCCTCCAGCTTGAAGAGATGGGATAACTAAACAAATTCGTTTATTACTCATGATTGTACTCGATGAATAAATAAAGTTCTTTAGGACTTAATTGTAGATAAATCAATCTTCTCTCCAAAACTCAAATCCATTTCGTATGGCAATAATTGATCAAAACCTCCTCCATGGCATTGTGTAATTTCACCGAAGTAGAGCACCCCATCCACATCATAAAAGTCTACACGAACATATTTATATAATTTGGCAACTTCTTTACCAAATTCAATCATCTTATCCAGGGTCGCTGGTGGATCAATATCTTCGCCTGTAATATCAGATAAATCCTTCCCTTTGCGAGCCCATGTGAAATCCATCTGTTTCCAGTTGGCATCATAAATATTTCGCTTATTTGAGCCCTCACGATCAACCGACACATAAATAAACTCAAGTTTACCCTCCACAAAGTTTAGTTTGTAATCATTAGGTACATAACCATCCTTATCAAACAGCATCTTCTCTACTACAATGCGAGGTTCTATATTTTTATACTGCCACTCTCTCTCGATCCAAAAATAGTTGGTCTTCATCCATTTTCGATAGTAGTGTCTAATCTCTTTCCAATCCTCCTTGTTCTTATCCCTAACAATAACCGTATTTCCAAACCCATGGTTTGTTTTCATGGCGATTGGATAATCAGGTAGGTTCTCAGGTTTTAAATCACGGTAGTTCGTTGTATGAAATGGAAGTGGAATGAGATATTCTTTACCAAATTTCTCTGCAATGTATTCGCGAGCAGCATACTTATCTGCATGAATCGTATAATGTTCTTGACGATCGTGAATTTTCAACCATTGCAATTTCTCATTAAGAGTAAGTGGGTTTTCTAAATCCAATGGATAATCTTGAAAAATAGAAAATTTCTTTTTCAAATACGTTTCATCTGAATAACGTTTACTTGTAAAATACAGTCTCAAATTTTTAACGCCCAGATACAATGGAAAAAACAGTCTATTGTTTTCTATTAAATTCTTAAAGAACGACTTCGCACTCATCTTTTTATGGTTTATTTCTCTATTATTATCAAACCTTGATTACCCAATCACTTTGACCAGATAATCTCTTGGAAATTATTTTCTTTACTCCAATTCTGTGACATAGACTCTGACACAACTACGGCTTTCTCAGTTAATCGCATCATAGGTAAATCAGAAGGGCTATCCGAATAAGAAATACTATCTGAATAATCTAAATCTTCATTACCAAAATAAGCTTCGATACGTTTAACTTTTTCGGTATAAATACAATCTTTACCCAACATCTTACCTAAGCACTTTTTTCCATCCGAACTAAAAGCCAATTCAGTAGCAATAAGATGCTTAATACTATATTCTTGAGTAAAATATTTTAAATAAACGGCATACCCTGCTGAAACAACAATGATGTTATAATCTTTTTTTTGAAGGTCTAATAATTCATCAAGTACTTTGCTAATCAAGTTTGGTTTTATCTGCGTTAAGTAATACTCCTTTGCATATTCATTAAGTGTATCAGAAGAAACACCTTTTAACTGCATTAATTTAAACTTCTTAATAACACCAGCATTCGGAAAAAACTTATTTAAAAAAAGATTAAACCTTAGTTTTAAGAGCACAAGCAAACTGAAATTCAGAAATCTCATTGAAGACTTATTGCTTTTCTTTCGAACGAAGTCGACAAAAGCATCGGCCGTCTGAAAGTTTGCTAAAGTCTCGCAAAAATCAAAATAAGCAATTTTGTTCATCTTACTTATTCAGGAATTGCTTGATAACACCTTGTACACGTTTCATTTGTTCACGTGTGCCAATGGTAATTCTGAAACAATCTAGTAACAATGAACTATGTGCAAAATCACGAACGAAAATATCCGATGCTTCAAAGTGTGCTATCAAATCATTTTTATTCACTAAACTTGATACTCGAATCAACAAAAAGTTACCCGCATCATTAAATGTCTCTAACGAAGGACTCATAGAGCTAATGAATTGTACAAATTCTTTCTTTGCCTTGTTCACCTCCTTAACGTAATCATACATGTATTTTACGTCATTCAAGGCGGCAATAGCAGCTACTTGAGCAAAAGTTGTAAAATTCTTAGGATTACGAACTTTAGAAATAGTATTGATATTGTCAACAGAAGACAACATATAACCAACTCTAAAAGAAGCCAAGGCAAATGCCTTCGACATTGTTCTAGAGATAAGTATATTATCATACTTAAATATTAATTCTTTAGCTGTTACACCAATAAACTCAAAGTAGGCCTCATCAATTAAAAATAATGTTTCAGTAAAAGTACTCAACAACCTCTCTAAATAATCAAGTGGTAGTAAGTTGCCTGTAGGATTATTAGGATTACAGATATAAACCAATGATGGATTGGTACGGTAAATATCATTTTCAAAACGACTCTCCGAAAGCGTAAAATCATTGGTATATTCACTATAGTAGACTTTTCCTCCCTGAGCTTCACAAGTCAAACGAAAATTATCGTAGGTAGGCCCTAAAATTAAAACCGGATCTCCAACACTAATAAAAACACGTGCAATATACTCGTGTAACACATCAGAGCTAGCAAAGTATTGTAAGTTACCCTTTGGCACTCCTGCATATTCAGCAAAAGCTTTGTGCAACTCTTCACAATAAGAACTTGGATATAGATTATAATCAGGTTGATCATTCATCAACTCCATCAATCGCTCATGAACCAGAGGGCTTGGTGGAATTGTTGCTTCATTCCAATCTAGTTTTAAAATATTGCTTCTTTCGCTTTTAGGTACATCCCAAATTTTATGAGAAGCCAATTTATATGGTGCAAGGTTCCGTAAATATTTATTAACGTATCTCATTGTATTTTATTTATTCCGTTTTCTTCGAGTTAATTATTATCGGGGTATAATTTCAACACTAATTTAATAGTAATTACACAACTTATTTAGTTTTTATAAAGATTCCCTAACTTATCAGTTGTTATAAATTCAATATCAGGCCAGAGCTTTAACATTCGTTTAATTAATTCATCAAGCATAGTTAAATTAACCTTTCGATTATCTTCATTCAAGCTACCAACAAAATTAATACGATGTGTTCCAATTATAGCTGGTTTGCCCCAAAAAAAAATGATCTTAAGACGATTCAAAACATCATCAATCCAGTTAAACGTGGGTTTAAGTGATGGTTCAAAAAAACAATTACGTACAAAATATCGTTGACCTAATTTATTCTTCTGACCTTGATAATGATATATTCGTTTGTATTGCTTCACCGCATCTGGCGATAATTGTACTGGTAATCCTTGAAAATATTTTATTCCATTTTTCCACAAAACATCGTTATGCGAATTATGCCACACATAACAAGGTGCAATAAATGATTCTGATCGAAAGCCATATAATTCTTCAAACATTGAAGTGCCTTCCGATACTATATCTTCATGTAAAGCAATACCTTGATTAGAATGTGCATCAAAGGCAGCCATAAAGTTGCTCCTGTTGGTTAAATCAATATCTAAATCAATACCGAATACACCAGTATTAAATGCATCAAGTAGCACTTGATTTCCTGATTGCAAAGCTTTAAGCCACTGCTCTACATTGACATGTTCTCTACCATGAAATTGGGGATGATAAACCCCTTCCTTCATTCCTTGCTTGATGATCTCAAAAGCATTCTTTGCATTACCTTTATTGGCATAGGTATCTGTGCTTTTTTCAAAATGATATTCTTTAAAACCCGAGGCTTTTATCTTCTCAAAATCAGGATTAGCAACAACACTATTAGCAGTTATTACAGGATGATTTCCAAGGTGATCAACATGATTTCTAAGCATCTCAAAAGTAGCAGACAAATCATCATCTGATTCTAAAGAATCCAAATAATTAAACGGATTCTTTTTTACATCAACACCTTTTTTACTAAGAAAATCGACACTTTCATTTGATGGTATTCGCTCACTACCCCAATCGTCAGATTCAAAGAGGACATATTTCTTCTTTAATCTATGACCGGAGAAGTTTAGTAAATGCTTTTTAGTATTATTTAGAACAAACATTTACAGATGTTTTAATTAAATAGAAAATCAGACAAAGATATTTCTGTTACAAATAACGGTAAGCAGAAACCAGGTGTAATAATCCACGCATTTATACAATCTGCGGCATTTCTAAACTGTAAAGCTGCAAATATCAACATAGGAAATACACCAATCAAAGCTAATGGGTATACTCTACCCGTTGGCTTCTTTATATAATACATTAACATATATAGTGTACCGAAAAGAACAAATAGAATTTGAAACCTTCCTCCAAAGGATGGGATTGTTTTACCAAAATTAACAAAGGATATCAGTAATAATAAAAAACTATATAGATTTTTATCCTCCTTTTTGATTTCTATATTTCGGTAAGTATATCCTACTATCATAATGGCAATGGATAAGTAATAGAATATTATGTCTCTACCAAAACTTACATACCATATCGCTTGCTGCATCGTTTGTCTTCTTCCGGAAGCATACTCTTCATTAGAATACATCTCATATCGAGTTTCCAATGCACCACCTAATTTTTGAGATATAACTTCAAAAACAGGCCCCATAAAGCTAGGCAATATGAATGATAGAACAGCTAAGGAAAAATAAATAGAATTGCGATTACCTGCAAAATAATAAATTACCAATAGGGCATTTACTGAAATCATGCTAAAATGAACAAGACAAGCACTTAAGGTAATTAATAAGTACCTAGCATCCTTGTATAAAATAACATAGTAAGCACCATAAAAGAATATCCATATTGCCGTCCACATCCTAAACCCGTTAATAGCAGTAACAGGTAAAATAAAAACAAAGAAAGCCATAAAAAGATATGTATGCCATCCCATATTTTCTTTAAAGCGATTGTAAAGAAGATTTATTGATTTGACATGCGCAATGCTAAATACGGCGGCAAATACTGCAAACAAGGCACTGTAATGACTTGTGAATCGACTTACAATAAAGGTAATTAATGGCTGCACAATATCAACAGTTGTATCCGATGAGTACATTCCTCCAATCATCTGATAAAAATCAGAAAAAGGCAGATATGAGAACTTCACCAATCGCCTTGCATATTCAGCACCATCAGCAAATATATTTACAACAAATGTTAAGCCGATATATACCATAAATAAATAGACTATTTTTTTAGCAATAGGCCTACTATAGTTCAAAATTGCAAATACAAAGGCCAGAAATGGCCATACAATAAAAAGTATTAAAAAATACTTATTATCAGTCGCTACAGAATTAGTATTGTATTTGATTGCCTTACTTAACATATGTCAACTACATGATATCTAAAAAGCTTCGAGATATATTGCTAATATGATAATTGTTAATATCGGGAAGTTTCAACTTATTAGAATAATCCTGCTCTATAAACTTCTCAATACAATTAAATTGAAAATTCTTATCAATATTTAATACCGGTCTACCCGTTATTGCGTAATCAATAAGTTTACTAGGAACATTCCTTGTTGTATTATTATCAAAGTTTATAAGAAAGTCCATTTTCCCAAGCACTTCCATAAGCTCGCTTCTAGGAATATATGCTCGAATATTCAACTTATCTTTTAAACGCTCTTTATAGGGTAACAAAAGCTCAGGTTGATTTGTGAAAACATGAAACACAAACGGTTTAGCAATCTTAGATAAAAAACTCAAAAGCAACTCTGGATCTCGAATGCCTTTTAAAAAGCCTCCCGCATAAGCAAATTGCGGCACTTTATTGTTTACTTCTGACTTTGGTTTATTAATGTCAAAGTCGAATCCTTGAGGTATAATCTTAATTTTATCATGAAACTGTTTATAATACGAATCTATTGCGCTTTCTACAGGAATAGCAACTGCATCCGCTTTACGAAAAAAGGCTTTTTCGAGAAAACTGAAGTAAAACAATTTTCTAAACGAATCAAGGACATCGCCCATATATGGATCTCCGCAATCAGCTACCCAAGTTTTCGAAATTCGGTGACTTTTCTTGCGACTCCAAGCTACGCCCCAATGAACAGGATAAGGAACAGCAAAGGAAATCATCAAATCATAATCCTTCTCTGTTTTTAACATTTTTCTAACCCTAAACATTTCTTCAATTCCAGGGTATTCAAAAAACATTAACAACAAGCGTGTTAATACGGCTGAAATAATAGATAACGGTTTTGACTCAAATTGAGGTACAGAAGGGAACGAAACTTTTTTCCACATTTTAAATTGAAAAGGATATTCATTCAATAAATCAGAATAATCTGCATCTCTATGCTTAGTAATAACGGTTACTGAATGTCCTTGCCTAAAGAACTCTTTAGCCAATTCTGTCGCTCGAAAACTTCGAGGTGATATTTCAGGGTAAAATGCACTTGAAACTAATAAGATATTCTTTTTATCCGACATTTACTTTTTAATTAAAGCTCTTTGTTTTATCTGTTCTTTTACTAATTAACCAGTTCTTTGAATAGTTGCTCCCAAAGAGGCCCAATGTTTTCGACTTTAAATTTAGCAACTGAAACTTTCGCATTTAAAGCTATCTCATTCCTATAGCTATCTTCAGAAAGTAATTTATCAAGCTTCTCAGCAAACTGATCGAGATTATCTCTTGAGGCTAACAATCCATTTTTACCATCATCAATCACATCCTTTAATGAAATCCAATTATTAAAAGTTACTGGCGCCATCTCTTTCTCCATAGCTTCTACCAAAACAGAAGGGAATCCTTCATATTCCGAAGTCATACATAATACTGATGCTTCTTGATAGTAAGGTGCTGGTAAAACAAAGCCTTCAAATCGTACATTACTAATATTGAGAGAGGATGCTAACTCAATCATTTTATCTTTCTCAGGTCCATCTCCTAAAAAAATAAGCTCCCAATCGGGATGTTTATCATTTATTCTTGACCATATTTTTAACATCTTATCAGGCCGTTTCACAACTAATTCCATGCGCGCAACGAACAGAATTTGTTTCTTTTTGAGTATTTCACCTTCCACATTAAGAATCGCTATGGGATTTGATAAGGCCACAATTTTTGGTGTTTTTATATTAAGAACAGTCTCGATTCTTTGTTTGTGTTGCTTCGATAAAACAATTAATCGATCACTATTTCGTAATAAATCTTTGATCTGCTTTTTCTTCTTGCCAATTCTTAACTTTTGTATTAAACCTGACAAGTTATTGACAACTAAATTTCTTAGCAGTTCATTATTAATTCGTCCGCCTAAATTAGGTTTACGATTTAATTCATGCAGCGGATCAGTATGGTATAATGATATTTTTTTCACTGAACTTCTTCCTGTGTTCAGAAATAGCCTTGAACGATCATTTGCTGCATCATGATTTATCATTATATCTATGGATAAATCATCCAGTAATTTGTGATAAAAACGCACATTTACCTCAGAATAAAAATCTGAGTCAGGTAGCTGAATAAGCTCTGCAGGAAATTGATACTTATCTTCTTTCTCATACTCAAAAGTAAGATAGTACAACTGATGCCCCTTTGTCTTAAAATAATTTGCTAAGGTATCTGATACTCTTTGAACACCTCCTTTATTGGGGTTCATCCAATTCCGATAACAAAAAAGAATTTTCAATTATTTAAACTTTAATTTGTTTAATATATTTTTTACAGATAACCCTATTGGTCTAAACAAAAGATAGCAATGTAATAGACTAATTGAGATGTTAAAGAATCCACCCAACTTCTTATATGTTTTATCTATACCTTCCAGTTCTAATTTATTGAAATTATTTTTCAACAAACTGGCACGAACATATCTATATGTTTTGTAATCGGTAAATTTACTCGAAGCTGACAAAGAAAGAATAACATACTTTACAATAGGCTGATTCAAGTATTGTCTCTGTTCTACACTTAAAGACAATGTTTCTCTGAAAACTCTTAAATTAGAAGCAGACTTAATAAATCCATCAATTGCTCTTTTTGAATAAAATAAGTCACTATTTGTAGCTGAACCAGGCCTTGTTGTTCTCCAATAAAATGTCCCTTTAATAAATAAACAACGACTTGCAATGCATGAAATACGAGTCATTAATTCACCATCTTCAAGGTACGGTACGCCTTCCAAAAACCTAAGTTTATAAGTATTTAAAAGATCTCTTTTAATTAAAATACCATAAATTCTATCTGGATCTGGCCTACCTTCTACGTGGCATAATGAATATGCTTTAATTCCTTCAACAACAGTAGTGCTTATTCCCTCATGATGAACAGCAGCCTTTTCCTTATCAAACTCATCGAGAACTGTAAAACCAAGATGTACGACCTCAGCATCATTATCATCAGCTTTCTGAAGGATGTTTTTAAAGCAATTTGAGTCAGTATAATCATCAGGATCAATAAATAACAGGTATTTTCCTGTTGCTATATCAATACCATTATTTCTAGCCATAGAAACCCCTTGATTTTCTTGATCAAGTAACACGACATTGGAATACTTCTCCTTAAACTTTAATACAATATCTCTACTATTATCCGGAGAACCATCATTAACACAAATGATTTCATACTCCTCTTGCGGAATATCCTGCTCCACTAGATAACGTAAACATTTCTCCACGAAAGGTTCAACATTATACATAGGAACAACAATTGAAAGGCGCTTCATCTTTTCAGTATTTATTGAATAATAGTAATCAATTATATATAGAACTCACTTTGCCGAACACTTGGTATTAGTCTCTTTCTTAACCAAATCACATAAGTAAATGGATTAAGATAAAATGTTAATAAAGAGAATACTCTTTTACGCCACACTGTATTTTTATTATTCTTTTCAGCTCTGAACAACTGTGAATATAACCAAAATAATCGCGCACTACATCTTAAATCCAAAGGTAAATATTGGTAGGTATATATTTTTCTGAATTCCTCAGATCTAAAATAATTAGGGTTTATTAAATAATTAATACCTGTATTATTGATCGCTTTCTTATGTCGACGATAATTAACAGTAATTTTCTCCATGAAGTGAATCTTAAATCCTGCTCTTGTTAAGTTTAACCATAAAGGATAATCTTCTAACAACCGGAATCGCTCATCAAATCCGCCAACCTTTCTAACTGTTTCAGTATTAAAAAAAATTGATGGCGTAAAATGTATCCTATCGCTGACCAATAACATCTTGTATTGCGATTCAGCACTTCTGCTTTCCCCAAGAATACCTTCAGGACTATAAGGAATACCTGGCGTTGTTTCAATAAGGTTATTCTTATCAAAAGTATCCATGTATATTTCAATCCGAGATAATAATACTTTTACCTCTGGATGAGTAACGACCCAATGAACATTATCTTTAAGACAATCTATTTTTAAGGTATCATCTGCACCGAGTAATTTTACCCAATCGCCTTTAGCTTGTTTTAATCCTCTATTGGCATTGGCAGAAACGCCAGTATTAACATCTGATTTTAAAACAATCGCATTAATGAATCTATCTCCATTAGTCTCAATCCATTTTTCGCATACCTCAACCGTATCATCAGTCGAATAGTCGTCGGTAATAATGAGTTCTACATTTTCATACGACTGTTCTTTGATACTTTGCAAAGTTTCAATAATAAAGCCCGAAGAATTATAGGCCGAGATAATAACAGAAACTAATGGGGTCATTTAACTATATTTATTTATTGAACTTCTTTAAAATCAATGATTTTAAATCCATCAACTGGTTGAGCTTGTAAATTGAATAAAGTGTGGCACAAATCAACACAATAATGCCTGTTCCATATCTTAAATATTCATTTTCTATGAAAACTGTTGAGAAAGAAACAGCTACAATTACATACGTCAATAGTGACTTATAATAAAAGCTTCGTTGAAAACTTAATTTGTATTTTCTATTAAGTACAACATATGAGCCTACCATACCTATGAAATAAGAAATTATAAATGAAACACCTAATCCATTAATGCCAAAATAATAATAAAACAGTAGGTTAAATCCTAAAATAATCATGCCCGCTGCTATTTCCATAATAAGGAAAAGTTTTCCATCGCCCTTCGCTAAGTAAACATATCCCATTGCCCAGGAAATGGTCTTAAAGTGCATCCCCAATATTGTCAGATTAGCAAACATAACCACTGGCAAAAACTCCGCGGTATATAAAACACGAATTGCCAAAGGCATTGACACAATCAGCAATGCAAGCAATGGTGTCATTATTAATAAGGCCGTTTCACTTTGTTGTTTCACCAAGTCTTTAACTGCTCCATTGTCCTGCTGGATAGCAGATAATCTAGGGAAATAATCCGTTGCCATAGCAGTAAAAACAATACTAGTATATTGCCCTACTACACCCCATCCAGCACCATACAAACCAACTTGCTCAATTCCACCAATATTACTAATGAAAGCATTTAATATGTAGGCAGAAAAAGCTGTGATAAAGCCAGCTAAGGTCATTGACATACCAAGTTTAGCCATGCCCATACCAGATTTCACTGTGCTTTTATAGGACATCTTGACTTTATCCACCTCAATTTTTCTTGCGAAATACCAAGATAGAATTAATGCGGTCACTGCAGTAATAATCATTGCAGGAACAATACCATCTGTTCCATAATAATAATAAAGAGGAAGTGAAGTAAGTAAACCGATAATAGAACCAATGACACCTGATTTGGCCATATCCTTCAATCGACGTGACCCTTGCAATAATGTATTTTGCCCCTTACTAATGGCCTGTAACACCATGGTTACTGAAAGCCATATAAATGCCCAGGTATACTCTTGATTACCAAATGACCACTCACTTAATTTGGGTGACAAAACAATGGTGACAAGCGCACCTAATATTCCAGTAAACCACGACCATCGTCTTAATGTCAAAACAGTTTTTGCAATTCGACTTCTTTCGCCGCTAGCACTAGCTTCTGAAATATCACGAACAGCACTTAAGGCGATGCCAAGTCCGGTAATCGACATTATCATTTGCATGGGGGCATTGAACAAACTAATCATTCCTACACCAGCAGTACCTAATAATATGGCAACGAACTTGACTCGAACAATACCAATAAGTATATTAAACACCTGAACACCGCCAAACAATGAGGTAGCCTTGAAAATTTGACGATAAGATGATTGCTGTTTAGACATTAAATAGCTTTAAATTCATTTACAGTCCTAATCACTCTATCGACATCTATATCGCCCATAACTTGACTAATAGGTAGACTTAATACATCGTTGTGAATTTCCTCTGTAATTGGATACACATTAGTACTCAATTCTTTATACGCATTTTGCCGATGTGGTGGAATAGGATAATGAATTAAGGTTTGTATACCGTTCTCTGAAAGATATGCTTGTAATTCATCACGTTTTTCATAACGCACAACAAATAAATGGAATACATGCTGTAGGTTATTTATAGCACCATTATCAAGCTTTGGCAACTGAACACCTTCAAGTTTTATTTCATTGGCATATCGCTCTGCAACTTCTCTTCTGTACTGATTATCAATATCAATACGCTGTAGTTTAACTCTAAGAACCGCCGCTTGTATTTCATCTAAACGTGAATTTAAGCCCATAAAGTCATTTACATACTTTTTAGTTGAGCCATAATTAGCCAGAGCTCTAATCATGTTTGATAATTGCTCATCATTTGTGGTTACAGCTCCACCATCACCTAGGGCACCTAAATTCTTACCCGGATAAAAACTATGACCAGAGGCATCTCCCAATGCACCTGTTCTTTTTATATTTGAGGATTCAAAAGCACCAACCGCCTGAGCATTATCTTCAATAACTTTAAGCTGATATTTATTAGCAAGCAATTCGAGTTCCTCTGACCAACAGGTTTGTCCATACAGATGAACCACCATAATACCCTTTGTTTTTGGAGTAATTAATTTCTCGATTTGAGAAATATCCATATTAAAGGTATCCGCATCAGGCTCAACTAATACAGGTTTTAATTTGTTATCAGTAATTGCTAATAAAGATGCGATGTAGGTATTCGCTGGAACAATAATTTCATCTCCCTGGCTCATCACGCCTAGTTCGATGTATGCTTTAAGTATTAAACGCAATGCATCCAATCCATTTCCAACGCCAATACAATGGTTAGTCCCAATAAACTTAGCATATTCGGCTTCAAATTTATTCGTTTCCTCTCCTAACAGAAACCACCCTTTAGAAACTACCCTGTTTATTGCGTCGGAAAGCTCTGGTTGAAAACTGTTTGTAATTTTTTGTATATCTAGAAACTTAACATCCATATCATTAACTATTTAATCGCATTCCAATTTTAAAATCCTTAGCTATTACCACAGCTTCTGAGTCACATTCCAATTCCGATATCTGAACGGCCGTATCTCGCGTTTTAACCCACATCTTATTGTCAAACATATAAACAATACTACCCGGTGCACCAATGGATTGTGCAAAACCTTGTATTGGTTCTATTCGTCCAATATCGTAAGACTTTCCTTTAAAACTAAACTTCAGACCTGTACCCAAAGGTTTACCAAATACGTATCCCTTCTTAAGTAATAATTCTGTATCAACATTCCAATCTTTTACAACACCATCTGATGACCTAAGCTTTGCACAATAAACGAACTCAGCACTTTTCTGATCCTCTGCTAGAATACTACCTTCAGTTATAGCAATAAGAACTTTCCCCAGATTATCAATTATATCTTGATTAATAGCATTCTTAGCATTAAAATAAGATTGATCACTTCCAATATTATAAGCGTATTTATAATAGATAGCTCCTCCATCTAATACATCCGAAATCTCATGTAAAGTGTAACCAACTTCCTTTTCACCATTTATGACAGCCCAAGCATTTGCATTATTGCCTCGATACATAGGCAAAAGTCCCATATGAAGATTGACTAATATTTTGTCTGAAAATTTATCGACTTGAATGATACGATTATAATTCATCGATAGCACGATATCATAATCTGCATCATCCAAATTATTCAAGGTATTTAAACCAATATTTTTATCACTTAGATATTGAGCAAACTCGTCTTGTTGAGTATCCGGCAAAGTTCTGTCCTGCTCAACATTAACAACTTTGATATCCTCCTTTAAAAAAGAATTAATTATCATTTGTACAGGCTGACCATTACCAAGGATTAGGAGCTTAAGCATTACTTTCCTTTTTATTCAATTTCAAAAATGATTTCATAATAGTTACGAAATAATCCAAATCTTCTTTTGCTAAACCTTGATGCACTGGTATAAAAAAGGTGTTTTCTCCATAAAACACACTACATTGAACACCATGGACATTATAATACACTTTTAAACTGTTCAGATCTAAATACGTCGCTTTAAACATAAATACTCCAGGCACAACACCTTCATTAATCTCAAAACGTTCTTTTAATCCTAATTTTAGAAATTCGTTTCTCAAATATTGATAATTACTCAAGCGATCTCGAATGATTTTTTCTTTATTAATAATTTGAGATGATAACACCTTTTTGACGTGACCTACTTCTTCTTCAGAAATATCACTTTCTTTTAACTTCTTACTCTTATCATTACAAACCAATAAGCCTCCAATCTGTAGGTTAAACATTTTTGGAAAACTATAAATAACAAAATCACCAACGTTACCAATACCACCTTCCTTATCCTCAGAAAAGAAAGAACTTGCACAATCTTCAATAATTGGCAAGTTATATTTCTTTAATTCAGTTATATTTTCAAAAGGGTAACCAAACTCATGATTAACAAACAAAAGTTTGGTGGTATCCTTTATTTCGCGTGACCATTGACAGTATTTTTCAATTTCAGAAGTAACACATCCACTGATATAAGTATTACCACTAGTGGTTAAAATTGTAACCGTATCATCCTTTTCTAAACCATAAGCTCTCAACGCCAGATGTATTGCCTCTCTACCGTTAAGCGTGTACTCATAATGTTTATTGGCAAGGCGATTATGAAAGTATTTATCTATAGAATTACTTTCCGGTAATAATTGATTTAACCTTATGTCCTTTGTTTGAAAAGGGCCAATTCTATAGCAAGGTAAACAATAAGGATCGGGATTGAGCACAAACATACTAGATCTGAAGACTAAATTTATATTTAGGGCTAACAGTACACCCAATACTTTCTTTAAATTCAGCTAAGCCATGATTAGGTTCAGAATCTTCTGTAGAAGGGCCAATATCAACGATTGATAAATTGAGCCCTTTATAATATTCAAAGATGCGAAACGAAAGCACATTCATGGTTTTTAACTTAGAGAATTCTCCTAAGTCGCCCCAATAAATAACTTGTACAATTTCTTTTGTAACATGAAAAACAACTGCCGAAGCAATTGAAATTCCATTTGTATCTCTTAAAAGAAAAAAATCAGATTTAATAAATTCACTTGTGGTCTTCACCTGCTCCCAAGTCATCCTTAGAGGAAATCCTCTCTCCTTTCTATTCTGAGCAATGACTTGATAAGCTTCCTTCTTCTCAATTTCTTCTTCACATTTATGTAAAGACAAATTTGCCTTTAGACCTACCTTAAGGTTTTTACGAGCATTACGCGGAATATCTTCAATGTAACTATCAGTAAATTGATTGAGATCAAAAGCATAGTTTAAATCAACATTTACCGCATCATAACCATAGCGCCACAAGCAATTAATTTGCTTAGCAATAAAGCTAGGGTGATAAATATCCGGTGGTAAAGTTATATCAATTGCCTTGTAATCTTTTTCTTTCAACCACAAGCTCAGTTCTTTTATAGCTTCACCAACAGCACTTAATTTAGTATCAAAGGATATTGGGAAGAATCCTCCAAAAGGCGCTGAAAAAGGAGAAAACACTTTCTGACCTCGTACTCCTAGAACAAGGGCTAGTTTATATTTACTCTCTTTAAATAACAAATAATGTAATTGATCACATTTATCCTTATTCAACTCATTAAAACCAACACTCTGAAAAACGTGTAAGGGTTTTTCAGCTATATTTTCAAATTCGTTACAAGCTACTTCAACGACTTCCATTTCTCAAATTCTGAGTATTCACGAATATAATCATCCTCACTATACTTCTCCGATGCTAATACAAGGCAAATAGCACCTGATGAGAAATTTACTAACTCACGCCAAATACCAGGAATAACCATTAAACCAAAGTTAGGTCTGTTTAGCTGGATAATCTTCTTTTGTTTTCCATCATCTAACACAACATCAAAACTACCACTAGCTGCTACAATTAATTGGTGCAGTCCTTTATGTGCATGACCACCTCTATCCGAACCACCTGGTACATCATATAAATAATAAACACGCTTAACATCAAATGGTAAATGAAGGCCATTCTGAATAACGGTTAAATTACCTGCCGGATTATGATTTTTAGGTAACTCAAGCACATTGCAATTATGAATATCCGAAACGTAACTTAACATGACTGAGCCTCCTTCTTAAATGTATTAAAATTGCGGATATAATCATTTTCATCATATTCTGTTGATGAAATAATCATGGCTAACGAATTAGTTGAAAAATTGTCCAACATACGCCACATCATTTTCGGGACATAGATACCACTATACGAACGATTCAAATGAAAACGATATTCCTTTTGACCGTCGTTAAGAACCACATCAAGACTACCTGAAATAGCAACAATCAACTCTTCAGTATCTTTGAAAGCATGTCCACCTCTTATTTGTCCACCAGGCACATCATAAATCCAATAAACACGCTTTATTTTAAACGGCAATTGAGAATCCTCTTCAATAAAAGATAGATTACCTCTTTCATCTAAAAATTTTGGTAATTCTATAAGGCTTGGTTCCATTTTTTTAATAGTTAATAGTGTATGGTAAATGGTGGATGGTCTATGGTTGATAGTTAAAGGTGGATGGTATGTGCATTGTCATCATAACAAAAATTCATCACTTAAAACTCACAACTTAACATTTAAAACTTACTTATAAACCCCGCAAAAATCTAACACTTCTTTATCATCAGATGGCTTCAAGTCCTTAAACTCATCATGAGCAACTAAGAAAGCAACAATATCAGCCTTCACATAGGCATCTTTATAATCCGAAATTTTAAAAATCTGATGATCTTCAATATTTGGTTCCACAAAGAAAATTTGCTCATCATTAGTACCTTGAAGCACTTTTTGCGCAATGTATTTGGCTGGCGACTCACGTAAGTCATCAATATTTGGTTTAAATGCCAATCCCATAATTGCTACAGAAGCTGTTCTACCATTCTTTAATTGGAAATTGAGCATCGCATTCTGTATTTTTTCAGCTACCCAAAAAGCTTTATAATTATTCGTTTCTCTCGCCTTACCAATCATCTGCGATTCACGCGGGTAATCCGACACAATAAAATACGGATCTACAGCAATACAATGCCCTCCAACGCCACAACCTGGCTGTAAAATATTTACGCGAGGATGTTTATTTGCTAGTTCAATTAATTTCCAAACATTAATATCAGCCTTATCACAAATTAATGATAATTCATTGGCAAAGGCTATTTGTACATCGCGACTTGCATTCTCAGTTAACTTGCACATTTCAGCGGTACGTGCATTCGTTTCATGCAATTGACCTTTAACAAATAGCTCATAAAACTCAATCGCTTTTCGTGTGGATACTTCATCTACACCACCAATAACTCTATCGTTTTGTACCAATTCGTACATAACATTACCAGGCAAAACTCTTTCAGGGCAATAAGCAAGACTAATCTTCCCTTCCAGCTCCGGACGACTTGCATAAATCAAATCGCGCATTTTTTCAGTTGTACCTATCGGTGAAGTTGATTCAATAATAAATAAATCCCCTTCTTTCAATAATGGCAAAACATTAAGCGTTGCCGCTTCAACAAACGAAATGTCTGGCTCGTGATTTCCCTTAAAAGGAGTTGGAACCACTATTAGATAAACATCAGCTTCTTTTACTTCAGTTGATGCACTAAGCAAGCCCTTATCAACAGCTTCTTTTACATATTTATTTAAATCCGGTTCCACTATATGAACCTTACCTTGATTAATGGTTTCAACCACCTTGGCATTAATATCCATGCCATTAACTTTGATCCCACCTGATGCTACCAAAGCACTTGTTGGCAACCCTATATAGCCAAGTCCTACGGTTGATACTGTTATGTTTTTTTTCATTTAATAATAGATTATAATGGTTAGTGGATGGAGTATGGTAAAATGTGAATGGTAGATGGGTTATTGTAAATCGTTATTGCATGATACTTGATGGTAGCTATTTAATTCTTCTTTTAATTGACCTAATGAGTGCATTGATCATTTTTCGTATGGCTGTTATCTGCTCTAATTCCTTCTCAATTTCGTTTAAATAGCCTAAACGGTTGGCAATAATTAATTGGGTTTCAACTTCCGAAGCAGACCCTAAAGCAATGTATAGAAACTGTATAAATTCCTTATTAGTATTTCGATTGGCTCCCTCTGCTATATTTGAAGGTATTGAAACAACTGCTTTTTAACCTGGCTCGTTAATGCGTAAATTTCATCTTTAGGGAACAACTTTGTCAATTCATAAACCGAAACAACAAAATCAATTGAGTCTTTCCATACATTTAGATCTTTATAATCATGCATAAAACTATTGTTTAAGTTAGAAATTACAAACACTACTACTATCAACGATTAACTATCCACTATCTACCTTTAACAGCTACGTAAGTATTCCACAATTCTACCTGCCGCCTTACCATCGCCATATGGATTATGCAATTTACTCATTGCTGAATAAGCATCTTTATCGCTCAATAATCTCAGTGCTTCACTTGCAATGCGATTCTTATCCGTCCCAACAAGAAGTACAGTACCCGCTTCTACAGCTTCGGGACGTTCTGTTGTATCGCGCATTACCAAGACAGGTTTACCAAGACTTGGAGCTTCTTCCTGTACTCCTCCACTATCGGTTATAATGATTTTAGCCCTATTCATTAACCAAACAAAACATTCGTATGGTTGTGGATCGATTAATTTAATATTTGATACATCTTTCAATAATTCATAAACAGGTTTTTGAACGTTGGGATTTAAATGTACTGGATAAACGATATCACCGTCAAAACCTTCTGCTATTGATTTCAACGATTCACAAATATCAATAAAACCTTGTCCGAAATTTTCACGACGGTGCCCTGTCACCAACACCATATCTCGATCATTCTCAAATTGTTTTTTAAGATTAGCCAAGCCTTGATGCTCATCTAAACTATCAACAATCTTAATGCTCTCGAAAAGCGCATCTATCACCGTGTTACCAGTAACAACGATATCTTCCTGTTTTACACCTTCAGATAATAAATTATCTCTTGATTGTGTTGTAGGTGCAAAATGAAAATCAGCCAAACGACCTGTTAGTTGTCGGTTTACTTCTTCAGGGAAAGGTGCCAGTTTATTGTAAGTTCTCAAGCCTGCTTCAACATGCCCAACCTTAGCACCAGCATAAAATGCAGCAAGGGCAGTAGCAGTTGAAGTTGTTGTATCACCGTGTACTAAGACATAGTCAGGCTTAAACTCTTCAAGTACAGGCTTCATACCGGTAACTATATCTGCCGTAAGCGTGAAGAGATTTTGCCCCGGTCGCATTAGGTTTAAATCATAATCTGGCGTTATTTTAAACAACTCTAATACTTGATCCAACATTTCACGATGCTGCGCAGTAACACAAACTTTCATTTGAAAACCATCACCACACTCTTGAAATGCCTTAACAACGGGGGCCATCTTAATAGCTTCTGGCCTAGTCCCAAACACAACCAATACCTTTTTCATTGGGTTAAGTTTTTTTTCATGCAAGCATGAAATTGATCTAATTAATAGAATTAAAAAAACTTTAGTTTCATTCACTCATGGCGACTCTAATATACAGCTTCGCCTCCTCAGTCACATAAACCATAAATGGAATTAAGTCCAAATGTGATTTCAGATAATTGAGTTTCGTCTTTCGAAAGTAACATTAGTTTGGCTTCCTAAAATTTAATTGTGACAAAGAGGTCTTTTTTTTTGCCAAATGATTATTTAATCATGATTAACATCATTCATAAATATGACACATTCATCATCTGCAACATATAGGCCAAGTAAAAGCTATACATCTAAATAAATTACTATGTTTTTGGAATTAGTTATCATCAATGACGTTTCTAACAAATCAACTAAATACGATGAGGAAATTAACAACTATAACATCAACATTAGAGCCAATAATAATTGGTTGGTTTATAACAAAAAACCCATGAATTTAAATTCATGGGTTCAAATATACTTATGTATTTACTACTACTTCTTCCAATATATCTTTTCATTCCAAACACCTAATTCAGAACTCACAGACACGATGTATATACCTTCAGCCAAGTCAGAACAATCAACTTGCACTGCCCTGCCATTACTTATTTTGGAACTTACAATATTTCCAAGCATACTATGAATATTAATTCTTGCATTCAAATTCGCAGGTAATTCAAGCTTAATGTGATTCAATTCTTTCACAACTTGCAACTTATAGTCATGCTTATTTTTACTTATTGAGGTAGGTGCGTTATAAGTCAAATTCCAATTGTAAGAACCAGAGGTATATAAACCTTCCCATTGGACCAAGTATGTTGTATTTTCTGTACATGCAAATTCGACTTCAGATTGAATCGAGCAAAAATCATCATTGCCATCCAACTGAATACCAGAACAATCATCATAAATCCTAACACTTGTATTTTCTGTAGTTAAACCACAGGTAGACACTTTGATTGTTCCACTACCAGGTGCTACATAACTAAACCACTGATCACCAGCAGCGCTATGATTACATAGGTTTGTATTTCCTTCCAAAGCAGCAAACGGATCACTACAAATCTCGCCTTGGCTCCATGTATCTTCAACTATAGTCCAATCAAAAGGTGCAGCAGAACTCTTATTGCCCCAAACAATGGCATAGTCATTTCCAGTAGTTCCTATTATTGCAACTTGCGATTGCAGATTACAGTGATCGTCATTTTCTGCTTTAATTATTAACGGGATACAAATTCCTCCACCGTAAATTTTCACATACGTATCTTCTGATGTTAAGCTGCAACTCGAGATTGTTATCTTTCCAGTCTGAGTAGCAGTAAAACTAAACCATTGATCAGAATTATGCCCTCCTGTAAAAGTATTAGTCCCAACTGTTGCATTAATTGGATTCTCACATGCTTCGCCCTGTGCCGTCAATTTATTTGTAAGTAATAGACAAAATACTACAAATAATAATGTGTAGAGATTCTTCATTTCCTAGATTTTAGTTGTTTTCATAACAAATCTAGAAATATTGATTAAATAACAATGTAAACTATTGAATTATTCAACCAACATAAATAACTTTTTATCAAAAAAAAAGAGCTCCATACAAATGGAGCTCTTTATTATATAATTTAAAAATTCTTAGTTTGCAGGGATATACTCGTTCCACCACTCAGGTAAATCTACAGTTTTATCATCTAAAGTAGTAGGGTAAGTTCCATCTTCCAACATTGGAATTGACATAATAAACTCTTCGCGTTCTGAATCAAGTCCGCTCCTGTTTGTCAAGTCCCATACAGCTTCCTGAATATTATCTACAATAGTTTCATAACTTAATGCAGTTTCAGCTTTTAAAGCTGATTTATCAGCTACTTGCTCGTAATGCTCTAAATTAATTTTACGCCATCCAATCATACGCAACAATCTCCACATAACCTTTGAATTAGTAATTCCAAGAATACTGAATTCAGCACTTGAATCAGAACCTAGGTCACCTTTATTTATACAATACAAATTAAGGTCAAAAGTTCTAGTTTCTCCTGCTTGAATACAAATCCATGTCCACTGCATTAACATAGCATGCTGATAATTTGCTTTGTTAACTTTAAAAACTAACCCACGCGGCAACCATACAGTTCTTCTTTTACTAGATGTATTTTTTAGCGTCACTCGAACTCGTACATCATGTCCACTACCATAACAGTTGCGTGATTGAGCCGCTGAAGTAGATTTTAATTCATTTGCTATAGGACTAGCATCTGGGCTAACACCCTCTATCGCTCCAACAATTTCAATACCTTCAAACTCTGTCTCAATATTAAAAGGATCTACCTGTAACTCACCAGCTGCAGCACCCATACCTGGAATATTCGCAGGAGTTTCTTCGACTACCTCTTCATCTTTCTCACAGGCAGTGAATGCTACAAGCATTGCAATTGCCAACATTGATATAACTTTTCTCATTTCTTTTTACTTTTAGTAATTAGATTTGGAACAAAAATAAGACACTTTATTCTTTTAATCAAGTATACTTCAAAACAAGGTTCAAATCGAACAACAACAACAACATACTCCTAACAACTGACCTACTGCACATTAACCCAAACAACTATTATTTTACTATCATTTTTATCTTTGACGAAACAAAGAATTAAGAGGTTTGAATTGAGAAATTCTTTGACAAACACAAACCACGATCTCAAAACACTACATTACAACACATTACAATGAAATTTATTTAGCAAAAATCATGAAGCTCTCTAGCATTAAATTAACCCATCATTAATACGAAGACAGTTAGACCATTAGATCCTTGATGACCAAGCTCGTTGTATAGTCATTTATGATAGTTTAAACACATCTTATCACCAAATCAATGCGCCATACTCTTTTGCGTATAATAATCTTATTTTGCTCCATGAATAATTTTCACCTAGCTTTCTATAAGCTTTATCACTTTTACTTTTGTACAAACCGGGATTATCCAAAAAACGATTCACCTCTTTGCATAGACCATTCACATCGCCAACTTTAAAAAAAGTTATTTCATCATCATCAAAAATATATGTATTCTCCTTAATATCGCTACATATAATTGGGACCTTAACCAATACTGCCTCTAATAGCATTATTGACATGGCCTCATAAAAAGACGGAAACACGAAGAGCTTAGCATTACCTACTATACTCAATAACTTTGGCTTTTCTTTGATCATTCCAAGAAATTCAACGTCGAGAACTGATTTATATGCTTCCAATTGAGCTTTATAATCGGGCATTTGATGATGGTCGCCAACGATTAGAATTTTACCAGGGTAATTAATCTGCTTTAATGCTTCTAAAAAAACATGACATCCTTTATGAGGAATAATTCGTCCCGCTGCAAAAAGTATGTAATCAGAATAAGCACATTCCGTCTCCACTTCTTCATCCAAATTAATCCCGTTGGGAATTGTAACATAGCTTCCTCCATACTTTATTTCAGCATCCTCTTGTTCTGTCTTAGCCACAAAAGTCACCTGATTGGCGAGTTTCATCATCAACCACTCATTAAACCTAAAAAACTGACGCATGATTAGGCCCCATTTACTCATCTTATAAGTTCTTCCATGGTGCGTAGAGATTACCTTATAACGTAATCTCAGTATGGGTAGGATAAATGCTGTATCAATCTGATGTGTATGAACCAGATCATAATTACAAAAAAAGACGGCATGAAAAGCACTCATTAAATTATAGTAGAATACATTTAATTTATGAGGCAAGAATTTCTTAAAAACATACTGCCTAACATTATTAATCGGATTTTTCTTACTAGCATGCGATGAAGTCGCATAAATGGTGAAATTGTACTGATTAGCTAGCTCCTTTACAATATTCTCACCAACTGAAGCTGTGCCCCCAATTGCTGGCACACCTTTCAAGCCGAATACAGCCACTTTCCTTAAATTATTTTCATGAAGCTTTACCATACTAAAATTTTAATTTTAGTATTATAGGATTAATTCGCGCGTATAGTCTGGCAGTTTTATTTGAACTCATTAAAATAGTTTCCAAACGTCTCAACTCTTCAGGTGTGAATGAGTGATAGTTAATCAAAGTAAGGAAATAGATTAAAGGCAATATCAAACTTCCTAATACTAAAAACATCAATTCTTGCTGGTAACTATAGAATGGAAGAAACAGTGCAACGGACAATAATAGTATCAAGAAATACCTCATCAAAACTGACCAATCGTATTTTAACTTGACATATTTCCTAAATAGCACTAACATTAGTAGGTTTTTAAATAATTCACCGAGTAAGCTTGCAATGGCAACTCCCACAATTCCAATTTTAGCCATAAGAAAAACGCCCATAGTGATACTAAAAACAGCAACTATTCTTGTGTATAAAATAATCTCTACACGTTCTTTTAATTGAACTAACATACTTAACGGATAGAAACATGCATTCAAGCAAATTGATAAAAGTGCAATAACAGTCAACCGATAAGCTTCAATGTACTTTATATCAAAAACATGAATAATGAGCCCCTTTCCAAAAATTAGGAAATATAAAAGAGGAAATATCAGAACCGGAAGTATTACTTTAATAATAAACAGGTAATAGTCATTCAATACGGATGAGGCTGTCTTCTTTGAAAACTTCTTAAAGAAAACAGGTTTTAGCACCGATTCAAATTCTCGTAAGGGTAATATTTTATAAACAATTTCAAAAACTTTTAAAGAGAATCCATATAGGCCAACATAGTATGGATTTGACATAGCAGCTATAATATACTGATCACTGGTTCGACCAATGATACCATAACCCAACTCAGAAAACAAGGATAGACTCCAGAATCGCCACATTCTTTGCTTAACAATTACGATAGAATTTTGAATTGCTCGAAATTTTATTAGTTCAGGAAGCACTTTAAAATAAATGGCAAACAGAGCCAAGAGTACTGAAACTATAGAAACACCTGCTTCAATAAATAAGAGAGTTTCAACACCTAACTTGTTGTATAATACAAAATAACTAACACTTCGCACTACTACAACAAGCACTTTTATAAATGCTATCCACTTATGTAATAAGTAGGCTGACAAAAGAGATTCAAAATAGTTAGCCATGGCATATGCAAGCACAAATACCACGAAAGCGTTAACAAATAAATAAAACTGCGACAAATTAAAAAAAGGCATGATCTGCTCTCGAAACAAAACCAAACAAAGAGTGAATACAACTATTAATACGATGGCTCCAAAAAAAGTGGTCAGCAAAAGGTACTTTAGGGGCAAATATTGTTTTTTAGAGCGCAGTTCAGGTACAAATCGCAACAACAAATGTTTGATAGGACTGGTTATTAACAATTGATAAATGAAGAACAATCCAAAAATAAATAGGTAAGTTCCATAATCATCAACAGGTAATTTTCGAATAACAAGCACTGATGCAACCAAGCCCAATATCTGAGAAACAATTTTCCCAAGATACATCCACATTGTATTATCAACGAGGATTTTTTTATCGGTGCTCACCAGTTTATTATTCACTTACAAATATCTATTTTCGTTTATAAATTCCAAACCCAAACAATTGTTTCACAATGGCCTTACAATAATAGAACTTTAATGCCGAACATGCTTTCACCTGTGATGACTCAATGTCGGTTCTACGCCAATGAAACGCTACCTCATCATCTATCATGCCACCAACACCAAAGCTTGCCTCACAATGTGGTGCAACCATTTCAAAAAATTCATTCTTAATCTTATTATCATTCCGAGGGAAAGCAAAAACACGCTGCTTCTGTTTATACATTTCACAAACTTCATCGATACTCCCAACGGTTTGTTCATACTGTTCTTGAATCGACAACTCATTGAAATCAGGATGATCCAAGCTATGACCTCCAAAATAAAAACCTTGCTCAATCATTTCCTTTATCTGAGAAGAATCCAAATAAATCTTGTTCTTGGTTAAGTATTCATCAAAACTAAAGGACATGCACCTAGCCAAATCATTTAATACTTTTCTATTCCTATAGGATATCTGATCTATTCCACTTGATATTGATTTCGATGAAATACCAGCGTCTTTTAGTAAATTAGAAGCACTTTCAAAATCACCAATAAGGTCATTGTCCTTTAGTGATTTGTGAAGCAAATTCTTCTTTCGCTGATAGTGTAAGTCTTTATTATCGATGAAATGTGGATTAATAAAAAACACAGCAGGCACTTTATGCTTTAGCAATATGGGTCTTATTTGCGAATAAACGACACTAAGCCCATCATCAAAAGTCAATAACACACTATTAACTGGGATGGTAGCTTGTCGTTTAGCATAGGACAGAAAAGTCGGTAAGTCAATAAATGAATATTTCTTTTTAAGGAATAAAATATCCATCTCAAACTCATCAAGTGTTCTATAGCTATTGTTGGTTCGAATGACCTCATTCACATCCCAACCTTGAATGCTATGATAATTAAGCATAAGCACATCCCTTCCTGAAGCAGAGCGAAGTAAACCAAAGGGTAGTATACTGGCTAAGCTAAATCCAATACGCTTAATAAATCGCTTACAGCTCTTCAAACTCATACTTAAGCTCATTTGATGGATAATAGAAAAAGAACGCCAGTAAATTTAACACATCGCGACAAATATGATTGAGGTATCGAGATATAAAATCAATCTTAATTTTGAATTTAATTGAATAAAGAAGCGCCACTAAACTCAGTAAGCCATAAATGGCAATTACCCACAACTTTCCCGTAAAAATAAAAACGAGAAGAACGAGCAACAATATCAATAATGTTGGATCACTACTTAACAGGCGTTTCATAACATAAGCATTATTCAAATGCTTGCGATACAATAGGGCTCTGGGATATACGTTTGCTCCATTGATTAACGAAAGCCAAATACGATGCGAATCTTTATAATCGACGGTATGATGTAAGGCCATGGTTCGAGATTTACGTAACAACAAATGTCCTGCTTTAGCCAATCGATAACCGAAATCCAGATCCTGCCCCTTCTTAAACATTGGCCTCATGCCTCCAAACTTATCCCATAACTCTTTTCGAATTGCAAATAAACCACCAGTTGTTGATTGATATGTATCTTGTTGACAATAGGTTTTCCTATAAAATGCTTTTCTTTCTAACTTTCCTTCCTTGGAATAATAATGATTTATGAAATTACCTGAAACGAATTCATATTTCAGCTCCTGATTATCGCTTAGCACATTAGGTATAAATTCATGTAGTAGTTCCATGTCCGCATCAACAAAGAACAGGCTATGACTTTTGGCTAAGTTTGCGCCAACATTACGAGCGATGGCCGCATTGTACTTACCCGTAATACGAATTGTGCGTACGCCTCTTGTAGCTTTGGCTATTTCGATGCTATTATCTGTAGAATCAGAATCAAGATAGATTACTTCAGCATCCAATTTATTTTCATCAATACAGCTTCTAACACTATCCAAGCATTTAGGTAGTATCTTTGATTCATTGCGCCCTATGATGATAAATGAGATCATTTACTTAAGCGTATTTAATAAATTGCGCTTTCGTTTAAAAGCGTATATCTGACGTAAAACCTGAAAAACAACACCTGACATAGCACCGATTCCAGCATGACGTATATAATATTTAACCCACATGCGAATACTTGTTGATGAATATCGATTAAAAAAGGATCGTATAAAAGCTAACCAACTTTGATCGATAAAACTTTTTCCCTCTCCTGTTTCTTCAATAAATGAAGAGATGGCTACATCCCAAGTAATAAACGCAGGAAATCCATAATTGGATGCTCGAAGCACAAAATCGTAATCAGACGCATATTGAGGGAAGCTCAACTCATCGAGCAGGCCAACTTTTTCAAAAACTGCTCTTGGAATCAATGTACCCCTCCCATTTAAACAAGTAGTATGATGCAAACCTTTCAATTCATCCTTTTCAAGCAATGAAAATGCCTTGTGATATTTAACTTCTTTTGCTTTCCACCAAATATTCTTTTTTATCCCTGAGAAAAATACGTAAGGTTTCTTTCTATGAATCAAATTCAAACATCCAATCAGACTATCTGGGTGTTGCTCATTCAATTCAATTAAGTTTTGAATCAAGTTTTCATCAAAACTCACATCATTATTTAAAGTGATAATCAAATCAGCCCCCTCATCAAGAGCAACCTTAAAACCTTCATTCATTGAGCGGGTCCACCACCACGATCCATCTCCATGTATTATCTTAACATGCGGATAAATCGCCTTAATATCATTACTTGTGCCATCATCTGAACCATCATCAACAATGATAACCTCAAAGTTTTGAAAGGTCTGTTTTTCCAGCAAAGACAAACAGTTCAAAGTGTACTTCTTGCGATTATGCACAGCTATTACAACATATACTTTCATGAAGCAACCTCCTCATCTTTTTCACTTAATACGCCATCTTCTTGTGAACGTGGCTGATATAAGAGATGCAACATGGTTAGCCCAAAGAAGAATACCTTGGTAAAATACACTTCGGCAAAACCAATAATAAAAACTGCTAACAGTGCTAAAAATGCAAATTTTATGGGTCGATCATAATAGATGCACATGGTCTTAAGCGACTTAAAAATCATTCCAAAATAAAAGACAAAAACAAAGAGCCCATACATGGCTAAAAAGTTGGTAACGCCATTATTCCTATGTATAGTCCTATCATTACTTTCACCTTTAAATCGCGTTTTCTCGGAGCGTCCCAATCCCACAAATGGATTAGCTATAAAATCCTCAACATCCAGCTTGGCACTTTTAAATCGTGTATTGTAGGTTTGGTTGGTAAATGAGAGTTTTCTTTGAATTTTAGCCCCAATAAAATCGACCGACAAAAAGAGAATAATTGATATTAGAATGAGCAAAGGTACATAGATCATTTTCCGAACAAGGTTTCGTTGAGTAATAAAATATGACAATATCACGAATACCAATGCAATGTACCCTGATGTTGAAAGCGTACTTAACACTCCAAGTATCAATATCCAATTAGTCTTATTATTTAATCGTCCTTTTCGAATAATATTGAATAACAAAGCTATAATTAAGAATCCAGCAAAAGCACCAGGTTCCCAAAATGGTCCAGAGTTACGCTTCAGAAACATCAATCCTTCACCTTGGCTATTAAAAGTATATAGAATAATATTTGGCCAAATATGATAGCTTCGATTAGTAATTAAAGGATTATCAAAATTGGGTGCCACAGTATTTATCCAAAAATGTTCAACAACCGCAATATAGGTTGATAGGTAAATTATCAAACTACACAGCACAAAAACCTTCAATACATCAACATAATACTCAATGCTTCGAATACCCACAGCCCGAATGATTAAATAGGCAAACAGTATTCGTAGATGTAAGCCAAGAAAGGTTTGTAGAGGAAAATAATAAAATTTGAGCATTTGAGCTGCCTGAATCAATAAGGCAAATACCAAATAATAAATAATGAATTTATCGATTTTACGTTTTCGATAGACAAATACAAACAATGGTGCGACCAAACACATAGCGATCATTATTACATGCGCTCTGTAAAAGAATGGAATTCCTGAAAATGCTATTAACAGAAATATCAATGTATAATCAATTACTTTTGTTTGATTAATCATCCACTTCATTATTTAGTACCGATGCATAAAAGTTCAAATAGTCTTTAGTCACAATGTTTATATCAAACTTCTGTTCTACAGTGGCCTTTGCATTATTAGCCAATTTAGCATTATGTTCCTTATCACAACACCATTCTATTCCCCTCGCCAGATCATCCACATTTTGTTTTTTCGCCAAATAGCCATTTACCTTATGCTCTACCATATCACCATTACCTCCAATATTGAAAGCAACAACTGGTGTTGCGCATGCCAGGGACTCCATTATCATGTTTGACAAATTCTCTTGCAAGGACGGCACAACAGAGACATCAGCTGCCGACAAGATTTCAACCAATATGCTATCATCATTGATTTCTCCTAAAAAATGCGTTTTAATACCAGCAACTTCATTACTTTCATGTGACTCCCCAATAACAAGCACTTCGTACCTTTCCCCATCCAAACACTTAAGAGCTTCTTGCAAATACACATAGCCCTTGCGTGATTCGGATAAGGCATCGACCGCGGCATAAATAATGAGGTTTTTCTGTTCATTAATTCCCAATCGTTCTTTTACACCTTGACGATCAACAGGTTTGAATAGATCCAGATCAATGCCATTTGGTAGGTTCAGAACTTTTCTCCCCTTAAGTACGAAGCTTTCCTTAGCACAATTAGCCATCCATACACTCAGGCCCACAAAGAACATATCCTGTTTCTTATTATAAACTTTCTGTTTCGATGCCAATAAGGTATGGCTCAAATCGTGTAACTCAGAAGAAGCAAGAACCGGACAGTTTCCGCAAGACTTCTTATACAAAGAACATTCTTCGTCGTAATGACAACCTCCTGTGAAATACCACATGTCGTGCATGGATATTACAAGTGGAGCCTCAATCTTTGCAAGATCATTCAAGCTCATAAAACCACGATTAATCCAATGCACATGCACCAAATCGGGCTTTGCTCTATTTATCTTGTTGGCAAGCGTGAAACTATATCCACCGGTTGAGAACATCTCCTTGGGCCAATGACCTTTAATCCTGACACTTAACTTTTCAAGATTGCGATAACACCATAATTTGAGTTTTTTAAGTCGTCCACTATGAACTTTTCGCACCGTATCATCATCGTGTCGCTTATTTCCAACCCACATTTCAGACTCAACGCCAGCATGTTGCAACCCCTTATGCAAACGATAAGCTGCACGTCCTGCTCCGTAGAAATCTTTTCCTGTAAGGTGAATAACTTTCATTTATGATTGAACTAATTTAATTAAAGCATCTGCATTTTTCTCAACATCAAAGCTTGTACAGGCATACTGGTATCCATTATCAATAAAAAGCTCATCATTAAACTTGCCTTTGATCGCAGTATCTAAAACACCTCTTAATCGATCAAAATCGCCATTGCAAGACACTCCGCATTTTTTATTTTGAAGAACCTCATCTGGATCAACATTTAAACCCAAAACTAACACTTTATTAAACCACGCTTGAATAAATGTATTTGGCATACCTTCACTCTTACTCGTGTTCACCAATATTTTTGATCTCTGAAACCATGATTCTGTTTCAGAGTAACTCAACTCTCCTAAAAACTCTAAATTCTCAGGCAATATACCATACTCCTTTATTTCTAAACTAATTCTGCCAATCATCACGAAACGCCAAACAGGTGCAACTTCTAATTGATCAACAAGCTCTATAAATAAATGGGCTTGTTTTATGGAAGTCATATTGCTAACCCACAATACAATCCGTTCCTTTTCAATAGAAGCGCTTGACTGTGCCGGATAAGAACTGGGTATTAAAACTGCGTCACGCTTAAAATTCTTTTGAAAAAGTTCCTTCTGAACCTTATTTTGACATACAATATGAGTCGAACTTTTTTTACCATATTCCACCATACAATCAATCACCTTAAAATCAACTTTGCGAATCCAACGTTTAATCTTCGATTGGTACTTAAACGAAAGAAATTCATTAAAGTATTTATCAAGATGAGCATCTTTATCTTGAGCCACGGCATATACCATTGTCTTCTTAAACCGCTTGCAATAAAGTGCACAAGCTGCTGTTAAAGCAAAATCCGTTCGTTGATAATAGTAAGAAGCTTTAGTTCTTAGAAGCAGTTTATAAACTTCAAAAAACTCCAGACTTCTGATACTTCTCAATTTGTAATAATGAAAGGTAATTCTAGGATCATTGTATGAACTATTAGCTATCACCTGTTCCTTCCCTATGCCTCCACATATAATTTCAACCTGCCAATCCCTCTTCAAGAATTCGGTGACTAAATAATGCACTTGTATTTCCGCGCCACCCGTACTAAAGGTCACATATTTTGGTATGATGAAACAAATGGAATTTTGTCGAACATCGGCCATACGGTTCTTTATTACTTCAACTTAGCGCTTTTTGAATCATACTTGTTGTAATAATCGTAGCGATACTTCTTCCCTTCCATGCGACTTGCATTAAGAACCAAAGCTAGTTTTGGAATATTCTTATTCAACACCTCCTTTAAAACACCTTTCACAATGTGCTCGCGGCTATAATGCTCACGTATAACAAATAGATTCACATCGGAATGTTCCATCAGCAAGTAGGCATCGCTTACTACGCCAATAGGAGATGAATCAATTACTATATAATCATATTTCTTTCGCAACTCTGCAAAGATAGTAGCTGTTGATTCGTGCCCAATTAACTCCATAGGGTTAGGCGGTATAACACCCGGGGTAATAACATCAACATTAATATAATTAGATGGCTGGATAATACTTTTCAGCCCCATCTTTTTAACATAGTACGATGTTAATCCCTTCTCACTATTGGCCACTAAATCTTTAAACTGATTACTCTTACGCAAATCATAACCCACAAGCACCACTTTCTTATTAAGCTGAGCCAATGATAAAGCCAGATTCAATGACATAAAACTTTTTCCCTCAGCAGAAACCGCCGAAGTGACAAGGATTGATTTATGCGATTCGCCTTTCAGGAAGAAAAACAAGTTGGTACGAATGGTACGAAATGTTTCAGAAATTGGAGATGATGGCCTGCGAGCAACTACATCATTAAAACTTTCTTCATTACGTATAATAGCTCCCAGGTAGGGTATATCCTTATATTCTTCCAATGATTGTTCGCCCTTGATACGATCATCGAAAAAACCAATCAATAGCAATATTAAAGCTGGCACAAGTAAACCCAAGAAAACTGCCAAACTATAATTAATAATTGGATTTGGATACACCTTTCGAACCAAACGAGCGGGCTCAACAATCTCATGCTCAGGTAAATTTGACGCCTTGGCTATCTGCGCTTCGGCACGGCGTTGTAATAAGAATGTATAAATGGCATCGTTCAATTGAAACTTACGTTCAAAACCAACCAACTGACGTTCGGTTTTAGGCAGGGCTTCAATGTTATTTTTCATCTCATCAATCTTCACTGTTAAATCAGCCAAGGTTCTTTCAAGTGTTGTTATGGAGAAATTAATATTCTCAATGATTGGCCGCTTTAGACTTTCTATTTGAACCTCCAGATTCTTTAGGTACGGACTCTTATCCTGTTTCTTACCAATTAATTCGTTACGCTGATTAACCAAGCGAATAAGGTCGTGCATTAACTCATTCAAGGTTTGATCGCTTATACCCATTGATGATGGCACAACTAAATCAGCCAGGTTATCATTATCCTCAAAAAACTCATCCAAATATTGATAGTACTTATACTGCCTGTCAACGGTTGATTTCTCAAGTTCCAGTTGATGCATACGCTCAAATATTCGCCCGGCCTTGCTTGATATATCCATCACTTGATTACCCGATCTAAAACGCTCCAATCTTCTTTCAGCCACATTTAATGAATCTGAAATCTCTTCCAGTTGTTGATTGATGTAGGATATAGTATTAAAGGCAAAATGATTTTTACGCTCGAGGTTTTTACGAAGGTAAATATTGGTTAAAGTGGAAGTAAAATCAATGGCTTTCTCGTAGGAGTTAGCTTGCAACACCATCTCTACTACACTCACTTCAGGATTCTCTGGAGCTACTTTAAGGTTATTCTGCAACTCTTCAACCACTTCGACCTTATCCTTAAATACAAAACGATAAGTATTGCCCTCCAACAATGAAGCATCAGATGGGTTCTTCAAGTAAATACGGAATTTATAAAGCTCATCCTCTATCGCATCCGACTGAAAGAACATATCGTCAAGCGATAGACTTTTATTGGTTTTAGTAAGTCTATTTGTCGAATAGTTAAGCACCTTAACATCATCATTGTTGGCAGTCACATGAAATTCACCATCGTCGAAAAACACAACTGTAAAGGCCACATCAATGGCCTGCACATGGCTCGAATCGTAAAGCACAATAAATGGCGATTGTTTATAAATCTCGGTATCGATATACGATTCACTTTCGTAATACTGAATTTCTAAATCAAGCTGTTCAACCGTTTCAGTAACCAAAGGCGTTGACTTCAAGATGAGCATCTCATTCTGAAATGTTCTCTTTTGGTCAAAGAGTTGAAAGCTTTGCAAAAACTCCATTGCTTTTTGACTCTCAAAAGCGCCATTCTCTTTCACATAAATACTTGTGGCTACTTCGTAAGTCGGTGGAATTACCTTTCCTAAAACAAAAGCCAATGCAATAAACAGAACTTGTGCTATTATAAAAAAATACCACTTCTTCTTCACCACATTTACTACCTTTCGGAGATCGAGGTATTGATCTTGCGTACTATTGCTGAGCGGTGCCTTATCCATTAATTATTACTTATATAATTAGCCACTAAAATAAAGGTTGTTATACTTGACAGAACAATGGCCCAGGGAAAAGTTTCGATGCCCCACTTTCTGGTCTTCAAAGGCTCAACATAAACAACATCGTTGGGCTGTAAATAAAAAGCATCATCTCCTAGCAAAGCAACATTAGTTAAATCAACTCGCTGCTTACTTACCACATTATCCACTACGCGCACAATAACAGCATACTTACGATTACCATAAATGGTAATATCGCCAGCCATACCCAAAGCTTGAAGTATATTTAAATGCTCACTTGCATAAAAGTAGCGCCCAGGATTAGTTACATAACCAAGAACCGTAATATTCTTATTCACAAAGCTAAGTTTCACAGTTGGTGCATTAAGATACAACTGCAGCTCTTCTCTAATCTTATCAGCCGCTTCGTCAGCATTTAGTCCACTAACTTTAAACTTTCCGATGATAGGTAAATCAATGAAACCATTTGAATCAACAGTATACGAAACCATTGCTAAATCAGCCTCTGATCGTCCTCCGCCATATCGGTTGGCATCATTACTCATAAAGTTTATCTTGCCATCGTCGAAACTACTTACCTGAATGTATAATTGATCAAATGACTTGATCAATATTTTCTCCTTCTCGTTATTGAAAGTTTGTATTTCTTCGGTTGATTGATCATCCTGAAGGTAGACTATCTCCTTTTGAGGAACACAAGAAATAAAAAGCAAAGTGCTTACAATGAATATTAGTAACCTCATATAATTTTCAGATATTGGTGCGTGTTTATCCACACTAAAAATAAAGATTAAAGCATCTCTACTATCCTTTTTTTTATGAAAGCTTACTTTTAACTTATCAACACTCTTTTTTGTGGGATGTAGGATAAGAAGAAGGGGACTTATATTAATAAGTCGATAGATTATTTACAATACAGAAAACAAATTAACACCTAGAACATACACTCTATCAGATTACTTTATATTTTTCTTTATCTAAAGATAGCCCCACAAAAGAACTATTCAATAACTTACTGATAGAAAGAAGATTTAACACTATTTTACTCAGCTATTTTTATTTGGTAAGCAAGTTCTATTTCGCCCTTGGCAATTCTATTCAGCTTGCCTTTCAACATGAATCTTTTAAAGGGATTCAAATAATCGATAAAAAGCTTACCTTCTATGTGGTCGTATTCATGCTGAATTACTCGAGCAGTAAAACCATCATACTCTTCTTCGTAATGATTAAAGTGCTCGTCCTGATATTTAATACGAATGCGCGAGGGACGTTTAACCTTTTCATTAATCATTGGCAAACTCAAACATCCTTCTGCAGTTGATTCAAATTTACTTTCTAGAAACTCAATCTGTGCGTTGATAAATACCTTCTTGAATCCTGCTAATTCAGGAAACTCATCTTTTAACACATCGGCATCAATCACAAATAAACGAATGGATTTACCAATTTGTGGCGCTGCAAGACCAAGGCCATCTGCCTTATACATCGTATTCCACATATCAGCAATCAATTGCTCTAAACCCTCGTAATCTTTATCAATGCTAATCGCTACCTTTCGCAGCACCGGATGTCCATAAACAACAACAGGATATATCATTTGCTTCTTATCTATTTTGCTCCATAAATGTTTGTAGAATAATGGTTGCACTCACCTTATCGATCATTGCCTTATTCTGCCTTGCTTTCTTCTTTAAGCCGCCATCTATCATCGCCTGAAAAGCAATCTTAGAAGTAAAACGTTCATCAACCCAGGTAAGTGGTAAGTCAGGAAACTTATTCTTCAACCTATTGGCGAAAGGTTTAATGTAGCGCATCGACTCCGACTCTTCACCACTATTTTGTGTAGGATAACCTAAAACGATGTGCTCTACTTCCTCCTCTTGCATGTATTTTACCAAGAAATCAAAAAGCTCGTGAGTTGGAACAGTCGTTAATCCATTGGCAATAATTTGCATCGGATCACTTACTGCAATACCACTCTTCTTTCGTCCATAATCAATGGCTAATATCCTACCCATGTTTTATCTTTTGTTGCAAAGATAATGGAATAGAATCAGTTCTTTGTTGATTAATTCAAATTAGAAAATGGAAGTCAGTTTTTAGGAACAGTAAACCAAAATGTACTACCACTGTCTTTCTCACTATGTACACCTATCTCCCCCTTATTCTTCTCAACAAATTCCTTACAAATAATCAAACCCAAGCCTGTGCCTTTTTCTCCTGCCGTACCGTCTGTTTTCAACTTCTTATCAATACAAAACAACTTATCCAGATCATCGGTATCAATACCCACTCCATCATCCTGTATTTCAACTTTCCAAACTTGGTTATCTCTATGCAGATTAATGGTAATTTGACCACCAACATTAGTAAACTTCATGGCATTGCCCATCAGGTTGCGAACAACTGTATTAATGGTATTTCGATCACCTTTGGCCATTGCTTCCTCATTGATGTTAGAACTAATTTTTATTTCTTTCTTATCAGCTGCCAACTTATAAAGGTTGATGTTCACGTTAATGAGCGTAGCCAAATCAAAAGCTGCATCACTAAAGCTTATTTTACCTCGTTGCGAACGCGACCATGTCAACAAGTTCTCGAGCAAGATATATATCTGCTTAATGGAACTATTCATTTTGGAAACACACTCTTTGTTATCTTCCTTTGTGTAATCATCAAAATTTTCGGATAACATTTCAGAAATGGACATTAGACTTGAAAAAGGATTCTTAAGGTCATGCGATATGATGGAAAAAAACTTATCCTTGGTAGCATTCATTTGTTTAAGGTTCGCCTCCGATGTTCGTAATTGTTGGTTGGCTTCAGAGATTTTAAAATTCTGCTGCTTTAGTACCTTATTGGTTTTCATCTTCACCAGGTAACGATAAATAAATATCGCGATAATGAAGAATAACAATACCTCAAAACTGATAAACCAATAAGTTAACCAAAAAGGTGGATTAATGATAATTGTTAATTCAGAATAACTATCACTCCAAGCATCGTGCTGCTTGGCACATTTCACCCTAAATTTAAATTCGCCCGGTTTCATATTAGCATAGGTCACGAAATTACGGTTTCCAACATGATTCCATTGCTTATCCATAGGTGCAAGCTGAAAAGCATATAATGTTTTATCCGGGAAAATGTGGTCCATTCCCGAAAACTCAAGTGAAAAGAAACGATCTTTATAATCCAGGATAATTGTATCAGCAAAAGCAATATTCTTGCTCATCTGAAACTGATTGTTCACACTGCTGATTAATGGACTAGGCATGTCAGATCTAGGATTTACTTCTACCTTCTGCCCCATGACTTCCAACCCCGTAAAAACAGGCCTTAGTTCACTATCTGTTCCATTAATACGTGTAGGATCAAAACTATTCAGTCCATAAACCCCACCAAAATAAAGCTTACCAGATTTCCCTTTATGAAAGGCACCGCCATTAAACTCCTTGCTTTGCAAACCATCATTAACATCGTAATTACGACACTTTTCACTTTGCATATCAAAACAGCATAAGCCATGATTAGTACTTAACCAAAGACTCCCTTTTCCATCAGGCAAAAGCCCATAAATAACACCATTGGGCAAACCATCAACTACGTTAAATTGGCGAATTTCTTTGGTCTCCAAATCCATTACATTGAGCCCATCGTTGGTTCCAATCCACAGTTGATGATCGTTATCCTCGTGCAAAGTAAATACGAGGTTGTTACTTAAGGGGGATGGCGAATCAGTTGAATAAACCTCAAATTTACCACTGCTGACATTTAAACGATTGAGCCCTCCACCGTAGGTACCACACCAAATATTACCCTTACTATCCTCAAAAATAACTGAATAGATAAAATTGTTTGATAAACTATTTGAATCTCCTTCAATGTGCTTGTAATGCTTAAATTCTTTGCTCACCCTATCAAAAAGGTTCAAACCATTACGAGTACCAATCCACATTCTATTTTGGCTATCCTCGTATATTACTCTTACTGAATTATCCGATAAACTTCTAACATTACCTGCCTGCTTCGTAAAAGTCTGGAATTTATCATTAGATGGTATAAATCGTGATAAACCACCACCGTCGGTTCCTATCCAGATTACATTCTCACTGTCCTCATAAATACAGCGTACTGAATTGTTGTCGATGATATAATTAACAAAACGATCTTCGGATGGAATATATCGCGATATACCTCTATCGTTGGTACCAATCCATAATGACCCATCGGATGCTTCACACACCGACCAAATAAAATCACTGGCAAGACTATTGGTATTTATTGGATCGTGCTTTATCAGTTCAAACTTATTGGCCGCAGGATGATACATGTTTAAGCCAGCTCCAAATGTTCCTAACCAGATGGCTCCAGACTCCTTGTCGTTATAGATGCAATTAATAGCATTCTGACTCAGGCTTGATGGATCAACAGGATTATTTTGAATGTGTCGAACTTTTCCATCGGTCTGAATATAAAAAACACCATTATCATGAGTCCCATACCAAATATTGCCAAAATTATCTTCTTCCAGCGATCGGGATTGATCAATGGCTAAACTATTAGAAACATCACTTATCTTAACTATTTGTTTCAATTTCCGGTTCTGATATTTAAACAGTCCTACATTAGATCCTACCCATATATTGTTCGCTTTGTCAAGCAGCAACTTTTCAATCTGTAGCAAGGGAAACTGTGAAAAAGTAAAACTTGCTTCTATAGCCAGTTCCAAAACATCAATAATAAATAATTGATCCTGACCTGCTGCATACAATTTTGATCCGGATTGACACAAGGCATTGATATTTACATTAGAGAGTAAGGTATCAACGGCATTGGCTTTCAACAAGAATAAACCTTCACTTGCACCAACATAAATACCTGAAGGTGTTGGGTGAAGCGCATTAATCCTTCCATTACAAATACTCCTTTTCTTTACTCGTTTAGTTTCTAAACCTATACAACCCAAGCCATTGACCGACCCCACATACATGATTGAATCGTGAGCTTGCAACAGGCATGTGATGGTATCGTTTGACAAGCCATTGGTAGAGTTTAAATTCTTGAATTGTTCCGTTGCCGGATTAAAACAAGACAAACCTGCTCGTGAAGTAAACCATAATTGCCCCAAATTATCTTCATAAATCTTCTCGATCCACTTATCACAAACACTATTGGGATTATTAGCACTTGCATTATAAATGGTAAATTTAGAACCATCGAAGCGATTCAAGCCATCTTCGGTTCCGAACCACATGTATCCTTTTGAATCGCGATGCACGCAGTAAACCGAACTAAGCGATAGGCCATCGTGTATTGTGAGGTACTTAAAACGTATTGAATTATTACTCGCATGCACGAATGGAAGAGAAATTAGAAGGCCAAGTAAAATTAGTAGCTGTTTCATGTAGTCAGGGTTAGTTCGTTTAAATATAAGGATTTAAGTAATTATTCGCAAAAGAGAATTTTTAATACTTTATTAGAACTAAATATTTTCCATATAAAAAAGTGAATGTTCATTCTTTTTTGCATATATTTGCAAGTATATTAAAAATATAAAAGAGTAAGTAATCAGAATTAGAACCTTGCAAAAGCAAATAAATCCATGGTCAAACTTCAAAAAAGCATAGAGAAACGGGCTGCTCTATTGAAAGCAACTTTATGCCTGATTAACCATGAGGGTATACAAGGTGCTTCCATGGCAAAAGTTGCTAAAATGGCGAAGGCCTCACCTGCTACCATCTACTTGTATTTTGAAAACAAACAGGATATGGTTAATCAACTTTACCTTGAAGTAAAAACGGCATTTGCTGAAAAAACATTTGAAGAATACAAAGCAGAAGCACCTGTAAAAAAGAACTTTGAAAGAATATGGTTCAATATGTCACAATTTAAATTGAACCAACCGGAGGAAGCATCGTTCTTATCACAGTGCGATAATACACCTATGATAGATGAGCAAACACAACAAGAAGGGCTTAAGTATTTACAACCTCTTTTTGATCTCTGGAAACAAGGACAAGAAGAAGAAATCATAAAGCCTATTTCACCATATTTGCTATATGCATTTACGATTTATCCAATGGCATTTTTAATGAACATGCAAAAAAGAGATGCCTATCAAGTAGATAAAAAAGCACTAGAAGAAGCATTTCAGGCTGCTTGGGATAGTATTAAGGTTTGATCTTATTTCTCAAAAAAAAGAATGAATATTCACAAAAATAACAATACAATGGAATTACTAGAAAAACTTAATTGGAGATACGCTACAAAAGCTATGAACGGCGAAAAAGTAGCACAAGAAAAAATAGATACTATTATAGAAGCAGCTTCCTTAGCTCCTACCTCAAGCGGATTACAGCCCTTCGAAATAATCATGATCACCAACCCAGATGTTAAAGCGAAAATCAGAGCAATTGCCTGGGATCAATCTGTAGTAACGGACTGCTCGCATCTGTTGGTGTTTGCAGCCTGGGATACCTACACTGAAGAACGCATCAATAAAATGTTTGACCTCACCAATGAGGTACGAGGTTTCAAAAACCAAGGCTGGGAAGATTACCGCCAAATGCTTTTGAGTAGTTATCCACAGCGCGATGCCGAATACAACTTTAACCATGCTGCACGTCAGGCTTACATCGCCTTTTCGCAAGCAATAGCTGCTGCTGCTTTTGAAGGTGTGGACGCCACACCAATGGAAGGGTTCGATCCGGCTGCCTTGGATGAAATTCTGAATTTAAGGGAGAAGGGCTTGAGAAGCTGTGTGATGTTACCTTTAGGTTACCGTGATTTGGAGAACGATTGGCTGGCCAACTTAAAGAAAGTACGTAAGAGCAAAGACGATTTGCTAACTATTATTGATTAATTATCAAGTAAAAAAGAAACACAATGAATAATTTCGAATATAAAAACCCAACCAAGATTATTTTTGGTAAAGAAAGTATAGCAAAACTTTCGAAAGAAGTACCCAAGGATGCTAAAGTGTTACTATTATATGGTGGCGGAAGCATCAAGAAAAATGGCGTTTATGAGCAAGTAAAAAAGGCTCTTGCCAAACATGAAGTACTTGAAATGGGTGGCATCCCTCCCAACCCTGAGTATGAAGTATTGCTCAAAGCAGTTGAACTTGTTAAATCAGAAAATATCACATTCCTTTTAGCTGTTGGTGGAGGTTCAGTAATTGATGGTACCAAATTTATATCAGCTGCTGCTTTATACGAAGGCGAATCAGCATGGGACATGGTTAGTAGTCAGAAACCAGCCATGCAAGGCATGCCATTCGGGTCGGTTCTAACATTACCAGCTACAGGCTCTGAAATGAATGCCGGCGCTGTGATTACACGTAAAGAAACTCAAGAAAAACTGGCATTAATGGGACCCGGTTTATTCCCCGTGTTTTCAATCCTGGATCCTGAGGTAATCAAATCCATTCCGCAGAAACAAATTGCCAACGGATTGGCTGATGCTTTCACGCATGTACTGGAGCAATACATAACCTACCCGGTTGATGCGAAGTTGCAAGATCGATTTGCAGAAGGAATTATGCAAACACTTGTTGAAACGGCACCTGCTATTCTTAAAGATGGAACTGATTATACTGCAGCTGCCAACTTTATGTGGAGTTGCACCATGGCTTTAAATGGATTAATTAGTCAAGGTGTGCCATCAGATTGGGCCATTCATATGATGGGGCACGAACTAACGGCTATGTATGGTATCGATCATGCACGAACACTTGCTATTATTTGCAGAAGCCACTATACCTATAATATTGAAGATAAAAAGGACAAATTGGCTCAATTAGCAGAACGTGTATGGAATGTGCAAACAGGCAGTACAGAAGAGAAAGCCAAGGCAGCCATCGATCATATTGAATTATTCTTTCACTCATTGGGCATACCAACGAAATTATCGGAATACACTGATAGCTACGAAGGCACAGCTGAAAGAATTGCTGAACGATTTAACCAACGTGGTTGGAAAGGCATCGGCGAAAGAGGTGCCATTACTCCTGAAGGTGTTAAAGAAATTGTGAAGATGAGTTACTAAAAAATAATAAGCTTTTAGTTTTAAAAAGTGTATGGGTAAGAAATACTCTTGCTCGTGCGCTTTTTTATTTGGGAGAATATCTGCGAAACTGCAAATAATGTATCCCCAATGGGGAATGGATACTGTAATTGTCCTTTCAGTACGCTACACATCCCATTTTTTCAAACCTTAAGCTGAACTATTTCCTTATGAATAAAAGCCTGACATATCTAACAAATCGTTTCTTGCTGCTTATTCCCATTTTTATATGGAACATAGTATGGTATCACCAATTACCTGAAGCGTTTAACACTAACTTCTTCAACATAGGTATTCCAAATTATATCCTATATGCTGAAAATGGTTTACGTTTAATCGTATTCTCCCTCCCCCTGTTTATGCGATTATCCTTTCAGAAGAAACAGCAGAAGATTGGTTTGGTAGTTTACATTACCGGAATCTCAATCTACTTTTCATCGTGGCTGGCTTTAATACAATGGCCACAATCGAATTGGAGCATGAGCCCAGTTGGTTTTACAGCACCAGCCTATACAACTCTAATCTTTCTTATGGGCATGGCATTAATTGGCAAAGATAGCTTTATAAAGAGGTTTAAACCTTCACTTTACTACACCATCGTTTCCATTCTCTTTGTATTAGTTCATAGCTGGCATACGCTTATGGTCTTCAACAATTTGTAATACTACTCAACTGCTTTACTATAAATAAAAAAACACCCTCCTCTTTCATGATAAAAAAGGAAGATGCTTGTTTAAAAACAACTAAATCCAATCAGCACTATTCAATGCCCAATTCCCTGCTTAATTCTTGAAAAGCATGAGGATCTTTTTGTGCCGCTTGTAACTCTTCTCCAGCTTCGCCGCTTACGATGACCACCTTATAATTAAAATTGGTAACCGTTAATAATTCACTTTTATCGGTACGCGCTTCTAATATATTTGTTAGATCTAGTTTATATCCGCTACCACTGCTTACAAGTGAAAAGTTGCGACTTAACAAGTTTTGTTTTGTTGTATAACTCACATACGGTAGTTGATACTGAGATGTACCATTCTTCCAATAAACCAACACAAAACCATTGTCCATAATATCTTTGTTCAAGGCACTAAACGATGCAGAAAAGCTCAAACGTTTAAATTCATAAGCACTTGTATTTTGCAATACTGACCAACTTTCCGCAGGAACGGTCAGTGAAAATGTTTTAACATTGGCATTTCCCTTTACTCCTTTAAGCACTAATCCCATTCCCCACTGCAATCTCGACAATTTTGTTTTAGGCCCATACAGAGTATAGGTTTCGATATCAAGATAGTAATCACCTATTTCACCATCAGTACCTGTTGGAGCACCTTTACCTGATAATATTTTAGAGCCATCTTGTCCATCGGTACCATCTTCCCCATCCGAACCATTTTCACCCTTTAACATGAAACTAGCCGCATCGGCCCAAGTCGTATCATCCAATTTTGGCCCGTATAACAAGCCTGTTGAGATATCGAAATAATAATCACCTTTAGCACCCACCTCTTCGGCAGGTTCACCCTCATTACTATAAATAACTGAACCATCCGCTCCGGCAGGCCCAACTAATCCTTGATCACCTTGCAGTCCGGTTTCACCTTGCGGTCCAACCGCGCCATCATCACCACTGCATGATGATATTGATAAACTTAAAGATATGATGGCAAGTGCTAATAAATAAATTTTACTTGATTTCATGTGTCTAATTTTTTATTGTATTGGTTTAAATTTGGTAATAATACTGTTACACACTTTTTAATTCGATTTAACTGTACCTTTCACTGTGTGTGGAGGATTCGTTCTTAAGAAATCCTTATAGAAAACTCCATCAATTTCAATTTCGGATGTACTCACCACTTTAATCGTTCCGGTTAAACCCCATAGGCTCTCATCGGTGCCATCGCCATCGAGGTCGACAACTATTGTCGGTGCAATTTCACTCTTATCCACTTCAAAATCGAAGGTTTTACCTGCTTTAAAAAGACCATCGGTCATGATTGCTGTAAAAACAAAGGATTCATTCTCGGCAGAGATAGTTCGAACTTGAGCCACAGCTCCATTCAGTACCTGAGTACCTTCATATTTGGTTCCATCAATGGAAATACTGAAAGTACCTTTCATATCCAATACTTCTTCCGGATCATCATCCTTGCTGCATGATGAGAAAGCAAGCGTTAAAGCAGCCACTAAAATAATTGATGTTAAAATCTTCATGTGTTTATTAGTTTTGATTTGTGCTGTCAAAAGTAGATGAGATAAAATAGCTTCGGGGTGAAAACTTGAAAGCGTCCTTATTTAATATTTATTCGTAGTAAATCGGACTGAAAGTGTTATAAAGGCATAAGGTAAAGAAAGTACATTTGTATTCCGTTGTTAAAAAGCAATACAAAACACTCTATAAACAACACAACAACAGCACATAGAAACAATTATAAAACACCTAAAAACATAGACAATTCACATCACATGGCAATGATATTCATTAAGTATTCACTGTAATACATTATACTAAAATACAAGATATTACAGTCACATAACATATCACTTCATTTCCAAAAATGCAGGATGCATTGTAGAAAGAATAAATTCAAGGTTCGACTTACAACCAAATTGATGATGTAAGCACGGACGAGCGGAATAAGGATTAAACCACATTATTTCATGTACGATTGTTCTTGAATGATCACTACTTTTCCCGATTCCATAGAAGGTGTATACCCATAATCGTAACAGAAATAATACAGAGTTCCGCTTTGATTTCTCCAGGTATGCGTCAGGTATTTAAAGTTCATACCTAGTTTGATAAGAAAAGACTTTCGAACGGTAGCTTTACCAGATGGACATGCCGTATGTAAAGCTCTGCGATTGGTTCGAAGTTGTTTATTAAGTGTGCGCATATAGGCTTCGCTTGTTGATTCGTTCTGATTGTGATAAGCACTCTTGCATTGGGCTGTACAAAATTTCTTATCGGATCGTCCTACAATTAATTCGTCGCAATATAAACATGTATGAGCAGTCATAAGTATATGATTAGACGTTTAGTTACGTTTATAAACGCTTACAATACTCTTAAGGTATGAATATTAACTATGTTGTGCATAAAAAATGACAAAAAAACCTACCATATACTATAATAGCTTTCAACATGGGCAGACACCGCTTGTAAAGTTATTCTTTTATGATAACGATAGTATTGAACAGTGCATTAGGTCTTTAAACTATGTACGCTATAGCCAGCAATATCAATGTTATTATATAAGAGACGATAATAATTTTAAAACCTTATTGCAGGAAGATATTAAGGCTGTAGCGAATATTAGTACGAAATATTTAAACGCTGCCTCTTTTAACAACAAAAAAAAATCAAGCGATCTAAAAGCCAAAGATGCATTAAATGCATTTGAACAAACAGCGCTGGTAGCAATAACAATAGTTAATAATAAGGCCTACTTAAAACTACCTTATCTATTCAAACAGCGATGGACAAGCTATGGAAAGAAATGGGAAGTGTATTTGAAGCCAAAAGACGCTTTTGGATTATACCCAATTACGCTAACAATAAAGAAGCCATTCAGCAATATTTTGAAAAACAAGGATGTAAAATAAAAATAAAGGTTAAACATGACGAGAAAATCTTTTCTCACCAACAAAAAAGCAATTACAAAGAGGATAAAGAACTGCAATCATTTATTAAAATAATGACTTTGCAAGGTGCAGGTGCGCGGACAATAGATAACTATGCCTGCCAAATAAGTAAATTAAAAGCCTACTATCCTAACAAAGGTGTATTGGAGATTAGCAATAACGAAATAATAGACTATCTATTTTTTCTACGTGAGGAATTAAGTTACTCAACATCGGCACAAAACATTGCGGTAAGTGCCATTAAACGTTTTCTACAAGCATTTGGTGACCATGAACTAACAGACATCAGAATTCCTCGACCTAAACACAAAACAGCTTTACCAAAAGTGTTAGAGAAAAAGGAAATTGAAACATTGCTTAAACTTAACATATACCCTAAGCATAAATGCATGCTCTATTTAATGTATGCATCAGGTATTCGCTGTGGCGAATTAATTAACTTAAAAGTTGAAGATGTTGACTTTAATAAAAATGTAATAGTAATAAACAAAGGCAAAGGCAACAAAAGTAGAATAGTTGGTTTATCAAATAAAATGAGAGATTTACTTTTAAGATATTTGCGAACCGAGCAGCCCAATATCCATTTTTTTGAAGGTCTTAATGGTGGAAGGTATAGTGCGTCGAGCATACGAAGCGTGGTAAAAAACGCAGCTAGAAAAGCAGGAATAGACAAACGTGTTACACCACATATGTTACGCCACTCTTTTGCCACCCATCTACATGATTCGGGCATGGACATTCGTAATATTCAGAAACTACTTGGCCATTCAAACACCAAGACAACCGAAATTTACACTCAAATTTCAAATAAAGATATAAGCCGCTTAAAAAGTCCGCTTGATGACTTGGATATTTGATAAAAAATAGCTTTTTTTATGATGAGTAAGAAAACCATAACCCTGGTACTTGTTTAAGTGGTATTACAACTAAGAATGATCATATTCATTTGAAAGTAACACTTGATCGAGGAACAAGATAACGATAACATATGGTGTGCGGTAGAATTATATAGATGACCAGCTTAACTCGCACCATATAATTGTGACTGAGGAGGCGAAGCTGTTAATTCAATGAATCTTATCAAAATCTACAAATCAACAGAAAAATGACCTACAGCTATATTGGATATATAAACAATACGCATATCGGCTAGTTGTGCCCAATAATATGAAAATACTGCTAACAAATATATTCATCACTATTCTGACTTTAAATCTATATTCTCAGGATATTAAGTATCAATTGATTATTAAGGATACTTGTAACAATACTAATGAGGTTCACTACTCATACTGGATTTATCAAGACACAACAGAATTGCAGGAGTTTACTCAACCACAAGTTGATTGGATTAATGGATATTCAATACTTAAGGACACAGGGACATATTATCTATCACAAGGCTACTATTGGGGAATTCCAGACAGAAATCCTTTTCATAAAGTTCAAATACCTGAATTTAGAATCTATATTGACACAATAATTCTTGAGCCTTTACAAGAAGTATTTCATTATAATTATAATCCTGCTTGGACAGAATATTTATGTTGTGGAGAACCATGTAATGGCCTGGAATCTAGTTTTTATGAAAATGGAAACCTTAAAATGAAAGGTGAGTTTATCAATGGGCAACCAATTGGTGATTTGACAAAATATTACTATTCTGGAGAATTAAGAGAGAAAAATACATTTCATAAAAACAGTCGTATCTATAGATACTTTGATTTAAATGGAAATCTTATAAAAAGATATTCAGAAAAGCGCTCAAATAGTTATCCTTATTGGCTAAATGAAAAGATTGAATATTTTGATTCTTCAGGTTTCCCAATTGAGATTGTAGAATATAAAAACGGTGATATAAAACGAAAAATAAAATATAAATCAAAAGGAATAAAACAATATGAGACTAAGAGGAATCAAAGGATTGACTATTTTGATAATGGAAACATTAAAAGTAAATTAAACTGGACTAAAAGTTTGGTTCAATATGAGTATTGTTGGAATAAATTGATTTTTTGGGATAAAGACTGTTGGTGTTGTAATGAATACGACTTTACTTTGAAGTACCATGAATTCGACAAAGAAGGTAATTTGATTTTAAAAGCAAAATTTGATTCTTGGGATAGAGAGAAAAATTACTATCCAGAAACATATTTAGATGCTGACTGGATTAGGTACTTTGAGAAATTTGAAGATAATCAGATTATTGAACAAATTAATGATTCAGATATTGACGACATTGAATAAATTACTGGGCACAACAATGTATAAAAAACATAAGTGGCTCAGTGGTTTACGGAATATTTGCTCATTTAATCAGCTCCGCCAAATCTGCGATTTGACGGTTTGTTTTAAAACTCTAAATTTGTGTCTAATCGCAAATTTGGCTCAGTGCAAATTGATAAGTAAGAGCTTCGAAATCACTTACGTTTCTTATACTAACCGTTAGCCCCCATTCAAAAAAACAAGGCGCAATTTTTATTTACAAAACAGACTATTGGGAGTCGGGTTGGCCAATGATTTCTATTTGGCAAGTTGGCTTGAATATGAAAAAAGTGAACAACAGAGTAGTTCGAAAATTGCTAGGGTATTGGGCTCCCTCACACTGATCACGCCCGCACAGGCCAACGCACAGCCTCCCTCTCTGGCAGATCCCCCCGACTCGGCTTGCCCACTCTTAGCACTCAACTTGGTCATTGTTTCTATTTAGAGCCTCAAAACAAACACCGCAGCGGCCATCCAAGTGGGAACACCGCATCAGGCCGATAGTGTTAAGAATTGGCTTAAACAAGCGTGAAAAACAAAGCTGTTTGATCCCGACATAGAACTTGTAGGGTTTGGGGAACCCAAAGCCACAAGGTTCTATGTCGGGAGAGTTCTTTGTTTTTAGTGCAGTTAAAGCCAATTTAGCGTCATCGGGGTGCAGCGGTAGATTTTTTGTTTACTTTTTTATCATGAAAAAAGGTAAATGCCCGTCTGGCACGAGGACACGAAAAGCACCCGTCCTGAAAAAGGGTTTGAGTAAGTGACAAAAGTAAGTTTGAAATAGATTGGGTCAGGCTACATTTTTAGGAAGGCTACACTGACTTGAAAAATGATTATTTAAACTAAACCAATTTCATTTATAAATAAAATCCATTATTTTTAATCATAATTCTGGTAATACAAATCTAATGAGACTTAAAAAAATGAAATTTAAATTCATCGCTCCACTTATATTAACAATCCTTTTTACGGCTTGCATTTCCATACCAAAAGAAACTGTGGATTTATCACAGGTACTGGGCAAAGATCTAGTTGCACTGCATCAATCTCACCGGAATGTTGTAGAAATGTATTACAGACAAATTAAAAATGACATTAACGAGTTTGTAGATGAAGTTTACTCACCTTTTGTCATTCACTACGTTTTAAAAATTGAATTGCAGAAGTACCAGAAAGGTGAGCCTTCATTATATACCTCCATAGAGAATGCCGGAAAATCAGGCGGTAAGGCTGAAACTGATGAAGCACTGGCGACCATGCTTGAGTTTCAAGAAGCAGCTAATGCACAGATAACAGCCAAGAGAAATGAACTATTAAAACCGATTATCAAACAAGAAAAGGAAGTGATTGGCCACATTAATCAATCATATGAGAATGCTATTCGTGCAAACTCAACCATCACTAATTACCTAATATCTGTTCGTAAAGTAAAAGAAAGCCAACAGGATGCGTTAAACATTGTAGGCTTAGAAGGTGCTGACACTCTTGTAACAAATTCTTTAGTTCAAGTTTCGGAACTGGTAAGCGATGCTGTTGAGAAAGGAAAAGAGATAGATATTAAGAGTGATGACGCTTATAGCAAGTTGGAAGAGATATCGAATCAAATTAAAAAAATAACTAATAAAAACTAAGCCATGCCAGAAAACAGATTTAGTGCCTTATTTGCCGAAGCAGATGCCGCCTTTAATGGAACCTATAAAAGTGAGTTAGATAAGCTAACTGGGCTATCAAAAAGCGAAATTGATGCCATTACACCTGGGACAGAAGATCTGAGAGTTTATTCGGTTCTAATAAAAGTTGTTGAACAAGCTTCTAAAGAAAACCTATCACAAGCAGATCTTATCCAAAACATTAAAGACTTAGGAACAGTTGCTGTAAAAATAGCCAAGAAGATTCCGCAATTTGCTGCTTTACTGTAGAAATACTCATGTTGTGTTTTGACTTACAGACTTGCAAATAAATAATTTAACTATTTGTAAGTTTTAATCGTGAACTAATTTTCAATGCAGTAGCCAATAGGGCACCGAAACTCACCAAAACAAATAATACCATAAAACTGATGGATAGACCAAAGGTTTCGGCAACTATCCCCAAGAGTACAGGGCCAGCCAAGAAACCGACATATCCAGCTCCAGCCATAAAAGCGATACCATTGGCCGAATTCACACCTTCTATATTTGCCGAAATCCGATAAATCTCAGGAACAATAATAGAGAAGCCAGTACCAATGACAAAGAAACCAAAAACCACACTATAAAACTCCTGACTAAGAACAAACACAAAACCAATCAAACCCAGTGCAAACCCTCCGATTATTATTTGTAACGATCCAAAACGACGACTAAAAAAATCACCAACAAATCGTCCAACAGTCATTGATAAAGAAAAGGCAGCATACGCTAAACCAAGCCATTCTTTGTTTACCTTCACCACATCTTGAAGGTATAAACCACTCCAATCAGCAATGGCACCTTCAGTTACCATAACACTAATAGCAATTAAGGCTAAACATATTAGTAGTCCATTCTTTTTAGTTTTGGAAGATGGTTGCACTATTCGTGGTTGCGGTACACTCCTAACTGGCAACACTACCTTCGCAAATACCAATTGAAGTATAACCACTACACTCACTGAAAATACAATATGCCATACAGCACTATCTAAAGCAATTAGCAGCAAAGTACCCAATCCGGATGCGATCAATCCTCCCAAACTAAAAAAACCATGGCAACGCGACATGATAGCTACTTTGAATTTCTTTTCAATGCTTATCACCATGGCATTGACACTAACTTGAAATATGCCACCACTAAAACCATACAAAAAGAAACCTGTACATAATAAATAAAACGTTGGTGCTAAAAACATTGAAAGCATAAAAACCGACTGCATCATCATACTTACTAACGAAACTCTTCCTTCTCCAAACTTACCTATCAATCCTTTACCAATCACTGTACCGAAAAGAGAACCAAAGGCTCCAAAAAATAGAGCAACTCCAAGTTGACCTTCACTCATATTAAGTTTTTCAGTAATATGTGGAATGTAAATCACCCAAGTACCAAACAATATACTCAGCGATAAATACAATTGTGCTGAAGCAAAAAATGCCATTCGCTGCTCACTCACCTTAATCATTATCTTCTTTTAGTTTATTTCGATGCAAAAGTAGCTCACTAAACACAGGTGTTTTTGTCTTAAATTATCGATTATTTGACTTATTTTGCCATAAACAAAAGAAGCTAGTAAAAAAATGGAGCCCATATATGAAAACATACAAGCCAATCATGGCAGTTCATTTTACATCCATAGTAATTCGCCTGGGTGTTGCGAACCTTTTTGGCACATTCATCCTGAATATGAATTAGTATACATTAAATCAGGAAGTGCAGAACGCCATGTAGGAAGTAATGTGGCACGATATAATGATGGTGATTTACTATTAATAGGAAGTAACATCCCCCACTCTAACCTCGGCAATCAAGATAAGGATGACAACTATGAAATCGTTATTCAACTAAGTACTGAGTTTATTAATCAACGTATTCTCCCTTTTCCTGAATTTACAGATATAAGTAAATTAATGGAAAGATCGAGCCACGGAATTTCCTTTGGGCATGGCATTAAAGAACAAGTGGGGCCAGCATTAAAACACATGGTTGAACTCCCCGCTTTTGAAAAACTTATCTGCTTAATGCAAGCTCTTCAAACCTTAGCAAATACAAATGATTATCATTTATTGCATGCCACTAAGGCCGCTATTGAGGTACAGTCAAACGACTACTCAAGGATTAACAGGATTAACACATACGTCTCGGAGCACTACCAAAAGCCAATTCAGATAAAAGAATTGGCAGAATTAACAGGACTTACTGAAACCTCCTTTAGTCGTTTTTTCAAAAAAGTAACGGGCAAAACGTTTATCAATTTCTTAAATGAGTTCAGAATTCAGAAAGCTTGTACCTTGTTAAGCAATAAAAACACGAGTATTAGTGATATCATGATGCTTTCAGGTTTTGTAGAGCCAGCATATTTCACACGAATATTTAAACGCTACACTAATTTTTCACCTCGGGAATATCGAAAAAAAGTTAGAAACTGGTAGTCTTCTTCATTAATAGGCACTCATTTTTAACATCAAAAGAAAGAAACAAGGATGTCCAAAAAGTAAGCTCGCTCATCGAGCGTAGTCGAGATGAAACTTTATTAATGCTGATTATCAACTAATAATCACTTCGACTTCGCTCAGTGAACGGATGCTTTCCGAGTTTTTGGACACCCTCATTGCTACAAACAGCCATTATCTTCATATTATACCAATTGTATTCCAAAATGATTGATAAATCATTTTGCTAATTATCGGGGTCGTTTTGGTTTGTAAACGGTATTATTAGCTACTTTAGTAAAAAGTATATGAAAAGGCCTAAATGATACTTTAGAAACAAATGCCATCAAAAATAAACTTGAAAAACAAATGGAAAACAATTTAAACTTAGCGGTGCTCATTGATGGGGATAATATACCATCGGCTCACGTTAAAGAAATGATGGAAGAAATAGCCAAATATGGTAATCCAACTATAAAAAGAATATACGGCGACTGGACAAAACCCAATTTATCGAAGTGGAAAAACCTATTACTGGAAAATGCCATAACCCCCATTCAACAATACGGATATACAACAGGTAAAAATGCAACTGATTCGGCTATGATAATTGATGCAATGGATATTCTTTACGATGGGAAAGTAAATGGATTCTGTTTGGTGTCGAGTGATAGCGACTTTACAAGATTAGCCACTCGGCTGAGAGAAGCGGGCATGCAAGTAATTGGAATTGGTGAAAAAAAGACCCCAAATCCATTCATTGTAGCTTGCGATAAGTTTGTGTATATCGAGATTTTAAAGAAACAATCGGAGGAGAAAATCGAGAATAAAGACATCGAAGAATCTGGCGTTGATAAAATCACCAATAAAGAAATTAAGCTGATTTACTCCACCATTAATGATTTGTCAGATGAGGAAGGCTGGGCTTTTCTTGGAGATGTGGGAAGTTTATTACAGAAAAAACGACCAAACTTTGACTCAAGAAATTATGGATTTGAGAAACTAACACCATTAATAAAATCAATCGGTAATTTCGAAATTGAACAACGAGAGACACCCAAAAGCAGACACAAATTAATTTTTGTCAAGAATAAAGAAAAGCAACTGACAAAAGCGAAAAAGCATTAGAAAAAGGCTGAAACGTTTAACAAATAAAGCTCTAAACAAATACCTTTAGGAGTATATTCTGAATGCGTGAACGACTGTAAAATTCTTATCTTCATGCGCGTTATGATCCAAACCAAACCTGAATGAAATACTTTATTTTTTTACTTGCTACACTGGCAATTACTCTATCGTCCTGCCTGCACCGAGTTAAGCAAGATGCAAACACAAGAAACGCCTCCTTTGAACTAAGCAACTACCAATACTTGGATGTACAAGATAGTTTAAAAATGGCCTATTTAGATTTGGGTAATCCTGAGGGTGATATTGTTTTATTAATGCATGGAGAGCCTAATTACTCGTATGTTTATCGAAACATCGCCCCTAACTTAATCAAAGAAGGCTATCGCGTAATTATCCCAGACTTGATAGGATTTGGATATTCGAGCAAGCCCAGGGATGAGGAAATAATAAGCTATTCCAATCATACCAAATGGCTAACACAATTCATCGACCAATTACAACTTAATAACATTCGTTTGTTTGCGCACGATTGGGGAGCCATGCTTACATTACGAATTGTGGCTGGGCAGCCTATTCGCTTTCAAAAGGTAGCCATATCTTATGGTTATCTTTTTGAAGGAACTGAAACCATACCCGAAAGTTTCAAAGGATTCATCGCCTACGCTAAAAATGATTCTTCCTTTTCGCCGGGTAACATTATGAATTGGGGATCAAACATAAGTTTGGCCGATTCCATCGTTCAGAAATATAATCAACCCTTCCAGAAAATATCGGACTATAGAGCTGTAAGAAAATTTCCCTCGCTCATACCTCAACAGTCTAGCGATAAGGAAGCCATTATCAATCAAAAACTAAATAAGAAACTGGCCTTGTTCGACAAACCATTTATAACAATTTGGGGTAATCACAAGGATGAAATGTGGATAGGTAAAGACACTTTATTGCAAGAGATGGTAGAGGGAGCTAAAGATCAGACACATTACACGCTTGAGTCGAATCATTTTATACAAGAAGATCAGGCTGAACAACTAAGTGCGATACTCATAGATTTTTTTAATGCCAATTGATACTTAATAAACACCTAACCAAACATGGAAGAAATCAGGCAATTTATTGCAAGCATAACCCCAATGAATGATGATGATTGGCAACTATTCTCTTCCAAGCTGGAAATGGTAAACGTAAAAAAGAAAATAGTTTTACTTAAGGCAGGTGAGATTGAAAACTATCTATCATTCATAACCAAAGGGGCAGCTCGGGTTCACATTCCCTTGGAAGAAAATGATGTTACCTTTGGATTTCTTTTTGAAAATGAATTTGTTTCAGCTTACGATTCCTTTTTGACCCGCCAACCATCTGAATACCAAACTGAAACCATTACAGATACAACGCTTTGGCGGATTTCCTATCAAGACTTACAGGATGTTTACCAAAACACAGACAGCGGTAATGCTATTGGTAGACGGATGAACGAAAATATGTATCTCTTAAAGTCGAAGAGAGAACTTTCATTATTGAGCAAATCTGCCGAAGAACGTTACCTTGATTTATTCACCGAACGTCCTGAATTAATTAAACAGATACCTCTAAAACACATCGCCTCCTACATTGGCGTTACACCTCAAGCCTTAAGTCGCATCCGTCGACGCATTTATTAACCCAGGTTCATTGTTTGCCTTTAAAGTTTATGGGATTTTTGTCAAGTAACAAACAATACTTGCAAACCCTTAAACTTAAAAACGATGAATCTACCCCAAGCACTTATTCTATTCCGACTTCTTTTAGCACCTATCATATTAGCTTTAGCTTATTATATCGGAGCTGATTCAAAACCGATCATTCTGGTTTTGATGTACCTTGGTCTGATATCAGATATTCTGGATGGCATTGTTGCACGTAAACAGAATATCTCATCTGCAAAACTGAGACGAATGGATAGCCAGGTGGATATGGTATTTTGGTTATCCATAGGTATTGCAACATGGCTTTTATACCCTCAACTAATTAGCGATAACATTATACCCATTGGTGTAATACTTGGCATGGAAATTTCGTGTTATATTATCAGTCTGGTTAAATTTAAAAAGGAAACCTGTACCCATGCCTTTCTTTCTAAATTATGGGGCATCACCTTACTTATCGCCTTCACATCTCTAATTGGATTTAACCACGCGGGTCTACCCTTTCAGCTAGCCATCTTATTGGGTTTAATCTCACATATCGATCGAATTTTAATAACACTAATACTACCAAAATGGACACATGACATACCAAGCGCGTATCACGCCTACTTAATTCGAAAAGGTGTAAAGTTTAAACGAAGTGATTTGTTGAATGGGTAAATAGGTTGATAATAGATCTACCTCTCAATGAAGTATAAGTAATACGTGTAATTAATCCTGAAGATCACCTTAATCAACCTTTAAACACATCAGTGGTTTGATAATTTAACAAACTGCACATAAACTACTCCCTTCCATGCTAAAAATCAAGCTAATATTTTTTCCTATAATGCTTTCTTTATCCTTTTTTGAAGTTTCAAGTCAGGATTCTAAAAAAGATAAACTATTAGAAAATGTATCCGTTTTTGATTGTGAGATAGTCACAGAAAATTCAATTATTTTAATTTCTGATTACTTAATTAATGGAGATCTAGATTCTTGCGACATCGTGATAAACAGATGGGAAAATTATTGTGGCGGTTCTGAGGTTCTGTATAGATTAAGAATCTATTTAGCACTAGTTCAACGGCAAGGTATTCAAACCCATGTTAATCTTTTTTTCATCAACGATTATAGTGACAAATACCTAAATAGATTCTATGCATCTCAAAAGAATGATTACGGAAATATATATACGGAAAACAAGGCTTATTTTAGTTATGTACCATTGCGTAGCAAAATTGATTCCATATTAATATCCAATTATACTAATCTTCTAGAAGTTGGATACCTTACGACTGATGAAAAGATTATTTGCTTATTGTTTTCAGGAAATGAAGAAGCGTTTGAAAAAAAGCTAAAGTCTGCAAAGAAAAGAGAGAGTTACCTAAAGCAGCTATCTGCAAATAATGCTCGTGAGTACAAAGACCATACTATGAGCTACAATTTGTATACAGGGTTCTATAAATCCATCGGTAAAGACAACTTCTTCTCTTATAGTCCAATAATTGGATTCACCTTTTCAACGCCTTTGAGGTACAAACTTCAAGTTGAACTTGGAATCAAATTTAGAATAAATCAAGACTCTAAAAACTTTGATTTTAATGCCTTAGGCAAAACTCATAATGTGAGTTCCGATTACAGTGTTTTTTTCGGTGGATTGGTTGGTTATAAAGTAATTGATAAGGACCATTTGAAACTCATACCTAAATTAGGGCTTGGATTAGAATCAGTATCTACTGGCATAACAGAAGATGTGAAAAACTCTGATAAGAAAGAGTATTATGATGTAGATGTACCACACCTCTCACTAGGCATTGCAGCTCTTACTCCGATATTTAAAACAAACTACATTGGCATTGAACTATCTTATCATTATTGCCCATATCATTGGGATAGCAGTTTAATATCAACATTTAACAATAACTTATTTAGTACAGAATTATTAGTTAGATTTTAAATTAAAACGACATACGACATTTTATATAGCAAACAAAAAATATTGGCTCACACATCACACCCGATAATTCCTAGTGACGGTCAGAGCGAATTGTGATTTCTTCTACTTCATGAGTGAATTAATGATGATTTTAAATTGTTTTAGCATGCCCCGTTTATTGACAGCCAGGCGACTCCCTCTCTGCCTTTAACACTCGCATGTCACTAAAATACTCAAGCGTGTTATACTCAAATACTAGTGATCTATTTTTTTTACCATTTTTTTTTACCATTTTTGCCCGTATAATAATTATAAAATCGCGGTGGTAAATCATTTTAATATCATAAAAGGCTATCGTTGTTTGTATGAGTGCTTAATGTTCTACATACAAACCAATTCTTAATTGCAATTTTTCATACTTCTAAAATTGCGTGCTTTCAATCCAGGAAAGCAAACCAAATCAAACTAAACAATTTATCTATCCCTTGAATTAAGGCTTACTGCCAATATTCATTTTGGGGATTTGTATCATAAAGATAATACCACAACAATGACAAAAATACCACAAGGCAAAATAGATCCCAATGGAGCTAACCTTCCCACCGTAAAAGAAATATTAGGCAAAGAAGAATCTAATAAACCAGCCGAAAGAGCCGCCTCAGCCGAAGGCAACTTCTACCAACCACTAGGTAATAAAATTGGCCCAGGAATGAACCCAAGAATTCAGCGTCTACGTAAACTTAGTTTCGATGCCGAACCAAGCATTTCCATTGAGAGAGCACTTCACCAAACTGCATACTACAAAGCTCACAATGGTAAACACTCAATTCCAGTAATGCGAGCCCTTACTTTTTTGGATCATTGCGAGAAAAAAACCATCTATCTGGGCGATGATGAATTAATCGTTGGCGAAAGAGGCCCCATACCCAAAGCAGTTCCTACCTTTCCAGAGTTAACCTGCCATAGTGTTGAAGATTTTCATGTGCTTAACACAAGAGATCAGCAGCGATACACCATCAGCCAGGAAGACATTGACACTTTCGAAAAAGAGGTGATTCCGTATTGGGAAGGCCGCACACAACGTGAACGGATTTTCAACCATGTACCTACCGAGTGGAAACAAGCCTATGAGGCCGGCCTTTTCACCGAGTTTATGGAACAACGCGCTCCGGGTCATACTACCCTCGATGGAAAAATTTACAAAAAGGGTATGCTTGACTTTAAGACAGAAATTAAAGCACACCTCGACTCTTTGGATTACATGAGCGATGCAGATGCCAATAACAAGGCTGAGCAACTTAAAGCCATGGATATCTCGTGTGATGCTGCCATTGTTTTTGCAGAACGCCATGCCGATTTGGCCGAAGAAAAAGCACGTACAGAAAGTGATGAAAAACGCAAAACTGAATTATTAAAGATTGCCGAAACTTGCCGTTGGGTGCCAGCTAATGCACCACGAAACTTCTACGAGGCTGTTCAAATGTATTGGTTTGTGCACCTTGGAACGGTAACCGAATTAAACGGATGGGATGCCATGAACCCAGGCCATTTCGATCAACACCTCACTCCCTTCTACGAAAAAGAAATAGCTGAAGGCACTTTAACTCGTGAAGAAGCTAAGGAGATTATTTGCTGCATGTGGATTAAGGTAAATAACCAAACCGCTCCTCCAAAAGTAGGAATTACGGCTAAGGAGAGTGGTACCTATAACGATTTCACTAACATCAACATTGGAGGCCTTAAGTCGGATGGTTCAGATGGCGTTAGTGATGTATCATACATCATGCTTGAAGTGGTTGAAGAGCTTCACCTTCTTCAACCAGGATCGTCGGTTCACATCAGTCACAAGACCCCGGATAAATTTCTGAACGAAGCATGTAAAGTTATTCGTCAAGGCCATGGTTACCCTTCTGTTTTTAGTCCTGAGACATACATTACAGAGATGCTTGGCATGGGAAAATCCTTGCAAGATGCCCGCGAAGGTGGCTGCAGTGGATGTATCGAAGTAGGCGCATTTGGTAAGGAGGCTTATGTGTTGACAGGTTATTTAAACGTACCAAAAATATTTGAAGTAACGCTTAACAATGGTATCGACCCTGTTACTGGTAAGGTGGCTGGTTGCGAATCCGGCGATCCTCGAAGCTTTAAAACTTACGATGATTTATACAATGCTTTCCATAAGCAGATGAAATACATCATCGATCAAAAAATTAAGGTAAGCAATTACATCGATACAATGTTTGCCAAGTATGCACCAGCTCCTTTCCTGTCTGTTGTTATTGAAGATTGTATCTCTACAGGAAAAGATTATTACAATGGAGGGCCACGTTACAACACCAACTACATTCAATGTACTGGACTGGCAACTGTAACCGATAGTTTATCAACACTTAAACACCATGTATTCGAAAAGGAAACTTTCGATATGGATCGGATACTTACGGCGGTAGCTAAAAACTTTGAAGGTGAAGAATTTTTACGTCAGACCATCTTAAACCGCACACCATTTTTTGGTAACGATGATGATTATGCCGATGACATTGCCCTAAAGGTTTACGATGATTTAATTAATGCCATTGATGGCCGACCAAACGTAAAAGGTGGCGAATACCACTTAAATATGCTATCGACCACATGTCACGTATACTTTGGAAAGGTAATGGGAGCCACGCCTAACGGTCGCTTAGCCGCTAAATCTATTTCTGATGGAACATCGCCATCACATGGCTGCGATATTAACGGTCCTTCCGCAGTAATCCGTTCACTTACCAAGCTTGATCATACGCGCTCTGGTGGTACTCTGTTGAACCAGCGTTTTTTACCAAGTTTGTTAAAACGTGATGAAGACATTGCGAAACTGGGTCAACTCATTCGTAGCTACTTCACGCTAGGCGGACATCACATTCAATTCAACATTGTGGATACTGCAACTTTAAAGGCGGCGCAGGAAACACCAGAAGATTATAAGGATTTATTGGTGCGAATGGCAGGCTACAGCGATTACTTTAACGACATGAATGCCGACCTTCAGCAAGAAGTTATTGATCGTACTGAAAACGAATCGTTTTAAGTTTAGGCTTTAAATAAAGCTGTTCGAAATTTATAATCAAATGCGCTCACTGAGCAAAGCCGAAGTGATCTTTTTTATTTAGACTAAATTATTATCATCTCGGCTATGCTCGATGAGCATTCATTTTTACAAATATTGAATCAACACTAACTGAACTACACACGCATTCTCAACATGAATCAACCCACTTTAATATTTGACATTAAGCGCTATGCCATAAACGATGGCCCTGGTATTCGCATCACCATCTTTTTAAAAGGATGTCCGTTGCGCTGTGCCTGGTGTCACAACCCTGAAAGCCAGCACAAACATCAGCAGAAGATGTACAACAACAGTAAATGCATTTCATGTGAAGAGTGCGTTAAACAATGCCCTGAGAACGCCTTATCGCTAACTTCTGATGGCATTGCAACCAATATTGAAGCATGCACTCTGTGCGGAATCTGTGCCGATGTATGTCCAACTAAAGCCATCGAAATGACTGGCAAATTAATGAGTACAGAAGAGATCATGAGCCAAATTAAAAAGGAAATCTTATTGATGGATAAATCCGAAGGCGGTGTTACCTTTTCAGGTGGCGAACCCTTGCTACATCATGAATTCTTAATTCCTCTTTTAGATGCATGTGGCAATGAAGGAATTCATCGTTGTGTTGACACCACGGGATATGCTTCACCAGAAGTGTTGATGGAAGTTGCCAAACGAACTGATCATTTTCTGTACGATCTTAAAATGATGGACTCTGAGAAACACAGTCAATGGACAGGCATGCCTAATCAAAAGATATTAAACAATCTAAGAACACTGGCTGCCACAGGGGTTGCTATGAACATCCGTATTCCACTTATCAAAGGAGTTAATGACGATGATTATAACATACATGAATCAGCAAAATTTATAGCTAACCTGGAAGGCAAAAAGCCATTGGTTAACCTCTTACCCTTTCACAATATTGCAGAGAAAAAATACGAGAAGCTTGGTGAAAATTATAATAAAGGTGAAATGGCGGAACCAAGTCCTGAGCGTTTAAAAGAAATAGTTACCATTTTTGAATCATACGACATTAAGGCCATGATTGGTGGATAATCTGTAAATTGCCTTAGTTGTAAAAAAGAGGGTATCCAAAAAATATAGAACGATCTTCGAACTGATCCCTGAGCTTGTCGAAGGGGAAGCCGAGATGGAAATCTCACCTTGCTGACATTCAACTTAAAATCACTTCGACTTCGCTCAGTGAACGGTCTCAAAAAATATTTTTGAATATCCTCTTCTTGTTATAGCAAATGCTATTTGTTTTTATTTTTAACCAAAATCAATTTACCGGTACTGAAAAAATCGGTATGCCATTCTTCAGGTACGTCATGCACATACGCCTTTGTCATAGCCATGCCTGATGCCCCTTCGTATTTACCTGTTCCGCCAGTAAAGTACATTGGATCGTTAAACTTCGCTTGATAGTAATCTGAATTTGACTCATCATTGGGAACAATTTGTCCCTCGGGAATTTCAAGAAACAATGTATCTCCATTGGCCGCAACAAACCAACCTGTGGTTCCCCAATAAGAACCATCTTCCATATTGTTACAAAAAGTCATGGTAGTTGTTATTTTTCCCATATGGGTAATATTGCCCTCTCCTTTCATTGTTAGAAAGAAAATTGGCATTTCACCACAGCTTCTATCATTAATATCACTGTGATTATAAACCGTAAAATCAGCCTTAAATGGCACTATCTTAAGATTAGACTTACCATTTTCCATGAAGTATTCAGAGCATCCACCCATCAAGCTCAAACAGATAACCAATAAGATAAGAGATAATTTAGCCTTCATTTGCCTGTAATATTAAGTTTTAAAATAAATGAGCTCACTTTCAAACTCATATTTACCTACTTGTTAACACCTTACACTCAAGTGTAATTTGAGAAATCATTATCGTTTTAATGCAGATCAAAAAAGGAAAGAGGAATCCAGTAACCAACAAATTTAATATCGAATCTTTCCCTTGTAAAGCGAATCGCACAGCTATTTTATAGAAAAGAATTCAAAAATCGAATCATCACATCTTATTAAAAAATGGCCAGTTAAATGATTTTTCATAACTTAAGCTAAAATAATTATCGCCATGAATAAAAAACTTTTACTAGCAACCTTAGCACTTATACTGTGCACAAGCTTTTCTCAGTCACAGAATAAAAAGTCTAATGCAATTAAATGTGGTGAAGTTGAAAAGCTTGCCAGCGACTTTAAATTCACAGAAGGTCCTGCCGTTGACGCCGAAGGCAATGTGTATTTCACCGATATTCGAAATCACATGATATTGATCTGGACCATTGAAAATAAACTGGATACGTTTCGCACAGAAAGTGGCAGGGCCAATGGTTTATATTTCGATAGCAACAATTCACTAGTGGTATGCGAGGGCGAAGAAGGAAGAATTACTTCAACCAGTACCGAAGGGAAACTAACTATACTGGCGAGTAAGTTTAATGGCCAACGCTTCAACCAACCCAATGATTTATGGATCGATCCCAAGGGAGGTATTTATTTTACAGATCCATTATACGGTGGCGATGATAAGAATATTCCACAGGATGGGATGCATGTTTATTACATTCTTCCTGATCGTTCATCAGTAATCAGAGTTTGCAACGATTTGAAAAAACCTAACGGACTGATAGGAACACCCAATGGTAAAATACTCTATGTAACCGATGCTCAAGCCGGGAAAACCTTCCAATATAACATCAATAAAAACGGCACACTTGATAACAAGAAGCTCTTTGTTGAATTGGGTTGCGATGGTATGACGATTGATACAAAGGGCAACCTATACCTAACACCTCGAGGGAAAAGCAGTGTTGATATCTATTCTTCATCCGGTCATTTTTTGCATGCTATAGAAGTCACTGAACGACCTTCAAATGTATGTTTTGGTGGAAAAAACAGGGAACAGCTTTATATCACAGCACGCACTTCTATCTACAGAGTTGATATTAACAGACGAGGTATAAATTAATTAAGCCCTCTTATTAGGCTAAAATAAGTGCAAATTAATTTTAGAAAATCATATCTTTCAAAAGATCTAATTAATAAGTGTAAATGAAACGATACATCTTACTTGCAGCAATTATAATAGTAAATCTCAGCGCTATTTTCTCAAACAACTTACTACACAACAACTATTTGCGAAAGGGCATTAGCCTAAATGGCAAATGGAATTACATTGTTGACATGTATGAAACCGGTTATTACAACTATCGATGGCAACCCCACGATGGCTCACCCAATCCAGGAGCAGGCGCATTTTACACCAATACCAAACCAAAAAACAAAATGGATTTGGTGGAATATGATTTTGATGCTTCCCCCACCCTTTTAGTACCGGGAGATTGGAACTCACAAAAGGAAAAATTGTTTTATTACGAAGGGACCCTATGGTACAAAAAGTCCTTTGATCTACCCAATTATAATGCATCAAAACGATATTATTTACATTTTGGTGCTGTTAACTATCGGGCTGATGTTTATGTAAATGGCAAAAAGTTGGGTACGCATAAAGGAGGCTTTACGCCTTTCAATTTCGAAATGACTGATGTGCTAAAAGCCAAAGATAATTTTGTGATTTTGCGCGTTGATAATAAAAGAGCTGCTGATGAAGTACCCACCTTAAATACCGACTGGTGGAATTATGGTGGAATAACCCGCAATGTAACTATTTATGAGCTAAGTCCAACTTTTATTGAAGATTACAGCCTGCAACTAGATGAAAATAATTCGAAATTAATAAGTGGTTACGTTCAATTAAATGGAAATAATAAAGCCAATTCCAAGGTCACAATCAGCATTCCCGAGCTTAATCTACAGAAAGAATTCATCACTAAATCTGATGGTTCAATTGCTATTGCAATTCCCCTTAAAAAATATACAGCCTGGAGCGACACAGACCCAAAACTATACACAGTTAATTTGCATACCAATGAGGACAATGTAACGGACAAAATAGGTTTTCGTCAAATAGAAACGCGTGGATCAGATATTTTACTTAATGGTAAAACCGTTTTCTTAAAAGGCATTTGCATTCATGAAGAAAATGTAATGCGAGGTGGCAGAGCTCACTCCATGGAGGATGCACGTATGCTTCTGAACTGGGCTAAAGAGCTAGGTTGTAACTTTGTTCGCCTGGCACATTATCCGCACAATGAACACATGGTTCGACTGGCTGATGAAATGGGCTTGTTGCTGTGGGAAGAGATACCAGTATACTGGACCATTCAGTGGGGAAATCCTGAAACCTACAAAAAAGCTGAACAACAACTGAGCGAAGTGATACATCGAGATAAGAACCGCGCTTCGGTCATAATTTGGTCCATGGCTAATGAAACACCCATGTCGGATGAACGATTGGCCTTTTTATCAAAATTAGTAAATACAACACGTAAATTGGACAAGGTTCGTTTAATAAGTGCAGCACTTGAAGACCATGGAAAAGAGAGCGATAACAACATCATGGTCGTGGAAGATCCTTTTGCCGACATGGTGGATATATTAAGTTTTAATCAATATTATGGCTGGTATGGCGGCGACATTGATAACATTAAAAATATTCGTTGGGAAATCGACATCGATAAACCTGTAATAATATCGGAATTTGGAGCTGGTGCCTTACAAGGCTATCATGCAGATAACATGACCCGATGGAGCGAAGAGTTTCAGGAATTACTCTATGAAGAAACCTTACCTACCTTGGCTAAAATACCACAATTGAGCGGCATCACACCATGGATATTGGCCGATTTTCGTTCGCCACGTCGCATGCTCATTCCCTATCAGGATGGATGGAATCGTAAGGGTTTAATCTCAGAAACTGGCAATCGAAAAAAAGCCTTTTTTACTTTGCAAAAATTCTATTCCGAATTAGAAAATAAATAAGCCACTAAAATCAACATAAACGTGCCTGCTTTTAATTGTTAAACAATACTAAGAGCTGGCAAATTGAATATATAAGGATATGAGAAACAGTTATATTTTAGCAACACTTATTGTTTTTCCTTTAACAAATCCCTTATTTCTGATAACAATTCAATATCCCTTGGTGTGTTAACGGTATTATCCATTACATCTTCAGCCTTTCTTCTCAATTTATTAAATACCTTAATTACCAAAAAAACGGTGATTGCAATAATAAAGAAATCAAATACAACCTGAATAAAATTACCATATCGTATTACTAATAATTCTTGTATGATTTTCCCGTTTTGGTCAGTTAATTCATTTTGAAGCACAATGTTTAAATTCTGGAAATTAACCTTCCCAATTATTACACTAAAGGAAGGTAGAATAATGTCATTAACTAAAGATGATACGATTTTATTAAATGCCACACCTATAATAATTCCAATTGCCATATCAAACATATTACCCTTAATGGCAAACTCTTTGAATTCCTTGATTATTTTCATTCGAACATTTATTAATGTGATGATGTAATCTTTCTTCTTATAAAATTCCTTATGGCTCCTTCCGCAGCTGACGAATTACTGATGAGATCCTTGCACAAAGCTTTATTTATTTTTTTCACACTTCAATATGCTATAATTAATGATCACTGTTGGCTTGCTCATGATTCCTTATGCAATGCTAAAACCACTTTTTCCTTTTAAAATAAATTATCATGGAGATGGCTATTACCAAGATTACACCCCACATAATGAAGTAGCTATACTTATAATGAAGTTCAGGAATATTATCAAAATTCGTCCCATAAATACCTGCAATAAAAGTCAGTGGTATAAATATCACTGAAAATATTGTCAAGAATTTCAAGATAGCATTCAGTTGATTACTCACATTTGTATGAAACATATTTAATTGATTGGATAGAATCTCCCGATAACTATCCAACAAATCATTAGCTTGATTTATATTACTTTGAAGTTCTTTTAAATGTATACCAATGTTCTCATTCATCAACTCTGAATCTAATTTAACAAGACTCATTATCATCTCTAGGCATGGCTTTATAGCTTTTCTAATATATATAATTTCACCTTTGTATTTATTTATAGCTTCCAAAGTAGAATTAGATGGTTTAGATATCAATTCTTCATCCAAGGATTCAATCTTCTCCCCAATTCGACTTATTATGTAGATGTAATTATCAATAACAACATCTAGAAGTGCAAAAGCTAAATAATCTGAGGCAGAGCTCCGAATTCGTTTTTTGTTTTTTCTCAGACGTTTTCTAATAGGTTCAAAAACGTCTCCTTCTTTTTCTTGAAAAGAGATGAGCAAATTTTCCTTAATAATAAGGACTAAGTTTTCAGCTGTAATTTGATCATCTACCCCATTATATTGAAGCATCTTTACAGAAATGCAGATGCAATTATCATATTCTTGAATCTTAGGTCTTGCATGCGTATTCAACACTTCTGGAACGATCAATGAGTCTAATTTAAACCCCAATGATATCTCCTCCATAATTTTTTCATCATGCAGTCCATCGATATTTAACCATGAAGTTGTAGTTGAGTTATCGAAACGAATAGTTTCACAAACATTTTTAACTTCAAATTCATCAAGCTTTTCCAAATCAAAATCAAGCACTCGAAGTCTTATATAGTCACTTTTTTTCTCACCTCTAAAAAGAATCGCATCAGGTGATATTCCTATTGCTTCTTTTTTTGCTTTAATAAACCTTGCCATATCACATGTAAATTGAATTATTTGCTCGCCCTATCGCGATTATCATTTCTTTTGAATATTCCTCAGCGTTGTCGAATACTTATTCAACTTTTTCAACAAATCTCTTAGCTATATTAAGTAACACGATTGCTTTGGCTTTCATTTTTACATAAAATACTTCACCAATCTGTTACATCAGCAACTACTCAAAACTAGTAAAGATGTTATCCTTCGTGAGAGCAATGTAATTAAAAAGTTGAACACTGATAAATTCTATCCTATGCACTAAAGTGATAAAGCATTTTTCTTTATATTGCATATGGCTTACAGAATAAGTCTGATTGCATCAAGGAATAAGTATCATATCTATCTAATGTACAGCAAAAAAATGAAACTATACTTAAGCGTCTTTTTAACAGCAATATTACTTGCCTGCAATGGTCGTACTAATGAATCAAAAAAGAGCGATGGCACAGTAGTTATTTCTCGCGAAAAATATGCCGATCAACTTTATGGCTTTTGGCTGGGGCAATGCATTGCCAATTGGACAGGCTTGGTAACCGAAATGGATAAAATTGGTAACATCGGTGAAATTAAAACCGGTGACTTTTACACCCGACACGATTGGGGACAAGCAGATCAGCCCAGCATATGGGGACAAGGTGTACCAAGTGATTTATCTGAAACCATTGATTTTGTATTCAGAGACACTTCTGAAATATGGGGAGCTGATGATGATACAGACATTGAATACATGTATCAACATTTGATGTACACCCTCCAAACAAGCGTTTTAACACCGCAACAGATTCGTGATGGGTGGTTAAAACACATTATGTCGGAAGAAGAGAACTTCCTATGGGTTTCGAACCAAAAAGCATTTGACCTAATGGGCGATAGCATTCTGCCTCCTGAAACCAGCAATCCAACATTAAATGAGCATTACGACATGATTGATGCCCAACTAACCACCGAAATATTTGGTTTATTTGCTCCCACCCGACCTGATGTAGCTCTAAAGCTGGCTCACCTTCCAATTCAAACAACAGCAAGGGAAGATGCCGAGTTCATTTCGAAATTCTACGTTAGCATGTATGCTCTGGCATCAGTAAATCACTCTGATACCATTAGCCAACAAATTCATTGGATGGCACAAGAAGCAAGAAAGGTTTTACCGGAAGAGTCATACGCATCACTTATGTATGACTACACCTATCAACTATACAAAAGTGGCATTCCCTGGGAACAAACACGCGATTCAATCTACGTCAGATACCAGATCAATCAGGAAGATGGCTACGACTTAACATCTCGCGAAATGTATTGCAATGGCTGCTTTGCTGCGGGTATTAACTTTGCAGCCAGTCTGGTTAGCTTATTTTATGGCGAGGGCGATATTGTTGAAACCATTAAAATAGGTACGCTTGCCGGTTGGGATTCAGATAACCCAACAGCAACCTGGGGTGGCATGCTTGGTTTCATGATTGGGAAAGATGGCGTAGAAAAAGCTTTTGATCGCAAATTCTCAAACCGTTTCAACATACACCGCACGCGTCAAAATTTTCCGAATGATGGTAATGACACCTTTGAAAACATGGCACAAAAAGGAATATCCATTGTTGATATGGTAATAAAAGAAGACATGGGAGGAACGATTGATTTAAAAACAAATACCTGGCTAATTCCTAAATTACAATAATGAATTATCAAACTTAAACAGTTTCTAAATCAATAAGTATGCACTGCTTGTTAAAATCAGAGATATTTTAGTTTTCTTTATAAAAAAAAGAAATAAATTCATCCTAGATTAATTATGAAAACATACATACGAATTGTCATTTTAAGTCTTTTTATACTTTTACCTTTTGTAGGCAATTCTCAAATCCTCATCTCTCTACTGTTTGGCGAGGCATTAAATTCTCCTAATATCGAATTTGGCCTTTCTGGCGGCATGAATCGCTCTACAATTTACACCATTGACGATGCTGAGCCCATGAATAATTTTGATCTTGGCTTTTATTTTCACATCCTGCTTAAAAACAATAGTTACCTAAGTACAGGCGTACATGTTAAATCTCAGGTAGGTGCCACAGGTATGCCTACATACTCAATGGGTGATCCCGAATTCGATGAGGTTTATAAAGATGCAACGCTAACGAAGAAAATTCCCGCCTTTTATGTACCTATTCTTTTTCAGCAGCGATTTGCAAAGCGATGGTACATTGAATTGGGACCCCAGCTTGGTTTAATTTATAAACCAAAAGACACCTTTGATCGATCAGCGTTTGATGGTGAGCTTACCTACACACGTGATGTAAAAGATGAATACAAACACATTGATGCAGGTATGCTGGGAGGTATTGGTTATAAATTCAAAAAGGAGATAAAAAGCATGGCTGTTGGTGTTAATTATTATTACGGACTAACTGACATTAGTAAGAATCCTGATCAAAGTATAAAAAACTCTGCCGTTTATTTCTATATTAAAATCCCTATTGGTCTGGGTAAAAAGAAAGAAGAAAGTTGAAAATCATGCCTTTAAGATCGTAAGCATAACTGAGTTTATTCCTAAAGATACCAGATTACGAGTCGTACAGTAATTAAGGATCAGTCCATTAAAAAAGCAAAAATGAACTTAGAAGAATTGCGTTCTCTATTTCCGGTAACTAAAGAAGCTGTTTATCTGAATAGTGCTTCACAGGCACCATTGAATACTTTGGTTAACAAGAGACTTCAGAACTATTTAAAAACAGAAATTAACCCGCTTGGCAAAAAAGCATTCAATCGCAATGATACACGTAAGCTACTCTCTAAACTATTGGGTGGATCACCTGATGAGTATGCCTTGGTAACAAGTACAGGAGCTGGATTAGGAATTATTGCCCAAGGCATAAATCTGAATAAAGGGGATAATATCGTACTTGCCGAACGAGAGCACTGGAACAATACTTTCCCTTGGTTAAACCTGAAAGATAAAGGTATTGAAGTTCGCTTTGTAAAAACGAATAATGACAACAGTATTGATCCTGAAGCTTTTGAAAAACTGATCGATCATAAAACCCGTATTGTAACTCTTGCCGCGGTTCGATACAACAGTGGTTTTAGACCGAACCTAAGAGCCATTGGAGAACTAGCTCATAACATGGGAGCTTTATTTGTGGTTGATGTGGCACAAGCCGCTGGCATGATACCAATTGACATAGAAAGAGATCAGATAGACATTATGGCTGGCTGTGGTTTTAAATGGTTACTTGGCATGCATGGAACAGGATTTTTATACGTGAACAAAAAAGTGATAAATAGGGTTAATCCTATAATGCCAGGCATGTATGCAGCGGAAAATACTTATAAGGAACTTTCGTATCATGAGGATTCTAGAAGATTTGAGACTGGTACAATTGCTTATTCCCTATTTGATGCATGGTCGGCAGGAATTGAATTACTCCTTGAGATAGGAATTGAAACCATATATGAAAAAGTGCTTGTACATACAGATGTTTTGATCAAGGGACTAAAGGAGAAAGGCTATACCATTGTAACACCAATAAAAAAGCGAGAAGAAAGAACAGCCATCGTTCATTTTAATGCAGGTTCAATAACCAAGACAAAAGCACTTTACCAAAAGCTCACAGAAGCAAAGATTCTGTTGACTTTGCAAAAAGAGAATATCAGGGTTAGTCCTAATTTTTTCACAACAGAAGAGGAAATTAGAATATTTCTTAGTTTAATTTAATCTCAACAAACTTTGATATACAAATTCAGATGTATCCATACCACAACAAAATAAAGCAACGCATAAAAAACAACGAGCTAGAATCCTACGAATATGTAAAAGAATATAAAAACATAAGTCCCTGCTTATTATTACACTTTAGTACTGAACCTAAGGTACGACCAATTCGTCAACACCGCTTTGAAGAGTATGAAAACTTATTGAATGAGCTCGCCTAAATAGACAATTTCAGGTATCACAAAACAGTCTTACTTCTTTTTCTCTGATGGCACTTTATTTTTCCACCACGATGCAAGCGTTGAACCAGTAATATTCATGAGTGGACCAAAAACCGCTGGAGCCAATCCAACGGTAGCTACCTTACCCATTTGAAGTGCCAATCCCGAGGCTAATCCCCCGTTTTGCATACCTACCTCAAGAGCAATGGTTCTGCAATCTTGTTCTTTAAGTCCAAATAATCTACTAAGCGAATAACCCAATCCATATCCCAATGTATTATGAAGTAAACAGGCCAATATTAGCATCAAGCCAACTTCAAGCAAGCTATCTCTACCTGCAGCTGTAATAACAACGATAATTACTGCAATACCAAACATAGACGTAAAAGAAAGAATCTTATTCAGTGTCTCTCGGCCTTCTTTCATAAAGTTTTTAAAGGCTAGCGCAACAATAATAGGCAAGACAATGAAATTCAAACCATCAAATAATACACCTTTAAAAAATTCGTAATACATTACAGAATCTCCTCCTACAGAGTTAAGAATATTCTTAATAACTATGATAGCAAAATAAGCCAGAAGCTGAATAATTTTGGTCTTTCTTGTGTTGTCACCAAAGGCAAATAGATTAAATATCAGACCTGCACAAATTGGTAAAATAACCATATTAAAAATCCCAGCCATCATATCAAGGAAATTGATTGTCACCATTTCTGAAGCAAATATCTTCATCATCAAAGGCGTCATTAAGGGCGATAAAAGCGTCGCAAAAGCGGTTAAAGTAACCGACAAGGCCAAATTGGCTTTTGCAATAAATGACATAACATTGGAAGCCATGCCACTTGGCGATGACCCAACTAAAATAATTCCTGCAGCTATTTCAGGTGGAAATTTAAAGATGTAAGCAATCGAAAAACCTATAACTGGCATAATTGTAAACTGGCAAACAACTCCAATTAATACACCTTTAGGCATTTTAATGACACCCGCAAAATCATTTAAACTCATCTGTGACCCCATGCCAAACATGATTAGCTGAAGCAGAGGAACAATAAGTAACTCAGTTTTAAAATCTCCAATCGAGAGAAAGTATTCAGGGTAAGAAAGCGATGCTACAACAGCCCCTAATATCCATAGAGAGAAAGAAAAACCTCCCCAAAATTTTATTTTATTTGTAAAAATCGCCAAGCCAATAATTCCAGAAATTAAGAATATTGGTGCCAGACTTAAACGCTCTGTTATAAAGAGGACAAGCGAAATAAGGATTAAAACACTTGCCGTTATAATAAAATACTTTCTCATCAGAATCTTGCTATAAATATTTATACATCGCTTATAGCATCTAAAATACAATTATTTTGGTTCAATATGAATTATAGTGGCCACCCTATAAACTGGGGCTTTGCCCCACACCCCACTTCATTTTTTCATTAAAGTAAGCTTTCATTGACATAATAACAATGTTTTAACGACGCTGTGGTTTTTGACGCTCTTGTGTTTTCAAATAAGCTTCATACTTCTTGATCTGATCTTTGGTCATTTCAGCTTTTACATCCTTCTCTAAATCCGACTTCAATGCCTCCATTTCTGATCTATCCGGACGGCTCGAACCAGAAACTTTCGCATCAACTTCCTCAAAATGTTCCTCGTACAATTCGAGCACTTTTTCCTCTTGTTCTTCGCTTAAATCTACCTTCTCACTTATTTCGCTTACCATCTTCTTAATTTGTTTTGAACTTGGTAAGGATGGTGGTCCTTGTTGCCCACCACCTCTTTGTCCTCCACCAGGAGGTTGCGCAAAACTGATTCCACAAACTAAAATAAATGATAGAAGTACAATTGATTTTAAATTTTTCATGGTATGTAATTTTACTGAAGAGCCCTTATAAACCACTCTTCTGATTAATATTATTTATTTGACATCGCGCACTAATCGCACATAGTTATAAAAACGCTCTCCTCCCTCGAGGTAAAACTTCTTTATTTATTGTATTCAAATTGATTACAGAAGCGAATGTATTTATTGATAGTATTAATGGAAAATGAAATCAACAAACCAGAATATTTCATCTACAAAAGGCCTGTTTTTATAGATCAGAAAACATGGAAATTGATCTTTTTAACCTAGACATAAGCTTGTTTGCATATCACTTATAAAATCGCAACAAAAAAAAACCGCCTCTATTGAGACGGTTTTTCATATTAAACTAAGTTGTTTTTTGCTTCAATAAGAAGCAAGGCTTAATTTTTACAATAAGATTAAATTCAAAAGAAATTAATTACTTCAACCTCAAAAATCAAAATACTATTAGCAGGAATAGATTCTTTTACATCGCTACCATAGGCCATTTGAGATGGGCAATAAAAAATAGCTTTGCCACCCTTCTTAAGTTTTGGGATACCTACTTGCCATGCCTCTATTAGGTTATAAAGTGGATATGAACTTAAGGTATTTTCATCGAACACTTCACCGTTTAATAAGGTTCCTTTATAACTAACACTAACAGACGCATTATCAGGGACATTATCGCCCTCACCTGGTTCAATAATCTCATAATACAAACCCGATTCATCACGCTCGGCATTTATCTGGTTCTCGGCAATATAGGCTGCTAATATATCCTCATCAATATCCGCCTGATCGCGTTTAACATCTATTTCAAAAATAACAACAGAGTTGGCAGGTACACTTGCACTACTATTAGCACCATAAGCTAATCCTGATGGTATAAATAAATTAATCCGTCCTTCACGATTTACTTTAGGAATACCAATTCGAAAGCCATAAAGCATAGGAGATAAATACCCCGTTATGTTTTCACCCTCTGTATCAGCAAACACCTTTCCACTTGTTAAATATCCCTTGAGCGAAAAAGTGATCTTATCATCCTTAGTGATATCCTCTCCAATAGGAGCACCATCACCCATTTCAATAATTTCATAGTACAAGCCTGAAGGATCACGCTCGGCATCAATACCATTTTCAGCAAGATACTCACTTATAATTCCCTCATCAACGATGGCATAGTCTACAACCTCATCTTCTTTTAAACAACTTGCCAGTAAAGGCAATAGCAACGATAAAATAATTATTTTTCTCATCCTCTTTCTTCCCTTATTTAATTATCGATCAATTTAACTCCAATACTTAATCATCTAATATGCTAAAAACACCAAAAACATTTTCTGCAATACCTGTAGAATATTATGCCGCAACATCCAAACATATTTTCAAGCCGCAAGAATACAGATTACCAACGAATTCTGCAAATGCCTTTCTCTTTTCGGGCAAAGTTGAGTATTTCAAATACAAGATTTTCAAAATTGCGATTAAAAAGCTTACAAATCCCAGACCAAACTTCTTGGCTTTTCAACTTTATATTTGCCTTTAAAATTTTCTATAGCTAGGTGGCATAATCGGACTTTGCACGGGTGGTCTTCGGGTATTGTTCGATTCTATAGGTCGAAGCATAACGACACCTTTCCGAATGAAACGTGACTTATTGTGGGATTATTGCATGATACAAGGTAATTTCTGTCGATAATTATTCTAATTGATGCTTTAAACGATAAATGGAAATCAGTAGATGCCCATCTTTTAATTTATGTGCATTTTCAATTAATTGATCTAGAGTAATCCAATACAAATCTGGACTAGGCTTACTAAGCGTGACAATATGTGGATAAACCTGTTCTGGGCTAATACCAATACATGGCAGGTATTTCTCTCCTAATTTCGTAATTGTATCAACCTTTGAATTAAAGAAATCTCGCTTAAGCATGAATTCTTTCATCTCTTCTTGGTTACTAACCTCCTTAGGTAAACGAAATGCAGGAACCGTCAAAAGACAGCTATTACCATCAATCAATTGAGGAACTGGCAAGTTTCTTTTCTCGATCCCAACATAAATCAAACCTTTACAACGATAAACAGGTAATGTTACAATAGTATTTGAACTTAGTTTTTTTGGTTCGATATATTCGAGTACTTGTTCACTCCCATCAATGGGATACTCATAGAATTTGCTTCGATGATGAGATAAAAAGTTTGCACTTTTATTTGTGGGCTCAAATGGTGTTTCTATGTCTTCTTGGATAAACTGAATGTCCGTAACATTGAACTCGTCTAGTTCTTTTATGTTACAGTATTCATTCAGCCACTTACCTGGCGATAAATTAAACTGTTGCATTAAACGATAAATACTTAATTCCAAACGCGCATCAGGAAGCGCCCCTACTTGCGCCGATTTGAGAAGTTGCAAAGCATCATAAGAGCGATAGCTGCCTGAGTCATTAAACCCGGAATAACTGCCAATCTCCTTGGGAAATGCAATAAAATCTTTTACATCAACATGATAACTTTCAACCTTCTCATTAACGCCACCAGGTGAAGTATAAAAGCTCAGTTCATTACTTATACCTCCAATACGATCATCTGAAATATCCAATTGTTCTTTAAGCAATTGCACTAAGGCTTCTTTACTTGTCTTATTTCTAACTCCTGTAGTAATACCCTCAATTATATATCCACTATAACGCTTGTTATCAATCAATCTATTGTTTTGATGTAGAATAGGGCGAGGATAGGCATGTTTTGCAAGAATTCTCACTTTTTTGCCACTGCGCGTATATGGGAGAACATCAATCACGCTTCCCGGGCGCTGTGCCACATCAAATATTAAACCGTTACTGGTATTGATGAAGGATTCTACTTTGAGGAAACTAGCATCATTCATAGGTAATTGCCTTGCTGACTTTAGAAGTGTTCCTTTATGAGACACTTTTTCTGCGGCTATTACATAATTTGTTGGAGGACAACTTATTGATTTTCCTTCTATATCGTATATTTTAAATTTATCGATATACCTGTTATTGATTATCCAAGAATTATAAATAGGCTGAGATACTATTGTTCTTAACCCTAAACTGGTTATTACGCTTTCAAAATCATCCTGACTGTAATAGGCATATTCTTCCTGCAGTTCTACATCCCAATCATTTAAATAGTCTTTGCGTCGAATAAATTCAATCGCATCAGGATAGTTGAGCTGATAAGCTTCTCTCCCATTATAATCAATCTTTTCAATAGGAAAACCTTGTTCATCGGCTGGAGCTAGAGAGCGAGCTGTTTTTGCAAATTGCTCCAATAAATTAGCATCATGCTGTCCTTGTTTATTCTCAGGAAATTGAACGATGACATTTTTATCCTCAGGTTTAACAAAATCACGAATTACAACGACGCCATCTTCACTAAGCAATTCAGCTTGTCGTTGCAAGGTGAGATAGGCTTTATTCTGAGCATAATTATTAAACGACGTAATATGATGAATGGATGAACAATTAAAGAATCCACTTATTTTTTCATTGCTCAACGATTGGAGTGTTTCTCCGTCATCAATTCTAAACTCTAAGTTTGGTAAAGAATAGGTTTCGGCTGCAATACCAACCATCTTCGGATTAATATCAACACCAATGATTTTAGTATTAGGAAACAGTAAGGCCAGAATGTATGAACTCGTTCCGGAAGCCATTCCAACATCCACAATGGCATGCCCTTCTTTTTCATGAAAATAAGCACTGGCCGAGGCGACTTTCTCCACAATAATGGTGTCCATCCCGGCCAGATACCTTTGATATTTCTCTTGGTCTCCTCTATCCTGATCTGCGTACATACTCTGAATTTAATTGTACGCTAAAATTACATTATTAAATCATCTGTAAAAACAATATTGGCTTTTTCATTGGCTATGCCAATTTCAGCAATAGCACCTGCGTTAAAGGCTAAATAATCATTTTCCAGACCATCACTGAATATCTTCCCATTCATAGGCATGTGCGATTCAATTTTTAAGGCTTCGCCCTTAGGTATGATACCGGCTGAAAGCTGAATATTCGAATGCCGACTCTTAAATGGTTCTCTCACAACATACACCAAATGATCATCCCCCCACTCCATCTGCATTTCCATATCATGACCACTATTGTCAAACGTACGATTAATGCCATTTGCCATATTAAATACAGAACCTAACCAACCCGTTGAACCAGCACCAGTAGAAACAATGATTCCGCTGGATGATTGTACTTCAGCTTGCTTTTTATACCATAGCTCATATCTGGCAGATGTATGTGTTGACGGCCCTATAAATAAATCATTAAAGGCTTGAATCTTCTGACCATTATTTAGAGTAGCTTCCGCCATCGTTACTTGTTTAAAGTTATGCTTGTGACTTAAAAACTTCAATAATCCATTTTCGAAATTATCTGAATTATAAGGAAGTAAAACACCATCGTTTCTTATTGGATCAGGATTGACTGGCAACATAGGTAAGCCCCTGGCATATTTAGCCGTATTGGCAACCAATCCGTCTTGTCCAACAATTACAATGCTGTCGTTCTCTCCAAAAATAAAGTTAGAAAGAAATGAGCGATCAATTACTTTGAACTTCAGATTCTGTGATGTAATGCTTTGAATCTTTTCGAGCGACTTATAAAAACAATCATGCTCTTGCTGATAAGCCTCAAAACTACCTCCTGAATGCTCAATATAAAACCGAGCCTGAGCTTTTGTATTAAAACGTTCAATTAAAAGCTCAAGCCTGGTTTTGTTAGTTACTATGATTGCATTATCTGTTGTCATTTACGACTTCTTTTGCAATAAACTTTGTAATAGATCAGGGCTGATATTTAAATTTTGGATCTTGTCGGTATTCTCAGCCAACTCCCGAAATGCCAGAGCTATATTATCACTCGCATCCATGTGCTGTACATTCATAGCCATCAACATCTTCCAGTCGAATGCCTGGTATGGCGATAGCGTTTTTTCCAATAGATAACCTTTAGCATCCGCTTCTTTCTTCGTATTGGCTGTTTGCATTTCAGTCAATTTCGTTCGCGAGTTTTCTATGGATAAATCAGCTTCCATTTTTTGTTCACGAATTTCACGCTCGCTTTCTTGTTCCTTCACTTTTATCTGAGCCTTTTTCTCAAGAATTTCCTTTTCCTTCTCTTGAACCGCAATTTCAGTGTTTAATTCACTCTCTCGAATACGACGCTCTTGTTCTACTGCAAAGTTCCGACGTTCATAAATTGCCTGATCAGCTTCCTTTTGAAGTTCCTCTTTTGTTTCTGTCTCAAGTGCTTTGGCCATTTCTGGTGTTGGCGACACTGCAATAACATCCACATTAATAACTTCAACACCCAGATGCGCAATTGCTTCTGAAGACCTTAAACCTTTGTCTATATATTCGCCAATTTCTTTAGCACTGCGAATGGCGGTTTTCAAATGCAATTGTTGAATAAATTTGGAAGTGGACGCCTGAGCTTCATTATTCAATCGTTGATTTATCTTTTCAAAATTATCCTCCTTGTATTGTTTACGATTAAGCAATGTAAAATCCAGTACCTCCGATAACTTATTGGGATCCTTGATGATGTAGGTTATTTGTCCCTGTATCGCTATCTTCTGAAAATCAGAAGTTGTTTCACTAAATATAAATTGAATATCCCTACTGCCCATTGGTATGGCTGCTATCGATGTTCGAGGTGCATAGTAATAGAATGATAAACCTTTACCTTCTCTTTTTATTTTACCATTAGAGAATTGAATGACGTGTGTCATTGAGTCAAATTTCACAAAATTAATTCCAAACATAACTCATAAGTTTAATAAGTGAAGAGCTCTCTTAGCTCAAAAAATGATATAACAATTCCATTCAATGACTAATCTGTCATTGCTATTAGAAGGTAGCAAACCATTTAGCTGTACTTTGGTTGGTCAGACAAATACAGCTAAAGTCTGACTGGAGCTACATGAGCAAGTACTATTGTTTAAATCTCAAAATTGAATCCACGGCTTTTGAGCGCCTGATATCTTTCTTTATCAAATCGGAATTGGCGCGCACCTTTGTGTCCAACGCCTTCTATTTTATCTTCAATGGGTTCAAGAATATCTAAGCTTGTTATCTTTCGATTAAAGTTACGTCGATCAACTTGAATGCCAAGTATGGCTTCATACAAGCGTTGTAATTGGGGAATCGTAAATACTTCCTCTAATAATTCAAAACCAATAGGCTCATATTTTATCTTTCCCTTAAGTCTATCATGTGCGACTCTAAGAATACGATCGTGATCAAAAGCCAGCGACGGCACTTCATTGATTGGAAACCAAAGTGCATCACTCGCATCATCTCCACCAATCAGTTTAAAATCGGTGGATTTAATCAATGCAAAGTATGAAACGGTTATAACCCGCCCCCTCGGATCTCGCTTAACATCACTGAAAGTAAAGAGTTGTTCCAAAAATACGTCCTTCACCCCTGTCTCCTCTGCCAACTCGCGTCGGGCACATTCTTCGGTTGTTTCGTCCATTTCAACAAAGCCACCAGGCAATGCCCACTGTCCCTTGAATGGCTCAATACCACGTTCAATCAACAATATATGAAGGTCAATCCCATCAAAGCCAAAAATAGCACAATCAGTAGTGACCGATGGTCTTGGATATTCGTAACAATAGTTCTTTTTGTCTTCCATGATGTTTTTATGTGTCATTATGACACAAATATACAAACAGTTTATATACTTACAAATATTTACGTGTCAATTTTACACATAAAAACATACAGTGGATTTTAATCTCACCCGTTAGCTCTGCATCATACAGTAGATCAATAGATTTCGAGCAAATACCAAAACTAATATCTCAAAGATAATGATTGTATTACCTGATAATAGTAAAGGGTCTGGCCATATTATATGGGTGCACCATACTATATGGTTCAACAATACTGTATGGTATATACCGAATTAATAATTATATTTAACAATCGAATATTATATTAATTCAGCATTCATGAACAAAATTCTAATTCTCTTTATAATATGCTTACTAATACCATTGGCTTTGGTAGCGAAAGATAAACCTACAGGCTACCATTTCAAATTCAAAAAGGGTAAGTACTACCTACTTAATCCAAAGGGCAAAAAAGTAGATTGCGAACCCTTTACTTTTGCTGGTGATTTTAGTGAAGGCATGGCTGTGGTTGAGAAGGATCTAAAGTTTGGGTACATTGATTCAACAGGACAAGAGGTGATTAACTTTCAGTTTTATGATGCAGGACCGTTTATCAATGGCATAGCCTATGCTGCGAAGAATAAAGGGGAGTATGGTTATATTGACACGTCAGGCAAGTTCATAATTGGAGGAAAGTATAACTATGCACAAAACTTTGATGGGCAATTTGCTAAAATACAGATAGGCAATTTGGATACCAATCAGTTTGGTAAAGGGAAGAACATCTTTGGTTTAATTGATAGAAAGGGGATGTTGCTTGGAAACCGATATTTCAGTAATATTTCAATTCCAGATAAATTTGGTGTGTTTAATGGAAGCACTAAGGACTCAGTTTTTACAATTCAACCTTCAGGAGTAATTAATTTTCAAAGATTAGTAGAAAAAAACAATGAAAATGAATCATCTTCGAAGCTTAACTCTATGCCTGCATTTCCAGGAGGTGAGAAAGGCCTTAGGAAGTATATTGCAATGAACGTCAGATATCCACAAACAGCTTATAATTTAAAGATGCAAGGGAGGGTATTTATTTCATTTACTGTAGATAAAGATGGAAATATAAAAGATGTTAGACCAGCAATGCTTAAAGCGCCTATTATGATGCAGGAAGGTATTCGCGTTGTTAGTGATATGCCTCAATGGAAACCTGGATATCAAGATGGGAAGACAGTTAAGGTTCAGTACACAATTCCAATTAATTTCGTTCTTCAATAATCTAACATCCATGCATACCAACTTCGCTTTCCTCTAAAACGAATTCCCCATCCTAGCTAGTTAATATGATTGTTGATGTTAAAGACATAGAGCATGTTTACTATGAAATAACTGGTGAGCTTTCTCCTTTACAGGAGAAAAGAAAACTAATGCGCTCAAACATTGCTAAGCAATTGAAAAAGAAGGCCCCTCACTCTATTCGAAATTTCACTACCTATAAACGTCCAGGGGGCAATATTAGCTGGACCATTTATTACGATATCCCCAAAGGATACAAGGCTGATGATGCAGAGTTTTTATTCATCTGCTCGGTAGAGACACCTAGGCAGAAAGTTTTCATCATCTTAAATACCAGATTCAATGGAGATGTACCACCCAGAGATTTTCTAAGGATTTATGGGGCGCATTTCTTAGCACAATTTCAAAAGCGTTGTGAAGTAGAAGCTAAAAGTCAAGAGGAACTGCTGGCTAAATTCCTTTTGGAGGGTGAAATCTCCATTTTTAATCCATGGGATGAAGAATCGAATGAGATGCGCTATATCAATCATTGGGGCTTTTCACTTGGCAGAAGTGATGAGAAAAATTGCATCGTGTATTTTGACACATTCGTCAGAAAAGATATGCTTTTTGGCGATCAGAAACGATGGGTTTCAGAGATGTTGAATGATGCTATTGCTGATAATGAATACAAATCCAGCTTAGTAATGTATCAATACTGGCACGCATATATGGATGACGATATAATGGTTGAGCAAATAATTAGTCAAACTGATCAGCCTAATGTTTCGGATGAAGTTCTTAAACGGAAAGAAATCAAGAAGTGGCTTAATGAATTTATAGAAAAGAATAAGAAGTAGAAGAGAAAGAAATATAAATTAAAAGATAAAGGATCGGATATGGTGGCGGAGAGCTAGCATGTCCCTCAAAGAATTTAAACCTAACTAATGAAGAAATACATTCTTATTTTTGCTATTTCGTTGATAGCAATTAAAGGTCTATGTCAATCGATTGAGCCCCATATATCAATCGGATATGGACAATATAATATGGATAATATAAAAGCTATTCAGGCTGAAATGTATATTCCCTACGGATTACCCATGCAAACAACGAGTAGTTTTCCTGGATATTTGAATTTCGAAGGAGGAATAAATTATTTAATTAAGGAAGGGCGCTATAAGTTTGGAGTATTGATGGGCTATCAGTCAACCAGTGGCCGCTTATCAATAGAAGATTACTCTGGTGTCGTCGCTTTTGACCAATTACTAAGTGCAATTAACTATTCAGGTCTTTTGAGCACACGATTTCTTCAAAAAAAAGGATTCAATTTTTACCTAACACTAAAGCCAGGTTTTATCGTCACAAAATATGAAGAGAAGCGCGAATACCCCGAATACGCATCCAGGCTTAACAAGAGTAGACTCTATAATGGTAATTCATTTATACTGGATAGCAATATTGAAATAGTAAAAGTATTTAAACATTTTAATTTATTTGCACAATGTGGATATGCCTACGATAGTAAAACATCTTTAACAACCAATAACACAGATTTCTGGACTGTGTTTGAAGAAGACAAGGAGGCCGATTGGAGCGGATTAAGAGTTAAATGTGGTGTGTCATTTAATATTCAAAGACAATAAGATGAGATTATATATTTACGTAATAGTAGTTAGTTTATTCTTTTTTTCATGCACTCATCAACCTGATGAGTATTCACAATCAGAATTGGTTGCCCCTCCATCAGATATTCGTTTTGATATTGCTTTAAATGTTAGCAGTGATACAATAATAGTTTCGCCCTACAACGATTACTTTATTACGTATAAGGTAGAAGATTATAGGGTGTTAGAGGCACGATTAATGATTGATGGCTACTCCGTTGATGTAAAGAGAAATGATAGTGACACTTTGTTCTTTCAAGCGTATGATAATTTTGGAGATGGAACAACAAAGTCGACATTGAAAATTGAGTTTGATGTAAAAACAAACAGTGGCAGTGTAGCCGATAAACTTGATTTGGAATACTATCAATTATCAAAAGAATTTAAGTTGTTTTTAGAGCATAACTATGCTCCAAAAATTATAAGTAATGAAGTAGCGAATGGGATACAGCATCTAAAATGGGAACGTTTCAAGGGGCCTGATTTCAAATCCTATGTTATATCAAATGGTTATGGCGATCAAGTGGCAATAATTAATAATCCGGATATTACTCAGCTTCCTGACAGTAGTTTTGTTGGTTATTCTAGATCATATAAACTAACAACTCATACTTCAACGAGCAAACTTATAAGCAAATATTATGCAAGGGGGAAAAATCAGGAGGTAACAGTATTACCTCATATTGAGGGGAATCTTATCACATGGGATAAAAGTGAATATTTTAATGCCATTGATAAATACCTTATTTATGAGCGATTATATGATTCATACGAGGGTAAATTAATTGGTGAGGTTGGTGCTAATGAAACCAGTTTTATTCATAGCGATGCGAAATTTGCTACTGGAGCTTGGTATTATTTACATGCTGTTTCTAAATCCAATTCTCCTTCTCTCATAAACGTTAAAAACAATTTGTTTTCAAGTTTTAATGTAAATGGTTCTTCTGCATATAAATATGCTGGTGCAACGGGATATAGTATTGAGAATGTTACTTGTAGTTCAGAAGGGATTATTCATTCCGGTTCATATCTTCGATTAGGGAAACTAAATGATGATTATGAGTTTAAAGATGTTCTTGACTCTAAGGGAGGTGTTTGTTCAAGTAATGCTAAATATTACTTAATAAAAGACGATGACAATTTAAAATTGTATTCCTCACCTGATAAAACGTTTGTTTCTGAAGTCAACTTAAAAGATCTAAATCTTAGTGATTATGGATGGGGGTTGAATTCATGGCGGATATCTGATAACGGAATTGCACTAATAGTTATGCATGATATACATGTCTATGATATGATTAATCAACAATTGATTACTTCAATAAAAACAATTAGTCCTAAAGGGTTTAAATCACCATTAAAAATATCAACTAACGGTGAATTTGTAATTTTTACCGATTATTCGCCAACTAAAGAAGGTGGAGGAATTAAAATGGTAAAAATTACGGATGGTCAGGTGCATGATATTTGGGGCTACAATGGGATATGTTTATACGATTTTGATTATAATAATAATGATAAGTTTTTCGCATATATTGATGGCTCACTTAAATCATATTCATTAGACGGGGTTTTAATTAAATCTTTATATGTTGGCGATTTAGGATTGTTAAGTATTAATTCCTTTCAAGAAGAATTCTTGACCATCAATCATAATAAAAATGAATTTCATATCTATAATTTATCAAGCGGAGATCTAAAGCATTCAGTTCCAACTTTTAAATATGATTATAATAATTCTTCACACGAAGTAACTCTGGCGAACAAAATGCTCTTTTGGAATAGAGGGTATTATATGAAGTTGGATTATTAAATATCCCTGTTTATAGGTATGAAGAGATAAATATAAATTAAAAGATAATGGATTGGATATAGTGGCGAAAGGGTAATTTTATGAGACTATCTTATTGTTTTAAATTTTTGTAATATTTTAATTTACTGAATGCCTAATCTATAATATAATTATATGACTAAATTCTCCTGGATTCCGACATACAAAGGCTTTGTGGAATATTTGCAAGGCCAGAAAGATAACCAACGTGGTTTAATCAAACTATTAAAATCAATTGGTATCGATGGTTTTGTTGATCAGGATAGTAATGGCCAGAAAATTGAATTGGATGAGATTGATCCCTTTACCTTTTTCTGCTATTTAAACAAGTTCGGTCCGGAGAAGAGAATACAGTTATTTGCAGCAATTGCTAAAGAATTGGATTTGCCTATACCCGATGATGATTCTGGTCTGCCAAGTGCTGATGCACGAAAGGTACATTTGTTCCCTTTCAAAAAAGACAGGAATTCCAATGAAATAGACCGCTTGTGGAATATGTTTTTTTCGATACTCAACGATTCTGTAACTGATGAGCAATTCGAAGATATCTTAACCATTAAAGGAATCGGCCAGGTAAAACTAACAGAGCTGTTTTTTTACATTGATCCTCATAAGTACATTCCACTTAATGGCCCCTCAATACCATATATCAAAAATAAGTATGGTGTTGATACCGCTTTCAAGTCCTTTTCGGAATACAAGAATGTATTGGAGCAAATAAAGGGTAAAACAGATGAACCCTTTTACCTTATTTCAGCTGAGGCTTCCTTGGAAAGAGATACTCTAAAAGAAAGCATTGTTAATGAACCTGAAACTTTAACCGGAATGAATAATTCAAACGGTATTAATTATTGGATGTATGCCCCAGGTGCAAAAGCTAAACATTGGGAAGAGTTTTATGAAAAAGGAGTTATGGCTCTAGGTTGGGATGATCTGACAGACCTACACCGATATGGATCTCAAAAGGAATTAGCCAAGGTTCTTCAAGAAATTGAGGGAACTCAAAAAGACAAGAATATTAATGCATTGGCCAATATAGAGTTTCGTGATAAAGTAGCCATTGGAGATATTATTTTTGTAAAACGCGGTAGAAAGGAATTGATTGGTTATGGAGAAGTTAAATCGGATTACTATTACGATTCAGACCGCTCCTATTATTATCATTGCAGGGATGTTGAATGGAAACTAAAAGGAAGTTGGAAAACAGATTTCGACTTGCCACTTAAAACCCTCACTGATGTTACCCATTATAAATCAGAACATCCTGATTATGAATTTTATTTTCAAAGAGTGATGGGGATATTTAATTCTAATGGCCAACAGTTTATGAAATTACCTTTGAATACAATACTATATGGCCCTCCAGGAACCGGAAAAACCTATACCTTAAGCAATAAGTATTTCAATCTCTTTACATCGAAGAAGTCAACTGTTACGAGGGAAGAATTCTTAAAGACATTTATTCAGGAAAGGTCATGGTGGGAGGTGATTGCTTTGGTGTTAATGGATATTGGCAAGGCAAAAGTCGCGGATATTTTTAATCATGAATTTCTTCAGATTAAAGCTTCATTATCAAACTCTACAACTGTAACGCCTACCATTTGGGGGCAGTTGCAAGCTCATACAATTGAAAACTGTGATGCTGTTAAAGTTAAAAAGAAGGCGAATCCATTAATATTCAATAAGACTGATGATAAGTTTTGGGAAATAATTTTAGATGAAGTTGAACAACAATCTCCGGAGTTATTAGCCTTAAATAATGAGATTAAAAACTTTAGCAAAGATTCTGAGCTTGAAATAAAGCGATATGAGTTTATCACTTTTCATCAGTCATTCTCATACGAGGATTTTATTGAAGGTATAAAGCCAGTTATGTCTGAAGAAGAGGACGGCTTGGTTTATGAAATTCAGGATGGTTTATTTAAGAAAATTGCTAACAGAGCAAGAAAAGATCCGGATCAGGCTTATGCCATTTTTATTGATGAAATAAACCGAGGTAACGTTTCTCAAATATTTGGTGAGCTAATTACTCTTATTGAAGAGGATAAGCGAGAAGGCGAAGACAATGAGTTGTCTGTTGTTTTACCTTATTCAAAAACTGAATTTAAAGTCCCACCAAATCTTCATATTATCGGCACCATGAATACGGCTGATCGCAGTGTTGAAGCATTGGATACTGCTTTGCGTCGTCGTTTTTCTTTTGAAGAAATGATGCCTCAACCAGAACTGATTAAAGACTATGGAGCTTCTGAAGGTGAGATTGAAGAGATTGATTTAGTAGCCCTTCTACATACCATAAATAAACGCATTGAGGTGCTTGTTGATCGGGATCATACCATTGGCCATAGTTACTTTATGCAAGCTGCAACCATGGAAGATTTGAAGCTGGTTTTTAAGGATAAAATTATTCCTCTCTTACAAGAATACTTCTATGGTGATTATGGTAAGATTGGCTTAGTATTGGGCAAAGGTTTTGTTGAAAAGAAAAATGGAGATATCGTCTTTGCTAATCTCGAAGGCTACGGTGATACAGATCATTATAAAAATGACCGTTGGGAGTTGAAACCAATAGGTGATGATTTCCCATTAAAAGAAGCCATTGACTCATTATTGGCTAAAAAGCAATAACCGTGATCGGCTATAGTACCATACAAGTTTTTGAGCACGAGCGCTTATTAATTGGCAACAAAGGTTTCAAGCAAAAGCATCTGGATGCCTTATTGAAGTTGAATGAGTTGCACGATTTTCAGTATTTCGATCCCATTTATGGTGGATTGAAGTTTAAGCAATATGTGGGTGTTATTCAGGTGGATGGCTTGTGCATTGAAATTTTGCCCAAAGCTGATAAACATGGTGATAAGGGGCAATGGCAAAAAGTATTGATACATATGCTGAAGGCCTGCGGTCGTCTAAAACCGGAAAGTGCAGGAGGAGCTAATGTCAAGCGGCAGCATCTCAATTTATTGGAAGTCTACTTTGAATTATTTCTGAACGAGGTAGATGGCCTAATTCGGCGTGGTTTGGTCAAGCAATATCGCAAACATACCGGTCAGGTAAAAGCCTTAAAAGGTAAGTTGGAGTTTGCCGGACAGATACGTCATAATCTGGTGCATCAGGAACGTTTTTATACTTCTCACCAGGTCTATGACCAGGATCATTTATTGCATCAGGTCCTAAATACTGCCCTTGAAATAGTCGGGCATTTCACCAAAGGCACTAGTCTGTACGATAAATGCAAGCGTGTTCAGCTGGAGTTTCCAGAGGTAAGCTCAAAGCAGGTGACATCTGAGCTATTGGAGCGCATTAAATTGAATCGAAAAACAGCACCTTATTCATATCCATTGGAAATTGCGAGACTAATCATTTTGAACTATTCACCAGATATTAGCAGTGGTCAGGAACGCATGTTATCCCTCTTATTCGATATGAATCAGCTATGGGAAGAGTATGTGCTGGTCATACTTAAGAAAACGCTTAAAGCTTCTCCTTTTGTCGTAACAGGTCAGGAGACCAAACCCTTCTGGAACTACAATTATCTACAGCCGGATATTGTCATTCAGCATAAGGAAACCAATGAGACCTTTATTATCGACACCAAATGGAAACAACCTGGTTTATCCTCAGCCTCCGTTGGCGATTTACGCCAGATGTATGCCTACAACCGTTTTTGGAATGCTAAAAAGGCTATGTTATTATACCCCGGTGAAAACAGAAACACAGAGTTTAAATATTTTTTGAATGAGGGTGAGGATCATAGTTGCAAGATGGGTTTTGTGAGTGTGGTAGATGAGAAAGCACGGTTGAATGTGGATGTGGGGTATGATGTTTTAAGGCAGATTGAAATAACACCCTATCATTTCAATTCAAATTAAATTGATGAAGCATATGTTTAAAAGTATATTGAAGTTGATCGGCCTGTTTATTGTTCTATCTAGTTTTTGTTCATGTTCTGAAAGTATTGACAAGGGCTTGGGTAAAGGCCTTAAAATCACTACTGAGCTATTTGGTGAAGAAAGCATAGATCATTATCCAAAGTATGTTTCAGACTTTAATACTCGGTTTCATTTTCAACAAAGGCCAACGAATAAATCAAGAGGATCAGATGACTTCTTTTGTCCAAGTGAAGCCATGTTTTTTACTCGATACAAAGACTCTAATTATAAGTCAATTAAGAAAGCTTATGCTTCCTTTCAGACCTGGCGAGCTTCCGATACATCTTTAATTTATATTTTTCCGTATACTGAAGATTATAAGACACTAACTGAACCTCATGCCAGTCAGATAAATCCATTGGTATACGAATATGTAGAAGTCAATAAACCTCAAAATGCAATTCCGGTTCCTTTAATCGATATTAAAGGTTACTACGATATGGAACATGTGGATGTTAAGGGATTTAAGCATATACTTCTTGATTCAAAGGCAGGTAAACCCGATTTCGATATTCACCTGTATGATGCACCATGGTTACCAGAGAAATGGAAACATGGCTATTCAAAAGGCATTAGTTTTCATGATGAAATGAATGTGGTTGTTTATTGGTTTATAGCTTGGTAGATATTAACACATTTAAAAGCTGATTATAATATTAAAAGTAAATTTGAGAATAAATAAATATTATGAAACTCTCATTCACCCTTAAATCACTAGGAAAAAAGAGAGCCTACATCAACAAAGTAGGTCTTGAAATTGATATTTCCTCAAAGACATGTATTAGGGAGCTCTTACAGCAAGTAGTATCTCAACAAGTAAATACCTTTAATATGCGTAAAGAAGAACGTAACCTTCTGGTTTATTTGAATGAAGATACGGTCAATCATCAAGCTGAAACAGGTCAAATTAAGTTTGACGAGCGGTATAATTCTACTATGGCAGACGAGGAAAAGGCAAAAACAACAGTGTTGATGGCCTTTGAAGATGGTTTGATTGCCTTATTTATTAATGAGAAGCAATTTGAAGATGTAAATCAAGCTATTACCTTAAAAGAAAATGATTCAATAACCTTTATAAGATTAACCTTTTTAGCCGGAAGTATCTGGTAGAAAACCTTATCATATGAACAATCCTAAAGATTATCTTAAATCCAAAGAAAAAACAGATCATATTAAAGAATTGACAGCCAGACTAAGAAAAGAATATAACCGAATTGGTGGATTGGTAGGGTTCGTACTGGGCAAAAACAAAAAGTTATCGAAAGATAATGCATACATTGGCTTGGTTTTGTTAAATAAGATTGCGGAATTATCCGATAATGATTCCGATTATTATTGGAACAGAGAAATAGAGCAAAACTCCAGGCGTTTTAATGCACTGAAAAGCATATCTAACGCTCAGGATTTCTGGAATAATAAGCGCTATCCTCTTCTTGAATTCTTATTTGGTGAAAGGATGGCCGTTTATGTGAAAAAGGCCTGGGAGATGATCCCAACATTAATGTATCAGCAAGGTTATGCCCGAAGGTCTTTTAGGGGCTCAGGATTGGAAGCCATTTATTTTACCCGTCAGCTTAATTTTATAATTCAACTTATTCATGAATGTGATCATGAACTAACTCTGGAAGAATATGCTGTTTATAGTAATAATTTGCCAACAAATAGCCTTTCATTTGTTTTTGCTTCTGCGATAGATAAGGGTGATCAATTGCTTACTCAGCTATTTTTAGATGCAACTTATGGAAGGCATGAGCTTGCTAAGCCGAGTCGAGCGATAATCAAAGCCATGTTACTTTCTAAAAATACAGAGTGTTGGGAGGCAGTAGAAAAGCTATTATTAAGTGCTCAACGTCAAGAAGGGTTACGTCAGACAATATTAGAATGTCTAGATGAAACTTCATTGGGTGCAATGAAGCACATGATTAAGGTAATAATCGAGCATAAGTTGTCTCGTTTTTCTTCTGTTATAAGAGCCATAGACACATGGGCCGGGTTTGGTTGGGAAGTGGAAAAAGAAACAACAGTGAGACGATTTCTTGAGTATGCGGATTTATATCTATCTGATCCATCTAAAATAAAAGAGGCGATAAAAAGTGAAGATAATGCCAAAGTATATATGGCGTTATGGGCTCAGGGGGTTTATGACATTAAAGATTGCCCTCCCCTTTTAGATGAAGTTCTAAAAGGGAATAAAGAAAAGATATTATTGGCCTTATACTTTATAAAGCAGATTGGTATTTCTTCAACATCTATTAAATATGGTTCTTTATATCTTGATTATGATGATCCTTTAATAGTTTGTCAGGCTGTTAGTTTGGTTAATGTGCAGGTTTTTATCGATATGTTATCTAATAAAGATAAGAAACGTTTGTTTGATATACTGGAAGCTCAATTGGAGAAACTACCTAAGAAGGTGAGTGTTTCACAGCCAAAAGTATTTTCTTGGTTAACTTTCCGATACAGTAAGGAACAAGTTCTAGACTTGATGATTAACCTGTTAAATCTGAAAAAAGATGTCGATATTGATAAGGTATTACCTCACTTCGAAAGTTTATCAGTAAATCATCGTGAAAGAGTAACAGGAAAAATATTACCTGGATATACTGGCTATAGCTATAAGTCGGATGAGTACAAACCACCTTTAAACAAACGTAAAAGAGATTTTGCTTTTTCCATCCTTAAGGATCGTTCCGAAACAGTTAAAAGTGCAGCCATTCGTGCACTAACGGATGCAAGATTAAAGGATAATGAGTTGGAAGTGTTTGAGGGATTACTGACAAGAAAAGCTGCAGACTTTCGCAGGTCGGTTATCGAGTTAATAATTAAGCAGGGAGAAAATACCGTTAGGGAAAGTGCTGGTCGTCTTATTCTGGCTAAAAATGAGGAGCAACGCTTGGCTGGTCTCGATCTTTTGCTTTGGCTTAAAAAGAATAGTCCAGTAAGTGCTACTTGGATAGAATCAGTTGTAAATGAATATGCATCAAAGTCGGCTATTGGATCTAAGGAGAAGGTTGTTCTAAAAGGCTTACAGGATGGATTTAATAAACGTGAAGAATTCACAGAAAAGAATGGATTTGGCCTTTATAAACCTCAAAATATAAGTATTGAAATCGCCCTAGAAAAGGCAAGTCATAATAGTGGAATTACAAATAAAAACCGGACGTTTTTTTAAGACCTTAAGCCGCAATTAAAACTTGGTAATAATTTAATTCATATTCAATGGGAGTTACAT